>CALDPX010000086.1 GCA_937911745.1 uncultured Alistipes sp. | reverse complement strand
AAGGTACTCATCAGTGCCAACTACACCGATGACGCCACCATGGCCACATGGGCAGTACTCAAGGCCGACCACACCGAAGGCGCCGACTGGGTAACCTTCGAGTCCGCCGACATCAACATCCCTGCCGAGTACATGGGCAAGACCATCCGCATCGCCTTCTATTATAATACGAATAACGAGAGCGGCTCTACTTGGGAAGTGCGCAACTTCGCCATCGCAGAGGGCAAGGCATCAGAGGGCGGCAACGACGACAATGAAGAGCCCGTAGAGCCCGAAGGCGACAACCTCATCGGCAACGGAGGCTTCGAGGCATGGAGCGGCAGCACACCCACCAACTGGAAGTCTACCACCACAGCCGGCAATGCCTCTCTGGCACAGTCTACCGATGCACATAGCGGCAGCTACTCTGTAAAGGTTAGCGGAACTTCATCGGCCAACAAGCGCCTCGGTCACAAGGAAATTACCCTGAAGGCAGGTTCTTACCACGTACAGTTCTACACCAAGGCAGCCTCCACCAATGGCAGCTCTGCACGTCCCGGTTACACTCCTGTAGGTGATGACGGCAAGGTAGGTCAGTACGTATATGGCGACTATGCAAACGACCTCACCACTACCGAATGGACCGAAGTGAACTTCGACTTCACGCTCTCTTCGCAAACCACCATCAACCTCGTGGTAATGTGTGCCAAGAACCCCGGCACCGACATCCTCGTCGATGACTACACCCTCACCACTGACGACAATGGCAATGCTTTCCTTTATGGTACTTTCGCTGTGGGTGGTTTGGTAACGGTGAAGGATGGCGATACAGAACTTGCAACACATACCTTTAACGTCGCTACTAAAGCAGGATATAGTTATGCGCTGTACGCAGGTAAAAAAGTAGATGTTGATCTCTCAACCCTTACTGCAACATACGTCATCAACGACAATGCATATTACACGTTTACCGGCACTGGCAACTACGGCATCAAGGTCGAAAGCGGAAATCCAACGATTGTTCTAAACAATGCAAACATTACGGTTGGTAAGGGCAGTAGTGCTATTGATGTCGCGTCCGGCAGCAACGCAACCATATTTGTTATGGGCGATAATACTGTAGATACAGATAGCGAGTGGGGACGGGCAGGCGGTATCTTCGTAGCAGAGGGCGGAACAGTTAATATTACTTCGAACAGTAATGCTAATATTCTTCGTGCTCACGGTAGTCATGCTTCAGCTATTGGTGGAAAGTACGACTACGACAACAACGAGAGTTATAATGCCGGTAACATTAACATTTCGAATGTCACGGTATATGCGTATACGAACAACTTTTACGCTTCAGCCATTGGTGCAGCAGGCGAAGGTACTTGCGGAACAATCAATATTACAAACGCGGTCATATATGCCTATGGTGCAGGTGATAAATGGACTTCTGCTCCTGGTATCGGAAGTGCTATGGGTCTTATGGGTTACTCTGAAATGATTCCTGTTGTGATTATCTCGGATTCTGAGGTTCATACATTCAGACATAACTCTGCTTCTGACTATATTGGATATCTGGGTGATGTAGAGTATCCTTCGAACGCTACAGGCAGTATTAACTGTGGCGAAGGTGGTTCGATAGCGAACAGTACCATCTACTGCTACACTGGATTGGATGCCACAACGACGGATAAGGTCGTGACCTACGATGCCGATGGCAAACCCGTCTCGGCGGATATGTTATCCGCCGTTAATGAGTCTCAGGGTTATGCTCTCGGCAGAGAATATGCTGGTGAATATAATCAGCATGACGCTTTCGGCGGCGTATGGGTCAGCGACGGCAACGGCAGCATCGTACAGATTGGTGATGCTGATGGTTATATTAATCCAGAATAAAACATCAGCCATATGAAAGCCGCAAAAGAACATAAACCGCAACCGTCACAGGTGATACAAATTGCTCGACAGTTCTGAGACTTTCATTTAATACCCCCGCCCGCAAGCCTTATCGACTTACGGGCGGCTTTCGTGTCGTAGTAAATTACTCTTCAAATATTTAGTGATACGAAGGTAAATATCTCTAACTATTTGAAAGCCAAAAGAGTGTGGTCAAAAGTAGTCGCTTTTTAGACAATAGTAGTCAGGTTACAAGGAGTGCAAATCGTAGTTACGAATTGGTTACGACTTGATGTCTAAACCCCTGTTTTTACCCCTCTTATAACCAACACTTTACATCGGGCGAGTAGTCATAATTCGCACCAGAGTAGTCATTGCATCAACCCCTAAATCAGCAAGTTACGGTGGCAACAAAAACAAAATGAGGAAGTTACCTTTTCGTAACTTCCTCATTCTCAGCGGAGAGAGAGGGATTCGAACCCCCGGAACATCGCTGTTCAACGGTTTTCAAGACCGCCGCATTCGACCACTCTGCCATCTCTCCTATTGATGGTGCAAAGGTAACGCAATTTTTCGCTTTTGCAAAAATATGCTAAATTTGTGGTTGAGAATTTGTACAAAGAAGGCACACATCACATACAAAGGATTTGAACCTATGATTAAGAGTAGAATTTGCCGGATGCTCGGCATAGAGTATCCCGTCATTCAGGGCGGTATGGCGTGGGTGGCTGATGCCTCGCTGGCGGCTGCCGTATCCAACGCCGGCGGACTTGGACTCATCTCGTCCATCAATGCCGGAACGGAGGCTGTAAGAGCCGAAATCAGAAAGTGTAAAGAGTTGACCAATAAACCCTTCGGTGTAAACATTATGTTGCAGTCGCCCAACGCAGGCGAGGTTGCTCAGATGATTATCGAAGAGGGTGTAAGGATTGTCACTACGGGCGCAGGCTCGCCCGTGAAGTATATGGAGGCTTGGAAGGCAGCAGGCATCAAGGTTATACCCGTTGTGGCTTCGGTGGCTCTGGCTTTGAAGATGCAGAGGGCGGGTGCCGATGCCATTGTTGCCGAGGGTGCCGAGTCGGGCGGTCACATTGGCGAGTTGCACACGCTGCCTCTCATCCCCCAAGTGGTCGATGCGGTGGATATTCCGGTCATTGCGGCTGGCGGTATTGCCGACGGCAGGGGAGCAGCCGCAGCCTTTATGCTCGGTGCCGAGGGTGTGCAGGTAGGCACACGCTTTTTGGTTGCCGATGAGTGCAACATACACCCCGAATATAAGGAGAAAGTTCTCCGCGCCACCGACATCTCCACAACCGTTACGGGTAAGAGTCTCGGACACCCTGTGCGCTCGCTCAAAACCCCCTTTTCGCGCGAGTTTGCCAAGATGGAGAGCGATCCCAACACCAATCCCGAAGAGGTGCTCGCCTTTGGTACGGGCTCGCTGAGGAAGGCAGTGCAGGATGGCGATGAGTATGGCAGTTATATGGCTGGCGAGTGCGCCGGTTTGGTGCGCAAGGCGGAGCCCGCACGGGCTATTGTCGAGGACCTCATCCTCGGTGCCGAGAGGGTTATTAGAGAGTTTGTGGCAAATAATATCGAGTAGTATATGAACCGCGAAGAGCTGAAAAAATACCTACCTCAGCGAGAACCGATGTTGCTCGTGGATGAGGCGGAGATTGACGAGCAGGGTGTATGCCACGCCAAATACCGCATCCGTGAGGATGAGTTTTTCTGTCGTGGGCACTTCGAGGGCAACCCGATAGTCCCCGGGGTTATTCTGTGCGAGATTATGGCGCAGAGTTGCGGTTTGCTGCTGGGCGATGATATTATTGGTAAGACCACGCTCTATACGGGCATCAACAATGTGCGCTTCAAACATCCTGTGCGCCCTGGCGACCTCTGCGAGGTGACTGCCACGCTGACCAATAGGCGTGGGGTGATGGTCTTTTGCAGTGCCGAGTTGAGGGTGGGGGATAAACTCTGCTGCAAAGGCGATTTGTCGTTTGCGCTGGTCGACAGTGTGGCGTAAGGTCTCGATACATAACACACAACGGGCGCAGAGAACTATCTTCCGCGCCCTTTGTCTTGTTCCCACTGGGGGCTACAAATCTGCCGAGTAACTCTGGGGTATCTCTATGCTTATGCGGTCGGTAAGACCACGCGATGTTACCTCTATGGTGTTGGTGCCATACTCCATCTCAACATCCTGCCACGCCACTATGCCATCCACAACCTCCTTCGAGCCGAGGAATACGCCATTTACGGAGAGTTCCACCTCGGGAAGGTTGGTAAAGACCTTGATGGTTTGCTGACGGTCCGCACGGCGAGCCCAACGACTCTCTACGATGTGTAGGAAGTCGTCCGAGGTGTTCCAGCGAGCCTTGTAGAGGTAGAAGGCGTCTTTGCGTACTTGGCGGTTGAAACTCACCACACCCATATCGCACACTCCGCCTGCCGAACGATGGGTGTCTACCGAGGCGTAGTCGAAGAGCCCGTCCACAAACAAACCCCAAAATCTGTTGTCCTCTCCGAGGGTGTTGAGGTATGTTTCGTGGAAATAGGTTTGCCACCTCTCGGGGTGCCAATTGCTCGAAGAGAGAGGTTTGTCCAGCAGATCGCCCTGGTGGAAGATGTTACCACCGCACTTGTAACTCACCGCCGAGTGCAGAGCGTCCCATTCGGGTACCGAGTGAAGTTGCTCCTGCCATACGGCAATGTCGCTCGGCAGCCCCTCCATCCAGCCAAACGAGTGGCTCCACACAATGAGGTCAGTGACAAAATTTATCTCGCCATCCTGATTGCTCCACCCCGAAGTGAAACGGTCGGGGTCGAGTCGCTTGGCAAGCGAGTGTAGAGAACGGATATAGTCGGCGGGATTTTCTCCACGTGTTTCGAGTTCCGAGAAGAGATTCCACGCCATAATCGAGGGGTGATTGTAGTTCTGATAAATCATCTCCTGCAACTGCTCTTCGCCATTTCTGCGGAATGCGGGGGTGTCGAAAAAGCCTTTGCCATTGAGGGTGGTTGCACCCATTAGCGGAAGGTCATTGATTACGAGTATGCCAAGGTTGTTGCAGATACGATAGAATGCTGGGTGGTGTGAGCCGCCCACCACACGAATGGTGTTTGCACCCATTTCGAGAGCAAACTCCACATCCTCCAAAATCTCACGCTCCGACACAGCCATGCCGCTCAAAGCCCTATCTCGGTGCAAAAGTACACCCCTTATAGGGTAATCCTCGCCATTGAGCACAAAGCCGTTGGGCGTTACCTTGTAGTTACGGAAACCGCTTTGAACCATCACCTCATCGCACTCTTCTCCCGAAGCGGATAGGGTGAGGTTGAAGGTGTAGAGTGCTGGGTTGAGTGTGCCATTCCAGAGTGTTGGATTGTTAATTTCAAAGGGTATGAAGGTGGCTGTCGTACCCTTTGTGGTGCGCACCTTTTGGGTGGTAGCAAAGACCTCCCTATCCTTCGGGTCGCTAATTGACAACCTAAGCGAAGCGCCCTGTGAAGCGAGCGCACTAAGGCGTACCTCCACCTCGCCCGTGACACTCTCGGTGCTCACTTTCTTATTGTGGATATATACTCCGTGCGAGGAGAAGTGGTCTAGGGCTATGTGGGTTGGTTCCTGAACAATTATCTGAGCGCCACGGAATAGTCCGCCATAGCATATCTCGTTGCCGGCAGTAGGCATAACTTCGCTTTGGCTTACGTTACCCACAATAACCCACAGCAGATCCCTACCGTTGAAGTTTAGATAATCTGTAATCTCGAAGGTGAACGCGCTACTACCACCCTCGTGGCGTCCCACGTAGCGTCCGTTGATGATGAGGTCTGTCACAAGATTGGCAGCTCCGAAACGCAGATAGATACGCTTACCCTGCCATTCGGGGCGGAAGTCGACATAGCGTAGGTAGTTTCCCGTACCACGATAGTAGTCCCTACGTCCGCCAAGTGCGTCTGAGTTCCATTGGTGTGGTAGGTTTACTATCGAGGAGTTGTCCTCGGAGTAGGTGAAAAATTTCCAGTCGCGGTTGAGACTATACACCTCTCGTGCAGAAAGCGTCTGTACACCACACACCATCAACGCTGTTAATATGAATCTAATTAATGTCGCCTTCATCTTTTATTGTGCTCTATTGCACAAAGATACCCATTATAATTGAAAGTTAAAAATTATTCGATTCTCAGCGTATTATTTTTGGTGTATTGGTATTGCAATAGTGTTTTTGGGAGACGGTAATAATTGTATCAATAGCCAAGGCGGCGAGTTACAGTGTCAACAAAAACAAAACGAGGAAGTTACCTTTTCGTAACTTCCTCATTCTCAGCGGAGAGGGAGGGATTCGAACCCTCGATACCCTTTTGAGGTATACGCACTTTCCAGGCGCGCTCCTTAAACCACTCGGTCACCTCTCCTTGGCGTAACGAGATTGTGCATATTACTCGCCACATTTGCGTCTTGCACCCTACGGCCATCATACGCTTAGTAGTGCAAAGCGGGCGCAAGATAAGAATAATTTTTGGTTTTTACCCATTATTGATGTTTTTTATTTTTATCCTAACGCTCTTCTTCTTTACGAATTTTCATTGTGGCTTAGATTTTGTAGCAATAATGGACGATAAGTTTCACTAAAACGCAAAAATAATTATGAAAGACGAGAAATGTGGTACCAAAACCTCGGGTTGCGAAACCAAAGACGAGAAAAAGAGTGAAGGTAGTTGTTCGACCTCCAAGCCCCACGAAGAGAAAAGAGGTGGTTGCGGCTGCGGCACCAAGAAGTAATCCCCCCTCCAATGCCAATCGAGGGCTGAACTACAATGAGTTCAGCCCTCGATTTCACTCTTTCAATGTTGTTCTTTCAACTATCTTACAATTTCAGATATTGCCTAAGTGTTTCGACATATTCAGACATAGCCTCAGAGCCTGCTGGTGTAATACGACAAATGGTTCGTGGCATCTTGCCATTGAAAGTCTTTTCGACCTGAATATAGCCGGCTTTCGACAATTTATCAATCTGTACGCTCAGATTACCCGCCGAAGCCCCTGTCTGCTCGCGCAGAAACACAAAGTCTGCACTCTCCACACCCAACAGTGTGGCCATTACCGCCAAACGCAATTCGGAGTGCAAAAGAGGATTCAGTTCGCGTAACATGGTCTATTTGCGTGCTTTGTAGTTTAAGATGTGACCGGGAATAATCATCACCACTGTCATTGCCACTGCAAAGATAATATGAATATCCAAAGGATCCGGTACAAACAGCAGCAAAATTGCGATGATGTCGCTGATAATACCGCTAACAATCATGGGCTTGAACTTGATAATAATGCCGGTTAGCAGTAAAGCACCACCCAAAAGCAGCATTACGAAGGTGAAGATGTCAATATACTTACCCAATATCAGACTCGATAGCATTGCCACCACATTCACTAAAACGCATGATACCCCAAAAATGGTCCAAATATGCCCCGTTATTTTATCTATAAAAGTGGTTACCTGTGGACTGCTCTGTTTGTGGGTAAGTATATGCATTAGGGGAAAGCCTATTACAAGCGGGGCGAACCATAGGTAACTCCAAGCCCAATTGCCTGTGGTGCGCACAAGCATCCAAATAGATAGTGACACTGCCACGAGCAGATAACCCCAGATGAGAAAAGGTTTGCCCGCGCCATCAATCATGCGTTTTTGTGTGCTTTGAATCATAGAGGAGATAATCTCCAAACTCTCTTTTTCGGTTAATTGTTTGTTTTCCATAATTTTAATGTTTTGTAATAGGTCGGGTACCTCGTTGCCACCCGCACTACAATGTTAGGTTATGTGTGTATTTTAGCGAGTCAACCACAGCTGCCTGGCCATTAGCAAGTGTAGTTGTACACCTTAAACTCAATGCAAATATAAACTACTTTATTTTATAAACCAAATAATACTCCTGTTTTTTTGTTGGTTATAGACCTTGATGTGTGCGAGAGGGTACAATTAACGTGCGTTTTACAGAGATGCCACTACCTCAGTGCTCTTATTTTACAAGGTGCTAAGGTCACCTCTTCTTTGTAAATCTTATGTTGAAGGCGTATGGCATTTCATTTGCCAGGCAGGTGAGTGGAATAGGGGAGGGCTCCACCTTACCTTATAGATATAAATAACGTCTGGTTTGCGGGAGTTGCGCAACTGCAAATTCGAAATTAACAGCAAGTTATCATTGCGATTTTTCCGCGAGATTTACGTAAAAAAGGGGGTGAGCATAAACCCACCCCCGAACTTATCTAAAAGTTACTACAAGTTTGCTATTTATTAGCAGCCGCCTTCTTGCTCTCTTTGCGCTCCTGTTTGTTCATAAGGTCATAAGCAACGGGAGTAGCGATGAAGATGGACGAAAGGGTACCGATAATCACACCGAACATCAGTGCGAATACGAAACCGCGGATAACGGCACCACCGAAGAGGAAGATCGAAAGCAGAGTTACCAAAGTGGTACCCGAAGTGTTGATGGTACGAGCCAAAGTGGTATTAACAGCTGCGTTGATGGTCTCTTTGAGGTTGCGTTTGGGATAGAGAGTGGTAAACTCGCGGATACGGTCGAAGATAACCACCTTATCGTTAATCGAGTAACCGATAATGGTAAGGATTGCTGCGATGAACGACTGGTCTACCTCCAAGTTGAAGGGCAATACGCCGTGCAAGAGCGAGAAGATACCCATAGTGAGGAACGCATCGTGTGCCAAAGCCACAACCGAACCTGCACCCCACTGCCATTTCTTGAATCGGATGATGATATAAAGACCGATGGCTATGAGTGCGAAGAATACGGAGATGAATGCACCACGAGTGATGTCGCTTGCAACGCTGGGACCTACCATATCTGCCTGGATGATACCATTGGGGTTGGTAGCGGTCGAAGTGAACTCATTGAGAGTAATATCGGTAGTGTACAACTCCTTAACACCCTCATAGAGCAGATTCTCAACCTTAGCGGTTGCGTCATCGCTCTGGTCGGCGTGGAGGTACTGGGTTACGATACGCATCTGGCTGTCGTCACCAAACTGCTTAACCTCAAACGATTTCTCGCTTGCGTCGCCCTCGGCAGCGTCGAAGACTACCTGCAAGCCCTCACGAACCTGGTCAGCAGTAACGGGCTGGTCGAAGCGTACTACGAAGGTACGACCACCCGAGAAGTCAACGCCATAGTTCAAGCCACGGGTAGAAAGCGATACAACCGAAGCCAAAATCAAAACAGCCGATACAATGTAGGATACTTTACGGATGCCGATGAAGTTAATCTTGGTGTTAGCAAGGAACTTGTCGGTGTGTTTGTTCGAGAAGGTAACATTCTTACCCTTTGCCACGCGAGCCTCGAAAATCATACGAGTGAAGAAGAGCGAGGTGAAGAGCGAGGTGATGATACCGATGATAAGGGTAGTTGCAAAGCCCTGAACGGGACCTGTACCGAATACGAACAGAACAATACCGGTGATGATGGTGGTGATGTTCGAGTCGATAATTGCGCTCATTGCGTTCTTGTAACCTGCGGTGATAGCAGCCGAAAGACCTTTACCAGCCCAGAGTTCCTCTTTCACGCGCTCGTAGATAATTACGTTAGCATCCACAGCCATACCCAAAGTAAGCACGATACCTGCGATACCGGGCAGGGTCAGTACTGCACCAAACGATGCCAATACACCAAAGAGGAAGAATACGTTGCAAACCAAAGCAACGCTTGCAACAACACCTGCGCCCTTATAGAAGAAAATCATATAAGCGAGTACGAGCACGAAGGCGATGATGAACGAGATGAGCGAGGCGTTGATACTCTCAGCACCGAGCGAAGGACCTACCACAGTGTCCTGAATGATGCGTGCGGGAGCGGGAAGTTTACCCGATTTGAGCACGTTAGCCAAGTCGGTAGCCTCGGTAATGGTGAAGTTGCCGGTGATGGCCGAGCGACCGCCGGTAATCTCGTTCTGTACGGTAGGAGCCGAGTAAACCACGCCATCGAGCACGATAGCGATGCTCTTGCCGATGTTAGCCTTGGTCATACGAGCCCAAACATTCGAGCCGTTGGTATTCATAACCATATCAACCTCGGCAGCACCACCCATCTCGGAGTATTGGGGCGAAGCGTCAACTACCGAACCACCATCCAGAGGAGCCTTGCCGTCACGACCGTCAGCCTTGATGGCGTAGAGTTCGTAGATAGTGCCAGCCTCGTCAACCGATTTTGCGCTCCACATAAAGCGAACATCGGGATTGAGAACGGCTTTAACCTGAGGCATTGCGAGGTACTCGTCAATAGTCTCCATATCGTAGCTCATAGCGTGACCTACAACGGGACCACGGTATGCGCGACCTGCTGCATCAACAGCGGGCATAAGTTTTGCGAAGAGGGGGTTAGCCTTGTTGTAGGCTGCGAGTTCTGCATCTGCCGACACCTCTGCGCCCTCCAACTCTGCCACGAGGTCGCCCTCAGAAACCTCTGCTTTCTCAGCCTCAACCTCAACACCATTTACGCCAAGGGTGCGGAGTACGTTGTTAGCCCTCTGCAACTGGGGAAGAATCTCGTCGTTGTCGTAGGTTGCCCAGAACTCCAACGAAGCGGTACCCTGCAAGAGTTTACGAACACGCTCGGGCTCCTTAACACCGGGAAGCTCTACCAAGATACGACCCGAGTTCTCCAAACGCTGGATGTTGGGCTGAGCCACACCAAAGCGGTCGATACGGCTGCGGAGCACGTTGTAGGAGTTTGCAATAGCGCTCTCCGACTCCTCGCGCAACACTTTCAACACTTCGTCATTGGTGCTGTTGAGGTTCACCTTGTCTTTCATAATCTGATTGTTGAAAATCAGCGAAAGGGGTGCGCCATTCGAGAGGCGGTCGTAAGCCTTAGCAAAGAGAGTGATATAGTCGCTCTGCGAGTTCTTAGCCTCCACCTTAGCCTCCTCGATTGCTGCGAGGAAGGTGGGGTCTTTCGAGTCGTTCGAGAGAGCCACAACTACGTCCTCTACTGCAATTTCGAGCATCACGTTCATACCACCGCGAAGGTCAAGACCGAGATTCAACTCTTTCTCCTTAACCTCTGCATAGGTGAATTTCTTCACGAGTACGTTGAAAACGGGTTTCGACTTAACGCTGTCGAGATACTGCTGCTCTTTCTTTACGAGCATATACTCGCGGTAAGCCTGTTCGCTCATACCTGCTTTTTCGAGCATGGCGGGAGTAACGGTAGTGGCAGCAACCTGCTCCTGAGCATACTTCTCTGCCTTGTTCTCCACAACGCCCGAAACAACAGTGAACGAAAGTTGGTAAGCACACGCAATTGCCAAAACAATCGCAATGAATTTAATAAGACCTTTGTTCTGCATTGTTTTTAGTGTTTGAATTATTATTGTTTTGTCTTGTTTTTCTGCTCCTTACGCACTTCTCACGCACGCTTCGCGTACGCGCGTAATGCGCAAATAACTCGCAAAGTTAATCCTTTTTTCCGAAAACACAATATACGAATTGAAAATTGAGAATTGAGAATTGAGAATTTCCCTTTCCAAAACCAAAACTTTTCAAAGAATATCCGATTAATCTTTGACCAATCTCTCTTTGATAGTGGGGCTTAGGGTTAAATAAAAATTGCGCCACGAAACATCGTGGCGCACCATAATTTTCAACTTTCAACTTTCAACTCTCAACTCTCAATTCTCAATTGACCAGCCTTCGGCTGCTCTAAAATGCTCCCGCTC
>CALDPX010000085.1 GCA_937911745.1 uncultured Alistipes sp. | reverse complement strand
TGGTTTTGATGGTGTTCCAAGTGGACTCTTTGAGCGATTTGAGTGTCTTACGAGCGACCACAGCACGGATATTCTCGAAGCGCATACACGATGATACGAGCCATACGCTACCGACATACGACTTACCACCACCGGCGGCTCCGCCTCCCAAGATTAGCTGGGGAAGATTCTGCGACTTACAGTGCTTACACTGCGGTTTGTATTGAGGATTTCTCTGTTGGTCATAGCCAACAAGAACCTGCTCGATCTCGGCCCCACAATGCGGGCAGTAGTTTGGTTGCAAGAGCTTCCACAACTCATACTGCCGAGGGGAGGGGCTGAAGTCGATATGTATATTGCGCGGTGCTTTGAGTTTATTGACCGCCATTGTTTAGTAGATTTCGATGGTGATATCCTTCTCCTTTTCGAGAAGAGCGTAGAGCTTCTTGAAGGTCGCACGAGAGTTGAGAACCTTGCCCTTGACAGAGTTCTCTCCAACGATGATGCAACCTCCCGAATCATCTTCGGTGTTGCCCCAATGAATCAGAATACCCAAAAAGTGAGGGACACCGTGCAGATACGGCATCTTGCGCTTGAACTTCGGACTATACTCCAAAGTGACCTTGTATGTTCCGGTTGGAATTGCGGTGCGAGCATATACCTTCTCCTTGCACTTGCACGGAATCCAGCGCGAGGTATTAGGACAACTATCGGGAAGTTCGCGGATAACATCCTCGATAGTGTTACAGAAAAATGTACCGTCGATACAGAGGTCGCCGATAGTATATTTAGACCCCTTGAATTTGCGTCTTAATGATAGTTTCATACTCTAATCTTTTTATTGAAAGAGTAGAGGAAAGACGCGGTGGAAGTTTATATAATAAAAAAAAAGAGCATCAATTGATGCCCTTAATCTTGTACCTTGTATAGTGCTTTGAGTTTGCCGTTCTCCGACTCAAATAGGAATCTTCCGTTTTTCAAGATGCACTCGTGAGTCTTCTCATCATTTGCGTCCGCCTCAAGCATCTTGTCTGCTTGGTCTGCTGAGATAATCTGCATCTCTACACCCTGAATAGTCGCAGTGATAGCATCTGCATGTATTGCCAATAGTTCATCTAATATCATTGCCCCGATGTTATTTAGTTACTCAATGTCCCTTTGAGCACGATATTTGTAAAAACGAAGAGCGTGGGACATAACCTGCTGCACCCATGGCTCTGGTAAACCAAACTCGCAAACAGATTAGCCCACGCAAATCGTGAGCATTAACTGTTCGCCTTGCGAGTTCATAAATTTTACCAGAATTTAGGGGTGCAAAGCAAAAGCTAACGCTTTCTTCTATAACTATGTGGTGTGTAGTCCAGCTACACGAATGAGGGAGAGATTAGTTCTTGCCGGCCTCGACAGAAACCTTGCGGAACTCCTTCATCAACTTCTCAAGCTCCAATGAAGCCTTACGAGCACGAGTTCCGGCAGCCTTGTTACCTTTCTCTACCTGCAACGCAGCATCCTTTGAGAATGCCTCGAATGCCTCATTGATTTTTGCTACCAATTCCTTCATAGTGTCTATTGTTTTAGAATTCAGGTGCAAAGATAACATAAAATCAGAAAATAGATTCCATTTCGCGCTTGATTTCCTCTCTTCGGGTGTTCTTATAGTAGTGTTTGTAGATTGTCAATGGGCTATTACCAGCCATTTCTGCTACAACATAAGGGTTGTTTCCCGCATCAACCATCTTCGAAATAAACGAACCACGAGCAGAGTACCAGGTAACATTCTCTTTAATTCTAAGCATCTTACAAGCCTTGGTTAGGGTGTTTGACAATCTGGTAGAGAGTTGCTTGACTCGACAAGTCTTCTTGGTCGTGGTTGTGTGCTTATGAGTAAAGACTGGGAACACATAGTTCTCATATCCTTTACCTTTATATTTATTAAGAATCTCTCTTGCTTTTTGTAGAAGAATTGGCTTGGCAGTCTTCGGAAACTTTATGCGTTCATAGATGATGCAGTCTTCCTGGATTAGGTCCCAGGTTAAATTGCATACATCAACATTTGCCATACCTCCTGTATAGTAACTGAATAGGAACAAATCAAGATGTAGATTCTCTTTTGCAGTAAACAGAGTACGATCTACATTTGCAATTTTCTCAATCACTTTTCCTGATACGGCCTTCGATGTTGTCTCCGGCCATCTGATATCATCTCCCAAACAAGCAAATGCTTCCATATCCACACCATACATTTCCTGCTTGCGAGCATAATTGCATACAGCACGGAGTAGGCGAAGTTTATGTGTCAGTCCGCCTTTGTTACCATTTCTAATACCTTGCTCTTTGATCCAGAAAGAGAAATCGAGTAAAAACTGTTCATTGATATCTGCGAAGAAGTAGGTAGAAAAAGCTTTGTTGTATTTCTCCTTTGTGAACTGCTGCAAAACTCGGAGCAAATATTTGTAGCGTTTGGCATTTGTTGTACTGTCAACAATCTGCCCGTTTTTAACTTTTTTCTTCTCACGAAATTTTGCCTCAAGGAACTCTATCATCTGCTGAACAGACTTGACCTTGACCTCGGACTTTATTGTCTTGACTTCATCCAGAGCGTGCGCTAATTGAACAGGAGACCAATTGCGTTCCTCTGCCTCCCACTTATCAGCGATGTGCAGATACTGTGTGCGTAAATCGAAAAGAATTTTGTTCTTGGTGGTCGCTTCAAAACTACCGACTCGGAAACTTTGTGACTTTGCATCCCAATCTTTAAGAAGCCCCGTAACCTCCAGCACCTTTGGCACACGGGCGTATCCAGACTTGAAGAATATCATCTCCAACTTGACCATTTTGCGGTCTTTGGGGTTGGATTTCCCTTTGATGTTAATCGTATACATAAAATTGATAACGAGTTAGTTAATGACTACTATTAATTTGCTTGTGTTGGCCTTAGTTGCTACAAATTAGCCTACATAGAAGCCTACATGGAAAGAGTAGGTTGCCCAGCAAATTAATGTTTATACGGCTTTTGACCGTACGGGTCATTATCTCTAACTCGTTATCAATCAGTTTAATGTACTATATCAAGTACATAAGGTTCGAAAAAAGGGTGTGCCCAAACGGGGCAACCACTATTTTTTTTATCATCTTTATCTTACTCCAGATACTCAATCTCCATCGAGTAGTCCCACTGCGGGAAGTAGAGGTTGCCGCCTCGCCACTCGACCTCGCCACGCTGGAAGTCAACGGTCTCGCTACGTGGATAAATCTTCTTGGGATATAGAGGCATACCGTAATCCGAATTGACAATCATACGCCACGCATCCACACCACCCAAGAAGTAGTCGCGCTCCTCGTCGGTGTCGGCATAGTCGGGTACGCCGAATGATTGGTCAACGGGTACCCAGCCGTAAGGCTCGAAGTAAATCATACCCCAATCGTGGAGATTCCACCAGTCGGGATGTACGACAAAGCCGCTCTGCCAATGAGTCGGGATACCGCATATACGGCACAAGGTCATAAAGAGCAGCGTCACCTGTCCGCAGTCGCCGTGGCCGTTCTCGACTACATATTCGGGTATGTTCTCGATGGTCGAATATTCGCGCGCCGAGGCCCACGGAAAGTTGTCGTTCACCCATCGGAAAATCCTCTTTGCCTGAAGATAAGGATTACTCTCCTCGCCTACAATCTGCTTTGCAAGGGCTCGCATCTGCGGTGTGAAGATGATGTGTTTTTCACGCTCGGCGGTGTACTCCTTGTATAGTTTCGACTTTGTGTCGTAGGGCTGTATCTGCGCAGCGTCTATCTTATGCCACTCGCCGCAGGTGGTGTACTCGAATGTCTCGCTGAATGTTGTCGGCTCGCCAGCAATGGCCGCCTGCTCCATATAGAGTGTGCTGTGAGCATATTTTTCGGGAGAGAGTTTGTATTCGGGCAGCGATGTCGATATTAGTTTTACATCCTTCTGTCGCGGAACATCGGCACGCGGGAATGGGAGCCAGCAACGTACCACCTCGCCCGCGGGTACAGCATCGGCATCAACCGTCAGAGTATAGGTTATGCGGAAGCGTTTGGGCTCGACGATGTTGTTGCCGCTATGCTCAACCTCTTGCATTATCTTGTTTATGTCGCGCTCCTCTTCGGTCTCTTCGCCACCCGAAGGGTCGCCCGTCGCAGGGCCGTTTTTGATTGCGATACACTCTTTGTCGATGCGGAATAGATTGGGCCCGGCATTGCGGAAATAGAGTTTCTGGCCATCCAAGACCATACACTCCAAAGCCTTCGACTCCTCCCATTTGCGCATCTGCTCATCGCTGACGTCAGGGATGTAGCGGCTGATATAATCTTTTATCTGCTGCTCGGAGCGGTTGAAATCAACCAATAGTCGCTCGTGTAAATCTTGCTCCCAACTGTAGCCTTCGACGGGTTTCTGCTCGGCGCAAGACGCCATCAACAGACTAAGTATCAGTGCGAAAAAATATCGTTTCATAGACCAAATATTTTATTTGTGTTTATCTCTCGGCTAAAGTTTCACTACACCAATGCCCGGCAGGTCGTTAAGTGTGATTTTACCCCCTACGACCTCCATACCTTTGAAGCGGTCATTCGATATGAGCAGGTTGCCGTCAAGGTCGGCGAAATCTACGGCGGGCGAGAGTTGTGCCGCAGCCGAGCAGGCACACGACGTCTCGGTCATACAACCTATCATCACCCTCATATCCAACGCACGAGCCAACGTGAGCATCTTCCACGCCTCACGCATACCCGTACACTTCATCAATTTGATGTTGATACCAGTGTATGCACCTTTGAGTTTCTGGATATCAGTAAGTCTCTGGCAAGCCTCATCCGCATAGATAGGAAGCGGGCTGTTCTCTGTAAGCCATGCAGTCTCATCCAAAAGGTATTTCGACATAGGCTGCTCAATCATCTTCACATTGCGCTCGTTCAACCAATGGATCATGTCAAGAGCATAGTGTTTGTCTTTCCATCCCTGGTTTGCATCAACGCAGATCATAGTATCTGTCACAGAGCGGATGGTGTTAATCATCATCTTGTCGGTAGCCTCATCTCTGCCGAGTTTCACTTTGATCACTTTGTATGGAGATGCCTCTCTTGTCTTCTCTTTAACAACTTCCTCAGTATCAAGACCTACTGTAAAAGAGGTGTTTGGACATACTGTAGGGTCGAATCCCCAA
>CALDPX010000084.1 GCA_937911745.1 uncultured Alistipes sp. | reverse complement strand
CAGCCTCTGCCCTCGCTTACTCGCATTTGCCTCAATTCTCAATTCTCAATTCTCAGCTCTCTTTATCACCTGAGGTGGGTTGTTCCACTGCTTTATCTCTATGCCTCGTTTCTCAATCTCCTCGGTGAGGTTGTTGTAGCGTGTAGCGCGGAGACGCTCGGAGGAGTAGAGTAGTGCCTTGGAGCGTGTGCGCTGCAACTCTATACGGCAGGTTATCTCCTCCCTCTGGGCACGTTGGCAGGTAAAGACGTAGCCCATATAGAGCAGTATCAGCAGGCAGCAGTAGAGCATAAAAGGGTAGTGGCGGCGCACCGACTTGCTATATAGCACATCGCCCGAAAAGATGCTCTTCGAGGAGCGTCTTCCCGACTCGTTGATGGCACTCGGCTTGACCGCACCCACAGGTTTCTCGTCCTTGCGGGGTGCGGTCGTCTGCCTGCCGTTCTTGCTCAGTTTCTTCCTGCCAAAGAGTTTCATATCTAATTTTCAATCAACCAGCCATCGGCTACTCTAAAATGTTCTCGTTTGACTCGCATTTACCTCAATTCTCAACTCTCAATTCTCAATTCTTCGCTGCCACTCGGAGTTTTGCGCTGCGCGAGCGGGGATTGCGCTCCACCTCCTCGGGGGTTGGGACTATCGCCTTGCGGCTCACAGCCTCCCACGGAGAGGTTACATTGCCATAAAAATCCTTCTCCATCTTACCCTCGAAGTTGCCCGCTTTGATGTAGTTTTTCACAAGTCTATCCTCCAACGAGTGGTACGAGATGACGCACAGCCTGCCACCCTCTTTGAGCATTTTGAGGCTCTGTTCGAGAGCCATTTTGAGAGCCTCCATCTCGCCATTTACTTCTATGCGCAGGGCTTGGAAGAGTTTGGTGAGAAATTTAGCCCCGTCTTTCTTAGGAGTGCAGGGAGCCACCGAATCTATCAGTTCGCCCGTGGTGGTTATCTCTTTTTGCTCGCGGTAGCGGACAATGCACGAGGCAATCTTCCATGTTGTATCCAACTCGCCATACTCCCTCAGAACCCTCGCCAACTCCTCTGCCGAATAGGTATTCACCAACTCGCGGGCAGAGAAAGGTGCCCTCTGGTTCATCCTCATATCGAGAGGAGCGTCTGCCTTGAACGAAAAGCCCCTCTCGGCAGTGTCGAAGTGGTGCGACGACACGCCAAGGTCGGCAATAATGCCGTCAACCTCTCCATCCATAACACCTCTCAGGCGCAACTGCGAGCGCAGGAAGCGAAAATTGCTCTCCACAAAGTGGTGACGCTCATCGCCTGTGAGGTTTGCTTTGGCGTCGGCATCCTGGTCGAACGAGAAGAGGCAACCCTTCTCGGAGAGCTCAGAGAGAATAAGGCGCGAGTGTCCGCCGCCACCGAATGTCAAATCGACATAGATGCCGTTTGGGTTAATTGCCAATCCCTCAATGGTTTCCTCAGCCAGGGCAGGAATATGATAAGTTTCGGTCATACGCAAGACTACAAAGTATTAAAAATACTTTGTAAAGGTACGGCTTTTGTTGCGAATTGTGCAACAAACAGTGCAGAAAATTATTAACAATTTGGAAGGTCGCCCCTTCTGAGGGAGGCGAACGGGAGGTAGAGAGCTCTTCTTAGAGTCTTTCAAGCAGTGCCACAGCGTAGGCTGCAACACCCTCTTGTCTACCCGTGAAACCGAGTTTTTCGGTGGTGGTAGCTTTGACGGAAACCACGCCCAAATCCACGCCCATAACCTCAGCAAGGCGTGCTCTCATTTGGTCGATGTGGGGACGCAATTTTGGGCGCTCTAAGGCGATTGTAATATCCACATTACCAACCTTATAGCCCTCCTTTTGAAGAAGGTCTATGGTGCGCGAAAGTAGAATTGTGGAATCGATGTTTTTGTAGGCCAGATCGGTGTCGGGAAAGTGTTTGCCGATGTCGCCCAATGCAGCCGCACCAAGCAGTGCGTCACACAATGCATGGATAGCCACATCGCCATCCGAGTGTGCCACGCATCCCAAAGGCGACTCCACTCTTATCCCACACAGTACCAATGGTAATCCCTCGGCAAATGCGTGTACATCATAACCAAATCCTATGCGCATAATCTCTCTTTGTGATGTTTTGTTTGCTTTGTGAATTATCTCTCCGCAAAAGTAAGAATAAAAAGTGAGAATTCGGCGAAATTTTTGCCCATTGCGGCACTCTTTTTTTGGGGGGAGGAGGTATCGTTGAGGCAAGAACATAAAAATCACCTCTCGCAGATGAGCGAGAGGTGATTGTATTGAGGAACGCCCAATAGAGAGGCTTTTGTACTCCTATTTTGCAAGAAGCATAAAGCCCCACGCTGCGAGTTCTACCTCTTCGCCAGCCTTGAAACTCTTAGTCTCGCCGCAAGCGCACTTGTAGTCGCCAGCCTCACGCTCGGTGAGGGTAATGGTGGTAGGCTCTGCCGAGAAGTTGAAGAGGCACAAAACCTTATTGTCCTCTTTCTGGCGGGTAAATGCCAGCACATTCTCGCCTACGCCCTCAACAAACTCCACGGGAGCCACATTCTCGCCGGCTGCCAAAGCCTTATTGGCGTGGCGGAACGAGCAAAGTGTGCGGTAGAAGTTGCGGTACTCCTTGCCATACTCCAAGTCAACGAGTTCCTTTACGGAATCCTTCTCGAAGAACTGCAAGCGGCGCGAGAGGGCAATCTCCTGACCGGTGTAGATGAGAGGTTGCGACTTGGGCATAACGAACGTAAGGGCAGCCAGGGCCTTGTGTGCATCGCCCATACGCTCAAATTCGGTTCCTGCCCACGAGTTCTCGTCGTGGTTGGAGGTAAACATAAGGCGCATAGCGGGAGCGGGATACTTCTCGTCGTCACGTACCATATACTCTTTGAGGTCCTTAACGCTCTTTGCATCGGTTTTGATGGTGCCATCGCCTGCTACGTTTTTGGTCTCGCTACCACCCTTAGCCATAGCATTGAAGATGTGGTGGAGTTCCCAAGCGTAGGTGGCATCAAAGCCCGACTCGTGCAACCAAGTCTCCTCACCCTCTGCCAAGAGGTATACATCGGGGTTAATCTTGCGAACCTCCTCCCAAGCCTTCTTCCAGAAGTCGCCGGGGACATTCATTGCCACATCGCAGCGGTAGCCGTCAACACCCTTCTCGATCCAGAATTTCAGAGCATCGAGCATTGCAGCACGCATATCTTCGTTTTTGTAGTTGAGTTTTGCAATGTCGGTCCAGTCGTACTCAACAATGGGAAGACCGGTATTTTGGTCTAACACATACCAATCTTTTTTGCCCTCTTTCCACCAATTAGCATCGCGAGAAGTGTGGTTTGCCACCCAGTCGATAATCACTTTCAGACCCAGGTCGTGAGCCGTAGCGAGGAAGTGGTCGAAGTCCTCCATCGTACCAAACTCGGGGTTTATTGCCTTGTAGTCGATGATGGAGTAGTACGAGCCAAGCGTACCCTTGCGACCGTCCACACCAATGGGGCTGATGGGCATAAGCCATACGATATCCACGCCCATTGCTTTGAGTTCGGGCAGGTACTCCTCGGCTGCCGCGAAGGTACCCTCCTCGGTAGCCTGGCGAACATTGAGTTCATAGACAACCGAATTAAACTTGTCGAAAGCCTGTGCGCTCTCGTTGTTGCAACCGATGCAACCCATCAATGTCGCAACGAGGGCGACCAATGCAAAAAATCTCTTCATAGTCTTTTTATTTAGGTATTTGGATTATTTATTCACGATAACATAGCCGTAAGCGGGGATAGTGATACTCAGGTTGCTACCCGCAAGCGCAGCCTCGCCACCCTCTGCCGAAAGTGCCACCTCAGCACTCTTGGCACCGACAAATTCGGGCATTGCAACCTCCACCTTGCGAACCTCGGGGCGGATATTCAGAGCAACAACAACCCACTCGCCCATATAGTGGCGCATAAAGACAAACACATCATCATCTACATACAAGGTGCGGTAGTCGCCATACATCAGCGGCATTGAGGCGCGGCGATACTTGAACATCGCTTTGGTGGCGGCAAGTTCCTTCTGCTGGTACTCGTTGTAGCCATCGAACTCCATCATATAGCGGTTGTCGGGGTCGTTGGCTCCGGGGATACCATACTCGTCGCCCTGGTAGACGCAGGGCACACCGGGAACTGTCGAGATGATGGCTTTGAGCAGCGACAAGCGGGCATAACCCTTATCATTGTCGCCCACACCCACCTTGCGGTGCCAACCCTCTGCCTTATCATCGGGGCACCAGAGCGACATATCGCCACCCGCCAGCGACAAGAAACGTGGTTTGTCGTGGTTGCCTGTGATGTTACCCATCGTGTGGTGCGAGCCGTAGGCTGCCTCCGCCTCCTCAACCGCCTTTGCGATATCGCGCATCGAGCGGCTCTCGTCAACGATAACATCGCGCGAGGTGTGATAGAGGTTGAAGTCAAATTGAGCGTCAATCATACCCGTTTTAACATAGGAGCCAATGAGTTCTACATCGCCGTAGGTCTCGCCAATCTGCCAGAGTTGGCGGTTGGGCATAGAGGACTTCATCTTGTGAGTAAGCATACGCCAATAGTTCAGAGGAATATGCTTGCAGGCATCGTGACGGAAGCCATCGAAGTCGAATTTGCGTACCCAAACGAGAGCCGAGTCGGTCATAGGCTCGCACACCTCTTCGCGGCGTGTGTCGAGAGTGGGGATGTGCTCATCAAACCAAGTCGTAAGGCGTGTGTCGCCATCCCACAGACCGATATTCTTGCGACCATCGGGTAACATAAGTTCGGTTGTCCAATCGGGGTGCTCTTTCAGCACGGGAGAGTCTATATGAAGGTGGTTTGCCACATAGTCGAGAATGACGTTCATCTCGCCCTCGTGAGCCGAAGCAAGCATCTGGCGCAATTCCTCTTCGGTACCGAAACGCTTATCGACAACGGTGCTGAAAATGGGCCAATAGCCGTGGTAGCCCGAGAATTTGGTGTCGGGGTTGCGATTTTGTCCCCACGCATCGTAGGGATTCTGAGTGATGGGCGAAATCCAGATGGTAGTAATGCCGAGATCGGTAAAGAAACCGTCCTCAATCTTCTGAGTGATACCAACAATATCGCCACCCTGATAATCCACCTTATCGAGCACCTCGGGGGAGTTGATTTTCCAATCATTCTCGGTAGTGCCGTTATTGAAACGGTCTATCATCAAAGAGTAGAGAATTTGCGATTGGAAGTCCTGGCGGCGGATATCTTTTGCATCGACTACCACCTTACCATACTCCAAAGGCAATAGAACATCGTTGAAACGTCCCGACTCCGAAGCGGCAAATACGCGCAATACAGAACGCTCATAACTCTTGGCTACGGCAGGGATGGTAACCTCAATGGTATTACCCTCAACCTTAACCTCGCAAACCTCCTCGTTTTGCCACATTGCGACCGCCTCCACTACGGGTTTAGAGGCAACGATAGTCACAATACCACCTTTGACTGTGGTAGACGACATATAACTACCCTCGGTATCGCGATTGCCACCAAGAACCACGATTGAGAGTTTGCTCTCCTCGTGCCATACGTCTATCGTCGACACCAGAACACCGCTCTGGGTGGTGATGTCAAACTGCTCCCAATTCTCGGTTGTGGGTGTGAGCAGGAGTCGCTCGTCGTCTGTTGTCAGATTTGTTGCGCCCTCCCACTGCGGAAAGTAGTCTGTCATGAAGTGAGATGTGGTTCCCTGTTTAATGGTCAGAGGAATTACCGCAGATCCGTTGCCGAGAGCAAACTCTTGCTTGGATGAACATTGTACGAATAGGAGTGATGTGAGAAACATCACAGCAACCGACAAGATGCAAAAAGGTGATTTAAGTCTCATGTTATTAGTTTTTATGCTTGTTTATGCGTATTAATGCGCAAAGGTACGAAACATTATCTTATCGAGCAAGGCAAAAAAATAGGTATATAAATAGATTCTTCAAAATCGCTATTCTTTTTGAGGGTTTTACCTTTTATGAATATTGCCTTCGCTGTCGCTCGGCTTTCCTCTTCTGCTGCCGCAGGGGCGCTATCTCAAAGAGGATTGACTGCGCTTTGCTTGTCTTTCCTCTTCTGCTGCCGCAGGGGCGCCATCAAAGCAAACAATGATGAAGGGGTGCCGCAAGCGTGGCACCCCTTGTTTTGTTATTTAAGACAACTTCTTATGCGTGCAAGCACTCAACGCAGTTGTCTTAAATAACAAACGACACCCATTGGGTGTCGTTCATCATTGTTTGCTTTGAGCTGTTTCCGAGGATTGAACTCGGGACCTCTTCCTTACCAAGGAAGTGCTCTACCACTGAGCTAAAACAGCATTTACTTCCTAAAAGCGGGACAAAAGTACAACGCATTTTTTAATTGTGCAACTTTTCAATCATTTTTTACCAACTTTTTTGCAAAAATCGTTCAATATGTCAGTGCAAAGGGGATGTAATACATCTCGGCACACTCCCTCAGAGATTCTTGAAAATCTGCAAGAGATACTGAACAATATGCAAGTAACCAAACGCACAGCAAACAGAGTGCAATTGGAGAACGTCACTCATAAGGCAGCTGTACGTCTAACTTGGAATAAACAGGAAAAGACTTGGTTGCTAACAGCATTTGAGAAAAAAGAAGCGTCAGCACCAATCGACAAGACGACAGACACTGACGACAATCCTTTGGACTTGCGAGGTGACACAGCTCTCTCGCAAAGCACTAACGCTTCTGTTGACAAAGATACAACTATTCAGCCAAAATACAAACAAAATAAGTATGCAAATTCTCTCGAACGAGGCTGTTTCTGGGTAGCATATCAATGCGCTCATATCTCTTTGTTTTCGGTAATTACCAACTACTTATCGCCGATTATGTCGAAATGTGACGCGAAGGTGTATGCATCTGGTATATCTGCGAGTCTTTGGAGGTTCCCTGGCACAAAGTGCCCCTTTGGTGAAAGATGGGGTGAGGAAGGAAAAAGTAAAATTAACCCTGCGAATGTACAATTTAGGGCATGTAGATGCTGTATAGTCTACATAGCGCGGGGGAATTTATGGTACTTGTGTTTGGTAGGGTGGAGTGGTGGAAAAATAAAAGGTGGCGCACAACGCCACCCCTTCACAAACAATCGCTTAATTTTTGTGAATTACACCTCATCACCATTTGTGGCATGAGAGTGGTTCTGGTGTTTGTCGATAGCCATCTCTATTACGAATGCAATAACCAAGCCGATGCCGCCGCCAAGGATAAAATAGAGCCATGTGTAGATGTCCGAAATATAGAGTCCGGCAAGATTACACACAAGCGCAGCCAAGCCCACTCCTACAAAGGTACACCCCCAACGCATCGCCACCATCTTGTTGTGCTTTCTGATGGGTTTTTTCAGGAGTTCTTGCGCCATTTCGAGTGACGTACCGCCACGAATGATTTCCTTTCTTAATTCTGCCTCGAGACGGTTTTTCTTTATCTTTGCCACTATGCCCAAGGCAATCGCGCTAATGGGGACAGCAAAGAATAGAGTAACGGCAATTATACCAATAAAATCTTCCATAATTTTATTATTGTTAATAGGTTAAACTTTTCATCTATAAGACATCTTGTTGGGCGGATTATTACACATCGTAGGGAGAAAAATCTGTCATAAGTCTAATCTCGGTGACTATCCCCACGATGGCAACCAATACAATAGGTACGATAGCATAGACACCCAACACCTGCTCCAAGTAGGTCGTGGCGAGGAGTATGCAACCTATGAATGTGACAATGGACAGGGGAATGAACATGGCAAAAGCCACCATGCGGAGCCACATCTTTACCTTGCGACGGCGTTGGCTGTGTTTTACCATCTTCATTATTTTGGCATTCAATTGCTCTTTGTGTTTCTGGCGCACTATTGCCTGTCCGATGAGTTCATCGAATCTCTTATCGTTATTACTCTCCATAGTGTATCATCGTTTTGAGTTTGTTTCGTATTCGATGCAACCTCACAAGCACATTGCTCTCGCTGAGCCCAGTGAGAGTTGCAATGTCGGTAGTGCGTTTGCCCTCCCAATAGAAGAGTTCTATAATGGTCCGCTCCAACTCGGGCAACTTGGCAATTGCCGATCCGAGGTCACTGAGCAACTCCTCGTGAGCGAGCGAGAACTCCTCCGAGGCAATCTGCACACTCTCTGCCAAGACACCCCTGTGTCGCTTCTGCTCCTCTATGAGTGTGAGGGTTGTGTTGTGGGCAATCATTTTCAGATAGGGGGCAATACTTACCCCTCCGCGCCAACGCTCAATGTTTTCATAAGCCTTCACAAATGCCTGTTGTGTTGCCTCCTCTGCAATCGCGGGATTGTGAGAGGTGGCAAGAGCCACAGCATAGACCTCGCCCGAGTAGCGGCGTACGATCTCTTCGTAGAGATCAACTCTGCCGCTCTCTATGATCTTGTTTATTATTGCGCGGTCTGTCATTCGTGGTTAATAAATCGGTTTTTTGCTATTAGGACAGACAAAGGTAGCAATTATTACAGATGCTATAAAAAATAACGACGGCGCATCAAAATGATGCAGCCGTCATTATGGAGTTGGCTATGAGGCGGTGCCCTTTGGTGTTGGGGTGGATGCCGTCAGAACAGATGAGCGACCGCCAACCCTCTTGGTAATCCCCAAATGGGCGAGTGATGTCTAATATGGGTGTGGCTGTTTGTGTGGCTATTGCGAAGAGTTCCCTATTGTAGTCTTCGTGCCAGCGCTCAATAGCCTCAACCTCGCCACCCATCCATCCGAGAATGTTACTTCGTTGGCTCGTATCCATGCTGCGAGAGAAGAATTTGAAATACGAGTCTGAGATGATGGGTGGCAGGGAGAGGATTATGGGTTTGGAGCCCAAAAGCCTTACCTTATTTATAAGAGCGATGAATTGGGTGCGGAAGGCTTCGAGCGAGGTCTTGGGAAGGTGTTCTGCCTCGGGGTTGAGTGCTATGCGTTTCCAGTAGAAGTCGCAATCGTTACCTCCATACTCCAATATGGTATATTGTGCGGTTGCTATCTCTTCGGGGTGGCGGTCGATAATCTGATGCCCGTAATGGATAGTGCAACCAAAACGTCCGTAGTTGTTAATATCAAAATTTTTTTCTTTTTTCAGAATCTCCACAAAACTACCCTCCGATACGGAGTAGTTGTTTTCGCTGTCGAGTACGACACCTTTGGTTATGGAGTCGCCAAGTGCTACGATTTTTACTCTTTCCATTTCTCAGTTTTGTTGTTTTCGGTGGCAAAGGTAGGTGGTTGTACTCTACCACATAAAAAATTGTTGTCGGTATGAATTGTTAGTTGCCAAATAGTTGTTTTTAGGGATTAAACCCCAAAATTTGGGATGTTTGACATAAATTTGTATATTTGTCCCAACAAAATTTGGGATAATTGACAATGGATAAAAGACAGAAAATTCTCTTTGGGGGCTATGGTGCGGTGGTGCACTCATTGGTTGTACCCCTCTTCTCGTTTGTTTTTGCCATACTATACAAACCTTTTGCCATATCGGAGGTTTTGGAGATGGAAAATGCATCCTACTCGTTCAACATAACCATGCTGCTGTGTATTATGTTGGGCGTTGTGGTGCTTTCGCGCCTGCTGTTGTTTTTGCTTCGAGAGCGTATGAGTGCCTCAGGGGTGGTATATGTGGTGTGGTGCTTGGGGGAGATTGTGGTGTCGTCGCTCTTTTGCTCGCTCTATTTGACGCTGATGTTGGACGGTACAAGGGGTTTCTTTGAGGTTGTTGGCTCCACGGTTGGTCGCCTATTCGGAATAGCCATATATCCCTATGCGCTGTTGTGGCTTATATTTATGCTCTATGCCGAACGCAATAAGGAAGAGGTCGATCCCTCCTCGCTCATAAAGTTCTACGATGAGTATCGCAAACTTCGTTTTGTTATTGCACCCGAGGCAGTGGTTTTCCTTAAATCGGAGGAGAATTATGTGCAAATACACTATGTGGAGAACTCTAAAACCAAAAAATTTGTTCTTCGCTCATCGATGCGTGCTCTCGAAGAACAGGTTGCCCATCATGGGCTTGTGCGCTGTCATCGTTCCTATGTCATCAACCCCGAACACGTTAAAATGATGCGTAAGGAGCCTTCGGGTGTTGTGGTTGCTCTGCTCAAAGAGGAGGGCTATGAACCTATACCCATATCGCGCAAATATCAAGAAGAGATTACCCGCATTCTCTAAGGTCGGTGGTTGAGGAGGGAGAAAAAAATGTGCGCGGTGATACAAAATTCAATTCTTTTTTGTACTTTTGGAGGATTAAAAAGGTGTAATAGCGTATGTACGATTACAAAAGCCTTCGCAAAGTTATAGTGATGCTTGCCGTATTGTTCGGTGTAGTGTTGGCGGTGTTGGTTCTTATCTCGCTGCCACTCAATAAGTTCGCGCTATTGTCGGTGGTGCTGATGGTGGTTGTGGGCATCTATTTTGTGACCATTCCGCTGAAACTATTGAAGGAGATGAAGGATATGGAAGCCCTCATCGAGAAGTATAAACGTGGCAACTCGAAACAAGACTAACCTAAAAAACAATAACTCTAAACAATGAAAAGAATTCTTATCGCTGGTGCGGGTGGTCAGATTGGCTCGGAACTGACGGGCTACCTCCGCAAAATCTATGGTCCTGAGAATGTGGTGGCAGCTGACTTGCGTGAATGTCCCCATTTGGCATACGATGGTCCCTTTGAGATTCTCAACATTCTCGACAGGGAGGCTTATGCAGCACTCGTGCGCAGTTACAACATCGACACCATCTTCAACCTTGTGGCTGTACTTTCGGCAACTGGTGAGAAGAACCCTCAGGGTGCTTGGAACATCAATATGGGTGCCCTGATGAACTCGCTCGAAATAGCTCGCGAGTATGGTTGCGCACTCTTCACCCCTTCGTCAATCGGTGCTTTCGGTGGCGACTTCGAGAGGGACAACACTCCTCAGGATGTATCGATGCAGCCCAACACCATCTATGGTGTGTGCAAGGTAACGGGCGAGTTGCTCTCGAACTACTACAACACTCGATTTGGTGTTGATACCCGTAGTGTGCGTTTCCCCGGTATCATCTCGAATGTAACAATGCCCGGAGGCGGTACTACCGACTACGCAGTGGAGATTTTCTACGAGGCGGTTAAAACGGGACACTATACTTGCCCCGTACCCTCGGACGTATATATGGATATGATGTATATGCCCGATGCGCTGAAATCTATCGTTGACCTGATGGAGGCAGATCCTACCAAGTTGCGTCACCGTAACTCGTTCAACATCGCCTCGATGAGTTTCACTCCCGAGATTTTGGCTGCCGAGATTCGCAAACACATCCCCGAGTTTACTATGGACTACAACGTAGATCCCGTAAAGGAGGAGATTTCTCGCAGTTGGCCCAACAAACTCGATGACACTTGCGCTCGCGAGGAGTGGGGATGGTCACCCGATTGGGACTTGGAGAAGATGGTTGTGGATATGCTTCGTGCAGTCCGCGCTAAGTTGGGTAAATAGTAATAGAAACCCTAAGGGCGTAGCGATAAAATCCTACGCCCTTTTTTATATAATATAAAGTAGAATTATGAGAACAGCAATCTATGGCGCGGGGTCGTTGGGAACGATTCTCGGCGCGTACATAACCAAAAATGGCGGTAAGGTGGAACTCATCAATCGCAATAAGGCACACGTTGAGGCACTGCAAACCGTTGGTGCTCAGGTGGTCGGTACAGTCAATTTCACTCAGCCCGTAACCGCCTATCTGCCCGAAGAGATGGAGGGTGTGTATGACATCATCTTCCTTATGACCAAACAGCAGCAGAATGTGGAGGTTGTTACCCGCTTGAAGGAGTTTTTGGCAGAGGATGGTGTTATCGTGACGCTGCAAAACGGCATTCCGGAGTTGCAGATTGGCGAGATTGTGGGCGATAACCGCACGCTGGGCTGTACGGTGGCGTGGGGTGCTACGATGAAGGGTGCTGGCGTGTGCGAACTCACCAGCCAGCCCGATAGCCTTACCTTCTCGCTCGGCTCTCTCACCAAAGAGCGCAATGCTCACTTCGAAGATGTGAAGGCTCTGTTGGAACTGATGGGCGAAGTGGAGGTTGACGAGAACTTTGTAGGCACACGTTGGAGTAAACTGCTCATCAATGCCTCCTTCTCGGGTATGAGTGCTGTGTTGGGTTGTACCTTTGGCGAGGCTGCCAAGGCGAAGGCTTCCAGGCGCATCGTGCAGGCTCTCATCAAGGAGTGTATAGACGTGTGCGCCAAGGGTGGCATTAGGATTGAGCCTGTGCAGGGCAAGGATATTGTCAAGTTGCTCGACTATAAGAGCGGACTGAAAAAAGCCATCTCGCTCTTCATCATCCCCATCGCTATCCGCAAACACGCACTGCTGAAAGCAAGCATGCTGCAAGATATCGAGAAGGGTAAACTGACCGAGGTGGACGCCATAAATGGTGTTGTGAGTGCCTATGGTCGTAAGGTAGGATGTCCTACACCTATGAACGACAAGGTTGTGGAGATTATCCACCGCATCGAAAAAGGCGAACTCAAACCATCGTTCGACAACCTCGCTTTGTTCTAAGAGTAACAACTCTCAATTTTTTTGAGAGTTGTTGTCTAAGGTCTAACGTTTAAGGTCTTCTCCCCCTTATTCTCGGGTATCTTTTTTAATACCCGCGAATAAGGGGGAGTTTTTTTACAGACCTCTCCCGCCTTCGGCACCCTCCCTGCTCGGCGGGGACGCCGAGCGCAATTTCGACCACCCCTCCTATCCTCCCCTTTAATCCACCTTCGGTGGCTTTTCCTCCTACTCGCGGGGCATAGTTTGCAAGCAACCTCTGCTCCCGCTTCGGGCGTCGGTTCGTAGGGGAGGAACTTCTTTACAGACCTCTCCCGCCCTTCGGGCACCCTCCCCTAACTTAGGGGAGGGTTGCAGGGGGTACAGGGGGTACAGGGGGTACAGGGGGTACAGGGGGTACAGGGGGTACAGGGGGGCTCCTTATTATCCCTGTTATCCCTGTTATCCCTGTAACCCTTGGAACTCTTGCAAAGAAGGAGCGGGCTCCGCAGTTTACTAAGCGTAAATGAGGAGTCCGCTCTCTGAATTTTGGTGCAAAAAGCACCCGTTATATGCGTTTTTTTACCAGGCGAAGAGAGGATAATCTGCCATCAAAGCATTAACATCTCTGCGAACTGCTGCGATGTTCTCCTCGTTCTCGTGGTCGGAGAGCACACGGTCTATAAGTTCTACGATGTAGTCCATCTTGTCCTCCTTCAAACCACGAGTTGTGATTGCGGGAGTGCCGAAACGCAAGCCCGAGGTCTGGAAGGGCGAACGGCTGTCGAAGGGCACCATATTTTTGTTGGTGGTGATGTCGGCTGCTACGAGCACCTTCTCTGCCACTTTACCGGTCAGCTCGGGGAATTTGGTGCGGAGGTCGATAAGCATCAGGTGGTTCTCGGTCTTACCCGAAACAACCTTGTAGCCCCTCTTGGCGAAAGCCTCTGCCATTGCGGCAGCATTTTTCTGCACCTGCAACTGATACTCCTTGTAGGAGGGGTCGAGAGCCTCGCCAAATGCCACAGCCTTAGCAGCAATGACGTGTTCGAGTGGACCGCCCTGAATGCCGGGGAAGACTGCCGAGTTGAGAACTGCCGACATCTTCTTCACTACGCCTTTGGGAGTGGTAAGACCCCAAGGGTTGTCAAAGTCCTGTCCCATAAGGATGATACCACCACGAGGACCACGAAGAGTTTTGTGGGTTGTGGAGGTTACGATGTGAGCATATTTAACGGGGTTGTCCAAAAGACCTGCGGCAATAAGACCTGCGGTGTGAGCCATATCAACGAGCAGGATTGCGCCCACCTTGTCGGCAATCTCACGCATACGCTTGTAGTCCCACTCACGCGAGTAAGCCGAAGCACCACCAATGATGAGTTTGGGACGGTGCTCCAATGCGAGAGCCTCCATCTGGTCGTAGTCTACGGTACCGGTCTCGGGGTTGAGCTGATAGCCCACTGCCTTGTAGTTCACGCCCGACATATTTACAGGCGAACCGTGGGAGAGGTGACCGCCGTGTGCCAAATCCAAGCCCATAAAGGTGTCGCCCACTTTCAAACAAGCGAAGAATACTGCCATGTTGGCCTGAGCACCGCTGTGGGGCTGTACGTTGGCGTACTCTGCACCGTAGAGTTTTTTCAATCTCTCCTGAGCCAAGAGTTCCACCTTGTCGACAACCTCGCAACCGCCATAGTAACGTGCTGCGGGATAGCCCTCGGCATATTTATTGGTGAGGATGGAGCCCATGGCCTGCATCACTTGGTCGCTAACGTAGTTCTCGGAGGCGATGAGTTCAAGACCGTTGGTTTGGCGCGCACGCTCTTCACCAATAAGGTCGAAAATTTCGTTGTCGTGTTTCATTGTTTTTCTGTGTTTTATAGTTTTAAGTTTAGTTGTCTGCTCTTATAAGAGATTTACAAAATTACGCATTTTTTCCGTACCTGCGCTCTTTTCATAAAATAATTTTCGTATCTTTGAAAAACTTTTATGAAATAAACCTCAGTATTACTATGGGACTTTTATCAGGTAAAGTAGCACTTGTTACGGGTGCAACACGCGGTATTGGTAGAGCAATAGCCACCAAATACGCCTCCGAAGGCGCAGATGTGGCTTTTACATATCTCTCTTCGGCTTCGGCTGCCGATGAACTCGTGGGAGAACTCTCGGCTATGGGCGTTAAGGCGGTGGGCTATCGCTCCGATGCCTCGTCCTACGAGGAGGCTCACGCACTCGTTAAGGAGGTGCAGAATGCTTTCGGTAAGATAGATATTTTAGTGCACAATGCGGGCATCACTCGCGATACTCTCCTAATGCGTATGACCGAGGAGATGTGGGATGCGGTAATTACCACCAACCTCAAATCTGCCTTCAACATTACCCACGCCGTAGCCCCCGTTATGGCTCGCCAGAGAGGCGGCTCGATTGTCTATATGAGTTCGGTTGTGGGCATTGGCGGCAATGTGGGACAGGCAAACTACGCAGCCTCCAAAGCGGGACTCATTGCCCTCAGTAAATCGGTGGCAAAGGAGTTTGGCGCAAGGGGTGTGAGGGCTAACTGCATCGCACCGGGCTTCATTCAGACCGATATGACCGCCGTACTCTCGGAAGAGATTAGAGCCTCATTTATAGAAGGTATCTCGCTCCGTAGGGCAGGAACTCCCGAGGATGTGGCAGGTGTGGCACTCTTTTTGGGTAGTGACCTGAGTGGTTATGTCACGGGGCAGACCATCGCTTGCTGCGGCGGAATGCGCGGATAGAGAAAAATTCATAATCCATACATAAATTCATAATTCAAAATTAAAATGGCAAGTATTAAAGGTACGCTTACTGAGCAGAACTTGCTCAAAGCATTCGCTGGCGAGAGCCAGGCAAGGAGTCGTTACACATTCTTCGCTTCGCAGGCAAAGAAGGAGGGTTTCGAGCAGATAGCAGCAATTTTTATGGAGACAGCCGAGCAGGAGAAAGAGCACGCTAAGAGGTTCTTCAAATTCCTCGAAGGAGGTATGGTGGAGATTACTGCCTCCTATCCCGCAGGTGTCATTGGCGACACCGCAGCCAACCTCGAAGCAGCCGCTGCTGGTGAGCACGAGGAGTGGGCAGACCTCTATCCCGAGTTTGCAGCCGTAGCAGACGAGGAGGGTTTCCCCGCTGTTGCTGCCGCTTTCCGCAACGTTGCAAAGGTTGAGGCTTACCACGAGCAGCGCTACCGTGCGCTCTACGCCCGTGTGTCGGACGGCGAGGTATTCCTCCGCAAGGACGAAATCACCTGGCAGTGCCGCAACTGTGGCTTTATATATGTAGGCAAAGAGGCTCCCAAAGCCTGCCCCGCTTGCCTACACCCACAGGCTTACTTTGAGCCTTTGAAGGACAATTTCTAAACTGCCGCCTTGAAGCGTCCCCGAGCGTTACTACATTTGTAGAGTTTCGCCTGTGGGTGCGTTGCACAGCGTTTACATTCCCCCTAAATCCCCCTTTGACAAAGGGGGACTTACGGCTTACGCCGAGGGGCGTATTTTGAGCCTTTGAAGGACAATTTCTAAACTGCTGCCTTGAAGCGTCCCCGAGCGTTACCACACTTGTGGAGTATGCCTGTGGGTGCGTTGCACAGCGTTTACATTCCCCCTAAATCCCCCTTTGTCAAAGGGGGATTTAGGGGGAATATTATTGGGAATGACCTCAGCATCGGGAGACAGTGAAGATAACCACCCCACAAAACGATGAAATGCTGCATCGTTGCCCCTCTCATTATGGATGTGGCGGGTGTAAAGTTGTTGTAGTTCCTTAATTGTAGGTTTGCCCGTAAACTCGCCTCCCAGCCCATTGTTTCCTTGCCCATACACATAACTCTTACTTTTGCGTTCTGGTAGTTGTCGGAAGCGGTCAGAAGGTATGGGTTTGCCAAAGTATAGCCCTGTGCCTCATATTTGTCGGTTGTTTTGCGAAGAACTTCCCAATTAACTTCGTAGAGGGCAGAGAGCTACTTGTTCATAGCGTTGTTGGCTATTGTAGTAGCTCTCATTATTTCTGTTATTAGCCTGCGTAGCGATTGCCACATAATTCAACGAGTCGATAGAACGCTTTAATCGCCCTCCCGTTGTTTGTGAAATAAGCGTGGCACGAACAACTGATTTTTGAACGCCCAAATAATTTGTCCATAAAGTACCTTGGCTCTCGCCAAAAGTCAATAATAAACTTTTTCATAGTTTAATTATGTTTTAGTTTCGCTTTACAATGCTACCAATCTCGGTGCGCCAAAGCTTGGGGCAAAGGTAAGTAAAAATGACGAAATATGCAAATTAAGTATTTGAGTATCAGTAAGATAGACTCTTGTGCTAACCATATAAGTGCAGATGCCCTCCCAAAACGCGCGTAGTTTGATAATCAGCGACTTTCATAATTCGACAAAATGATACATTCCCAAAGTTTTGGTTAGTTCGAAACGTTTGTAACTGCCTAAGAATACGCAATATGGCGGCAACTTTCAAAACAAGCTATCTCCACTTGTAGCTGATTGTCGAGTCGAGAATATTTGTATCAAAATCACATATATTGTGTTTTGTTACAAATGTATCATTCTTTGGGCGATTTGTTTTACTCGTTTTCTCCAAAAATACGGAATTTTGTGGTACTAAAACGAAGACACTCTTACACAATTACATATTTAAACCAAAATTATTAGCACTATGAAGAGACTTTTTTACATTCTTTCAGTAGTGGGCATTGCAGCCTTGTTATTTGGTTGCGAACCCGAACCCGTAGACCCCAATGTGGTAATTACCACCACTGAGGTTACTGAAATTACCGAAGAGAGCGCTGTTAGTGGCGGTAATGTCACTTACGATGGTGGTGCAGCAATCTCTGCTCGCGGTGTATGTTGGGCGGCAGGCAAAGAGCTCCCTACCATTGCCGACAATAAGACCGAGGACGGTAGCGGCACCGGCGAGTGGGCTTCCGAAATCACAGGTTTGGAGGTAGGTACTATCTATTATGTTCGTGCGTGGGCTCAGAACTCCAATGGTGTGTGGTATGGCGAGGCAAAAAGTTTCACAACCCTCTCGACCGTTCCCGTAGTTACCACCACCGCTATGAGCAATGTAACTTTCGAGACCGCCACTACGGGTGGTACTATTGTTGCAACCGGTGGCGAAGAGATTACTGCTTGTGGTGTATGCTGGGGTACCTCGGAGAATCCCGATCTCACAGGTCTTTACACCATTGACGAAGCTAATGAGGGTGTCTTCGTGTCGGAAATTGACGGCCTGGAGCCAGATATGACCTACTACGTACGCGCGTACGCGACTAATAAGAATGGTACTGCCTATGGCGAGCAGATCTCCTTCTCGACCTCGACCGAGCCTACCGTAGAGGTGGAGGACGCAGCATTGCAGGCATACCTCATCGAAAACTTCGACCTCTCGAACGATGGCAAGTTGCAGATTAGCGAGGCAGAGAGCATTGTAAACATTGAGGCTCCCGACCGCGGCATTACTACCATTGCAGGTATTGAGCAACTCACCGCCTTGAAAGAGTTGCGTTTGCACGTCAACAACCTGACTGAGGCTGACCTCTCAAAGAACCCCGCATTGGAGATTGTTTGGCTCTTCGACAACGCCAACCTCACAACTATCAATACCGCAGGCTTGGAAAATCTGAAATATCTCCACGCATACAACACCGCTCTAACAGGTGTAAATGTCGAGGACAACACCCAACTCATCGAGCTTAGCATCCACCACTCTCAGGTTAGCGAAATTAACGTGGCTAACAATCCTCAGCTCGCAATTCTCGCTTTGCAGTTCACCAACATCAAGAACATCGATGTTGGCAACCATACCGCACTGAGCGGTTTGTGGGCAGACAACTCCACTCTCGAAACTCTCAACATTCAGGGCTGTACTGCTCTTACCGAGTGCTACGTTCAGCAGTCGAGAGTCCAAAATGTAGATGCAAGCGGTTTGGAGAACCTCAGAGTTCTCTGGTGCTGGGAGCGTCCCGAGGATGTATCGGGTGGCGTTGTAAATGTAGACGGCTGCAAGTCGCTTACACACCTCTTTGCTCAGGGTTCGCACTGGGACAGCGTGAGCGTTACCGGTTGTGAGTCATTGCAGGTCTTCAACGCATACTGGACCAACACCAAACGTATTGACGCTTCGGCACTGGTAAATTGTACTGAGATAAACCTTGACCAGGCTCCTCTTGAAGAGTTCATCATCCCCGAGAATGGATTCCCCGCATTGCTGTACCTCAATATCCACTGCAACAAACTCACTTCGTTCGATTTAAAGAACTCTGCGGCCCTGAAATACCTCCACTGCGGCTCGGCTCCCGACCTCCAATCCATCAATGTAAAAGGTTGCTCGGCTCTCGAAGAGGCTTACATTATGAACAACCCCGCTTTGGAGGCTACGGATTTCTCCAATATGCCTGCTCTGCGTATCGTTTGGCAGTTCAACAACTCCTCAATGAAATCGACCACATTTGAAGGTTCGTCCAACCTCTACTATATGGATATGAACAGCTCTCCCGTAGAGTGCGATATGAACTTTGTGGATATGCCTGCTCTCTGGCAGACTATCTGCTGGGGCACCAACGTAGGCAAAGTAACCTACAAGAACTGCCCGGTTCTCGACCACATCAACTATGAGGACATCAACCGTTGGGAGGGCAATAGTGTGGATGAGATTACTATCGAGAACTGCCCCTTGCTCCGCGACATTCGCCTGATTAACACCAATCTCACAAGCGTATCGCTGGATCTTCCCGGATTGGTTTATCTGGCAGTGCGCGACAGCCAGAAGTTGGAGAACATTACCCTCAATACTCCCCTTCTTAACGAATTCTGGGGCTTCACTTGCAACTTCACTACCGTTGACGTTAGCCAGTGCGCAGACCATATGATTATTGTAAACCTCGACAATAACATAAACTGCACCACTCTCTACAAACGTGCCAATCAGGTTATTGATGCCGTATCGCTCAACAACACCAACAACTGTGAGGTGATAACACGCTAATTATTCACTTCTGGTGTGGGCACCTGCCCCACAGAAGCAAGTTCTAACCCATACAAACCTCCCTGCTCTTTTGCAGGACAGGGAGGTTTGTATAAACTTAAAGAAGACTATTTACGACCCAATAACAACGGCGTTATGAAGAAACGTTTACACGCATTATATAGGGCTATGGTGGTGCTGCTACTGCTCGTGCAGAGTAGCGTAGCAATGGCGCAGTCGGCGGGTGAGCTCAGCGGTATGGTTGTCGATATTGACGGCAACCCAATGGTGGGCACAAGTGTCATTGTAAAAGATTCAACCACAGGAACCATAGTCGCAACCGACGGCACATACACCCTCTCGGGACTCCAAAAGGGCGACATCGTGCTCTATGAGTATCTGGGCTACCAAACGGTTGAGTTGGAATACACCACCCAAACCACCCACAACGTAGTTATGCGCTCTTCGGGTCAGGTGCTCGAAGATGTGGTGGTTGTAGGTTATGGTGTGCAGAAGAAAGAGACCGTAACGGGAGCTCTCTCGCAACTTGCACCCGAAAAGCTCGAAAGCCGTCCAAGTGTGACGCTCTCGAATGTATTGGGTGGTTCGATGCCCGGCATCATAAGTCGCCAATCGACAGGCGAGCCAGGTAACGACTATGCCACCATATATATTAGGGGTATGGCAACCTGGGGTGACAAGGCGCCCCTGATAATGGTCGATGGTGTCGAGCGCGACCTCAACCTCATAAACCCCCAAGAGATTGAAAGTTTCACAATCCTCAAAGACGCCTCCGCAACCGCAGTATATGGTGTGAGGGGTGCAAATGGTGTCATCCTTATCAATACAAAAAAAGGCTCTATGGGAGCCCCTAAAGTGACTATTCGCACGGAGTGGGCAAGTCTGGAAGGACTCCGCTTTCCTCAATATATCAACGCTTATGAGTTTGCATCGCTTATGTGTGAGGCTGTAACCCACGCAAAGGGCGAGGGGGCGACTCTCCCTTGGTATCCCGAAGAGTTGCAGAAATTCAAAGATGGCAGCGACCCATACCTCTATCCCAATGTGAATTGGATTGACGAGGTACTCAATCGCACTGCCAACCAAACCATCAACAACGTAAACATCTCGGGCGGTAACGAGATTATCCGATACTTCCTCAATGTGGGCTACACCAGCCAGAGCGGTCTATTCAAAGAGGACCCTGCCTATAAGTATCGTACAAACACCCGCTCCGACCGCTACAACTTCCGCTCCAATACGGATGTTAATCTCTCCAAAGACATTGTCTTCAATCTTTCGCTTGGCGGTATCTTCCAAGACAAAACCTATCCCGGCACTGCTTCGAGCACCATCTTTGCTGCAATGCGTCAGAATTCACCCATATCCTCGCCCGTGCGCAACCCCGATGGTACACCAGGTAGTGGCGCTTCGGCTATTGTGCTAAACCCTTGGGCTCTCGCAACCCAGAGTGGCTACGCAAAGCAGTTTATATCGACCATTCAGAGCACTGCCAACATTCAATGGGATCTCTCAAACCTGATAACCGAAGGACTCTCTTTCTCCTCGAAGTTCTCGTACGATATGATGTATGCCAATTATAGCAACCGCTACATCAGCTACGGGATGAAACGCTATATGGGTAAAGACGAGAATGGCGAAGATCTCTACAATGTTATTCGCGAGCAGGGTAGTATGGCGTATAGTTTCTCTAACTCCTCTAATCGCTCATACTACTTCGACCTCGGTCTTAATTGGGCTCGTACGGTCAACGAGGAGCACAACCTTTCGGCGATGTTACTCTTCAACCGCCGCGACTATAAAGACCTCACTGCGGGCTCTTCCATTCTCAATCTTCCTTACCGTCAGCAGGGATTGGCGGGCCGTATGACCTACGACTATGCCCACCGCTACATGGCTGAATTCAACTTTGGCTACAACGGCTCCGAGAACTTCAAGAAAGGTAACCGCTATGGTATGTTCCCCTCCATCTCGCTAGGTTGGGTCATTTCGGATGAGGATATTTGGCAAAGGTTTTTCGGCGATACTGCTTATCTGAAAGTGCGTGGCTCATATGGTGTTGTCGGTAACGATCAGATTGGTGGCGACAGGTTCCTCTATGTTTCGACCGTAACGTATGGTCCTGGCGCGTTATTCGGCACGACCCAGCAGTCCTACTCAGGTATCTACGAGGGCAAACTCGCAGCCGACGTCACCTGGGAAAAGTCACACAAAACCGATATTGGCTTCGATCTGAGGCTCTTCGATGAGGCTCTGAGTCTCCAATTCGACTTCTTTAATGAGGATAGGAAGGATATTTTGCTCACTCGTGGCACCATTCCGATTGTAACGGGTATTACTGCCGCCACCTACGCCAACCTCGGCGAGGTAAACAACAAGGGTTTCGATGCTATGTTGGAGTTCAAAAAGACCTACAACAATGGGCTATTCTTCTCTGCCTATGCAAACTATACCTATGCACACAATGTCATAATTGAGGATGACTCGCCACAGGCTAAGTGGGCTTACCAAAACACTCGCGGCACAAGTATCGGTCAGCCACTCGGATATGTGGCAATAGGCTTCTTCGAGGACGAAGACGATATCAGAAATTCGCCCACCCAGAAACTCTCCAAAACGGTATATCCGGGTGATGTGAAGTATAAAGACAAGAACCGCGATGGTGTTATTGATGCCTACGATAGGGAGTATATCGGCTATGGACGTATGCCCGAGGTAATGTTTGGTTTTGGTCTTTCGCTCTCTTACGGGCAGTGGGATTGCTCGCTCGGCTTTACGGGAGCCACCAATGCCAATATGTTCCTCACGAGCGAGGATATGTGGCCCTACTCGTTGGAGTATCCCCGCTACAACATCTCGCGCGAGTACTACGACAACCGTTGGATACCCGGTGCAGACAACTCAAATGCCAAGTATCCCGCAGTTATTGATGGCAATAACCCAAATAACTACGTCATCAGCACACTCTATATGAGGGATGCAAGTTACCTGAAACTCAAAAATGCCGAGATTGGCTATCGACTTGCAGAGCGAACCTCTCGCAAGCTTGGCATTGAAGGGGCAAGGGTGTTCATCAATGGTATCAACCTACTCTGCTTCGACCACTTAGGATTCGTAGACCCCGAGGTGGATAGTGGTACGGGTAACTATCCCCAACAACGCACCATTAACCTAGGCTGCCAGATTGATTTCTAAACCTCCTATGAAACAAAAGAAATGACTATGAGAAAGATATATCGTTTGTTTGCTATTGCAGCAGTTGTTGTTGGAACGTACGCTTGCGAGTCTTTGGAGGATTACCTCGAAAAGACTCCCGATGACGATATGACCAAAGACGAAGTCTTTACCAACCCCGAATGGGCTCGTCAATGGCTCTGGAACTGCTATTCGTGGTTACCCTCGGAGGCTAACTTTGCCGATGATGGTGCGTGGCGTTCGCCCTTCACGGGTGGTTGTGACGAAATGGAGATTGCCTTCGGAGCCTCATACGCCCACCTTATCAATGCAGGTTCGTGGAATGCCACCAACATCACCAGAGTACCCGTATGGGCAGAGACCTACTGTTCGCTTAGGACTATCAACACCTTCCTCGCAAACATCTCGCGCGTTCCCAATATGGGAAAAGCCGAAATGGATGAACTCTCGGGCGAGGCGTATTTCCTGAGGGCATTTATGCACTTCTTGTCGTTGCGTTGCTACGGACCTATTCCAATCATCGACTATGTGGTAGCTACCGATGACGACTGGGGTGCCATTGTCCGCAAACCCTTCGACGAGTGTGTAGAAGCCATCGTGAAAGATTGTGAGGATGCATACGATTTGTTGCCCACCATGCGTGCGACCACCGAGTATGGTCGTCCCATCAAATCGGCAGCCTATGCTTTGCGCGCCCGCGTTCTGCTCTATGCAGCCAGCCCGCTCTACAACGGCAACACCGAACTCGCTCGACTTAAAGACCCCGACACGGGCGAAAGCCTCATCTCGCAGACCTACGACAAAGAGAAGTGGAAACGTGCCGTAGATGCCCAAATGGATGCCTTAGAAGAGTTCGCCAAGGCAAACTTAAAACTCCATTACAGCGCCACACAAGATCCAATGAAGAACTATGAAGAGGTTTTTATTGAGAACTGGAATGATGAGATTATCTGGGCTAAGAATATGGGTGACTATTGGCACCACATTTGGTGCGCCGACCCTATCAGCTATGGCTGTCCTTCGATTTTCAACCCCACACAAGAGTTGGTTGATGCCTACCAGATGGCAAATGGCGAGTCGCCCATCCTCGGCTACGAGGCTGACGGCAAAACTCCCATCATCAACCCCGCAGCAGGATATATGGAGAATGGATACACCTCCTCGGCAAATGCCAATGGTTATTGGCCCTCGGGTGTGAGAAATATGTATGTCAATCGTGAGCCTCGTTTCTATGCGAGTATCAACTTTGCGGGTCAAACCTGGAAACACGGTCACACACTCGAATTGTGGTATAATGGCATTGATGGCAAGAAGTATGGCTCCTCGGACTACTGCAAGACAGGTTATCTAATGCGCAAACACAACAACATAAACATCACATCTACCCCCTTTGTAGCAACCAGGACCACTTGGAACTATTTCCGTGTGGGCGAGTTCTACCTCAACCTTGCGGAGGCCATCAACGAGTACTATGGTCCTACCGAAGAGTGCTACGAGGCTGTGAATGCCATACGCGAGAGAGCTGGTCTTCCCGAGTTGCCCGAAAACCTCACTCAAGACGAGATGAGGGAGCGTATCCGTCACGAGAGGCGCATAGAACTCGCCTTCGAGAACCACCGTTTCTTCGATGTTAGGCGTTGGAAGATTGCTCCCCAGACCGAGGGTAAAGCCGTACACTGCCTCAATATTATGGAGGGCTCTTCGATAAGCGATGATGCTTTCTATGAGAGAGTTATGTGCGAAGAGCGAGTATTTGAGGCACCAACTCACTATTTCTTCCCCATTGCTCAGAGCGAGGTGGATAAAAATCCCAACCGGATGGTACAAAACCTCGGTTGGTAGTTGAGTATGTTTCCCATCCTGGAAAAACAAGTAAAAGTATGAAACGAATTAATACGATATTGGTAGTGTCCGCGTCCCTGATTATTGGGATGCCAACACTCTGCTCGTGCCAGCCCGATGTCGATCCTCAGCCTCAGGATAAGGAGGTCTGCGATGTGTGTGGCAAAGAGGAGTGCGAGTGTAGCAAGGAGCCAACACCCGATCCAGAGCCAATAGTTCCGGTTACCATAACTCTTAGAGGGTTGTTGGACGAAATGATCTCCGATGACGAGATGACACGCTTCCCATCGGAGGAGTACACCCAGCGGCAGGCGAGTAGCTATGACCGCCGCTCTGTAACACCCAACGACCCGGAAAATTGGTTTAGCAACGATGATGGCTGGGGCTATGAACGTTTCGAGCAACGCGACAACCGACTCGAAAAAGTGATTTTCGAAGAGGAAAATCCGGGAGTCATCACGCGCATCTGGCTCACCTCGTTTGGCAGCACAAATACGGTCATTCGCTTCTACTTCGACGGCTCTATTACTCCGCAGTGGAAAATTTCGAGTTTCGATTTGCAGGACTTTGCGGGCGATACGGGCGTAAAACTCGGCGATGGTTTGGTACAGCCCGGCAATAATTGGATTAGGGGTAGTGTTCTCTACTTGCCCATCCCCTATTCCACTTCGTGTAAGATTACCATCGAGGAGCTCACCGACGACCCATACACCACCTCGCGCTACTACCATATCAACTATCGCCGCTACCGCAAAGATGCCAAAGTGAAGACCTTCTCCAAAGATCAGTTGATTGCCAATAAGAGCAAAATAAAAGCCGTTAACGAAGCATTACTAAATCCTGCGCCTCGCGTTAATAGCACCTACGAGAATGCGATGGCTCTTGCAACGGGAGAGCAAAAGGGTTTTGAGCTACCCTCGGGTACAAGAGCCATCTCCGAGTTGAAGGTGTCGCTCAGTTCAAAGGCTCATAATACAGCACTGTTGCTTGACAGCATCGTTGTGAGGGCAACCTTCGACTCCAACACCACCATAGAAGTTCCTCTGTCGGAGTTGGCGGCTGTGGGTATAGGTGGTTACTACCAAAAGAGTGCACGCTACACTTCCGATGGCAAGGGTGCTATGGCTGTACGTTGGCTGATGCCATATCAGTCGGAAGCCAAGATAGAGTACCACAACATATCGTCGCAGGATGTGAATATTGCCTCCGTGGTGTCGCTTGCAGATTACGTATGGGATGCACGCTCGCTCTACTTCCACGCACGCCACAAAGAGGATAAGGATGTGACGGTAAAACTGTGGCACGACTACATCAACGGCTACGAATGGGATTTTACGCGCATCTCGGGTGGCAGAGGAGTATTCGTGGGCGACGTCTACACCATTTGCAGTCCCAATTCGGACTGGAATGGCGAGGGTGACGAAAAGATATGGGTCGATGGGGAGGATTTCCCCTCGCATTATGGTACGGGCTTGGAAGACTATTATAGCTTTTGTGGTTACTTTCGCTTCAACGCACCACAGAGTGGCGAGCCAAGACTTGACGAGCCTAAATTTAAAGGGAATAATACCCACTATCGCTGTCGCTTTTTGGATAAGATTCCTTTCTCTCGGTCGCTCCAATTCGACTTAGAAATGCAGGGTCAGGAGTGTTTGTGCGACCTTGCGAACACGATATTTTGGTATGGTGATGCACAAACGCTGGCAGAGGATATGCCTGCGGTTGATTATTAATTAGATTTACTGTCACCACATTATGAAAAAGATAGTTGTAATTATAGCACTAATGGTAGGTGTTTTGAGTTGCTCGGAGAGTGGCAAGATGCTTACCATAGAGGATTTCTTGGACGAGATGGTTTCGTGGGAAAGCGTGTGCGAGTTTCCCAAAGTGGAGTACCAACAGATGCAGACAAGTAGCCACGACCGTCGCTCGGACAACCCTCAGAGCAAAGAGGATTGGTTTGCCAACAACGATGGTTTCGGAATTATCCGCACAGACACCATTGACGGGAGGGTAGAGAAAGTTATCTTCGAGGAGAATCACCCGGGCGTTATCACACGCATCTGGATAACCACCCACTCACCACGCTCGACACTAAGGTTTTACTTTGATGGTCATCTTGAACCCGACTGGATAATCCCCGCCTACGACCTCCACCGCTTTGGCTTGTCGGCTCTGAGCGAGGGTTTGCTCAATACGCACACAAGTTACGAGGTGGGCGTAAAGGGCGGTAGTACGCTCTTCCTCCCCATTCCCTATGGTCGCTCGTGCAAGATAACTCTCGAAGAACCACAAGGCTGGAATGGTGTACCTCGCTATTTCCAAGCCAACTTCCGCCGCTATGCAGATAGTGTGCAAATAGAGAGTTTCTCGGTAGAGGTGGCAAAACGCGCCTCGAAAAAGATTGCCGAAACGGCCAAAATCCTAACCACCCCCACATCCGTCAAGGGACGCACTACAAAAAGTGGTGGTGTGCTCTCTCCGGGCGAGAGTCTTAGGCTTGATATGCCCAAAGGCGAGAGGGTTATTAGGTCTATCGTCGTCAGGTGCAAAGAGGTGGATGATTGGGGCGAGGCTACACGTCGCCTATTGGTCCGTATGTCGTTCGATGGAGCACATACCGTATGCGTTCCCTTGTCGGACCTTGCAGGTGCCGGAATGGGTACACCCGAAGTGAGGAGCCTATGGCTTAACTCAGACGGCAAGGAGAGTGTGAGCATCAATTGGCTTATGCCCTATCGCAAGGAGGCAACTCTCTCAATAGAAAACATTGCCGATAACAGTGCTACCGTAGAGGTGGAGGCTGTTACCTCTCGTTACAATTGGAACGAGCGCTCGCTCTACTTTCACTCTGCGTGGCGTAGTGAGTATGGGCTGCCTGTGACCAACAACCACTCGGAGTGCTACGACTGGCGCTTTGCCACACTCAAAGGCACAGGTATCTATCGTGGCGATATGCTAACGCTCTTCAACTACGCCAGAGCATGGTACGGCGAGGGTGACGAGAAAATATATGTTGATGGCGAAGAGTTCCCCTCTCACTTTGGTACGGGCACAGAGGACTACTACAACTCCTCGTGGGCTCCCGTAGTACCCTTCCACACTCCATTTGGAGGTGCACCTCGTGCCGACTTGGCATCCTCGAATGGTTACAACACTTGGCTACGCACACGAGCACTCGATGCTATACCTTTCAAAGAGAGTCTTGTTTTCGACTTGGAGATGATTAGTTGGGTGCCGGGCGCAGTAGACTACTCCACTACGGTCTATTGGTATGGCGATATAGATTCTGTGGCAGAGGATACCACGGATATAATGGAGGCTAAGCGCGAGATGCCCACTCCCCCCGCAGACCCCGCAAAATACACCTTTCCCAGCTCGATAGAGATGGAATCGCTCGAAGTGGATGCCAAGTCGCAGGCCCTACAAATAGACCGTCAGAGTATGCTCGGCTTCCCCGATGGAGAGTGGAGTGGCGGCAAACAGCTGACATGCTTTGGTGGCACAACGGGCGACTGGATAAGAGTAGTAATTCCCGTCAAGGAGAATGGAACATATAATGTAAAACTCCACGCCACAAAGGCTGCCGACTATGGCAAAGTGCTGTTCCTACTCGGTGGCAAGAAGACAAGAGTGCTGGACAGCTATTTTGCCGCAGTAGTCAATTCGGGCGAGATTGATTTGGGCAAAACCACTGCCAAAGAGAATAAAATATTGCTCGAAGCAAGGATTGTTGGCAAAAATCCCGCGTCGCTTGGCTATATGTTCGGTTTGGATTGCGTGGTATTGGAAAAAGTGGAATAAGTAATCGTGCTAAGATATGAAATTTGGACTTAATATAACACTTTTGTTGGCAGTGGAACTGCTTGCAATAAGCTGCACATCGGAAATTAGTGTCAAACACGCGAACAACCTTTCATCCGTAGTTTCGGTTTCAGAGTCGGTGGAGTGCTTATGGTTACCCATTGAGGAGAGTGCTCCCGAGGCACAAGTTACTGCTGTGGGTGCCAATGACCGCATAGCTCCTTTGAGTGTCCGCTTGTCACAAACCAAAGTGGACTACTATATGCCCATTTCAATGCAGGGGGTGGAGAGATTAAGGGTAGAGAACTGCTCATACGAAAACATTTGTTGGCAGCAACTCACAACCACTCCACAAGCACCAGACAGTTCCTATCGCCAAGATGTTCACTTTTCGCCCGAGAGGGGGTGGACAAACGACCCCAACGGAATGTTCTACAAAAACGGTGAGTGGCACCTCTGCTATCAACACAACCCTTATGGCTCAAAGTGGGGCAACCTTAGTTGGGGACACGCCGTAAGTCGCGATCTTGTGCATTGGGAGCATCTTCCCGACATACTCTATCCCGATGAATTGGGAGCTATATTCTCTGGCTCGGCAGTGGTGGATGAGCACAATACGGCTGGCTTTGGCGAGGGCGCAGTGGTGGCAATCTACACCTCGGCAGGCGCACACCAAACACAAAGCATCGCTTACAGCCTCGATGGCGGAATGACCTTTACGAAATACGAACACAACCCCGTACTCACAAGCCACAGGGCAGATTTCCGCGATCCCAAAGTCTTTTGGTATGCTCCAAGAGAGTGTTGGGTTATGGTGCTTGCCGCAGGCAACGCTATGGAGATATACTCTTCCGCAAACCTCACGGATTGGACGTTTGAGAGTCGCTGTGGCGAGGATTATGGCTACCATACGGGAGTGTGGGAGTGCCCCGACCTCTTTGAGTTGCCCTATGAGGATGGCACCAAGTGGGTATTGCTCTGCTCGCTAAGCATCCCCGAGAGGGGTGGCTCCTCGGTGCAATACTTTGTGGGTGAGTTCGATGGTCATCGCTTCACGCCCGACAAAAAACAACCTGAGGCAGACTTGCTCAACTATGGTCGCGACTACTATGCCACCGTATCGTGGAGTGGCGTGGAGGATGGTCGCAAGGTGGTGGTCGGTTGGCAAAACAATTGGGACTACGCCAACGACCTTCCCACAAAGGGTTATAGGGGTTATATGTCCATACCTCATCAACTCAAACTTGTAAATTACAGCGGAGAACCCAAACTCGTAGCAGAACCAGCACAAGAGGTTATGGCTCACAGACGTACCCTCATCTCAAAAGAGGTCATTGAGATTAAGGACAAATATAATGCTTGGCGACACAATAGCGACGAAGGAGCGTATGTGATTGAGTGCAATATCGAGAACCTTTCGGCTCAGGTCGTGGGGCTCAAACTCTTCAACGATAGTGGCGAGTGGGTGGATGTATGCTTCGACTTTATAGATGGTCTTCTGAGAGTAGACCGCACCAATAGCGGCGAGTTGGATTTCAACCCTCGCTTTGCTTCAATATCGGTTGCACCACTTTCGGAAGCCACAAGGCAGAGTATCACCATAGTTGTAGACCGCAGTTCAGTGGAGTGCTTTACGGATATTGCAGCCCTATCGAACCTTGTCTTCCCCAATGAGTTCTACTCCCGTCTAAGCTTCTACACCATAGGCGGTAGCGCCGCAATTAACAATCTGACAATTAAGAAACTATAAAAAATACTAAATTATCACCCTATGAAAAACAAGACCCTAATTTTCTTCTACGCCTTTGTGGCGGCATTTGGTGCTTTGGTTGTCGGTCTGAATATGGGCGGCATCTCGGGCGCAATTGACATCATTGTTGCAGAGTTTTCACTCTCGGCTATGGCAAAAGGCTTTGTAACAGGTGCTCTGATGGTAGGCTGTCTTATCGGTGCACTTGTGGGAGGTGGTATGAGCGACCGCTATGGACGCAAACCGATGCTCTATGTGTCGGCTCTATTGCTCGCTCTATCGGCAGCAGGTTGCTCTATGCTCTCCAATGGAGCTGCTGCATTGGTTGTCTATCGCTTTATTGGCGGTTTGGGTGTTGGTGTGCTTTCGGCAGTTATTCCCACCTACATCACCGAAATTTCGCCCGCAAAGTTGCGCGGCACCTTCGTGTCGTTCTACCAACTCTTTGTAGTAATTGGTATCTTGGTGGCATACTCGTGCAACTACCTCTTCGCCCCCAAGGCTCTCTCGTGGCACCTGATGTTGGGATTGCCTTTGGTTGTCGCCATTGTGGACATTCTCTTGCTGTTGGTACTCCCCGAGAGTCCCCGCTGGCTCGTACAGCGTGGCAAAATGCAGGAGGCAGAGAAAGCCATCTCGCACTACGGCTTCGACAATGAGGAGCGCGAGGCTATCCTCGCTTCGGCAAATGAGAAAAAGGAGAAAGGTGCCAAATTCTCCGAACTCTTCAAGGGTAAAATCGGCAAGGTCGTATTCCTCGGCTCTATGCTCGCATTCTTCCAGCAGATTACCGGCATCAATGTGGTCATTAACTATGCACCCGGTATTCTCGGCAGCCTCGGTATTGCAGGCAGCGATCCACTCTTGCAGACCATCTACATTGGTGCCGCAAACCTGCTCTTTACGGTCATTGCCCTATGGCTGTGCGACAAGTTTGGCAGGAAGACACTGCTTTTATGGGGCTGTGCGGGTCTAGTGGTTTCGCTCTCCTACATCGCCTATGCATTCTCTACTCCCAACCCAAATGAAATTGGTATCCTTGTGGCAATCGTAGCCTACATTGCATTCTTTGCTCTCTCGCTCTCGCCACTTATGTTTGTGGTTACCTCCGAGATGTATCCATCCTACATTCGTGGTACGGCAATGGCTCTCTCGACCGGCATCAGTTGGGCTTGCGCATTCATCTGCGTACAGTTCTACCCCTGGGTTGAGAGCACGCTCGGTACGAATGTGGCTTTTGGCATCTTCGCGGCACTTTGCTTGGCTGCTGGCTTGTTCATTAAGTTCTGCATCCCCGAAACTAAGGGCAAATCGCTCGAAGAGATTGAAAAAGAACTCAAATTGAAATAGAGATTTACGGTTAGTTTTATGTTAGTGAAGAAGGTAATTGGACACTTTGTATGGGTGGCTCTTTCGATAATGCTTCTTATCTCTTGCGGAGAGTCCCCCGTACAAGGTGGAGGAGATGGTAGCGAGGATGTCCTACCCACGCCAACACCCGAGCCCCAGGAGAGTCATCTGCCCCGTGCCTCAGCAGAGGAGATGTCGACTTTCAAGAGGTTGGGCGACCTTGTTTTTCAGGATGTATGGACCGAGGCGTGCTATGAGCTACATAGCCTTATGGTAGTCAGAGATGGTAAAGTCCTCTATGAGCGTTGGGCAAATGGTCACTCCCCCGAAGAACTCCACATCTTATGGTCGGTAAGCAAGACTTTCACTGCATTGGCTGTGGGATTGGCAGTTGATGAAGGGCTATTGAAGGTTGAGGATGCCATCAAACAATTCTTCTCGACCGAAGAGCTGCCCGAAAGCGAAACTGTATGGGGCAACAAGATGAACGTGTGGCACCTGCTGACAATGTCTTCGGGCATTGCGGGTGACTACATCGGCTTGGGCGTGGGTGGTCACGACTTCGATTGGGCACAAAAGACCCTGCGCTCGGGTATCTCGTTTGCTCCCGGCAGCAAGTTTCACTATAACTCTATGAATTCCTATCTACTGTCGGTTATTGTCAGCAGAGTTACGGGTAAGAAGGTGGTCGATTATTTGGCAGAAAAACTCTTTGAGCCTCTCGGCATTGTGGACTATATTTGGGAGGAGTCACCCCAGGGCTACAACTCGGGAGGTTGGGGGCTCTACCTCTCAACCGAATCTCTCGCCAAAGTGGGACAACTGATGCTTCAAGGTGGCGTATGGGAGGGAGTTCAGCTCATCTCCCAGGAGTGGATAAAGGCAATGATGGCACCCCAGATTATGCAGTATAAGGGTATTATCTTTGACGAGCAGGAACAGCAGGCTATTGTATCTTCGGGCGACCAAGGACAACAGGGCTACGGCTACCAGATGTGGTGTTGCACCAATGGTGCTGTGAGAATGGATGGTGCGTGGAGCCAATTTGTGATACTCTTCCCAAAACAAAACTCCGTTGTCGTCACAACAGCACACTCGGCAAACAACTCAGGACTCCTTTCGTCCATTTGGAGTAGGATATATCCCAACCTGTAATAATGTAGAATATGGTCAAACAATTTTGGCGTTAATATGGAATAATTCTATGCGAAAATGTAAATTTGTAAGTCAAACGATTGTAGTAATGAAGAGATATAGTAATAGCTGCTTTGGTGTTTTGGCTATGGCATTGGGCGCCATTGTGACGCTCAATGCTTGTAGCGGAGATTCTCTGCCACGAGGCTCGGCAGAGGAGTTTGCACGCTTCGAGGCGGCAGGCAACAAAGTCTTCGAAGATACTTGGAACGAGCCGTGTAACGAGCTCCATAGTCTTATGATTGTCAAAGGTGGCAGGGTTGTTTATGAGAACTATGCCCCCTCGCACTCGGCAGACGAACTCCACATTATGTGGAGCGTGAGCAAAACCTTTACGGCTACGGCTGTGGGTTTTGCGGTACAGGATGGGCTCCTATCTCTCAGCGACAAGGTGGTGGATTACTTCCCCGAAGAACTCCCCACAGAGCCCCACGAGTGGCTCCAAGAGATAACCCTCCACGACCTTCTGATTATGTCCTCCGGTCTGCGCTACGACTACATTGGACGTGCTTCGAGCGGTCAGTACTTCGATTGGGCAAAACAAACCCTTGCGGCACCGTTCGACTTCCGCCCGGGCACAATGTATCACTACAACTCTATGAATACCTACCTGCTTTCGGTGGTTGTATCGAAGGTTACGGGCAAGAAACTCGCCGACTATTTAGACGAAAAACTCTTCACACCTCTTGGTATAGAGGAGTTCATCTGGAACGAATCGCCACAGGGCTACAACACCGGTGGCTGGGGATTGCATATCTCCACTGAGTCGCTCGCCAAAATGGGACAGTTTATGTTGCAACGAGGTAAGTGGAGAGGAGAGCAACTTCTCTACCAGGAGTGGTTCGACGAGGCTATGTCGCCCCAAATAATGCAGTACGAGGGACGTATTACAGACCCTATTGAACTTGAAAAATTCAAAGAGTCGATGGTGCGCGATCAATGGCATCAAGGATATGGCTATCAGATGTGGTGTTGTACCGATGGGGCATACCGCTTAGATGGTGCGTGGAGCCAATACTGCATCATCTTCCCCGAACACGATGCGGTTGTGGCTGCTACCTCGCACGCAGGCAATGGCGCCACAATCCTAAACTCCATCTGGACTAACATACTACCATTGTTTAACGACTAAAACACAATAACGATATGACGCAGACTAAGAAGATTGTAGTTGGTATGGGCGAGGTTCTTTTCGACGTATTCCCCACAGGCAAGAAGATAGGTGGTGCACCAGCTAACTTTGCCTATCACGCTGGTCAACTCGGCATAGAGAGTTATGCGGTAAGTGCGGTTGGGTGCGACCCTTTGGGAGATGAGATTCTCTCCCTATTGGACCAGAGAGGTGTGGGATACATCATTCCCCGCGTGGCACAACCTACGGGTACCGTACAAGTGACTCTCAATGAGAGAGGAGTGCCATACTTCGAGATTTGCGAAGGTGTAGCGTGGGACAATATTCCTTGCAGCCAAAGGCTTGTAGAAACTGCCAAGGAGTGCACTGCTTTCTGCTTTGGCGCTCTGGCACAACGCTCCGAGCGATCCAGAAGAGCTATCCATCTTTTCCTCGACTCTATGCCACAGGACGACTCCGTATTGAGGATTTTCGATATCAACCTTCGACAATCGTTCTACTCGCGTGAGATTATCGAAGAGTCGCTCAAAAAAAGCAACGTACTGAAAATTAATGATGACGAATTCCGCACCGTGGGCAATATGCTCGGCTATGATGGTGAGGATTTCGAGCGTGGTAGTCGCCTTTTGATGGAGCGCTATGGACTCAAAATGGTCATCCTCACCTGTGGCGAGATGGGTAGTCATATCTTCTACGAGGGTGGCTCTTCGTTCCTGCCAACGCCCAAAGTGGAGATTGCAGATACGGTAGGTGCCGGCGACTCATTTACGGCTGCTTTCGTAGCATCGCTACTTAGTGGCAAATCTATCGAGGAATCTCATCGCAAAGCAGTAGAGGTATCTGCCTATGTTTGTACTCAGAGTGGTGCTATGCCCATCATTCCCGAAGAATTAAAGGCATAAAAAAAGGCGGTCAAGAAGAGGTTTTAAGATGCGGACACTCAGAAATATATGCAGATTGGCGACCTTCCTGATGGGAGTTGTTGCACTTTCGGCGTGCGATAGGCTCTCGATGGAGAAAAAGATGTTTCATGTGGGCTTTTCGCAGTGCACGAACGACGAGTGGAGAGATAAGATGAACCGAGATATGTTGCGCGAGGCTATGCTCTACGACAACATATCGCTCGACATCCGTACCGCAGAAGGCAACAATGCTCAGCAGATAGAGGATATACGCTACTTCATAGAGAGTGGTGTAGACCTACTTATCGTATCGCCAAACGAGGCTGTTGCCATAACTCCCGTTGTGGAGGAGGCATACAATAAGGGTATACCCGTCATTGTCGTAGACCGCAATGTGCTGACAGACTGCTACACTGCCTTTGTGGGTGCCAACAACTACCAGATAGGTCAGGCTGTTGGTGGTTACGTTAGAGGTATGCTGCCACGAGGAGGCAAGGTGGTGGAGATTACGGGACTTATGGGTTCTACACCTGCCATAGAGCGCCATCAGGGTTTCCTCAATGTAGTACGAAACGCAGAGGACATAGAGGTACTCTGTTCAGAGGATGCTATGTGGATTGAGGATAGAGCGTACTCTCAGATGCTCTCCATACTATCCGAACACGACAACATTGACGTGGTCTTTGCCCACAACGACATTATGGCGTATGGAGCCTATCGTGCCGCCAAAAGTGTCGGCAGAGAGAAAGGAATAAAATTCTTGGGCATTGATGCTCTACCGGGCGAGACGAATGGTGTGGGATTGGTATCGCAAGGCATCTTTGATGCTACTTTTATGTACCCCTCAGGAGTGGATGTGGTTCTACGTATTGCACTCGACATTCTCGAAGGTAGGGGTTTTGAGCGCGAAACTACACTCAGCACAGCCATTATCGACAAGACCAACGTAAAGGTTATGGAGTTGCAGGGACTCTACATTACCGAACAAGAGGTCAAAATCGAACAGCTCAACCAGCGAGTTGGCGCCTACACTAATGCCTATTCGAGCCAGCGAACAATTACGCTCCTCAGTATGCTCCTCCTGGCACTCGTAATCGTTATGCTCGTCATCCTCGCCTCTGCCCTAAAATCCAAAAACCGTCTCAATCAGAAGCTCTTGGAGCAAAATCAGGATATTACGGAGCAAAAGAGTCAGCTCGAAGCACAGCGCGACCAACTCATTGAACTCTCACGTCAAGTGGAGGAAGCAACACAGGCTAAATTGGTATTTTTCACCAACATATCTCACGAATTCCGCACACCTCTCACCCTTATTGCCGATCCTCTCGATAGGCTCTGCAAAGAGAATCTCCCCGAGAAGGAAAGGCTCTACCTTATGGGGCTCATCAGTCGCAACGTAAACATCCTACTACGACTTGTAAACCAAATTCTCGATTTTCGCAAATACGAGAACGGCAAGTTGCAACTCCACTTTTCGGAGGTCGACTTTGCCCAAAAAGTAGCAGAGTGGAATGACTCCTTTGTACCCATTTTCAGGCGCAAACACATCGACCTGCGCGTGCAACACACGACCAATGGGAACTACTCCATAATACTTGATGAGGACAAGGTGGAACAGATATACTACAATCTTCTATCCAATGCCTTTAAATACACCCCTGAAGGTGGCGTCATTACGATTATTATAAGCAACTACGAGGAAGAAGGTACACCTTGCATCCAACTCGAAATGAACAATTCCGGCGCCTACATACCTCTCGACAAACTCAATCAGATTTTCGACCGTTTCTATCAGTTAGAGGGCAACACCTATGGTTCGGGTATTGGTCTGGCAATTGTCAAAGCTTTTGTAGAGATGCATCAAGGCACCGTATTTGCAAGTAGCAACCCCGAAAGCGGTACAACAATTACCGTTAGACTGCCACAAATGGAGCGTATGATTGAGGGGGGAACACTCGACAACAATACCTACACCGAACAACTCTCCAAAAGCAAGGATACCCACTTCGAAGTGGACGACAGAGATGAGAGTGAGCCTATGCGCCCACGAATACTTGTGGTGGACGATAACGACGACATCCGCTCTTACATAACTCAGTTCTACCACAATGACTACGAAGTCTTTGAGGCGTCCAATGGTGTAGAGGGGTTGGAGATTGCACGTAGATCTATGCCCGACGTGATACTGATGGATGTTATGATGCCGGGGATGAATGGTTTGGAGTGCTGTAAACGCCTCAAAGAGGATAGGCTTACCTGCCACATTCCTGTCATAATGCTTACGGCACGATCGGTAGAAGCACAACGTGCAGAAGGATATCAATATGGGGCAGACTCATATATCACCAAGCCTTTTAGTTCGGATGTGCTCTCGGCACGCATACACAATCTGCTCGAAGCGCGTAGCCGTATGCAAAAGATTGTTGTTGAGGGCGCAGTGCTCTCGAAAGATGAGATGATAGATATGGACGTAGAATTTATCGAAAAACTCAACGAGTATATCAATGCCAATATGACCAACTCGCAATTAGATGTAGAGTCTCTCTCGATCAATATGGCAATGAGTCGTATGCAGCTCTACCGCAAAATAAAGATGCTTACAAACTACTCCCCCAACGAGTACCTGAGAGTAGTGCGACTCCGCAAGGCAAAAGAACTTCTACTGACAACAACGCTCTCCATAGCAGAGATATGTTATATGACAGGCTTCTCGTCACCATCTTACTTTGCAAAGTGCTTCAAGAGCTTCACAGGCGAACTCCCAAGCAAATATCGTTCGTAGTTACCATCTCAGAATATTGTATTTTCTCGTAATGAGACGGCTGAGACAACACAACGCATTCCTTGGGAGGTTTCAAAACATAATCGCTCCCCCAATCGATTACACACACGTGCAGAATTGGATAATTTGAGAAAATAGATGTTTGTTAAACTTTTAAGAAAACATTCTAATCGTTGCATTGCAATTTTTACGTTACGAAAATTATGTAACGAGAATTTGTAACCTCGCAAAGAAAATGTAAAAGTTGGTCACACACTTCTCTCTTCGTTTGGGATTGGAATTGTCGTGCGAGGGGAATTGCATCGGATTTCACCCGATTTTATCGGGATTGCAAAAGGCGTAACCCGCAGAATTTGGCTGGATCTGTGCCCAATGTCCCGATTACGCACAAACATTTCACAGAGTTTCGGAGCGAAGCGACAAGTCCCCCTTTGACAAAGGGGGATTTAGGGGGAATGTCAATGCTCGTATCACAAAAAAGGAGTCGAAAAAATCGACTCCTTTATTCGTGATCCCGGCGGGGCTTTAATGCTTTTCTGTTACTCTCAATTACTCAAAGAGTTGTGCTTGCTTTGAGATTTACACTCACACGACACTCACTGTAGTTATCCAATTAAAATAGTTTTCTGTTATTGGCGCACAAACAACCAATCGCTTAATAATTGATTACCAACTATTTAGATATACACCTAAAAATAAAGTTGCTCATTTTATTGAATTTTTTTGAAAAGTTTCTATTGTATATAAAAAACTGAGATATGAAACAGAACTCAACATTTGAAGATTTGGAGGGTGCTTATACCAATGAAAGAGCTGCTGCCTACAACAGGCTATATCCGTGGCGGCTGCACACCTATTGGCATGAAGAGGCCATTCCCAACATTTATACATTCGACCTGCCTTCTTTACGATACGATATATATAAGTGCTGGCGTCAGGGGGTTACAAATAGCCATCAATCCTAATGCTCTTATAGAGTTTATCGGAGCCTCTGTCCAGGATATAATTGTGCAAAATGTTGTCCAAGACGAGTAATGGAGTCTTTGCTGAAGTAAACAGTCGTTGTAAAATATCTCGTCTGCTTAGTCGCAAATAATAAGCATACTATCTCCACCTTACCTACATTTGGCGTGTAAGGATGATTGGTGTGCCATCATTCGCCCACTTGTTTAGCAACTCCAGATCAACGCTCTTAGCCTCGCCATCCACTTCATAGTTGAGATTGTATGTAATCTTATTTCCACCATTGTCCTCTATAGTGTAGTAGAAGTCGATAGGGTCATCTGTCCATGTATATTTATACTCTTCGCGAAGGTTAAGTTCAAACCTGCCATCCTCATATATGGTCGCTACGCCAATACGCGCACCTGTGCGAAGACGAACAAAGGCCACAAACGAATTGTGGGGTATGGGATGCTCACCTTGCTCATCGCGGTAATATATATTGCCCATAATATGCGATGTCTCAACATTGAATGTCTTATCCCAGAATATCACCTTATCCTTATCGGTAGAGATATGTATATTACCACCTGCCGTAATTGAGCTCTTCTTAAATGGCAAACTCTTACGCTCACCCGTCTGGTCGATACTACCCACTACAGGCACCTTCGAACCAAACTCATTAAATTGGGTTGTCGAACGATCTACATTAACGACAGAGAGTCCCTCAGCACCAAACTCACGCTCGTGGTCACGGTGACGGTCTACTGTGTATATAAATCGACCAGGGGTTGTAGGGTCACTGCGTAACTTGTCTACATTTAATCCCGAACCATTATTCTCCTTATACCAACTCTCAGGATAGCGCTCATAGTCTATCTCAAGCATTGGAGCGTCTATATATACCTCGAAGTGGTCACCAAAGTTCTCTCCAAAGGGGTGTACCGAGCAGCCATCCGAGCCTTTGAAACTTGTAATATCGAGGAGAATATCTACCTTCTGACCAGGCTTATAACTTAACTCTACATCATCTACAGCCTCATCCTGCGAACCGTGCACCTCGTTACTCAACAACTCACTATTTGAAGGTATCACCACCGTATTTTGGCCATCTGCATCTGACACTTTCACCTGTGCAGCAAAGCGATATGGACGATAGTGCGCAACATCGAAAATTACCGAGCGATACTCGTTGCCATCGTAGTTGTGGTCTGTAATAGATGTTATACCATCGCGTTTATATTTATAGGCGTGAGGACTCATATGGTTGTTTGATGCCACACGCACAACATCCTTATTATCAGTGCTGTTAGTAAGGAAGAAGATATTATATGTTCCATCATCCTGCAGACCATACATATCTGGTGTTGACGGAGGCGTTTTGTAGTCCTGCGTTCGGAAAGCCATAACACGGCCATTGGTACTCCAAGTATCCTCGCTAAAGAGTATCACATCGCCCTCCCATGCCAAGTCTTGAATCTCCTCGTAAACATCTTCGTTATGGTCAAAATATGTTCGATAGTCGCTAAAAGTTTTTGAGTAAATCAAGAACTCATCACAACCATTCTTATGCCACTCGGCACTATCATATGTAGGTGCGTGGTCATAAGGTGTATAAGTACCATCAGCCTGTCGCTCCTGCAACATAATGGTAAATACAAGTGGATGCGCACGCTTCTGAGGCACAAGCATATAGTATAGCACCTCATCATCGGCATGTATATTACCATAAGAGTGAAGATTATCGATAAATATTCTACGGTGCACATGATCGTATCCACTGAATATAGCAGTCTTGGTGATGGTCTCAAAGAAGTTCGCCTCAAGATGCACACTCTCCGTATCGCCATCCTGATGTTTGAGGATAGAACGCATATGAAGACGGTGCTTACCAGGCTCTGTTACGGTATAGGCATACTTATAGTTGATACCCTCCCAGTCATCGCCAAAGTAACCCTCCTCGCCTTTGATATACACCGGTAGCTGCTCACCAGAGCTGGAACGCACATCAAGATGGTTAACTGATACCAACACCGTAAAGGGGAATAGTGCATCGGGACAGGTATCTGGGACTGTGAACATAAGCGTAACATGTTCGTCAGCCACACCATACACCTGCGATGATATCCATGCAGGCGTAAATATCTGTGTACGAATGATATATATGGTAATCTTGCGCTGTAGCTTTCCCTTCTTTATCAGTAGTGAGCCTACCTGCTGCTCATTGCCCTCATACATTGGGTATAGGCGCAATGTAATCTCGCCCTCGCCAGTTGTCGTGTTATAGTTATTGGTTATATTGTCGTAGGCGACATTATTGTCAAGCCAAGTAACTGTTGGTGCTTCTGCGCTGCCATGATTGTCGATGGTGTACTTATAAGGTAGAGTCCAGTTGGTACCTGCATACTTGTCACTACTGAGTACATAGGCGGTCTGCTCAACCCATAGAGTCTCTAAACCGTCCGATATCTCATTTACCCACTCATCAATAGATATCCATGCATTGTTTGATGCTGCTCCGTTAAGTGCCTCTTCAAAGCTATTTTGCCCGAATGATAGCATACCAGCAATGTGTATGTTGTAGTGATGGTTGCGTCGTATCATAAAGTTACTGCCATCTTCATTCTGCAACACCACTCGGTAATATTTATCGTCTGCCTCTGTCTCACCTGGTCTATGTCCACGGATAATAACACTTACGAGTCTATCGCCAGAGTTTATCGTTTCAAAAATATAATCTTCGGGCTTAGTGTTAATATCTGTGATATCTGTCATTATAGATTGATTGTTGGGAAGTGTAACAAACTCATCGGTGGTCTCCCAATCGTTAACAATGTCGAAATGACGCTCTGGATGGTGTGGCGCGACCGTACCAAAGGCTGGGATATTAACGGTACGAAAACCCGTGACGACAAATTCTGCGGTCTCCCATTGGTCGATAGTAATCTTAGCCTGGTTACGAATTAGCTTTACGCCATTTACTGTCGTGCCATTAATCTGATAGCTAAGATCGGCGATTTGCTCTCTGATACTCTTTTCACTCGTAGTATCCTTCTCGAAACGCGACCAGTAGACCAGCATTCCTGAGCCGCCCTCCATATTTGCAATTACCATACTCTCGGTCTGACCCGGAAAGTTGCTATCATCGTAGAGACCCTCACTATGGTTAGCAAGAAAGTGGATGATATGCGTATTATTAGGGATGATTGCCGAGAATGTGCCACTATCGACAGTATGTGTATTAAGATAGGCAACCTCGGAGCTGATATATAGACCATACTCGTTGAAGCAGAATAGAGTCATATTGTTGAGATCCAATCCATCTGGGTCAACAGCGCGCGTATCGACACTCTTAAGGTCGCTGATATTAGCCGTAAAATCGATGCGTGTATAACCCTCTGGAACGGTAATATCGGGTAGCGGCTTGTAAGCCTCATCATTGACCACATCGCTCTGGCACGATATGAGTGACACTAATGTTATGTATATAAGTAGTAAACGTCTCATATGTTTGAGGTATTGATGTTAATAGGCATCTCTTACGCAACGTATGGCGACATCTGTGACGCTCCACTTATCGGCAGCCTCGCTGACATTGCTATTGTTTTTAGGATTATACACAGGACCACTTGCGCTCATATAGTATCCACCATTGAGCAAGAAGTCGATAGCTGGAGCATCTACACCGTCACCACCCTGAAGCTCCATGATAATCTTAAGCTCTGCCTCAGTAGGTAGGCGCCAGTTATCATATACCGTATATGGAGCCTGACCATCATCGTTAATATCATCAACCTCAACATAGTTCTTGCAGTGGTCGGCAAAGACAACCAACTTCTCCCGACTGCTAAGCTTGTCAAGATTGCTATATGTCGATAGCACTGCACCAAGGCGCGAGGCTATAACAAACGAGGGTGATACCAACTTGGCGTTAGCATCATCTTCTGCAGTATATCCATATTCGTCTATATTCGGTCGAGCAAGGGTATAGTCTTGTGATGTTGCCATCACGCGAACCATATAGTTACGCACATTGTGTGTCTCGCAGTTTGTGGTGCTCATTGTCCACTTATAGCTGCCACCACCCCACCAGCTACCGCCACTGCGTGCGTAAGTGTAGGAGTAATAGTTGATGGCGTACCTCTTACCATCGTTGTTTTTATTGCCTCGCACCTTGGAGGCTGTCCAGCCGTAGCCATTTGTCGGCGAAGCACTGGTATAGGTGTATTTGACACTCTTCGTGTTAAGATCTACATCATCAATTGTATAGATACTTACAATATGGTCGCGCTCGAATAGATATGTCGTAGGGTCATCTCCTGCGGCGGTTAATCTATCTACATTGCCTCTAAACGAATGTCCATCCGTTGTGCGATAGAAATAGTCATCGCGGTATGAGAACCATGGCAGTGAGTTTGTGATGTAGATCAATGGATACTGCTCGACGTCAATAATCTCAGTAAGACCATCCTCGTTCTCTACTTGAATTTGGAAGTAGCGTATAGTGTTATTTGTTGGCACCTCGCTATGTACTTCGATATTACCCGAGTGAGCATTGGCATCTACAATGCCATAGATATTCTGTATCTCGCGATTGCTTAATGACACCCTTTCGCTATACTTATTAAGATAGTAACCACTATTGGGAACATAGGTTACTGTCACTGGTGACGAGGATGAGAAGTATAGAGACTCCAGATCCTCATCAATGTTGTACATTATAAGTTTGTTCTTATTTACCTTCAGATATTTTACCGTGTTTTCGCCCGTGACCTCAAGATCTACTCTCTGCCATGGCGTTGTGAAGTATTGCAAAGCCTCTATATTCTCTGGAGCAGAGTAGTCTTCGGCTCCTGGTGCATTAAGGTTAATGCGTAGGTCGTAGAGTGTATTGCGTTTAATTCGGTGGTAGCTATTGCCCACACTTCCCTCCATCTTGCTGAAAGATATCTGGTAGTAGTTGTTTATATACTCTATAGGGGTGCTATCATCGCTCTCCTTATACAATATTGGAATCATAACAACCAATGATGTACCCTTGTCGAATGCCTCACTACTATTCCAGGTGTGTGAGTAGCAGTAGGCGGTAATCTGTAGATTATAAATGCCATCGGAGTCTTCAATGAGTGTGTAATATGGTGTTTGTGATATAGTGGTCGATGCCCAATATGGACGCGCGCCACCCTCTGTTAGAGGGTAGCCTCCCTCCTCAACAAGTGTAGTGCGTGTGGGCATATTTCGCATCAAGTAACCCTGTGATTGAGCAATAAGCTCTGGCGTGAAGATTACCTTGTTGCCAGGTTTGATAGTAACAATAATCTTGGCAGCAGCGCGTCTTAAGGTGACTTTTAGTACCACATCATCTGTTGAACCACTCTTATTGATAATTACGGTAGATTGTGTCGCTGGTTCGCTATCACCCATATATGCCACGCCATCCATAAGGAACATCTGGGGATAGTGACTATGTGGATTTCCAAACTCAATACCTGAAAGATGTATGTTGCTATTTGTCTGGTCAAGATTGAGGAAATCGCTATGTTCAACGAGCGCCCCGTTTTTGTAGTATATGCTCTCATTATGATCACTATTGGCTATGACATATACTTTGTAGGCTCTATCCTCTTCAAAGTCCTGTTTGGTAAGACCAAGTGATACTACGCCATCAGGAGTTGCAGATACTGATACTCGCTCGTGGTAAAATCCACTATATGTTATGCCATCGTCATTGAGTTTGTAGAACAAGATGTCAAGATGGCTCAGGTATGACTCATATTCATTATCTGCAATAGTGGCGCGAGTTTCGCCATAGGGCATAAAGTAGAGCTTTATACGATTGTCCATACTGGGGATATGCTCCTCAAAATGAGAGCTGCAGCCCACAATATGGAGCAAGAGCGTAAGTGCTGACATTATATGTATTACTCGTATATTCATTGTCGTGACACTAATTTATAGGTTGAGCGACATGTTTAATCTCAATAATCTTCGGGTTTGTACCGCTATTTGGCCAGCGAATATTGCCATACTCGCCATTGATAAATAGATTTATGTACTGGTCTGTCCACTCCTGATAGTATGATATTCCAAGATCAATAGTGGTACTCTCTGCACCATCGGCACTTAATGGGAAGATGACTATCTTATACCAATCATTAGTCTCGCACGCAGGCAATAGCTTTTGCAGGTCGCTGTCGCCGCCAGAATCGAATGCGAGCTTGGTAATGGTTACGCCATCTTCAATATGGTACACTCTAATACGATAGTTCTCCTTGGATGCCATAAATCCAGGCTTCCACTGCACGGCATTAAGATCATTACCTGGGGAGAGTATTTTGAAGTAGGCAACAAAGGCTCCTTCCTCAAGATTGTCATTACCACCGAAGTACATCTCTGCTGACTCTGTAATTACATAGTTCTCTTTATTCTCTGATACCAAATAGTCGTATGGCACCAATGGATTAAGGTATGTAGGGTAGGAGATATCATGCTCCTTATACTCTTCATTATTGCCCCAATCCTCGGCATCCCAGTCGGCGACATGGTATTCGAGCATTAGGCTCTCGCCCGCAATAGAGCGTACGGTAAATCTATATATATGGTTTCGTGTGATGTTATAGTCTGTGCCCTCAATCTTATTACCATTGCTATATTCACAGAATGAGATAGCATCTTCAAATATCTTATCTTTGCCCTGATCGTAGAACGAGAGGCTTATCTTGTTACGCTCACCAGGGTAGTTAATATTATCGTACTCTGGAATATATACATAGTAGTCGCCCGACTCTTCATCTTTGATAAGAGGGTATTTCACTGCTGCGTGGCGGTAGACATTGATGCCAGCCTCACAGTTAAGTTCCTGCGTATTGTTGCACGTCTGCCAATTTGCGGGGAGGACATTACCCTCAATATTGTAATACTTCAACGTCGCCGATGTTATCTCCGTGCCTCGCTCTTTGAGCGTATCCGATAGTTTAACCTCAATCTTTGCGGCAGAGCGCAATAGCCATACATCTTCTGTTAGCTCGTAGTATGTGGCATTAAGCAGTGGAGAGATATCAGTAGTCATTACGCCCCACATAGGTATTGAGCTACCCTCGTTGCGAGGATCAAGTTGCGTATAGTTGTAGTGCGTCTTCTCGTTTTCGATAGTTTCAGGGATGGTGTTGGCTATCACAATAAGTTTGCACCTTGGGTCTTGGAGGTTTATCTCCATGTTCTTGGGGAGTACACCTGTAATTTTGAACTGTGTCTGCTCTTGATTTGTGGGCCATATTTGGAGCCTACTAATCTCGCCGATAGGGGTATTATCAAGGTTAAGCAGCATTGCCCGCACGGTCGTAGGGTCGATGTAGTAGTCGAACGGGACGCCCTCGGTTGTAGGGTTGCACTCCACGCGCGTTAGAGATTCGTCACACCCAATAGTGAAGGATATGGTACGCTCACCATCAAGTACAATGTAGCATAGCTCGTTATCGAATATACACGATACCGAGAGTATGCCACATAGTAGCCCAACGATATATCTTACCAAATTCTTCACTCTATCTCTCTTTGTCTAACCTCTATTTAGTTTAGTTCAGTGTCGTTTATCACCACACGCCAGCCGTTGATGACTATCTGTGAACTTACCCACTCACCCTCATCGAGGAAGAGTGTCAATGAGTACTCATCCTGACGGTCGAGATACTCCTGATTGGTCATATCCTTATGATAATAGCCTTTAACCATAAGAGCATAGTCTGCAAGAGGTAATAGTAAGACCTCCTCGCCACTCTCCTTGTTCGTAACCCTAAGCATTGGCGACTCCATTGCCATTATACGACCTATCGTAAGCTCTGCCATCACAGCATTTATATCCGTAGAGCGTGTCGACCGGTCATCGAAATCTGCGAATATCTCCTCTATATACCAGGGTTTGTATGTTATCGCCTCATCATCAAGGCGCGCGTTGTCGTAGTCGTAGAGACCGCTATGGTCTGTAATCTCGAATGTGAAGCATCCGCTATCCATCGCATGTCCCGACATCTCGTTTAGGACAATACGCACCACATTCGTATTCTTCATTAGCGACATAGTCTTCTTGTAGGTGCCCGGCTCGCTAACAACATCGAGCTCCATTATGCCGTGGAAGAGTGGTGCGAGGTCCTTGTCGCTATAAGCCCTGCCCTCATCGTCGTAGGCACGGTGCATTCTGACCTGCAACTCCTCAATCCGTGTCCTGCCAATCTCCTCGTCGGCAAGCATATCGAAGGACTCCTCCTCGCCGAGGCCTCCCCAGACGAGTAGGGTGTAGCATCCTGCGGGGAGCTCCATGCGTATATAAAAATCCTCCTTTGAAAGCTCCTCCTTGTCGGTGGTAACAACCTTTTCGATGAGGATACCATCCTCGTCGAAGATATAGAGCGCAAGGGAGTTTACCTCGTTGGCAAAGGCATCTGCATACTTTATGTTGTAGTCATACTTGAAGCGTATGTCGTAGTAAACATCGCAATCGCCCTCGTACTCGAAGATATGGCTTCGCGTACAAGATAGGAATGTCAACACTGTCGCCACCATCGTCAGTGTCGCCATCCATTGTCTGAATATCTGCGCTCTTTTCATTTAATGTTTAGTTTCGTATTTTATATAGGGGTCGCCAGAGGTGTGACGACCCCTTGAAGTATCAATTGTTATTGCTGAACATCAACCTCCTGGTTAACCAATCGCCAAGCGAGGATATTAACCTGTGCTGATACGAATGACTCCTGGTCCTCAGGATCCTCAGGATACTCTGGTTCGATGATATCATTAGTACCAACATATGTTGGGCTACCATAGCCACCAATCGAGTTAACAACCACGTTGTAGATGTGGTTACGAACAATACCATAGTCGCCGGGCTTGCCTGTGCCATTACCGAGGTGCTTGATGTCGATGTAGTAGAATGTCTCGCCTGAGTAGTAGAGAACAGAGGGCTCTACGTTTGTTGCAAGATACTCGTTTGTAGCAATAAGACTATTCGCATCTACGTTAAGATCTGCCGCTACAGGCTCATAAGTACCATTAACAAGCTTATACCAATTTTTAGTCTCGCCCAAATCCGATAGTTGTACATAGCTATTGTTGTCGTCGATGATCGAAGCGTGAGCTCCATTGCCACCCGCTACGCACTCTAAATCCTCGGGCTTAATGCTTGTGTAGACAACATTTCCACCGTCTTCGGTTCTGGCGTAGAGTGTATACGCGAGGGTGTTAGCTATGGCTGTACGAAGGTTTGCCTCGCCAATATACTGCTGGCCCATCCACTTTACAACCTCCAACGCTGTGCCATCCTCCTTGCCGAGCTTAGCCTTAAGGATAACCTTGGTGCAGGGGTTTAGAACGTTACCATCAGTATCAGTATATCTTGGGTTGGTATTCTCGCCGATATATGAATATGAGCCGGGTGTGAATTGACCATTCAGGATGTTATTGTTGTTACCAATGGCGTGACCATAGCCATTAGCAAATCCTGCCGGAAGGGGAGATGTCGAGTAGAACATCTTGAAAGACTCGTCACTTCCTGATGGTGTTGGCAATGATGTTGCCCAGTAGCAGCGGAAGAATGGCGAGTTGTTCCATACGAAGCCAAGCGCATCATCAGTCCACGAAGAGTCAATCACCTTGAGCAAGTGCGACTGTGTGTTCTCGAGGTGAAGCTCCCAGCCAAGAAGGTGAGCATAGACATCGGTATCTACACCATCAACCTTAACGCTATCGCCCAATGGGAACTTTGTTGCGCCATTGGCAGTCGTTACAGTAACCTTTGCTGCAACACGCTCAACATAGATTTGTACCGGGTCGGCGTTAGCTTCGCCCTCGGTCTTGTGGATCTTATCTACGGTAAGTGGCGTGGCCTTCATCACGTTGTTACCTGCAAGGTACACCGAGTTGCTCATAACGAAATACTCGCTATCAACTGTAGGGCCATGAAGATTTACCGCTGCCTCGAGATCTTCCAAATCGTATGCTGTGCTTGGATTGGGCGACCAGTTAAGAACAGCCACAATCTGGTTGGGATACTCGCCCTTGTAGCTCTTAAGCAGGAGAACTACATCCTTGATATCCGATACGTTAGGAGCTGAGCCGGTGTCCGGGCCAGGGTTGATGGTTGCCGCAAGATGGTTAACACCTGCACCGGGAGCTGTCACTGCGCCTTCAGTCACATTTACGGGGAAAGCTACACCATCCTTGAAGAAGAAGAAATGGGCCGATGCCACCTTGCGCTCAATCTCGGTACCATCCAAGTAGCCATCATCGCCATCGGCACGCGTACCCTCCGATGCTGCAAGGCTAATTGCGATATACGACTCCTCGACTTCGCCATTGTGTGATGGGCCGTTATCACCACTGATATCATCATTTGCACAAGCCGCCAAGCCAAAGACCGCCAATGCTATAAATAGATACTTTTTCATATTATGTCGATTTTAATGGTAATACATTGGGTAGACAATGAAATTTTGTTGGTTGCCGACTCCGCCGCTATAGCTACGGAGTCGCAACCAGATTGTTTTAGATCTCGTAGTCGTTAGAAACAACACGCCATGATAGAATGTTGATCTGTGCAGCTACATAAGAGACTACATCCTCGGGTTTGTCAGGAACGATAAAGTCCTCCTCTGGGTCGTAAATAGGAGTACCAAAGCCCTGGATGTCGGTGATATTAACCTTGTAGACGTGGTTACGAACAATGCCATACTCGGCTGTCGAGCCTGTATTACCAAGGTGCTTGATATCCAACCAGTAGTATGTCATACCACTCTTATAAACCAACGCAGGCTGAACTGCAGCAAGCTCAACGTTTAAGTCATCAACAGAGATGGCGTTGTAGTTGCCATTCTCGTACTTGTACCAGCTCTTTGCCGCAGCAGTAGCTGAAAGCTGGAAGTATACCTCGTAGGCATTCTCAGCCTCGGGGAGGCGTGATGTGCACTGCAAATCCTCGGGAGCAGCACCGGTGAATGATGAGCCATCACCCCAGAAGTACAGACCCTTAAGCGTATTAGCAACAACAATCTTGAGGTTGTTCTCACCGATGTAGTCTTTACCATACCAGTTAACAATCTCAACGGGATTGCCATCGATATCGCCAAGCTGTGCCTTTACGATAACCTTTGTGCGGTTCTCAGCCTCAGGACGAGTGTTCTCGCCAAGATAGTTCCAAGCGTTCAACGCTGTGTTGTCATTGTTCCAATCGAATGTGTTGTTTGTGAAGGTATAGCCGAGCGACTGTGCCCAGTACGAACGGAACCAATCAGCGTCGTTCCATGCAAAGCCGATACCTGACCATGTCGGGTCGATACGCTTCAATAGCCACGACTCCTCGTAGTCGTTGTATAACTCAAAACTCCTGATGTGAGCATATATCTCAATGTTATCCACATTTTCGCCAATAGCAAACTTCTCCTGGCTGGCAGTGTAGACAACCTTAGCAGCAACACGCTCAACGTGGATAGTTACGGGGTTGGCCAAAGCATCCGCAGCGGTCTTTGCGATGTTGTTGACTGTAAGAGCCACCGCATCAACAGTCTGGTTCTTGCTGTTGGCATATACCGAGTTACTCATAATGTAGCCATCGGTGTCGTTGCCAAGTGCCGATATCTTTGTCTGAAGTTCGCTGAGTGTATAGCTATTCTTCTCGGGAGTCCAGTTCAGCACTGCAACCATCTGGTTAGGATACTCGCCCTTGTAGTTCTGAATAACCAGCACGGCATCCTTGACGTCAGAGACATTAGGCATGTCGCTTGCCGAGCCCGTAAGATCAACCTGAAGCCAGTTGCATGGGCCGGCATTTGTAGTAGTTGTGCCATCGAATGCCACGGGGAATGCTGCACCATCCTCAAAGAAGAATACATACGCCGACTTTACGGCACGCTCGGCAGCAGTACCCTCCTCGTACACGCCATCAGCGGCACGAGTACCCATGTCGTCAGCTGCTAATGTAATAGATACATACGACTGCTCCAACTCCCCATTTTGGGTGCCATTAACGTTGTGGTCGTCATTCTCGCTACAAGCAGCAAATGCGAATGCTGCAAGAGCCAAAGCTAAAAACTTTTTCATAGTTTTAATTGATTTAGTTAATTGATTTGTTTATTTGTTTTTATATTGCTTAATGTCATAATCACTTAGTATCTTCACTTGTTACAATCCAGCGATTTCTAAGATTGTCTAAAACCTCGCGAGCCTTAGTTATGCCTAACCGCTCTGCTTCAAGAAGGTATGGGCATGCAGCATCAAAATCCTCGCGCAGCACCTCCAAGACACCACGGCCGTATAATGCCTCGGCACTATCGCCTGCCTTATCCAAATAGCGCATAGCACGGTCGTAGTCGCCCTTAATCATTGCTGTATTTGCGGCGTTAAGGTTTGCTACAGGATCGGTGGGGTACATGCGTATAGCCGTCTCCCATACCTCGTTATAAACCTCGCTGCCCTGCTCATAACTTTGTGCAAGGATATAAAACTCCTCAAGTGAGAGCTTCTGGGGTGCAGTAAACATTACGGCCTCTATCTCCTCAGGTGTTGTATAGCTGCGTATCTCATACTCAATAACATAATCCGAACGGCGGAGGCGTGGATAGCAGTTGTCCAGCAGATAGCGGTAGTCATCCGGCCAATTCGACTTGATGAACCACTCCTTGTTATCCGGCTCGCGATCCGAGCGTATTGCGGCCAATATCTCGTTTCGGTGTGGGAGTGCCGAGCTCTCAACGTAGGCCTCGAGTCCCTCCCAGTTCTCGGGCTCGTACGAGGTGTTGATAAATCCCTCGCCAAAGTGGTACATATCCTCTACATACGCCTTCAATGATGCAGTACGCCCCTTTGCCAAACGGGTATTATTCTTATATGGGCTCTCAGGTGATGCAAAACCCTTGATAGATAGATGGCGGATAGTTATATCGCTATCGTTCTTAACCGAGTCGATACTCCCCGTAATCTTGTGTAGCTCGTTTCTATTGTCGTGATAGTCGGGATATATCTCTGTGCGACTTACAGGGAAGTCGATATATGCTGACCCGCGAAGAGCGCGCGTCTTGACAACCTCAACCTCAGGGTGCAGGTATATCATCTCAGGGATATATCGTTCGTAGGGGAAACGCTCTATTAGTTTCTCTCTCTCGCTCCATAGGTTGCTACCACAGCAGCCATAGCCATGACGAGTGATAACCACTGAGCAATTCTCCATCCAGTCGGTATATGGCAGGACCACATGGTAGTCTATAATCTCAGGTACGTCTCTTTCTCTAAAACGCATATCGGCATCGGTCGTGGGGGCAAGATGCTCGTTGCGAGTGTAGTAAATATCGCGCATACGGCTGTATATGCCACATGAGCGTAGGGTAATACTCTTGTCGCCCTTGACAATCATTGGGGTTATTACCGCTACCTCGTTGTTGCTAATGTCGAGATTAGTGGTGTTGAAATGTATATCAAGGCGTATGCTATCGCCAATGCGCTCCATAGAGTATCTGTCAACCGTAACCCCATCATGGTGCTGCGCTGATGCGCTAACAATAACGGTGGCGGTTATCACTAAAATAGCTAAAACTCTTCTCATATATCAATGCATTAAAAGAGATAAACAAAATTGACCGCTGCCTTAGTAGGTCCAAAATAGTTGTGTAGTCCCTTGCCTATATATCGTCCACAGGTGTCACACTCATACTGCTGGTAGTTGGCAAGGATATAACCCACGCCTAACTCAAGTTCTATGTTGAGGTGTTTGCTCAACATGAAGGCATAGCCATACGATATGCCTATGCCGTAGCCAAATCCTTGGTAGCGGTATTTAGATAGCGGAGAGAGATCCGTGCCCAAGAATCGTATGTTGTTATTGAGGTTCCCGAAGTTGAAGGCACCATAGACCAGATGTCCTCCCAGGAAGTGACCGGCGAAACGGTCGCAGAACCAATAGCGAGCCTCGGGTTGAATGTAGATGTGCTTCCATTTAACGCTGGAATTTTTGCTCCATGAGTTGTAGTTCCCCGATATGTCGATGGTCCACCGCTGACTCACGCCGACCTCGATGCCGAGGTTTATCGATTGTGTCGCATCGTGGAGCAAGTTTGTCTTGATTGCCACATTTTGGGCGTTGGATGCAGCAACGCCGAATGCAAGAAATGCTATGAGTAGAGCAAGCTTCCTCATCGTATTATATGTTAGTCGTTTGATTAAATCTTTACACCATCACGCAAATACATGCGAATACATGTATGTAACAACGCACAAAGATATACTAAATTCCCCCCCCCCTCCAAGTAAAAATGGCAGAAATTTTAGTGGGAATGAGATATTTCTTCGACTATGAACTATAAAAGCGGTAAGTATTCGTGTAATCGTCGTATATTTGTGGTGCGAGAAGACTCGGTGAGTATTAAAATCTTGTTCTTTTTGCGATGATTGTACGCAAATAGAAAGAATATATTACCATTTATTGTGGATATTTGAGGGAGAGTTTTGTATGGTAAATATAAGAAAGTTTTGTATTATTATTGTTGCCATCGCAGCGTTTACATTTACGGGGTGTAATGAGCTCGTAATTGAAGATTTGCCAACGTACGAGGAGAGTAGCCTCGTTAATGAGGGTGATAATGCACCGTTGTTCAGTGCAACACTTCTCGATGGAACGGCGGTGTCACTCGCGGATTATCGAGGTGAGTATATGATGCTGATTCTGTTTTCGCACACCTGCCCCGATTGCAAGACACTGTTGGATGATCTACATAGCGGAAATTTATTTGCAGACTATCTAACCTGGAGCGGTGATATGGCCATGAGGGTACTCGCCGTCGGACGGGATGCCACAACAACTCAACTACAAGAGTATTGCAGCAAGAATGGCTATACCGTAGATATGATTGCCGACAATAATCGAGCTATCTTCAATTTGTATGCAACGACCTATGTTCCACGAGTATATATTATTGATCCACAAGGAGTCATAGAAAAGATGTATATAGAATCCTATCCTGAGAAACAAGAATAAGGTGGATTTAGAGTGGTGTGTGAATCCGTCGGGGCTTCAATGCTTTCCCGTAGCGCACAAACTGTCAAATAGATATACGAGCATTGAGATTTACACTCACACGATACTCACTGCGCTTACTTTGAATTGCAAAGAGATTTATTAGAGTTGTCCATAAATAAGAAATGCGCAAAAGTATAACTCCGCCGTTGCAATGTGGAAGGATTTGTACGGATTGTAACCACAATAAAGAATAGCTAAAACAGCACTAATGCGGGGAACATCCCCACGTTTATCAATCCTAAAATTGTGACTATCATATTTTTGCCACCGTTCAGCGCATTTGGCATAGGGATAACAACCCCTAACACTTGAAACTTATTGATATAAAACAAAAAAGGGAAAACCTTTCGATTTTCCCTTTCAGTGA
>CALDPX010000083.1 GCA_937911745.1 uncultured Alistipes sp. | reverse complement strand
TGGCTCCGAAGCCACTCCTAAGCAAAGCGGTAGGTAGTACCACGATTGGTTGGTGTACTAAAAGTTTTTGGTAGCACCTTTTTACAAAAAGGTGCGAAAAAGGCGACTTTTTACAAAAAGTCGCAAAAGAAAGACGCGAAAAGCAAAAAAAGAATGAAAGAAGAGAAGAATATAGAGAAGGCTGCCCCTACGGAGTTGGGGGAGGAGAGTATTGGTAGGTTACTGAGGAAATATGCTGTGCCGGCGATTATTGCAATGACGGCATCTTCGCTTTACAATATGGTCGACAGTATATTTATTGGTCAGGGCGTGGGTTCGCTGGCTATTTCGGGCTTGGCGGTAACATTCCCGCTGATGAACATCTCAGCGGCTTTTGGTTCGTTGGTGGGCGTTGGTGCTTCGGCGTTGGTGTCGATGCTGCTGGGGCAGAAGAACTACGGTATGGCGCGTAGGGTGCTGGGAAATGTTATGACTATGAATGTGGTCCTGGGTGTGCTGCTGATGATTTTCGGCTTGGCATTCTTGGACCCCATTTTGTACTTCTTTGGCGCGAGCGACAATACTATCGGCTACGCCAGGGAGTATATGATTTATATCCTCATTGGTAATGTTGTCACCCACCTCTATTTGGGTTTGAATGCCGTTATGAGGGCTGCGGGCAGACCTAAGGTGGCTATGTGGCTTACGATATTGACGGTGGTGCTCAACACCATTTTGGACCCACTGTTCATCTTTGTCTTTGATATGGGTATTAAGGGTGCGGCTATCGCTACGGTGTTGGCTCAGACGGTGTCGCTTGTGTGGCAACTGCGCCTGCTCTTCAAGAGGGAAGATGTGCTCCACTTTGAGGATGGCAAAGTATTTACCTACGACAATAAAATTGCTCGCGAGTCGCTCAAAATTGGCTTGTCGCCCTTCTTGATGAATATGGCTTCGTGCTTTGTGGTGCTGCTTATCAACAACCAGCTAAGACGCTACGGCGACCAGATGGGCGAGGGTGTTGGTGACTTGGCTATTGGCGCATACGGCATTGTAAATAGGATTATATTCCTCTTTGTGATGGTTGTTATGGGCTTCAACCAGGGTATGCAACCCATTGCGGGCTATAACTATGGTGCGGGTAAGTACGACCGCGTTATGTCGGTCTTTTGGAAGACGGTCCTGTGGGCAACCCTTACCGTTTGCTTGGCGTTTGTGGTGGGCACTTTCATCCCCGAAGTCGCCGTAAGACTCTTTGCTAACGAGCAGACGATGATAGAGATAGCCGCCAGAGGTTTTACCATTGCCGTTGCTGCATTCCCCATTGTGGGCTTCCAGATGGTTGCATCGAACTTCTTCCAGAGTATCGGTATGGCAAATAAGGCTATCTTCTTGTCGCTCTCGCGCCAGGTGCTGTTCCTTATCCCCTGCCTTATTGTGGTGCCTCTGTGGTTTGGCATCGAGGGCGTGTGGATGGCTCTGCCTATCTCGGATGCTATCGCTACGATTGTCGCGGCGGTGCTCATTGTAGGACTTGTCCGCAAATTCAAGAAGTCGCCCTCGACCATAGGCTTCAAGGGCGTGGAGGAGGATTGAGAATTCAAAATTCAAAATTCAAAATTGAGAGTTGAGAACTTTTGGTCTAACGTCTAAGGTCTAACGTCAATAGTCCTAAGTCTTATAAGGCTCATAGGACTTATAAGGCATATAGGGCATATGTGGGAGTTTGAGAGAAGGCTTTTTCGGGGAGGTGTGATGCTCTCCGAAGGAGAGAGGCGGGCGAAGTGTCAGCCCACTCAAACTCGTTTGATGGTGGGCTGGCAGTTCGACTGCCAGACTATCTGCGAAAGATAGCCACACCTCACCGAAAAGTCTGCACTAAAAATTTTTGGGCGACTTTTTATAAAAAGTCGCGAAGAAAGAAAAACAAAACAATATGGAGAAGAAGTTTGTGATAACCATAGGTCGCCAGTTGGGTGCAGGTGGTAAGGCTCTTGCCGAGGAGTTGGGGCGCAGGTTGGATGTGCCCGTCTACAACCGCGAGATTATCAACGAGGCAGCAAAACAGAGTGGCATAGCAGCCGAATTGTTCGAGAAGGCTGACGAGCACGGAGGCAACCTTACACCTCTTGGTACGGGCATTTGGTCTTTTGGTGCTATGAGCACCCCGGGGTATATCAACAACGACAGACTCTTTGCCATCCAGAGCCAGACTATCGAGAACTTGGCTGATAGGGGCTCGTGTATCTTTGTGGGCAGATGCGCCGACTACGTCCTCAGAGAGAGGGAGGATGTGTTGAGTGTCTTTGTTACCGCTTCGATGGAGGATAGGATTGGACGACTTATGAAGGAGTGCGACAAATGCGAGAAGGAGTGCCGCGCGTGGATTGCGGCTACCGAGCGCAAACGTGCCGCCTACTACAACTACTACACCTTCAAGACCTGGGGCGCAGCCGAGAGCTACGACCTGTGCCTCAACTCCTCGAAGTTGGGCATTGAGGGCTGTGTCGATATTGTTGAAAAAATCGCAATGGGGGGGGGTAAAACCCTCAAAATAAGATAGTTGAAATATGGAAAGGGAGAGAGAAACTACACTAAAACCTCGCAATAGAGGCTGGGCAGCAAGGATGCTGCGCCGCTACCTATCGTTTGTAAACCACCCTATCTACTTCCGCCACTTTTGGGCAGTGAATAGGGAGCGTATGCCCGAGGATGGAACGCCCGTGGTACTTGTGTCGAACCACCAAAACTGCCTTATAGACCCTCTGGCATTGGTTTTTATCCTTTCGGATAGGAAACCTCGCTTTTTGGCTCGTGCGAGTGTCTTCCAAAACCCGTTTTTAGCCAAGATTATTCGTGGCTTGGGAGCATTGCCAACCTACCGCGCCAAGTTTGACGGTGTGAAGGGCGTGGCAAAGAATAAGGGCACCTTGGAGGAGGTCGCCAAGTCGCTCTCACACGGAGAAACGGTGGTGCTCTACCCCGAGGGACAACACCAAAACAAACGCTGGCTCGGAGCATTCTCGCAGGCGTATCTTAAAATGGCTTTCGGTGCTGCCGAGGAGGCGAATTTCGACCGCGAGGTCTATGTTATGCCCACCGCTAACCACTACTCGCATTACCGCCTGCCGAGGGAGGATATGATGATTCTCTTTGGCGAACCCATAGCCCTCTCGCCCTACTACGAGGAGTATAAGGAGGACCCAAGAGGCGTTATGAGCAAGGTCAACGACCTTGTGAGAGAGCAGATTGAGGGTATGATGCTCAATGTTGAGGACCTCGACAACTACGAGGCTATCGACTTCCTGAGGGAGGGTGCTTTTGGTAGGGAGTATGCCGAGAGGCTCTCGCTCAACCCCCACTACCTGCCCGCCAAGTTGGAGGCTGACAAGCACCTTGTGAGGACTCTTGCCGAGGCAAAAGAGCAACACCCCGAGGAGATGCAACGACTCTTTGATGAGAGCAAGGATGTTGCCCGCAAGATACGCAAAATGGGCATCAGAGAGTGGCTCTTCGAGCGCAAGAGGAGCGTTGGAGAGTTTGCACTTTTCACACTCGCGATGCTACTTTTGTTACCACTCTTCGGCACCTCGATTGGTGCCACTTGGGCAGTCTTTCTGTTTCCGCTGCTGGTTAACCACTTCTTCATTAAGGACAAACAGTTTAGGGGCTCTATCAACTTGGCTGTCACGCTGTTGGTAACCTATCCGCTGTTTGGCTTGGTGCCCACCATTGTGATGCTTTGCAGTGGTGCGTGGCTCTCGGCTGTGGGATACCTTGTGGGCTTCCCGCTGATGATGATTTTCGCCTCGAACTATTTGCGCTGGGCGCAGAAGTGGCTCGGCTACGCACGCTTTGTCTTTGGCGATAAGAAGGCGACCAAAAAACTCGCCATCCGCCGCCTGAAACTCTATAAGGAGTTGCGAGAAGTGATAGGATAAACACCGCTTGATAGTATGACAACGCCGCCGGTTGATGGTCAACCGACGGCGTTGTCGTTTTGTGTAAACCGCCGCTACAAAGAGTGTGTCGTCTCAATACGCTGCTGGTCGCGCAGGGCTTGCTCGTAACCTGCGCGGTAGCCCGCATTGCGCCACGCACTGCCCGCCCACATTATTGCCAGAACGATGAGCACAATTTTGTAGATGCGCTTTTGGCGAGGTGGCATCACACGCCAAGCGTAAGAGAGCCTGCCTGTAAAACTACGCCACCACGATACAATACGCCCCCATAACTCCCTAAACGAGAGGGTTTTGCCTCGCTTGGGACGATACGCCTTGGCGCGTATGGTTTTGAGGTTTTTGACCTTTACGGAGAGTTCGCTGACCTCCTTTCGGGTGCCCCAAGTGGCGGCAAGTCGAAAGGTGGTCTTGCCCTTCGATTTCTCTATGAGAACGGTGCGACTGCCACTGTCGGGTAGTTGCAGGCGCGAGGTGCGATAGCCGTTTTCGATGGTGAGGGTTGCCGAGTCGGGCATTCCACAGTCCCACGAGAGGGTAACATACTCACCCTCGCCCGCACTCTTGCGGTCTATGCTGAATTTGATTTTGCTACTCATTGGGTTGTTGTTTTGTTGTTGTTTCTAACCCTACAACATCAAAGACCATACCACCCTCCGCCAACTGACATTTTGGCAGAGTTGCTGCCCCTTGTAAAGAGGTTTCCACAAGTCGATGCACCAAATGTCTGAAATTATTTCCTCACAAATGCAATTCTTTTTACGTTTGGGAGTATTTTTTCAAAAAAATACATATCTTTGTAGCGTTGCTTTAATTTGGGGTGGAGTGTAGGGGCTCTCCGCAGATAAGTTTGAGCAACCACAAACAGACGAAATTTACACAAACAAAACACGTTTAATTAATTCCAAACAAATTCAAAGTTATGAAAAAACTTTTTATGATTTTGTCGGTTGTAGGCGTTATGAGCCTTGCAACTGCTAATGTTTACGCACAGGAGCCCGAGGCTGCTGCTACTGAGGAGGTTGTTGCAGCAGAGGAGGAGGTTGCCGCTGAGGAAGTTGCTCCCGTTATTGATGAGGAGACCGAGGTTGCAGGTGTGCCTTTCCACCAGGCTATTAAACAGAAATTTATCGAGGGTGGTGTGTTCTGGATGACTCCCGTGTTGCTCTGCTTGATCATCGGTTTGGCAGTGGCAATCGAGCGAATTCTCTACCTCTCGTTCTCGAAAATCAACACCAAGAAGTTCATCGCTGAGTTTGAGGCTGCTCTTAACGAGGGTGGTATTGAGGCTGCCAAAGAGTTGGCACGCAACACCAAGGGTCCCGTTGCAAGCATCTACTATCAGGGCGCACTTCGTTACAACGAGGGTTTGGACGTAGTTGAGAAAGCAGTTGCTTCCTACGGTTCGGTACAGAACGGTCTTATGGAGAGCGGTTTGAGCTGGATCAACCTCTTCATTGCTCTTTCGCCTTCGTTGGGTTTCATGGGTACCGTTGTAGGTATGATTGAGGCATTCGACCAGATTCAGGCAGCAGGTGAGGTTTCGGCTACCTTGGTTGCAGGTGGTATCAAAGTGGCTCTGCTTACTACCCTTGCAGGTCTTCTTGCAGCAGTTGTTCTCCAATTGTTCTACAACTACATCCTCAACAAAATCGACTCCGCAGTTGTTGAGTTGGAGGATTCTTCGATCACCTTGGTTGATATTTTGACCGCTTACAGCAAGAAATAATTAATCACCTTCTAACATTGTACAATTATGAAGTGGATTAAATATGTAGAATATGTACTCTTCGCAATCACTATCGTGTGCTTTGCTTCGCTCTTCTTCCTGCCCAAGGTGCAGCATATGGGAGATTTGCACGCAAACCCCGATATGATTATGTGGTGGATGTACGCTATCGTAGTCATTGGCATCATTGCTGCCTTGATTTCGCCCGTTAAGAATTTGTTTACTACCCCCAAGGCTGCTTTGAAGGCTTTGGTAGGTCTTGTAGTTGCTGCTGCTGTCATTGGTGGTTGCTACGCTCTTTCGAGTGCAACACCCGTGCCCAATTCGGCTGGTGGCTTCTTCGAGAATGTATTTGATTTGAGGTTTACCGATACCATGCTCTACCTTGCATATTTGGCAGCAGGTGTTAGCATCCTCTCAATTCTCGTTGGCGAGATTCGCAACGCTATTAAGTAGTTTGTCACCATATTAAAAAAAGATTGTAATATGGCAAGAAAGACACCGGAGATTAATGCAAGTTCGATGGCGGACGTAGCGTTCCTCCTGCTTATCTTCTTCCTTGTTGCAACTACAATGGACGTAGATTCGGGTCTGAACCGTGTGCTTCCTCCTTGGAGTGAGAAACAGACAGATGCACCCGATATCAAGGAGCGTAACCTTATGATGGTTCACGTTAACAAATACGATCAGATTGCAGTGCAGGGTGAGTTGGTGCAAGTGAGCCAGCTCAAAGATAGGGCAAAAGAGTGGGTGCTCAACCGCGAGAACGACAAGAATCTCCCTGAGAAAAAGGAGAAAGATATAGAACTCATCGGCAAGTATGCAGTTAGTCAGGGCGTAATCTCGCTCCAAAACGACCGCGGTACAAGCTATGAGATGTATATAAAAGTACAAAACGAACTTACGCGAGCCTTCAACGAAATCCGTGACGAACTCAGCAAAGCACACTTTGGTAGGAACTTTGCTGACCTCGACAAAGTGCAGCAAGATGCTATTGCGGACGCTGTGCCCATGAAGATTTCGGAGGCAGAGCCTCAAAACATTAAGTAGTATGCCAGTAATCAGGAAAAAAGAGAAAAAGGAGATCGGTCATATTTCGACCTCGTCGCTCCCCGACATCGTGTTTATGATTCTCTTCTTCTTCATGGTATCTACTTCGATGAAGGAGACTGAGTTGGTTGTTAAGTTCAAAGCACCTCAGGCTACGGAGATTCAGAAATTGGAGAACAAATCGTTGGTAAGTTACATCTATGTAGGACCTCCTGCAACCGCCGAGTTGCGTACCAAATTTGGTGAGGCTGCAAAGATTCAGCTTAACAACTCTTTCAGCAACCCCGAGCAGATCGGTCAGTTTATTGCTTCGGAGCGTGACGCCCTCAATGAGGCAGACCGCAACAAGATGACCGTTTGTTTGAAGGCAGATAAGGACACTCGTATGGGTGTTATTACCGATATCAAACAGGAGTTGCGTAAAGCAGAGGCTTATAAGATTAGCTACGCTGCCTCGAAGGCAGTGGGCAATCTGAAATAGGATTTGCAATATGTGAAAATAGAGGTGGGAGGTCCATTGACCTCCCACCTCTATTTTTTTGCGAGTGCATATCGCACCGCATCTGCTGCGTTACGCTCGGTCTCGGAATGCTCATTTGCGCAGAGCAAACTCCGCTTCCTCGCCCGTCACAAGCCTTGCACCTGCGGCACGATATGCACTCGCGGCGAGTGTACCTTGTGGGCGATTAGGTCGTTGCACTGCGATAAACCACCTCCTCATTTACGCCTTGTAAACTTCGGAGGTGGTTTTCTTGTGCGCCTACTACTCGCCTCACAAAACCCACTCGCTGGGGATTTTGGTCTAACGTCTAACGTCTAACGTCAATAGTCCTAAGGCTTATATGGCGTATATGGCTTATAGGGCATATAGGGCTTATGGGAGATATGGGAGGACTGAGAGATATGGGAGTCCCACAACCATATTCCTCCCCTACGAAAGGGGAGGTTAGGAGGGGTGGTCGAAATTGCGCTCGGCGTCCCCGCCGAGTAGACGAGGGTGCCCGAAGGGCGGGAGAGGTCTGTCAGATGACCGCTGAGTGCCGATTGCTAAAAACGCATAGCAAGAGATAGATGCAAGGCATACGAAAAAGCGGAGTCCGCAGTTTACTCTTCGTAAATGAGGAACTCCGCTTATCGAAGTATAACTCCGCAGATGCTCTTGTTATGCGTTTTTAATGGCTGCTACACCGGGAAGCACTTTGCCCTCGATAAATTCGAGAAGTGCACCACCGCCGGTCGAAACATAACTTACCTTGTCTGCCAAGCCGAACTTGTTGATGCAAGCCACGCTGTCGCCACCGCCGATGAGCGAATATGCGCCCTTGGTCTGGGTAGCCTCGGCAATAGCCTCCGCAACAGCCTTCGAGCCGGTGGAGAATTTCTCAATCTCGAATACACCTACGGGACCGTTCCAAAGGATGGTTTTGCAGTCCAAAATCTCTTCGCGGAAGAGTTTTTTGCCCTCTGAGCCGATATCCACACCCTCCCAAGCAGGGTCAATGGCGTTCACAGGAGCCTCCTGTGTGTTGGCATCGTTCGAAAAGTCGTCACAAACGAGCGCGTCGGGCGACATCACGAATTTGATACCTCGCTCCTCGGCTTTTTTGAGGATGCTGAGTGCGGTGTCGAACATATCGGGTTCGCAGATGGATTTACCAACCTTGCCATCCAGAGCAGCCGAGAAGGTGTAGGTCATACCACCACCGATAATAATCTTGTCACACTTCTCCATAAGAGTCTCAATTATAGAGATCTTGGTCGACACCTTCGAGCCACCAACGATAGCCACAAAGGGGCGCTGGGGGTTCTCCATAACGCTCTCGATAGCTTTGAGCTCGCCCTCCATAACATAGCCGAACATCTTGTCCTGAGGGAAGTACTCGGCGATGAGTGCTGTGGAGGCGTGTGCGCGGTGTGCGGTACCGAATGCGTCGTTGATATAGCAGTCTGCATAGGATGCAAGCCTCTTGACGAACTCTTTCTGACTCTCCTTAACGGCCTTCTTAGCCTCTTTTTTCTCCTCCTCGGTGGCATCCTCTGCCAAACCGCGGGGTTTGCCCTCCTCCTCGGCATAGAAGCGGAGGTTTTCGAGCATCATAACCTCGCCTGCTTTGAGGTTGGCAGCCATCTCGGCAGCCTTTTCACCCATGCAGTCGCCTGCAAAGAGCACCTTGGTGCCGAGGCGAGCCTCAACGGCAGAGATGATGTGCGAAAGGGAGTATTTCTCGTCATTGTTCTTTTTGGGACGTCCGAGGTGCGACATCAGGATTACCGAGCCGCCGCCAGCCAATACCTTCTTGATGGTGGGGATTGCTGCACGGATGCGGGTGTCGTCCACAACATTGAAATCTTTGTCGAGGGGCACATTGAAATCCACGCGAATGATAGCGCGTTTGCCCTCAAAATTGTAAGCGTCAATTGTCTGCATAATTACTAACCTATTATTGATGTACTACAAATAATCCTTATTTAGTCCCACAAAGATATAAAAATTTGTCTATTGTACTGTCGTTTGTGCCTTTTTGGACAAAAAACATTCCAACAAAGGTCGGTTTTGCCCTACGGATGTAACATCCAATGAAATAAAGTAGTATCTTTGTGACAGATTGAGAACAAGTAAACCTAAAAAACTATAACTATGTACGGTAAAATCAAAGAACATTTGCAGAAAGAGCTCGCCGACATCCGCGAGGCTGGTCTTTACAAAGTAGAACGCATCATCGAGTCGCCCCAGAGGGCTGCCATAGAGGTGGGCGGTAAAGAGGTACTCAACTTCTGCGCAAACAACTACCTGGGTCTTTCGGACAATCCACGCCTTATCGAGGCTGCCAAAAAGGCTCTCGACAATCGTGGCTTCGGTATGTCGTCCGTAAGGTTCATCTGCGGCTGTCAGGATATTCACAAACAGCTCGAAAAGGCTATCGCTGACTACTTCGGCACCGAGGATACCATCCTCTATGCTGCTTGCTTTGATGCAAACGGCGGTGTGTTCGAGCCACTCTTTACCGAGCAGGACGCCATTATCAGCGACTCGCTCAACCATGCTTCGATTATTGATGGTGTAAGGCTCTGCAAGGCGGTGCGCTATCGCTACGCAAATGCCGATATGGAGGAACTCGAAAACTGCCTCAAACTCGCTCAGGCTCAGCGTTTCCGCATCATCGTTACCGATGGTGTGTTCTCGATGGACGGCAACGTGGCTAAGATGGACGAGATTTTGGCTTTGGCAGAGAAATACGACGCTCTTGTGATGGTTGACGAGTGCCACTCGGCTGGCGTCGTGGGTGCAACAGGTCGTGGTGTGACCGAACTCTACAACTGTCGCGGTCAGGTAGACATCCTTACCGGTACTCTCGGCAAGGCTTTCGGTGGTGCTGTGGGTGGTTTCACAACAGGTCGCAAAGAGATTATCGAGATGCTCCGTCAGCGTTCGCGTCCCTACCTCTTCTCCAACTCCGTACCCCCCGCAGTAGTGGGCGCAAGCATCGAGGTCTTCAAAATGCTCGAAGAGAGCAACGAGATTCACGACCGCTTGGTGGAGAATGTGGAGTACTTCCGCACCAAGATGTTGGAGGCCGGCTTCGACATCAAACCCACACAGAGTGCAATCTGTGCAGTAATGCTCTATGATGCACCCCTGTCGCAGGTTATGGCAGCCAAACTTCTCGAAGAGGGTATCTATGTTACCGGTTTCTACTACCCCGTAGTTCCCAAAGGTCAGGCTCGCATCCGCGTTCAGGTGTCGGCAGGTCACACCCGCGAGCACCTCGACAAATGTATCGCCGCCTTCACAAAGATTGGCAAAGAACTCGGCGTTATCAAATAGTCTAAACTGTTGATTATAAAATGCTAACTCCCCTCGGTGAAAACTTGTGGGGAGTTAGTGTTTAACATCTACCGCTATGAGCAAATTCCTACTCACAAAAAAGTTCCGCTTGGAGATGGCTCACGCACTTGTGGGCTATGAGGGTAAGTGCCGCCGTTTGCACGGACACTCCTATCGCCTCGAAGTGACCGTAGAGTGTGAGGCATCAGCCCTCCAAAATGCAGGCTCCGAGGAGGGAATGGGCATCGACTTCGGTGTCATAAAAGAGATTGTCGAGCGCACCATTGTCGAGCCCTACGACCACTCGCTCCTATTGCGCCGCACTGCCGAAACCCAAGAGGTTGTTGAGGTGCTCTCTCGCCACTTCGAAGGTGTTTATGCTTTTGATTGGCAGCCAACAAGCGAGAACATTCTCACTCACTTCGCCTCGCTCATCGCACCCCACATCCCACAAGGCATACGCCTCCACTCCCTACGCCTCCACGAAACCGCCCACAACTGTGCCGAATTGGTCTTGTAAGGGTTGCTTTCGCGACTTTTTGTAAAAAGTCGCCCTTTTTCGCACCTTTTTGTAAAAAGGTGC
>CALDPX010000082.1 GCA_937911745.1 uncultured Alistipes sp. | reverse complement strand
GAATATATGCCACTAAGGAGCCTTGACCGAACTCAATGTCCGTTCTACCCCCCCCTATCGCGGCTAAACCGCTGTATGTCAATGAGATGTGTGACATTTTTAGGCTATTTAATTCCAATGTTATTGTTCTTTCCTCTGTGTGTTTTGTAGGTGTTAATTCACCATATCTTGGGGTTCTTGCTCGTTCCAACCGTTGATTGTGGGAACACCGAACTCAATTTTTTTCAGAGTGAGATTTTCGGGGTCGATGGCCGCGTTGAAGCGATATGCTTTGTCAATCAAAAGTTCTCTATTGGAGATGGTCGCTTCTTTGTGTGCGGTCATACCCAACACCTCGTTCATATAGATCTCAATATCGAACTCGACGGTGTAGGTGTAGGTGCTTGGGGTGGGGTAGGTAAGACGGATGGCGCTAATCTCTTTGGTCTCGCCGACCTCAATAAGTTCAGTATCGCCGAAATTCAATACCATCTTGTCGCCCTCGAACTTCCAATCCTCGATGTCGTCATTCTTCCAATTCTCCACAGCCAAGTCGATGGTTGCGGTACGAGGAGCCTCCATAGTTACGTTTTTAATCTTCATCTTCACGTTTCTGATTGTTTCATCGTCCTCGGGTACGGGGAAATTGTTTTTGAACGTGAAAGTCAGCTTCGTGAGGAGGTGGTCGAACTTAAACCTCACCGAATCCATAGGGTTGGCGAAGAGTTCGTCGTAGGTGTCAGGCGTCTTCATCGTTGTGGCAGCATAGATAAGGTCCTCGCTACCGTCCACATTGGTGAATGTCACCTTGCCGAGTCCGAAGGTGTTGGTATTCGAGGTGTCTACACTCCAATTGGGGCTGTTCATTGGTGCGAGCGCGGTGAAATAGTAGGAGTGTCCGGGCAACCAATAGTGAACATTGTCTTGCGACCATCCGCCATCAGCTTTTTTGGTCACTTCTTCTGCCTCCCAGAGTTTCACTTCGGGTTTGTCCATAAATCCCCACACGTTGAAAGCCGTGAGGTCGTTTATGCCATCCACAAAAGAGGGGTCTTGTGCTGCGCGAGTTTGGTTGTCCACATATTTGCTTCCAAACCTAATTTCGTGCGAAGGCGAGAGTTCTACGGTGTCGTTTTGCACGCAAGCCATCATTCCGATAGCAGCGAAGACTATTACTAAACCTTTTTTCATTGTATTGATTTGTTTTGTTTATTGTTTTGTGAGTAGAGGGGGGTTCAGTCCCCTCTACCCTAATGTGGTAACAATGTAAATAATTATTTTACAGTTACTTTTGCCATGTCACCCGATACCAAATCTTCGATATTTGCGCTGGTGAGAGCCACGCCACCCAAAGTACAGTTATCAAATACAATAGCTGCTCGAGGATTTACAGTGAAACCTGCCTCAAAAGCGCAACCTACAAACTCGGTGGGAGCGTAAGGACGGCAGTAAGCGTAGCCACTACCCTCGCCGAAGTTGCAATTTACGAATTTAGCAGTACCAAGGGTTGCTGCATAACTTGTCCAACCGTTGAAAGTGGAGTCGTATGCTTCGAAGTTCTGGTTCAAACCCTGGTCGCAGCTGATGGTATAAACGGTGCCGTCGAGGATTACGTTCTCCAAAACAACAGTCTCGCTGTATGTGCTGTTGTGGTTGATGAAGATACCGCGGAACGAACCGGTAACGGTAATGTTTTTGATAAGACCGCCGGTGGTGTTGATACCCGAATCCCAAGTGCCGCCTGCACCCTTAATGTCGAGAGTGTTGCCGCCACCGTCGATGGTCTGACCGTTCTTCACGTTGAGACCGGTGGTACCATAAGAGTTGCTCATACCTGCGGGGTCAATTTTAACATCTGCGGTAAGAACTACATCATCACCTGCTTCGAGAGCCTCAACGAGCTCGTCAGCATCTGCTGCCTGCTCAGGCTCGGGGTAGATAACGTAGGCATTCTCGCCGTATGCACCATAGATGTTGGGCATTGCAGTAGGCTCAGTCAATGTTTTGTCTGCTGCGTAGTCACCACCGCAAGCCATGATATGATAAGTCTTGGTGGTGGTCAACTTGTTGCCTTCGAGTTTGAGAGTATAAGCACTGTTATTTGCGTTGCGGAGCAATACGGGTACCTCTGCCGAGATCTCGTTGTTGATCAAAGTCAATGTGTAAGCACCGTTTGCATCAGCACGAACACCATAGCCGTAATCACCGGTAGCCTCGATAGTAGAGTTCTTGATAACTGTGCTGTTAGTTGTACCTACGGAGATACCCTGCTTGCTGCTGGTAACCACTGCCTTGTCAATCTCCAAACCGCTCACACCGGTAGCCCACATGAGCGAGTGTACGTTGGTAGCGGTTACATCTTTCACAACAATGTTGTAGCTCTGACGGAAACGCATGGGCACTACATCGCCATTCGTGTTACCGGTGAAAGTACAATTCTCAATGGTAACATTGTGAGCGTAACGCTCGTGACTCTCTGTACTATTACTGCTAATGAAGTCGATCGTACCGGTCTCGTGTGCGAAATTCACATTTTTGATAGTGAGAGTCTCAGCATCGTTGTAGCGTGCATTACCGTGGATGTACATAGTACCATCGTATTTGTAGCCGCGACCATCGATAACGAGGTTAACGCCCTCTACCTGGTCGATAAATACGTCACCTGCGAGGTCTGCTGCCAAGTAGACGGCTGCAACGTTTGCGCCCGAGCGGGTAACCGCGTCGTGGTTAGAACCGGTTGCTGCATTCAAAGCTGCTTGGAGTTCGTCGATAGTGGAAACAAATACGGTCTCGGAACCAACCTCGAAGCCTGTATCAGGAGTAGAGTAATCCCAATCCTTAACCTCGGTAACGGTGAATTCGATGGGTTTGAGCTCCAAGTTCTCGGGGTTGATCTCAGCAGTGAAGTTGTAGCCTTTGCCCATCTCCAATGCGATACC
>CALDPX010000081.1 GCA_937911745.1 uncultured Alistipes sp. | reverse complement strand
GGGGAAATGTAATTCCTTTTCATCTTGTTTTTAATAGTTTTTTGTTTGTTGTGTTTAATTGTTGTTTGTTAATATATTGTTGTTTTTGTTTTATCTTGCTATAATAGTGGTAGTTGCGCTTTTCCTTTGCGCGTTCTGCGCGCAAAGGTATAACTTTTTTACATATATTAATATGTAAGGCTCAATTTTTTTTCACCGAGAGTGTTTTATTTGTGTCTAACATCAAGAGTCCTGAGGGTTAGAGGCAGTCTCAATTCCCAACTCTCTAAACGAAACAACGCCTGCCGTAATTCGGCAGGCGTTGTTGTTTAGATTTCATCTCTGAGGTTGTCGATATCTTCGTCTTCTTCGCTGTCGGCAAACTCGTCAGCGCCTTTCAGATCGTCGCTATAATAGTCTTTGTCCTCTTCGTCATCCACATGGTCGTCAATTTTCACTACAACCTTCACCAAATAACTCACCTCGTCGGTCTCGAATGGTACGGCATAGAAAAAATCGCCATTGGGTTTCTCGATTCGCATCATAGCCTCGTTGTAGCCGTGAGGGTACAATCTCTTAACCTCCTCCTGCAACTCCTCGGGAAGGTTTGCAAAACTCACTACGGAGCGTCTTTTAACTACTTTCGTTGTCATATCTATTTTCTTTATTTGCTCAAAATTTTCTGCAATTATAAGGCAAATTTCCTTATTCGATACGGTTGTTAATAACTTTTTTTCTTTTTTCGCCTTTTTTCACCGATGAGCACGATTTTTTCTCGCCCCTTTTTTGTACTTTTACACTGTGAAAACAACCGCTTGAACTATGCAAAATACAATAGAACAATTGCGCCAAAGGCTCAATTATCTAAACCATAAATACTACGTCGAAGCATCACCCGAAGTGAGCGATTACGAATATGATACGCTACTTAGGCAACTACAAGAACTCGAAGCCGAACACCCCGAATTCTTCGACCCCAACTCGCCAACTCAACGTGTGGGTAGCGACCTGGCAAACACCTTCAACTCCGTTGCGCACCGCTATCCGATGCTCTCACTCTCGAATACCTACTCGCTCGAAGAGTTGCACGACTTTGTGGAACGCATAGAGCGCGAAGAGGGCAAGGTGGAGTTTGTGTGTGAGTTGAAATTTGACGGTACGGCAATCAGCATTATATACGAAAATGGTAGGCTTGTGCGTGCCGTAACTCGTGGCGATGGCACAAGGGGCGATGATGTGACAGCCAACATCCGCACAATACGCTCCGTACCCCTTGTGTTGCAGGGCGAGAATATACCCCCTTATCTCGAAATGAGAGGCGAGGTTATTATGCCACACGCCTCATTTCGCCGTCTGAATGCCGAGCGAGAGGAGGCAGGAGAGCAGCCTTTTGCCAATCCGCGCAATGCCGCAGCAGGTACTATAAAACTCCAATCCTCAGCCGAGGTTGCAAGGCGAGGACTCGATTGTTTCCTCTACTATATGGTGGGCGAGGGGTTGCCGCACCAAAACCATTGGGACAACCTGCAAGCCGCACGAGGTTGGGGGCTCAAAATATCCGACCGTATGCAAAAGTGCTCCTCGTGGGAGGAGATTGCCGACTACATAACTCGTACCGATACTGAGCGTTCCGCATTGCCCTACGACACCGATGGCGCAGTGATAAAAGTGAACGACTACGCCACACAGCGCAGGCTCGGCTCTACTGCAAAGGCTCCTCGTTGGGCTGTGGCATACAAGTTCAAAGCCGAGCAGGCTCTCTCGCGTCTGCTGTCGGTGGACTTTCAGGTGGGACGTACGGGTGCCATAACGCCTGTTGCCAACCTCGAACCCGTTCAGTTGGCAGGAACGATTGTCAAGCGTGCCTCGCTCCACAATGCAGACCAGATAGCACTCCTCGATGTGAGGGTGGGGGATATGGTCTATGTTGAGAAGGGGGGCGAGATTATACCCAAAATTACAGGCGTGGAACTCTCGGAGCGCATAGAGGGCTCTCTACCTTTTGAATATATAGACCGCTGTCCAGAGTGCGGTACCCCGCTTGTGAGGATTGAGGGCGAGGCTAAGCACTACTGCCCCAATGCCGAAGGGTGTATGCCACAAATTGTGGGGCGCATCATCCACTTTATCTCACGCAAGGCGATGAACATAGAGGGCATCGGTGATGAAACAGCCGAACTGCTCTATAAGAGCGGACTCATAAAGGATGTTGCAGACCTATACTCTGTTCAACCTCAGCAGATTGCCTCACTGCCACGAATGGGTGTCAAGAGTGCAGAGAATATAATGCACCAATTGTCGCTCTCGCGTGAGGTGCCCTTCTCGCGTGTTCTCTTTGCGCTGGGTATCCGCTTCGTGGGCGAGACTACGGCAAAATATTTGGCACAACATTTCCGTTCTATGGATGCACTTATGGCTGCATCGGAAGCAGAACTTGCCGAGGCTGACGAGGTGGGCGAGAAAATAGCCAAGAGCATACGCGATTACTTTGGCGATGAACGTAATGTGGCGATTATTAATCGATTGTGCGAGGTGGGCTTGAAAATGGAGGAAGAAGAACGTGAGATTGTTTCTAATGTGCTGTCGGGAGTGTCGATAGTCATCTCGGGCTCGTTTGAAAGACACACCAGGGACGAACTCAAAGCACTCATCGAACTCAACGGAGGTAAGAATCTTTCGGCGGTGTCGGGTACTACGGACTATCTGTTGGCTGGCGATAAGATAGGACCAGCCAAGTTGCAGAAAGCCACTAAGTTGGGCGTGAAGATTATCTCCGAGAGTGACTTTGAACAGATGATTTCCAACGGGTGTGTGGAGTCTGTCGAAGAGAAAGATAATACCACTTCGGAGGAGCCAAAACAAAATCTTCCGGTGCAAGGTGCGCTATTTTAGATGAAAAAATATATTTTTGTGACCTAAACTTCGATTTTAAAGTGAAAAGAACGGATTTGAAAGATAGACTCAGCGGACTTGGCGTTGCGATAGTTACCCCCTTTACGGACTCTGGCGAGGTGGACTATGCGGCACTCAATGGACTCGTGGATTACGTTGTTGAGGGAGGTGTGGACTACCTTGTTGTTATGGGTACAACGGGCGAAACCCCCACACTTGCTATGCCCGAGAGAGTGGCTGTATTGAGGGCTGTTAAGGCTCGCAATGCGGGCAGATTGCCCCTTGTGGTGGGTGTTGGTGGAAATGATACGGCAAGGGTTGTGGAACTCATTGACCAAACGAATCTCGATGGGGTGGACGCCATATTGAGCGTTACACCATTCTATAACAAACCCTCTCAGAGAGGATTGTATGAGCACTTTAAGTATATCGCCGAACGTTCGCCACGTCCCATTATTCTCTATAATGTCCCTGGCAGAACGGGTGTGAATATGGAGGCGGCCACAACGCTCAGGATTGCTCGCGACTGCCCCAATGTGGTGGCTATCAAGGAGGCAAGCGGTAACATTGTGCAAATTAAGGAGATAATCACAAGTGCTCCTGAGGGATTTTTGACCATTTCGGGAGATGACTCACTCGCATTGCCCATTATGCAGGCAGGCGGTGTGGGTGTTATCTCGGTGGCTGCCAATGCCTTCCCTCGCTACTTTGCCGACCTTATCGGTGAGCAGGCAAGGGGTGGCAGTAGGGCCAATGACGAAAAATTCGAGAAGATACGCCCAACGATTAAGATGCTTTTTGCAGAGGGTAATCCCTCGGGTGTGAAAGCGGCTCTTGCGATTAGGGGTATTGTGAAAAATAACCTACGACTGCCACTTGTTCCTGTGTCGGAAGAACTCTACGAGGCTCTGGCAAAGAGTATCGTAGAGGGAGATTTTAGATAGTTCCTATGAGTTTTAGAGAGGTTTTTGTTAGGTTGTCGGCTACTATTGTAATGTTGTGCACTATGGCTTCTGTGAGCGTGGCTCAGGAGGTGCGTGTGCCCGATAATGACGATATTTTGGTCCGCACCATTGACTACGACTCGCCATATTTTCTCGACCGCCTTATGGGCAAGTATTTTGCGTGGCAACAACCACTCTCGGATGAGGAGATGCACTACCTCTACTATGGCTACGCATATAGCGACCTATATAAACCCCTTGAACCTATCGGTGCCGAGGATGAAGTGTTGGCTACGGTGGAGGAGATTATGAGCGAACCCACCGAGGAGCGTATGAGAAAACTAATTGAGAGTGGTTTGCAGGTTATGGAGCGTGACCCATTCAGCCCCAAAAATCTCAACTTTCTCGCCTTTGCCTATGGTGCATTGGGCGATACCATAAACGAGAAAAAGTGCTTCGAAAGGCTGGGTGCAGTGCTGAGAACGATTGAGAGTTCGGGTACGGGCGAAAAGGAGAGTAGCCCGATGCACGTCTTGTGGTTCTCACACGCTGCCGATGTACTCTATGCGCGTGGTTTGGATATTAAGAGTCGTGAGGTGGTGTCGCGTACATGCGAGTATATATTTCTTACAATGAAAGATGAAAAGGGTAATTTGGGCTATTATTTCGACTTTTCGAGAGTGTATTGGGTGAGAAGCGAACAGCCCTTGCAGCCCGAGAAACGCGGTTGGACAATAAATAATATACCTCTTAAATAAATTGATTATGAAATTTCAACTTCGAACATACCTATATGGTTGGTTGATAACATTGTGTGCGTCGTTGGTTGTGACGGGATGTGCCGTACCCTCTGAGGAGGTGAATTTCTTGGCTCAAAATGAGGTTGAACACACTCTTGTTATGTATCTGCTTGCTGATAATAACCTATCGACTAGTATCTATAATAATGCTCTCGATGCTGAGAGGGGTATGATTGGAGCATCGCCTGCCACAAGACTCGTAATATATCTCGATACTGACAAAGATTCCAAACTCTATGAGGTGCGCTATTTGCCCTACGGCGACGGAAGTGAACATATTCGCTACTGCAAAACGCTAAAAGAGTATCCGCGCCAAACGTCTACGACTCCCGAAGTTATGAAAATGGTGTTGGAGGATGTTGTAAGACTTGCTCCGAGTCGCTCGTATGGCTTGGTGATGTCGGGACATGGTACGGGGTGGTATCCAAAGCCCACCTCGGGTATAGGCTATGAAAATCAAAAGGTTGCGCCATTGATGCAGACTGCCGCCAACGAGTGGGATGCGGAGTATTATTTCGACCATTTGTGGAATGATAGCCCCGAGACACGTTCTATGGGTTATGATTTTGCCATTGGTGCTGACGGTAATTGGAGTCGAAAAGAGGAGAGTTGCTATATAGTTGCCGAGGAGTTAGTGGAGGGATTGAGTCCTATCCATTTTGACTACATCATCTTCGATGCTTGCTTCATGTCTTCTGTGGAATTTTTGTATGATATGCGCCATTCGGCAGATTATATTGTGGCCTCCCCCGTTGAGATTTTGGCAGTAGGGTTGCCCTATGTCGAGATTGTTAGTACTCTTATGAGTCATACCTCAAATCTCAATCGCTTGGGCGATGTGGTGATGGATGTGTATATGCGAGATGATGCTTTTTCTGCTCGAAAGTCGCTGGCACTTACCATGATAGATTGCTCAAAGTTGGATGCTTTGGCAGAGTCAGTGGCAGAAATCTACGCTTCCACCGGAGCAACTGACTGCATTGAGTTTATTGAAAATAGGTTCAACTATGCAATGGTCAATAGTATGCTGTTGCCCTATTTTGCTGGTGTGCAACCTCTTGATAGGATGCGTCCTGCTGGTTTTCATGATTTAGAGGACTTTGTTCTTGGAATCTCTGATGACGAACAACTTAGAGAGAAATTTCTTGCCACTCTTGATGATGTAGTGGTGTGGAGTTGCCATACGGAGGATATATTTGCGCAAGGTTACACGCTCGATGGTATGGCATATAGTGGCAGCAATATAGAGTATAAGGTGGATGGAAAATTGAGCCTTTGTGGTATTAGTACCTACATCCCACTGAGAGAGACTCCGCAGACATTCTCGTTCTATAAACAGACGCCTTGGGCTAAGAGAATATATCGATTAAACTAAACAAAAACTCTACAATACCTCTACAAAGTAATGTTTGTAGAGGTATTTTTATGTGGTCTAAATGTTTGATTATTAGAGTCAAGTGCAAATCGTACACCATGCATTAAAACACTACAACGTGGTAAGGGGTACTTAAATATAGAAAATAATTGCTATTTTTGTAGATAATAATACTAACCCCAAACGCACGAGAATGTTTAGACGCAAAAAAACCGATGAACTCATAGAGAACATCGATAACTACTTCAACTCGATAGATAGTGCACTATTGGTCTTTAAGGATGGTGTGCGAAATTTCCTCTACTCTTCGCAAGATGCCTTTGGAGGTAATCTGCAAAATATGTCGCAACTGGAAACCGAGGCAACAATGTTGCGCCGAAGCATCGAGAACGCTCTCTATACTCAGACTGCTTTGGTGCGATCCAGAGGCGATATTATGCGCCTTTTGGAGAAGTTGGGGCATATTGTCAATATCCTCAACGACAGCCTCTTGCAGTTCGAGATAGAAAATCCTTTTATCCCTTCGGAACTCAATCAGGAGTTTATAAAACTTACTGAATTTGCTACGTTGGCGGTTGAGTCAACCTTGCCTGCTGCAAAAGCATATTTCCGTGAGCCAGAAGCCATTAGCGATAAAATTTCGCGTGTCTATTTCTATAAGAAAGAGACCAAAAAGTATGCGCAAGCCATCAAACGCCGCGTCTTTCACGAGATGATGACCCTCAAACTGAGCGAAAAATTCCACTTGCGCTATTTTGCTCTCCATATCGAAAATCTCTCGGATGCTGCCGAGAAGGTTGCAGATCAACTCTCGGTGATGGCTATTAAACGTACTTTCTAAACCCATCGGGACCAGATAGATGACATTCCTTTTCACCATAATCTTTACAGCACTCATTCTTTGGTGGCTCATTGCCAAGGAGTTGCCGTCGCTTTTTGGAATGCTTGTGCCAACGAGTGCCATAAGGCGTAGATGGTTTGTGGTGTTGTTTGTGACTGTGGTTGCGGTGGCCATGCTCATGCCCATGAGCAGAGCCATGGGTGAACGGTTTTCGGCGAATTATCCAATGGGGACAAATTTGGAGTTGCTGCTGGTGGGAATGTCGGTTTTGCTGACTTTGGTGCTGCTCGATAGGTTTGGGATGGTTCCCTCGTTGTGTACGGCAACGCTCGGAGCACTCGAAGCTCATAGGGTACTTGTTCTCGATGCCCCAATGTTCGATTATTCGTTGATGGCGAGTTGGGTTGTGGCTCCCGTTGTTTCGATGTTGTTGTCGGCACTATTCTTTGCGGTCTATCGATTTGCGATTGGTAGAAGCCACATTCATCTAATTCGTTTGTCGGTAGTTATGCGCTATGTTATCATTGCGGGCATTGCATTGGTAGCATTTGCTGTGGGTTGGAACAATGGTTCTTTGTTGCTTGCCCAGGGTTCGTTGCTTATGGATGGGTGGCTGCTGACGGTAGCTACTCCTATGGCGATGTTTGTGTTGGCTATGGTGCTGTTTGCCCGCTTGGTGGATCGGTTGACCGACCTATGTGCCGAACAATATATGGATTTGACGACTCAAAATGTCGTGTCGGTGACCTATGCCGTAGCCTTTACGATGCTGATTTTTTCCACCGATGTAGTTCGCGGTGTCGGGCTATCGCCATCTCCACTTGGGATTACGACATTGTTGCTTGGGGCTTTTGCGGGGGTGTCGCTTGTGGCACATCGCAATATCCGAATTGTAGAAGTGTGGCAACCTTTGGTGGGTATTGTGCTTACTCCTTTGGTGTCGATACTCTTTCTTTGGTTGCTGTCGTTGCTTTTCGCAGGTGGTGTTACAACGGGCGAGGAGATTAATATAACCATATTAGCGTGTGCTCTGATGTTGGTGTTGGTGGTGCTTTTTGGTCGCTATGTGCGCCGTCAGGAGAAGTTGCGCGACTCGTCCAAACGCCTTATTCTGAGCCAACAACAGCAACTATACGAAAATCAGAAGGCTCTCAACGCCCTGGAAATGAAAACCATACTTGCTGAGAATAGCAGCCTCCACTCAACCCTCGAACTCAAACGCAAGGAGATTGTGAATGTGGCTCTCAGTATCAGCGAACAGAAGGAGTTTTTGGAGATGCTTGCCGAGAAGGTGCATAGGGCTGCCAAGTCGTCGAGCGAGGAGAAAGATAGACTCATAGCCGAGTTAGAGAAGGATTTGAGCCAGAGGACAAGTTTCTCGGGTGAGATTGACGAGTTCTACACCCAGGCGGAGATGCTGCATAAGGATTTTAGTGTGAAACTGACCGAGGAATTTCCCAATCTTACCACTTCGGAGCGTAGGTTGGCGACACTGCTGAGGTTGGGCTTCTCGTCGAAGTATATCGCCACGCTGATGAACATCTCGCCCAAGAGTGTGGAGATTAGCCGCTACCGCCTGCGCCAAAAACTCGGCTTGCAGAAGGGCGATAACCTGATACATTTCATTAAATCAATTTGATACAAACCAATTAATCAACTAAATTACAAACCAAACATTAACAATTATGAAAAAACTTTTACTTATTGCTGCCGTTGCGATTGCATCGATTTGCTCCGCACAGGCACAGGAAGCCGAGGTTAACCAGTATGGTCAGAAGGTATCTTCTCTGCCCATCAACGCAAGCGTTCAGGATGGTATCTTGGTATTCCAGAACAAGGATGCAGGCTACAAAATGTGGTTTGATGTTCGCGTTCAGGGTGACGCAGCCGTTTACTTTGGCTACGACAAAAACCTCACAACCATTGGTAATGGTATGAGTTTCCGCCGTACCCGTTTTGCTGTGAAGACACAGATTAACGATGATTGGTATGCAGAGTTGGATACAGATTGGTCGAGCGGTATTGTTGAGCTTAAAGATGCTATTCTCCAATACGATGGTGTTGAGAATTTGCAGATTAAGATGGGTAACTTCAAGGAGAACTTCTCTATCCAGCGTAACTCTACCAGCCGCTACCTTCTCTTTATGGAGCGTGCTATGGTTACCTATTTGGCTCCTTCGCGCCACATGGGTGTAAACTTCCGCTACGCTACTCCCGCTTTGTGGGCTTCGTTTGGCGTATTTGGTCCCGAGATTAAGGGTGCCGAGGAGCAGACTGCTATGGAGGATGGCAACAAAGACTACGGTCTGGATGCAGGTCTTTCCTATACTGGTAAACTCGTATGGCGTCCTTTGCACAAGATGGACAATGGCTCGCTCCACATCGGTGCGGCTGTTTCGTACCGCGAGCCTAAGGTGACCTCGACCGATGGTTACAACGCTATTCGTTACAGCACTCGTAACTCGACCAGCATCAACCGTAAGAAATACCTCGATACCGATGCTATCAAGGGTCTCGACCACGAGTTCTTGTGGACTGTTGAGTTGGCAGGTCACTATGAGTCGCTCCGCTATGAGGCTGCTTACATCTCACGTCAGGCTTTTGTAGACCTTGCGAAGAATGAGAAAGGTGCTAACCTTAAACCCGCAAGTGGCTGGTATGTTCAGGCTGGTTATATGCTCTTTGGTGGCAAGCAGAACTACGACGAGGGTGGTGCAAAATACACCCGTTGCACTCGCGGTAAAGACTGGGGTGACTTGGAGTTGGCAGTTCGCGTAGACCAGATTGACCTCAACCTCAACAAGTACTATATGGGTGGTTCGGCAATGCAGTACGCTCTTGGTTTGAACTACTACCCAATAGAGAACGTTAAGTTTATGATTAACTATCAGTTTGCTGATAACGATGTATTTGCAAATGGTAAGGGTGAGCAGGACGGTACCGATAAGACTGCTAAGAACCCTTATTGCACAGGTTATGACGCAAATGGTAACGTAACTAAGTTCCCTGCTGAGGCTAAACAGAATGGTGGTAAAGGTGTTGATTTCCATATGATTTCGTGCCGCTTCCAGGTTGCTTTCTAAACTCACAATTTTAAGAAAACTTTACGCAAATGTTATATTCTTGTTAAGAATTAAACCACTCTATTTGTGGTTGATTTGCGGGGTATATATTTGCAACGTGATTTATACACATTATATTCAATTATTTATTAACTAAACAAACAAAACAATTATGAAAAAACTTTTTGTATTTGCAGCCATGGCTGCTATGGCACTTGTATCGTGCAACGACAACGACATCAATGTTGACGGTCCCGGCAATGGTGAAGGTGGTGGTGAGACCCAAGTTAGCGGTATTGTTCTGAACGAGCTTTCGGGTGGCGAGAAGTACATCGAGTTCTACAACAACACCGATGCTGAGATTTCTATGGAGGGTGTTTACATTGTTAAATACGACAAGTCGAAAGATGGTGGCAAGACTACTACTTGGACCGGTAAGGCAGGTCAGAAGATTGCTGCTAAGGGTTTCTTCTACATTGAGAGTTCAGACCTTGCGGATGAGGCTGAAGGTGGCGATCCTAATTATGCATACCAGAGTGCAGACCACGTATTCAAAGGCGGTCTTTCGGGCAAAAAGAACCTCAAAATTGACCTTTACAATGCTGCTGACGAACTCCTCGATACCTTTGAGCGTGGCGAAGAAGGTGCTGGTTGGAACCAGGTAGAGGGCTTCAACAACGACAAGAAACACAGTTTCTCGCGCGTACCCGATGGTACCGGTGAGTGGGTATACTCGGATCTTACTCCTGGTGCTGCTAACGGTGCTAAATTCGCTGACATCGAGATGCAGCCTGAAATGTAATTTTTGGGACAATTTTTGCATAACATTTTCTTGACGGATAGGCTCTGTCTGCAAATTGAGGGGCAGAGCCCGTATCCGCCGTTTACAAAACACACAAAACACAAGAAAAATGTCGAAAGAGAAAATGGAGATTGGAGCAATCTCGAAACCCCGTTTTGAGTTCCGCTCCTTCGGTCAGAACTTCGAGGCTGCACACGCCCGTATGGCTCGTCTGTCGGTGCCTGTGCCCGAGAAAGTATGGCGTCGTACCAGCGACGAGATTTACATCATCTCGCGTGCTAACGACATCAACAACACCAAAATCCGCGACGGTAAGATGGATATCAAAACCTATGTTCAGACCGTTGACGGTTTGGAGCAGTGGAACCCCTTGATGAAGGGCGAATTCCCCATCTCGCGCGAGGTTTTGGAGCAGGAGGTATTCCCCGCATTTATGGTCGAAATGCCCGCTCTTACCAAGGACACCTACACCTTTGAGGAGTTCCTCGCTATGGTAGAGGCTAACAAAGACTTGGCTGCCGTAAGGGTACACAAAGAGAGGTTTGGCTATATGGTAAACGACACCATCTGCGAGGTTGGTAACGTGCTTATCAACGGTGCAAAGGTTGTTACCATCAACTCCGAGTCGACCGAGATTGAGGATATCAAAAAGACCATCGCCGACTGTGGTTTGGAGGGCGTTGAGAACATCAACTACTTGCAGGCTATCAAACGTGTGATTGGTATGACCAAAAAACCCCTCGCTAACGAGTAAACAACGCTACGACTATGGCACAGGAAATTGAGAGAAAATTCTTGGTAGCCGGCGAGTTTAAGTCGTTGGCTAAGAAGGCAACCCGCATCACTCAGGGTTACCTCTCGTCTGTACCCGAGCGCACTGTTCGCGTGAGGATTAAAGGCGAAAAGGGTTTTATTACCATTAAAGGTATCGGCTCGGCAAGTGGTGCAAGCCGTTACGAGTGGGAGAAAGAGATTCCTACCGCCGAGGTAGAGGAACTCTTGAAAATCTGCGAGCCCGGCGTGATTGACAAAACACGCTATCTTGTGGAGGCTGGCGAGCACACCTACGAAGTAGATGAGTTCTACGGCGACAACGAGGGTCTTATTGTGGCTGAGGTGGAACTCGCATCGGAGGACGAGAACTTCGCAAAACCCGAGTGGTTGGGCGAGGAGGTTACCGGCGATGTGAAGTACTACAACTCGATGCTTATGAAGAACCCCTACAAAAACTGGAAATAGGACAGTTTGCCCAACGCCACCCTGGCGGATGGGTACAAAAACAAACTATTGAACAAAAACTGTGTCCCCGTCCCTGCCGCCGATGTGCGGCAGGGGAGTGGGGGATACCTCCAAAGGCGAAAATAAGGAATTAAACAATAATATATAACATAGGTTATGGCTGAAACTACTAATTTGAATCCCGAAGAAGAGAAGGTGTTCGATCCACTGGATATGAATAACTACAAGGTCGAGAAACTGCCCAAGATGCAGAAAAGCGGCTTCGAGAAGTGGATGGCTCGCCTAGGCGGTCCTTTGGCTATTTTGGTCTTTGTGCTTATCTATTGGCTGCTCGATATCGGCTTCCTCAATGACATTACTGCCGATGCACTCACGGGCGACAAGGCAATCAAAAGACTCGACACACTCGGTTTGGCGGACTTCATCCGTAGCAACTACGCAATGCTCGCAATTTTTGCTGCTGCCATTGTGCTGTGGGTTACGGAGGCAATACCCAACTATCTGACCTCGCTGCTGGTTATTTTAGGTACGGTGTTGACGGGTGTGCTACCCCAAAAGGAGGCTTTTGCGCAACTCGGTCACCCTGTAATGTGGCTCAATATCCTCTCGTTCGTCTTGGCAAGTATGCTCGTTAAGACAAAGGTAGCCAAGAGGTTTGCGCTGTGGTTTGTGCTGCGCTTTGGCAAGAATGCGAGCGGTATATTTTTCAGCTTTATCATCATCAACCTCGTGCTGTCGATGTTCATTTCGGCAACGACGGTTAAGGCGACCATCTTGTTGCCCATCTTTATGGTAGTGGCAGCAATCTATGGCGCAAGCAACGGCAATAGGAATAACTTTGGTCGCAATCTGGTGCTCCAAAACCTCTTTGCTGTGAATATCGGTGCAAGTGGCTTTATGACGGGCTCGGGTGCCAACCTGCTGGCAGTATCGCTCATCGCGGGTGTTGTGGGTGGCTACACCATCTCTTACACCGATTGGCTATATGCCGCACTGCCCCTGGCACTCATTCTGCTCTTCTTGGGCTGGTTTATAGGCGCAAAGGTCATCTTCCCCTTGAAGAAGGAGGAGCGTGTGCCCCAGATTGAGGGTGGTATGGAACGCCTGAAAGAGGAGTTGAAGGCGATGGGCAAGGTAACCTTCGATGAGATTAAGTCGGTGGCTATCTTCGTTGGCGTGCTGTTGCTGTGGGTGACTAAGTCGTGGCACGGCATTGACGAAACTACCGTAGCATTTATTGGTGCTGTGGTGGCTCTTATGCCCGGTATAGGTATCGTGAAATGGAACGATGTGGATATTCCTTGGCACCTTATGCTCTTCTCGGCAGGTGCTTACGTTCTTGGTTCGGGTCTGAACGCTACCGACCTGCACGTTACCATTGTGGATACTGTATTCGATAGCCTTGGCATTACTGCCAACACTCCCTATTGGGTTTTGTATGTAGTGCTCACAGGCTTTATGCTGATTAGTGCTCTGGTATTTTCGAGCAAGAATATGCGTACAATGATTTTCGTGCCTATCGCTATTGCTACGGCTCAGAAGTTCGGCTACCCGATTATGAGTCTTGCATTCCCTGTGGCACTGCTCATCGAGCACGTCTATGTTCTGCCCTTCAATAGTAAACCTGCTGCACTGCTCTATACGACCAACCATTATAGTTGGAGCGATACCTTCAAATTTGGTATTACGATGATGGGTATTGCTTGGGTGCTGATACTCCTTTGGGGCGAGACAGTGCTCAAATGGCTCGGTTTCACACCCGGTCTGTTCTAAGCGGAATTACACAACAATAGACAAAAGACGAGTGAGGGGGTGGCGGAAAACCTCCACCAAATGCGCTGATAAGATTACTTTACGCCGAAACTCAATCTATCCCGAGCGCAAGGTTTTCCAACCCTCCAATCTCGACTGTGCTTAACTATATAATCCCTTCTTTCTGTTTAAGTTAGAGGTCTTTTTATGATTACCATACAGGCAAAAAAACACGACAATTTCTCGGTGGAGTTTAAGTTCGGCTTCGAGGGCAACCACGAAGAGGTCGGACGTCACGAGTTTGTGGTCAATTCGTGGATTTTTGTACCCAATAGCCTCGATATCAATACCCAAACCTACGGCAAGGATCAATTCTACCGCGATATTAAGTCGAACGTAAGACTTATTACGCCCGTCTACCTTCTGCGCTCGCTTGCCGATGCGGGCTCGTTGCCTTTTGTTACGCTGCGTGGTGCTTTGGAGGCTTTGGCAAGCCAACCATCGGCTACAAACGAGGAGAACTACGAATCGCAGATTAAACTCTTTGTTGCAATCTTCAAGAGTGCCATTCGCAACCACTCGATACATATCACCCAGTCGGATGGTATGAACGAGGTGGGCTATTTGACGGAAGACTTCGTGGCAAGCGTTAGGAAGATTGTAGAGGAATACCGCAAACTCTACCCAATCATCAACGTACCTACCGTTGAACCTCGCCTTAGGAACTACTTCCTCTTTGGCGATGAGATTATGAGCCACATTATTGACGTGCAGAGCCTTAGAATACTCAAACGCATCGACCGAAGTGGCGATGCTGCTTTGGTGGCTGTTAGAGAGTCGTTGGTGGCGTTGTTGCGTAAGGAGAAGAGTTATAAACTCTCGCAGGGGTATGAAATTTTGGAGCCAGACGATGCTGTGGGCAATCGTGCGCTGGTGTTCCGCTATGGATTGCTCAAAAAGTATGTCGAGAGCGAACTCTACATCAAACTCAATAAGAAGCGTGACGGCTTTGCTATCGAACAGGTCTATTACAGCCTTGCGGCGGGCTTGGCAATGATTTTTGCTACGGCTGTGGCGTGGTTTGCACAACTCAAATATGGCAACATTACAGGTCCGCTGTTTGTGGTGTTGGTGGTTAGTTATATGCTCAAAGACCGCATCAAGGACCTTATGCGCTACTACTTTGCCCACCGCCTCGGCAATAAGTACTTCGACAATAAGGCAGAAGTGAGGATTCACGATAAGTCGGTGGGCGTAATTAAGGAGGGCGTGGACTTCATCAGCGAACATAAAACCCCTAAGGAGGTTATGGAACTCAGAGATCGCTCGTCGCTGGTGGAGGCTGAGAACAAGATCTTCGAGGAGAAAATTTTGCTCTACCGCAAGAGGGTAGTGATTAATAACGAGCAACTCAGTTCGGCAAGTGTCTACCCAGTGAAGGGCATTAATGAGATTTTGCGCTTCCATATGCACCGCTTCACTCAGAAGATGGACAATCCCGAGGTGCCGGTTGATACACTCGGCACCGACGACAACCTCACGACCGTCAAAGTGCAGAAGATATACTATATTAATATAGTGATGCAACTCATAGATGGCTCGGATGTGTTGCTGCGCCGTTTTCGAGTGGTTATGACCCGTGATGGCATCCTCGGCGTGGAGGATATGCAATAGATTTTACGACGGCGTCTAAAATGGTCTGACAACAGCGGAATGGAGTTATATTCTATTCCGCTGTATTACTATGTGACATACCAATCTGCTTGGGTGTTGATTTTGTTTCAGATTATTCGTATCATTGCGGAAAATATGTGAGCAATAAAGTAAAATCATTATTAAATTAGTAACTACTATGAAAAGATTAACCACAATGTTTGCGATTTGGGGAGTGTTGTTTGCGGCAGTTGCTTGTAAGCCCGACGAACCTACAACACCTACGCCCGACGAGAGTCCTGTCATAGAGTTGATAATTGACAATCTGACAAAGACCTCGGTAGATTTTAGTGTAAAACCGTTAGATAAAAATTTGCCCTATCTTGTTATGGTTGTCGACAAGGAGACCTTCTGCTCGTTTGAGAGCGAAGATGAATACATTGACGATGATATGGCATATCTACAATCCTATGCCGAGAACAATGGTATGACACTTCAAGAGGTACTCGAAGAAGTTCTTCAAACTGGCGATATCACCGCTAATATACCTTCGCTTAGCCCCGATACGGAGTACTACCTCTACGCATACCATATGACTATCAATGGCGAGATAATCTCGGATTTGGTAAAAAAAGAGTTCAAGACTCACGGCTATAATTTCAACAATGACACCTTTGAGGTCACTGTTAGCGACGTTGGGTATAACGCTGCAAAGGTGACTGTCGTACCTTCCAATACCTCCTCTCCCTATTTTATGAATATATTGGATCAGGAGCAGTATGACTCCTACGGTGGCAACGCCATGGCATATGTTCGTCAGTTGGAAGCCCTCAAAAACTACTACCTGAATTTTGGTAAAACCCCCGAGGAGATGATTGCCAACCTCTGCTTTGTTGGTACAATGTCGTACGAATTTAACGATCTGATAGCCGGTGGACACTACTATGCATATGCCATTAGTGTTGACGAGGATTTTATGGCGTGCTCCGAAGTGGAAGTTGTTGAATTCACAACGCCCAAGCCCACAGCCTCGGCTAATAGTTGGACGGTGGAGATTGACGGTATCTACTATGACCATGTGGAGGGACGAGTGCTGCCATCTAACAATGATCCCTACATTTGTTCCATACAACTTGCAGAGTCGCTCGAATGGTTCGATAACGACAAAGATATCTATATGAGTTATTTGTCGAGTGAGTTCAATAAGTTGCAGGGTGGTATTGAGGCTGCTCTTCGTAGGGGTACAACCAACCTTTCGGAGTTAAACAATTTGACTCCCAACACCGAATATATGATTGTATGTTTTGGTTGGGATGGTGCTCCTACAACAGAATTGTTTATCCACAAGTTCAAAACCGTTGAGGCTAATGATGACGCTACAAACTTGGTTGTTGATTTCGAAATCACACATCTTGGCTATGGAGATATGAGGGTTGAGTGCACTCCTTCGCTTGGTGCATGGTACTTCTGTTCGGTGGCGACCAAGGCTCAGGTTGAAGAGTATACCATAGAGGAGGGTAGTATGAAGGCCGCTATCGCTCGACTTGCAGACGAGGATATTGACTACGGAGCAGATTATTTCTACTGTTCGCGTATTGAGTATATTATGGATATGTCGGGTAGTGTGGGAAATGACAGAATCTATTTCTCCAATCTCGAACCGAATACCAACTATTATGTCTACGCAGTGGCAGTGGATATAGAGAGTGGTGAGGTCGTGAGCGAAGGTTGCTCTTATGAGGAGTTTACCACACTCGAAAAAATCGTCAGCAATGCCACCATTAAGTTTGAGTTTGGCGACTACTACGATGGAAGTGAGTTGGCCGCGATAGATGCTGCTAAGTTCAATAGTTGCAAGGGACAGGTGGTTGTACCTTATGGCGTTATTGCCGACTCGGCACACACTTGGTACTCCATGTACAACATTGGCGATTATACAGAGTGGGGCTGCAACGATGAGGATATCATCGCTCAACTTGTTACCTATGGCGCAAATATGGGTTTGGAGGAAGTGAGTGTCAATCGCACAAGTGGTGTTGCTGTGTTAAGATACGATGAAGTATATACGTTTATGGGTATTGCCAAAGATGCCGACGGGAATTTCGGAAAGGGAACGCTGGATGTTGTTAGTTTCAACAAGGATGGTGTGTCGCCTGCCGAAGAGTTTATTGCTTCACTCGATACTTCCGCATCGATTTCCCAAAGTGTTCCTGCCGCCATGGCATATAAGCACAGAGGCTTTGTGCAGCGTCAGAATGAAAGATCTTGTGGAGTGATGCAGGCACCCGCTGAGATTGTTTCGCGCAAGAGTGAACAGAAAGACCAAACAGCAAATGCCAATCCTACCGCAGGAGTGCGATATGGAATAGTTAGATAATACAAAACAATCCGCAAAGTGTTGTGTGAATCATCAATACGAATGATTTATTGTCAGATTAAAGATAAATATCTTAGAACCCAAACATTATGACATTTTTACAAATTGATCCAATTAATGCCGACTCGCTTGTGACCAACCTTACGCACAAGGCAGAGCAAATCAAAGAGATGCCTTTTAATGAGGCTCTCGAATTTGTGACCCAAGGACTCGTCGGATTCTTTTGGGATATTCTTATATGTGTGGCGATTTATGTTGTAGGTCGCTGGATTATCCGCTATGTTGATCGTCTTTTGGGACGTATTTTCGATAAACGTAAGTTGGAAATATCGCTTGCCAAATTCTTGCGTTCATTTGTTAAAGGTGCTCTTTATGTGATACTGATTATTGGTATTGTGCGCAAATTGGGCATAGACACCTCTTCGTTTGTTGCACTGCTGGCTTCGGCAGGTGTCGCTATCGGTATGGCTCTGAGCGGTACTTTGCAGAACTTTGCAGGTGGAATTATGATTCTTTTGTTGCGTCCCTTCCGTATCGGTGACTATGTCCAGACACAGGGTATTGAGGGTACCATCAAGGAGATTAAACTCTTCAATACGGTCATCAATACAGTGGATAATAAACTCATTACATTGCCCAATGGACCCATTGTGAATAATGTGATTAACAACTTTTCTGCCGAGAATCGTCGTCGTGTAGACCTCAATGTCTCCATCTCCTATGGTGATGACTATGATGTTGCTCGTGAGGCTATTCTCTCAATCATCAATGCCGATGAGCGTATTGAGAAGAATCCGGAGCCATTTGTGGCTCTCGGTTCGCTTGGCGATAGTGCTGTGAATATCACCGTTAGGGTATGGGCTAAGAGTAGCGATTATTGGGGAGTATATCACTCGCTCAACGAGCAAATCTACAAACAACTGCCACAGAAGGGATTACATTTCCCATTCCCTCAGTTGGACGTTCATCTGACTAAGGAAAAATAGAGCAGGCAGATGATAAGATGATGGGCGCAAAGAGAGAACTTTGCGCCCATTGTTTTTGCATTTGCTTTGTGTCGAGTGGAATTTAATTATGAAATAACAAAGGGGTTCCAAATGGAACCCCTTTTGTGACACCGACAGGACTCAAACCTGTAACCTTCTGATCCGTAGTCAGATGCTCTATTCAATTAAGCTACGGTGCCGAATTGCGAGTGCAAATATACGGCTTTTTTGGGTATCTGCAAGAAAAAAAGCGAAAATTTTGCAATCTTTTTTATGCCCCACTCATTATCAGACCTTTACGTTGGGCAGTAGAGTGGGGCACTATTTTTGTCGCAATCTAAAAGGCTGCGAGTTTGTCCAAAGCCATCTCAATCATCTGTCTTACGAAGGGTTTGTAGTCGGTATTCATATCCTTTACAGCCCTCTGAGCGATGATTGTGCAGAGTGTACCTGCGCGGTGTCCCATAAGCCTGCCCAAGCCGGCAAGTGCGCTACCCTCCATCTCGAAGTTGGTAATGCGGCGACCTTCGTGGCGGAAACTCTCAATCTTGGCATTGAGTTCTTTGTCGGCGGGGGCAACGCGCAGCCACCTACCCTGGGGACCATAGAAACCGGGTGCAGCAACCGTAATACCCTCCACCACCGAATCCTTGAAGTGCTCATAGAGCGACTCGTCGGCATTGATGAAGTAGGGTGCGGGAAGTTGAGCGTTCCAACCCGTGTGCTCCACAAAAGCCTCCTCAATGGCAAGGTCGCACACATCGTTGCGTCCTGCATAGTAGTTCAGTAGACCATCGAAGCCCACCGAGGTGCGTGCAAAGACGAACGAGCCGAGAGGAATGTCGGGTTGAATGGCGCCCGAAGTGCCGAGGCGGAGCAGTGTAAGGGAACGGTGCTCTGCCTTCTCGGTGCGTGTCGTGAAGTCGATATTTGCCAGAGCGTCCAACTCGCTAACCACAATGTCGATATTGTCCGTACCGATACCTGTCGAGATGACGGTCATGCGTTTGCCCTTATAGGAGCCCGTAATGGTGCGGAACTCACGGCTGGCGATGTTGCACTCCTGAGTGTCGAAATAACTTGCCACCATCTCAACCCTGCCGGGGTCGCCAACAAGTATTACGGTGTCGGCGAGGTGCTCGGGACGGATGTGGAGATGGAAAATAGAACCATCGGAGTTGATGATGAGTTCTGAGGTGGGAATGATTCTCATAATTTTATAGTATTAAAATTTTATATATTGCCTAATTTTTGTAAATTTGTAACCTGCCCTCTGTGGGGTAGACAATTACAAAAATAGTGAAAAAATCTTTAAGTGAACCTAAAAAGTATGAAAAAGAGTAATCAATTTGTCCAAGAAAACCGCGAGCGCTTCCTCGAAGAACTCTTTGAGTTGCTCCGCATCCCCTCCATTAGTGCTCAGAGTTTCCACCACGACGATATGGTCAGGACTGCCGAATGGCTGCGTGAATCGCTCCTTAGGGCGGGTGCCGATCGTGCCGAGGTAATGCCCACCGCAGGCAACCCCGTAGTCTATGCCGAGAAGATTATTGACCCCGCGAAACCTACCGTAGTGGTCTATGGTCACTATGACGTGATGCCCGAGGACCCCAAAGGCGAGTGGCTCACCGATCCCTTCGAGCCCGTCATCAAAGACGGACGCATTTGGTGCCGTGGTGCCGATGACGACAAGGGACAACTCTTTATGCACGCCAAGGCTTTCGAGGCTATGGTGCAGACGGGCGAACTCCCCTGCAATGTGAAGTTTATGCTCGAAGGCGAGGAGGAGATTGGCTCGCCCAGCCTCTACGCTTGGTGTGAGGAGAATAAGGAACTCGTAAAGGGCGATATCATTCTCATTTCGGATACGAGTATGATCTCGATGGATACACCCTCCATCACTTGTGGTCTTCGTGGCTTGTGCTATATGCAGGTGGAGGTTACGGGTCCCGACCACGACCTGCACTCCGGACTGTATGGCGGTGCTGTTGCCAACCCCGCAAATGTTCTCGCAAACCTCATTACCAAACTTGTTGACGAGAATGGTCGTGTGACTATCCCCGGCTTCTACGACGATGTGCGCCTGCTGACCGAGGAGGAGCGCATCAACTTCAACAAAGCGCCCTACGACAAGGAGGAGTATATGCGCGGTGTTGGCGTGGAGGAACTCGCTGGCGAGGAGGGCTTTACGACTATCGAGCGCACAGGTGTACGTCCCTCGCTGGATGTGAACGGCATTTGGGGCGGCTACACCCTCGAAGGCACCAAGACCATCATCCCCTCGAAGGCTTACGCCAAAATCTCTATGCGCCTTGTGCCCGACCAGAATTGGAAGAAGATTGCCGAACTTTTCGAGGACTACTTCCGCAGCATTGCACCCAAGTGCGTGAAGGTGGATGTTAAGGCTCTGCACGGCGGTCAGCCCTACGTTTCGCCCACCGACTTGAAGGCTTATAAGGCTGCCGAGGCGGCTATTGTTGATACCTTCGGCAAACAACCTCTGCCCTTCTACTCGGGCGGTAGTATTCCCATTGTGAGTGGTTTTGAGAATATCCTCGGTATGAAGTCCATACTTATCGGCTTTGGCTTGGGTAAGGACGCAATCCACTCTCCCAACGAGAGTTATGGTCTTGACCAGTTCTATAAGGGTATAGAAACCATCATCCGTTTCTACCACCATTTTGCATAGCGTGGGCGATTACTGCGTTACGCTTGAAGGCGGCTTCCTCATTTACGTTCAGTAAACTGCGGAGCCGCCTTCTTCGCAAGCCTTGTACTCGCCTCACGCTATGCAAAATGCGGTTGTGGTGTTGCCTGCGGACTCGCCTTCTTGTTTGGCACAAAAATCCCTCCGCGATATGCGTTTTTGTGTTGTCTGATTTCAACGTCTAACGTCTAACGTCAATAGTCCTAAGTGTTCCAGGGGTTCCACGGATTCCAGGGGTTCCAAGGAAAGACTCCCTGTAATCCTTGTAATCCTTGCAACCCCTGTAACCCTCCCCTGATACATGGGAGAGAGGTGGTTGTGGAACTCCCGTATCTCTCATATCTCCCATTTCTCCCATAAAAAAGTCGCGGGTATCTTTTTTGATACCCGCGAGCGAGGAAGAGATTCCCTAAGTGTTGTTATAGGTGCCCGTCATTTATGCAGCCTCTCCCCAAGTTTGGAGCGAGCCTTCGTAGACAACGTGGTGTACCTCGCCATTATCCAATGTTACGGTCAGCTCAATTTTACCCTCGCTAACTACCATTGTTCCTTCGGTATATTTGTATTCTTGCATTTCGCCATTGGCATCCACATACATACACCACTTACCCCCCTCTACTTCTTTTGTAAATATACCTGTTTTTAGCTCCTCCTCTCCACTTTCGAGTTTTTCGAAATCTACATAAGTATATGTGCCGAGGGGTATTTCATCATTAACCGGCTCGGTGTCTGATATAATGTCAAATCCATAATTCCAACTATCCATAGGTACATCGTATCCAACATCTTCGCCTGACGACACATAACCACCTATCAAATAAAAATTATACCCTATCTCATAATAAAAGCCAAACAAACTAACTGCTGCCACCTCTTTGACACCGGTATTGCCTTCGCCACCGCCAAAGTTGTATGGCTCGATGTAGTCGGCGTGGTCGCTCCAATCATCGGCAGCCTTGTATGCATCCACACTCTCGGTAGGCACATAAATCTTACGTCCCGAAGCGTTGTTGTAGAACATTGACGAGCTTCCTACGGGCGGGGTTGTCGCCTTGCAATATACATTTGTCAGCGAGGTGCAATCCTCGAATACTCCATTTCCAATCTGTGTAACGCTATCGGGAATGGTAATACTTGTCAGCGAGGTGCAACCATTGAATGCATACCCTGCAATATAAGTAACGCCATTGCCAATTGTAACACTTGTCAGCGAGGTGCAACCCTGGAATGCATGATTTCCAATCTTAGTAACACTGTCAGGAATGGTAATACTTGTCAGCGAGGAGCACTCATAGAATGCACTCATTCCAATCGAGGTGACACTGTCGGGAATAGTAATGCTTGTCAGCGAGGTGCAATAAGAGAATGCATCCCATCCAATCGAAGTGACACTGTCGGAAATGGTGTACTCGGTAAGTCCTGCGGGGGCAAAAGAGTTGAGAGTACCTTCAACGATCAAGCAACGACCATCATTCGAAGCATATTTGCCATAAATACTTTTCAGCGAGGTGCAACCAGAGATTGCACCATCTCCAATCGAAGTAACGCTGTCGGGAATGGTGACACTTTTCAGCGAGGTGCAACCAGAGATTGCACCATCTCCAATCTCAGTAACGCTATCGGGAATGGTGACACTTTTCAGCGAGGTGCAATTAGAGAATGCATACTCTCCAATCGAAGTAACACTCTCGGGAATGGTAACACTTGTCAGCGAATAGCGACAATAGAATGCATCATCTCCAATCGAAGTAACATCGCCATCGAATGTGATTACACCTTTGCCATTTTCGTAGGTGTTCGACACGATATTTGCACCGAAAACATCGGTAGCATCAGGGATTACCACCTCCCCATCGGTCGAGGTGTACCAAATCTCATTTGCGGGAGGCAGGTC
>CALDPX010000080.1 GCA_937911745.1 uncultured Alistipes sp. | reverse complement strand
TCAAGTATCAAGAGAAAAAAGAGCAAAGCAATGAATAGAATTTTAGAAGCAGTGAGGGCGTACTTTAACGCCATTGAGAACCCCACAGATGAGGAGAAGCGAATACAAACGTTACTTGCCGAGGGTTTCTTCCCGATTACCTCGGTCTGCCGCGATGACCTTCGAGCAAGACACTTCGATGCCGACAAGGCCACAGATGAGCAGATGCAGGAACTTGCCCGCCGTATGGCAGACGACTACTGCGAACAGCTATTCTGGGATAGTATGGAGATTTTGGCAGAGAACATCGGCATACCTAAACGCAAGGTTGATTTCTGTCCCAAGTGCGAGTCGGAGTTGATTTACTTCGATGTTACAACGGGATGCAACCGATGCTCCAACTGCGGTCAGGAGTGGGACAACAATACCTACGCTATGGTAGAGTTCCCCGATGACGGCACCTACTTCGAGCAGGAGGAGATTGGCTATCCTGTATTCGACAGAGAGGATAACGGAGCAAGGCTTGTCCCCGAGTATGAGTATATGCTCCAGTATGGCAGAACGCCTGACCGAGAGAAGTGCTTTCGTGCTGTCGAGTGGCCCGAGTCGCAACAGTTTATCGGCAACGAGGAGTGCCTGCTTATCAACGATGACGAGGGCTTGGAACGCTTCGGCTCATCAGCATATTGGGTACCCGTAAAACTCTTGGAGAAGGTATGATAGCACTCATAGACCCATTCAAGGAGGAGATGCTGGAACGAGGCTTCTCGGCATATCATCTCGGCACCCGTGTAAATATGCTTACGGGTGAGATATCGCTCATAAAGAGTGATGAAGCGCAGAGCCACGCCAAAGAGGTGTACGACTACATCAAAGAGCGTGAGATTGACGACATAGCCACCTACGACCACGAGTCGGTGATGGAACTTGCCAGCGACTTTGTTGGCGACCATATCGTGCCGGAGGGTGTAGATGAGGAGTATGGCAATTCGGATGAGTATGTCGATCTGCTCGACTGGTGGTGCGAGATATTCTCCTACAACATAGCGGAGTTGGCGATGT
>CALDPX010000079.1 GCA_937911745.1 uncultured Alistipes sp. | reverse complement strand
CTATTGGTTGGTACACGAAAAGTTTTTGGTTCCGCTTTTTACAAAAAGCGGAGAAGAAAGTCGCGAAAGAAGAGAGAAAAAGAGTATGAATTTCAGGTTGGTGTCGGATTACAAACCCACGGGTGATCAGCCCGAGGCTATTGAGGAGTTGGTGCGCTCTATTGAGAGCGGTCAGCCCCACAATACGTTGTTGGGTGTTACGGGTTCGGGCAAGACTTTTACGGTGGCGAATGTTGTGGAGCGGTTGAACCGTCCCACGCTTGTGTTGAGCCACAATAAGACTCTTGCGGCACAACTTTATAGCGAGTTCAAGGCGTTCTTTCCCGAGAATGCTGTGGAGTATTTCGTGTCGTACTACGACTACTACCAGCCCGAGGCGTATCTGCCTGCGAGCGACACCTACATCGAAAAAGACCTTGCCATCAATGACGAGATAGAGAAACTCCGACTGCGCACTACGGCTTCGCTACTTTCGGGCAGACGGGATGTCATTGTGGTGTCGAGTGTGTCGTGCCTGTATGGTATCGGCAATCCTTCGGACTTCCACGCCAATAGCATTACCATAAAGGTAGGCGATGTGATACCCCAACGCAGACTGCTCTACCGCCTTGTGGATGCGCTTTATACCCGCACAGAGAGGTATTTGGAGCCTGCCACGTTCCGCGTGAAGGGCGACACTATCGACATTATGCCCGCCTACTCGGAGAGCGACGCTTGGAGGGTGTCGATGTTTGGCGACGAGGTGGAGGCTATGTGGAGAATAGACCCCGCTACGGGAGCAAGATTGGAGAGCGTGGAGGAGGTGAGTATCTTCCCTGCCAACCTCTTTGTTACTACCAAGGAGCGCACCGAAGACGCCATCCGCCAAATACAACTCGACTTGGGCGAAAGGATTGCCGAGTTCGAGAAGGAGGGTAGGAGTGTTGAAGCTCAACGCATCAAACAAAGGGTGGAGTACGATGTGGAGATGATAAAGGAACTCGGCTACTGCTCGGGCATCGAGAACTACTCGCGCTATATGGACGGCAGGAAACCGGGCGAACGCCCCTTCTGCCTGCTCGACTACTTCCCCGAAGATTTTTTGCTGGTGGTCGATGAGAGCCACGTTACAATACCTCAGGTTAGGGCTATGTTTGGCGGCGATAGGGCTCGCAAGGAAAACCTTGTGGAGTATGGCTTCCGACTGCCCGCAGCCATCGACAACCGCCCACTCACATTTGCCGAGTTCGAGACCTTTGGACATACGGTTTTGTATTGTAGTGCCACCCCCGCCGACTACGAACTCATAAAGAGCGAGGGTGCTGTCGTAGAGCAACTTGTGCGCCCCACAGGACTCCTCGACCCCGAGATAGAGGTGCGCCCTACGGACAACCAGGTAGACGACCTCTTGGAGGAGATTTCGGAGGCTGTGCATAAGGGGCAAAGGGTGCTTGTTACAACCCTTACGAAACGTATGGCGGAGGAACTCTCCAAGTACTTCGACCGCATAGGCATCCGCAACCGCTACATCCACTCCGATGTGGAGACTTTCGACAGGGTGCAGATTTTGGAGGACCTCAAAGCGGGTTCTTTCGATGTGCTCATTGGCGTGAACTTGCTGAGGGAGGGCTTGGACCTGCCGGAGGTGGCTTTGGTGGCTATTATGGATGCCGATAAGGAGGGCTTCTTGCGTAGCGAGAGGGCACTGACACAGACCGCAGGACGCGCTGCGAGGAATGTCGAGGGCAGGGTTATAATGTATGGCGACACCATAACCGATGCTATGCAGGCGACCATCAACGAGAGCCGCCGCAGACGCGAAAAACAGATGGCTTATAACGAGGCTAACGGCATAATTCCTACACAGATACGCCGCTATGCCCGCACCACCATTGCGGGAGTTACCTCCGAGAGCACAGAGCCCTATCCGCTGGGTGTGGGAGGAGCGCAGATGGCAGCAGATAAGAGGAGTGTCTACTCGCCCGAGGAGAGGGAGGGTGCCATTGCCGATGCCCGCCGCCGTATGGAGGAGGCTGCCAAGGCTTTGGATTTTGCACAAGCGGCACTGTGGCGCGATAGAATGTACGAGTTGCAAGGAAAGAAATAGCGAGCACATCTCGTGGGCGAGTGTGCCTTGTGGGCGGCTGATTTCTGTGGGC
>CALDPX010000078.1 GCA_937911745.1 uncultured Alistipes sp. | reverse complement strand
AGCGTTCGTAAGCTCCGTAGTAGGCGTACACCACGCAGTCGCCTTCCAAGCGGAATTTGTCGCCCGTTTTGATATTGTTGTTCATGGTCTGTCGGTGTTTCGTGTTACTCTTCGAGTGCCCAACGCCGCTCCAGGAGGGATCACAAGCCGCCATTAGGCGGCGCAGTAATCCCTCCTTTCCCTTAATTGCTCGGGGCGAAGAGAGAGGGATGGGGTAAAAATCCCACCCATTCTTACATTCCCCCTAAATCCCCCTTTGTCAAAGGATAATTTTTGGTTTTCAGCCATTCTTGGCGTTTTTTTATTTCTCGCACCCCATTCCACGCCCGACATATTATAAAAGATACCCACGCAGAGAGGCGGTGCGATAGGTGGAATGGGGGGCGTGGCTTTTGTGCCACTTTTACCACCAAAAGTATCAAAAAAAAGGGCGACATCTGTCGCCCATAAATCCAAGTCGGTTTCGTTCAACCCGCGTATTCTCCCTACTTCCCAAACTCGCCGCAGATGGCTTTTTTGAGCATTTTGGCGCGGGCAGCGGGGGTGGTGGCGTGTGCCAAGACGTACATCATCTTCGTAACTGCTGCCTCGGTGGTCATATCCCGACCACTGATGACACCTATTTTTTGTAGCGCGACACCCGTCTCATAGATATCCATATTTACCTCGCCATTGCTACATTGTGTGACATTCACAATGCTGATACCCTTAGAGATAGCCTCCCTCAGTGCGCCAATAAACCACTCCTTCGTGGGGGCATTGCCTGCACCATAGGTTTCGAGCACCACGCCCTTAACACCGCTCGCCAGCATAGCCCTTAGGATACTCTCTGTCAGACCGGGAAATATCTTTACAATGGCGACCTCACTTTCAAGGGCGGTATCGACCTTGAACTCCGCACCGCTCTTGGGACGTGCAATAAACTGCTCGTTATATTGTATGCTCACACCCACCTCGGCAAGTGGAGGGTAGTTGTTGGATGCAAAGGCACTGAGTTCTTCGGCACTCTGCTTGGTGGTGCGGTTACCGCGGAAGAGTCGGTTTTGGAAGTAGAGCGTCACACCAGGTGCCGCTGCCCTACCCTTAGAGTCCTTAGTGGCTGCAATCTCTATGGCAGTGATGAGGTTCTCCCTGCCATCAGTACGTAGCACACCAATAGGGATTTGGCTACCCGTAAAGACTACGGGCTTTGCGAGGTTGTGGAGCATAAAACTCAGAGCACTCGCACTATACGACATTGTATCCGTTCCGTGTAGCACCACAAAGCCATCGAACCTCTCGTAGTTCTCGCCAATCTTCTCGGCAAGTCTTACCCACAATTCGGGCGATGCATTAGAGGAGTCGATAGGCTCAAAGGGCAACACTTCAATATCCACATCGAGGCTCCTCAGCGCGGGAAACTCCTTGTAGATGTTGGTGAAGTCGAAGGGCACAAGTGCGCCACTCTCAGGGTCGGTGTGCATACCGATTGTACCTCCGGTGTAGATAAGCAGTACGGAACTTTTCATTGTTATCGTGTTTTAGGTTTTTCTCTTCGCTATATGCCAAATAGTGTGCGTGCGTTGCGAGTTGTTACTTCTGCCACCTCTTCGGGTGTGCACCCCCTAAGGCGTGCTATTTGCTCGCAAATATACACCAAATTTTTGGGTTCGTTGCGTTTGCCTCTAAAAGGAACAGGCGAAAGGTAGGGTGAGTCGGTTTCGAGCACCAGCCGCGAGAGGGGAATGTGGGGTATGCTCTCCAATAGCGGGCTCTTCTTGTAGGTCGAAACGCCGCCAATACCCACCAAAAAACCGCCCAGACGTTCTATGCGCTCGTAGACCTCCGCACTCTCGCCAAAGGCGTGGAGAATGCCCCTTGCACGCCCCTTGTAGCCCTCCAAAATATCGAGCATCTGGTCCCAAGCGTTGCGGGTGTGTATCACAAGCGGCAGGTCGTACTCTATGGCGAGTTCCACCTGACGCACAAAGCACTCCCTCTGCTCCGCTTCCCAATCCTTGCTCCAATAGAGGTCCAAGCCCACCTCTCCAACGCCATAGAAACGCTCCACAGGTCGTTCCTCGGTGCCTATGGGGGCACTGCTTGCGCCGCCATTGCACGCCGCAAGGAGTCGCTCCACCTCGGCAAGTTCAGCCCTCCACTCGGGATTGTCGTTTACGGACGTGGGGTGCAGACCTATGAGCGAGTAGCAGTCGCTACGCTCGCGTGTGAGGGCAAACTGCACCTGGTTGGTCTGGCGGTCTATGGCAGGGAAGATGAAAGCCTCCACGCCCGCCTCCTCGGCACGCGCAAAGACCTCGCTCCTATCCTCCGCAAACTCCTCGCCGTAGATGTGTGTATGTGTATCTATTAGTCGCATAGGTTTTTACAATTTTCTCTCGCATTTCCTGCCCGGCAGGATGGTTACCGCATCGCACAGTTCCAGCCCCATAAGCAGCGACACCACCTTCTGTGGCAGGTAGCCCGTACGCTCCGCCAAAACCTCGTATTCCACCACCTCGCCCAACTGCATACTCTCCAAGAGCACCCTTTCATCGGGTTGGAGGTTGAGTATTTCGGTGGGAGCAACGGTGGGTGCGAAGGTTACCTCCTCCTGCTTAGTCACATCCCAGCCGAGTTCGTAGACCACATCGCCACCCGAGCAGACCATTGCCGCTTTGTTTTGTTTTATAAGTAGATTGGAGCCGTAGGAGTTCTTGTCAAAAGCCCTTCCGGGCACCGCCATAACAACCCTGCCATAGCCCAAAGCGTAGTCGGCAGTAATCAGCGAGCCTCCCTCGTAGGGCGACTCCACAACAACCACACCGCTCGACAAGCCCGCAATGATACGGTTGCGCGAAGGGAAGAATTTGCCCGTATTTTTGTGTTGCGAAGATATCTCGGTAACTATTGCGCCACCCTCTGCCAAGATGCGGTCCGCAAGCGACCTATTACCCACAGGTGTAACCTCGGGCAGCGCATTGGCGATGACCGCAACTGTCGTTGCGCCCACCTCTAAGGCTGCACGATGGGCATTTTCATCGTTGCCGTATGCCAAGCCGCTTACGATTGACACCTTGGGAACCCTCTCGTGGAGTTGTGCCACAAGCCTCTGCCCCGCCACCTGACCATACGAAGAGATGCCACGAGTACCCACAAAACCCACCGAAGGTTGCGAAAGTGCGCCTATGTTGCCCTGCACAAAGATGACGTGCGGACGGTCGGGACACTCCACAAGGGGAGCGGGATATACATTGTCGGTTGCGGCTATGGCAAATATATGGTGCTTTTCGCAGTGGCTCATCTCTCGCTCAGCAGCCGCCATACCCTTGCGGGCAACAATATCCTTTATTATGGTGTCGCGCAACATAGGCAACCGCCCACGCAACTCGCTCTCGGAGGCACGAAAGAGAGCCTCAGCAGAGCCGAAAGTTTCGATGAGCGGGACTATGGTTGTACTACCAAGCCCGGGTGTGTAGATTAGTGCGAGGTCGAAAATATTCATAATAGATTGCTTTCTGAGAGGTAAATTTACGCAAAAAATTTGGAGTTTGCGAGAAAATAGTTACTTTTGTGCTCCGAAAGCAATGCTCCGATGATGGCATTTTGTATGATTTGGGGGCGTAAGTTGCTGACGGATAACATATTGGTGCGATGGCCGAGTGGCTAGGCAAAGGTCTGCAAAACCTTCTACAGCGGTTCGATTCCGCTTCGCACCTCAAAAAATAAGGCTCGCGATTGCGAGCCTTATTTTTTTCAGACACGAATTGTTTCGCATTCATCTCCCTCTCCCAAAAAAACATCAAAGGGCTTGCAAACGCAAGCCCTTTGGTCGGGTTTATTGGAATGGCACAAAGTCAATTTATCCTGTTATATACAATAGGTGTCTTTATGCCGATTTCACAACTTTTGCAAGGATTAGTTGGGGCGGTTGAGCGTAACAACACCCTGGCACTCCTCCTCGAAGTCCCAAACAAGATCGCCATTCAGAGTGGTGGCTGCATCGTATGTAAGGGTTAGCGAACCGCTGGTGTTCGAAATGTTCTTCTCGTCCCAAGCATAGATAGCGGCTGTTGAACCCGTCACATCACAAGCCTCCAATTCAAGACCTACGGCAAACACGCCTTTAAGGTGCATTTTTACGCCGTAATCATCGCCCTTGAATGAGCTGTTGACAGCCTTGCCAACCTTGCCGCCATTGATTACCAGACCAACACCCTCAGAGCCATTGTTCGCCATCTCCACGTTCACATTCTCGATAAGATCTACGGTTGCCTGATAACCAACCTCGATACCTTGGCTTACGCCCTCGATGACAACATTCTTGATGGAGCCTACATGTCCGCCCTGCTGTACTGCAATTGCGGTAATGGTCTTGTTTGCTGTTTGACAGGTTGTCTTGATGGTCACATTCTCGATGGAGCCTACGTTGTATGCCTTGATGGCGGCAACAGTAGCGGAGTGCTCAATGGTACCGTTCTTGATGCTCGCACCATTTTTCATATCAATACCGCCATAAGCCATTGCCGTGGTCAGGGTTTTGCCATTGAGGTCGATTTTCTGACCTTTGTCAAGTGAAAGTTTGGTTGTTCCCAAGTTGAGGTCGGCTGCGAGTTTTACATTGCCACCATTGGCAATAGCAGCATTGAAGTCGGCAACGCTCGACACCTCAGTCTGATTGTAAGTGAAGGGATAGTTTACGGTTACACCGTCAACCTCACGAAGACCCTTAACGCCGTATTGATCACCACCGATAAGTTGATCGAATGGAATGCACTCCATACAGTGAACATTATCTCCGCTATGGTCACGACCTTCTGCACCATCATATCTATAACCAGGCTCAATACGAACAGCTCTCTCGCCTGAGCGACGGCAGTAGTGATAATTCATCCAATCGCCGTAGTTGACAGTTACATTATTGAAAGTCATATTATACTTTGACAAGTCAGGATAGTTGCTGCCATTGATTGTAGTAGTCTCCTCACAACGACCGATAATCATACCACACATACGATAGTTGTAGTAGTCATAAGAGGCTGTACAGTCGTTGTAAGCGTCAATGCGACAGTTGATCTCTACATTCTCGAAGTTGTAGGTTGCACCTGGTTCAGCCTGACCTACAATACCACCAATGGAAGAATCAAACGAACCCCAAAGACCACCGAGAACCACATCAGAGCCAATAGTGATATTCTTGAAGGTGTAATTACCTGCGCCCGACCAACCGATGATACCACCGCAACCATTGTTGTAAGTACCAATCGTACTATTCTTAATCTCAATATCCTCAAATACACAATCGCCGGTTGCGCTACCAGCAATAAACGAAATATCACCACCCTCGATAAGTGCCTCCATATCTTCTATTACAAGATTCTTTACTATTGCACTCTCGAGTTCTCGGAAGAGACCTATTGAGCCGTAAACACCCCATTGGTAATTCAATGCCCAACCGTTTTGATAAAGATTTTTAATGGAATGACCTTGACCGTCAAAAGTACCCATAAATGCATTTTCAGCCTTATCTCCAATAGGGGCGGTTGTAACAGGATCTCCATCATCCATGTAACCCTTGAACAAATCAATATCCTCCACCAACTTCACAATGTCATTTGCATAACCGTTGTTGGCATCAATATTCTCGGCAATCCAAGCCAAACCATTGGCATTGGAAACCCTAAACTCAGACTCGGTGTCGCTCAACACCACTTCCACAACACCGTCGGCAACATATTTGTTGCCAAACTCATCGAAGTTAATCTCGTCGTCAAAACCATACTCAATGATGCGAGCTGGATTTTTGGCAATAAACTCATTGTTGCACTCAGGGTTGTAGATGTTGATATTCAGAGTAGCATCCTTAACACCCCTGCCACTATTATCCTTGTCGGAATAGATGTGCACCCAGAAAGCACGACTCACGCCATGGAGAGTAGAGTTCTTGATGGTTACATTGTTCATTCCTGCGCCATTGTTGAATACGCGTACGGGGATATAGGTGGATTTGATGAGCGAGTTCTCGACATTGAGGGTAACGCCATTGGGAGCCGAAGCATTTACCAAGTCGATGGCGTATGCCATATCCGAGCCACCCAAATTCTCGATGGTGGTATTGTAGATGTTGAGCGTACCTTTGAAACCGAGGTAGAATACGTCGGTGCAGGCACTCCAACCAAAGTTGTCGCTATTGTGCAACATAGCTATGGCACCTGTGCGACTCTCGGTAGTAGAACGAGTAAGTGCGCCACCATACACGTTCATCGTACCACGAACATCAAAGAGCACTTCGTTGTCTGCACTCGTGAGATTACCATCGTCATTTTTGTCTGCATCGTCGGTGATGGCTTTGATGGTGTGACCTCCAAGGTAGAGGTTGAGGGTGCTACCCTCTTTGATGGTCAACGTGTTGTCTGCATCCATCTCCACACTCTCATTGAGTTCAACAATAGCCTCAGTTGCTGCAAGTGCTGCCGCAAATGCGTCGTTAATATCCGAGTAAGAGGTTGTCGTACCGTCAATAGTAACATACGCTTTGGGAAGAGCAATATCGCTAGGAGTGGTATCCCAGTCGTTAACAGTTACGGTGAACTCGATAGCGTCCATACCGAGGGTTTCGGGAGTTACAACAGCAGTGAAGT
>CALDPX010000077.1 GCA_937911745.1 uncultured Alistipes sp. | reverse complement strand
TCCACTTGTTCGTATGCTTGATTGCCTCATCAACCTTCTCAGCCTCGGCAATCTTGAGTTCTACGGCCTCTGAAGGCTCTACCGCTACGCAGTTGAGCGTGTAGGGCTGTACATTACGACACTCGGTATGAGGAAAGTTGTAGCCCTGAATAATCAGCCGTGAGATATTGAACTGACGCAATACGGTGTTGTCGCAGTCTATGACACCCTTGTACTGCACCAACTTGATAAACTTCGATATCTCCGCTTCGGGATATACATCGGGATACTTCGATGTTATCTTGCCGTTAATGGTAATCTCCATATCTCCACCAGATATAAATTCTTTACGGGTATAGTCTCGTCCTTGCACCTGAGTGAGTAGAATGTTATTCTTGCTCGACACCTGCACCTGTGGTCCAAGATCCACAAAGGTTACAAGGCCATATTTGGTATTTGGCTCTACTTTACACTCCTTGTTATCGTAGTACTTTCCCTCTTTTGAGATTGATAACTCAAGGTAGTCCGCAACGACTCTGCCGACAATGGTATCGGTGTAGTTCTTCTTTTGCGCCACAGCCTGCTGCTCGCTAATGAGTTTGTAGTATTGGCCCGTCTTATTGGCAAGACTCGACTGCGACTGCGTTTCAAGATACTTATCCCTGACACGCTGCTCCCAATACTTCAGGTAGCGAGGATAGGATCGCAATATTCCGTAAGCGTACTGCGAAGCAATCTGTATCGCTGCACGCTTCAATAGGTCTGTATGCTTCGAGAAGTAATGCACTTGACCATCGGATAACTCCGCTAGTCCCATACCCAATGCCTGACGTGTGGCATTACTGATGTATCCCATCCAGTTGCCACCGCCAAGAATACCTCCACTGAGGAGTGTAGATGCTGCTATTTGTAGTAATCGTGCCATAGTTTTATGCATTCCACGAGGCATCAAAGTCGTGAACCACATCTATGAGTGCCTGCGCTAATTGTTGTTTTAAGTTTTGTACCTCCTCTGTCTGTCCCTCCTTGCTCTTCATAAGGTCAATGGTAGAGACGCTGAGAAGGCTCTCAATATTTACTATCACCTGTTTTGGTGCAGCAGAGGATAGCCTGCCTGTTCCTGAATAGTTACCACCGGCACCTCCATCATCCGGGCCCTCATCATATAGATGCTGGTTGGTGATAGGATTGCTATCAAATGGTCGCATATCGTTAGACTCTGGCTCGTTGCTGTACACATCCGGAGTGAAGCCTGCTACTCGCAAAATATTCTCTGCTGCCTCTGCCGAACCACCGAAGGTCTGTCGAAGTGCAGCGAAGAACTTTACAAGAGAGGTGTGAGCCAACTTACGATTGGCAAGATTCTCGACACGCTCCTCGTCCGTAGCATTCTTACCCAATACCTTCTGCACCCAACGGCCATTCTCATCCATTGAGAAGCCCCAAGCGGCGAGTTGGTCGAAGTCATAACCACCGCTACGCATCAACTCTTGTGCTTTGGCGGCACTCGAGATAGCATTACGGTAAGTTGTGGCTGCTCGTACAATCTCAGGAACAGTATTCTGATTCATATACAGAGCATAGTCGTAGGTCTGTGCAGCTACCGCCTCATTCTTCTCGCCTATATTAGGAACATATACAGCCTTGCCATTGACCATACTGAATAGTGAACGGTCAAGGTCTGCATCCGAATAGCCGAATCGTTGCTGTATGGTGCGGATAAAGGCATCCATCTCCAACACTGTTCCCAACTGACCGAACTCTGCGTAGGCTGCATCAATCTTTGATTGGCTGTCTCGCTTGGCAAGGGTGATAAGAGCATTACGAATATCATCCTGACGAGCATCGTTAGTAGAATAGCCCGGGTCGTGATAATATCCGCTCTTTGCCGCTCTTGACATTGCCGCACCTTCTGCCAGTGTCGATATCCACCAGTTTCGAGTAAAAGCTCCTATCTTCTGTCCCGAAGCCTCCTCTATAGACTTGCCCGATACGACCTCTTCAACGGCTCGCTTGGTCTTGATTGCCATATTGTAGGTCTCGCTAAGCGAAGAGTGAAGAGCCTCAATAGATGGATAACGGTACTTCTTGTTAGCCTCTATCTCCTCCAAGACAGCATCCTTTGCCTCTTTAACCTTCCAAGTCTTGTAGGCAAGCCAGCCCATAGCGCCGACTACGGCAGCAATACCCGCTGTGGCGGCTACTGCTCCTGTACCAATAGCACTAAGCGATGCCGCAGCGCCCGTAATGCCGTTACCCGTAGCGACCTGCGTGGCAAAGAGTGATTGCAGCGCACTCTTAGTTCCCCATACGCCACCGCCTGCCATCAGTGCCTTGGTCATAGCACCACGACCGGCAACACCAGCCGCCTGCATCTGGGTTACGATGGCTCGCTTCTGCGAGAAGGATAGTTTACCACCTCGACCAAGACCGAGAATGCCAGTGATAGCATCAGCACCGGCCATTGCTGCCGACTGCTTACCAATAAAGCCAAGTGCAACACCGACATTGGTCAGAGCACCTGCAACCTTAAAGAGTTTTGTTGCGA
>CALDPX010000076.1 GCA_937911745.1 uncultured Alistipes sp. | reverse complement strand
GACGTTAGACCAAATTTCCCAGCGAGTGCATATCGTGAGGCGAGTTCAAGGCTTGCGCGGCGCGAGAAACCGCAGTTTACTGACGTAAATGAGGTTTCGAGCGCAAGCGTAACGCAGAAATCGCCCACAGAAATCAGCCGCCCACAAGGCACACTCGCCCACGAGATGTGCTCGCTAAGGCACCTCTACGGCATTGAGTATTTCAGTAATAACCTCCTCAGTGGTAACATTCTCTGCCTCAGCCTCATAAGACAAGCCTATGCGGTGGCGCAGAACATCGTGGCACATAGCCCTCACATCCTCGGGGATGACGTAGCCCCTATGTTTGATGAAAGCGTAAGCCTTCGAAGCCTTAGCAAGTGCGATGCTTGCACGGGGCGAAACACCATAGGAAATCATAGGCGAGAGTTTCGACAAGCCATACTCGGCAGGTTCGCGCGTAGCGAAGATGATATCAACAATGTATTTCTCGATCTTCTCGTCCATATAGACATCGCTCACAACCTTGCGAGCCCTCACAATATCCTCGGGAGTTACCACCTTCTGCACCTCGGGCATACCCTCGCCGGCAAGGTTGAGCCTTACGATATCGCGCTCCTCTTGGCGTTTGGGGTAGGAGATTTTGGCTTTGAGCATAAACCTATCGACCTGAGCCTCTGGCAGGGGATAAGTACCCTCCTGCTCGATGGGGTTCTGGGTGGCCATAACGAGGAAGGGCTCGGGGAGAGCGAATGTCTCCTCACCGATAGTCACCTGTCGCTCCTGCATTGCCTCCAAAAGCGCACTCTGCACCTTTGCGGGCGAGCGGTTAATCTCATCCGCCAAAACAAAATTGGCAAAGATGGGACCTTTTTTTACGGTGAACTCCTCGTTCTTCTGGGAGTAAATCAAGGTGCCCACAAGGTCGGCAGGTAGCAAATCGGGCGTAAACTGTACCCTGCTGAACTTAGCATCCACCGCCTTCGAGAGTGTGGTGATAGCCAAGGTCTTAGCCAAGCCGGGGACACCCTCCAAAAGGATGTGACCGCCCGTAAGCAGACCAATAATAAGAGTATCGACAAGGTGTCGCTGACCAACAATCACACGCCCCATCTCCATCGACAGCGAATCTACAAACAAACTCTCCTTCTCGATGCGTTCATTCAGTTCTTTGATGTTAATAATCTCGCTCATATCGTTGTGTTTTCTTTGTATTTTCTCCCGTTTTATAACAGCACTACTGCCGTCCATCGAAGTAAACGTATATCTTCACAAAATTAGTATTTTTTGGCGAAAACTTAATAGCCAATAGTTGAGAATTATCTATAAAAATGTGTGGAAAGGGATAAAAGGAAATATGATCCCGAACAAAAAGAGAGTGACGAGTCTTTCACTCGTCACTCTCTTTACATATAATAGGTCTTTCGGATTATGCCAAAATCTCCAACATCTTGATAGCCGCAGTTGCCACAGGGGTACCAGGACCAAAGATAGCTGCTGCACCATCGCGGTAGAGTTCGTCGTAGTCCTGAGCGGGAATTACACCACCAACAACTACTACGATATCCTCACGACCAAGTTTCTTCAACTCGGCGATAATCTGAGGAACGAGAGTCAGGTGACCTGCTGCAAGTGACGAAACACCTACAACGTGTACGTCATTCTCAACAGCCTGTTTTGCAGCCTCCTCGGGAGTCTGGAACAAGGGACCCATATCCACGTCAAAGCCGAGGTCGGCATAACCGGTAGCAACAACTTTTGCTCCACGGTCGTGACCATCCTGACCGAGTTTTGCGATCATAATACGGGGCTGACGACCCTCGCGTTTTGCGAACTCATCAACCATCTCTTTCGCCTTAGCGAAATCTGCATCATTCTTCATAGCACTCGAATATACACCAGAGATTGAACGAATAACTGCTTTGTAGCGACCTACAACAACCTCGCAAGCATCGGAAATCTCGCCCAAAGTAGCGCGAACTTTCGCAGCCTCAACAGCGAGTTCCAAGAGGTTGCCGGTCTTGGTCTTAACAGCCTCGGTGATGGCAGCCAACGCTTTCTGTACGGCAGCCTCGTCACGCTGTGCACGCAACTCTTTGAGGCGTTTAACCTGGCTCTCACGAACAGCCGTATTGTCCACTGCGAGGATGTCGATAGGAGCCTCTTTCTCCAAGCGGTAGCGGTTCAAGCCCACGATAACCTCCTCACCGGAGTCAATCCAAGCCTGTTTACGAGCCGAAGCCTCCTCGATACGCATCTTGGGAATACCGGTCTCGATAGCCTTAGCCATACCACCGAGTTTCTCGATCTCCTGGATGTGCTCCCAAGCCTTGTGAGCAATCTCGTTGGTGAGGCTCTCAACATAGTACGAACCTGCCCAGGGGTCAACCGAGCGGCATACGTTGGTCTCCTCCTGAATGTAAATCTGGGTGTTACGAGCAATACGAGCCGAGAAGTCGGTAGGCAGTGCAATAGCCTCATCGAGTGCGTTGGTGTGGAGCGACTGAGTGTGACCCAGAGCAGCACCCATAGCCTCGATAGCCGTACGACCTACGTTGTTGAAAGGATCCTGCTCGGTGAGCGACCAACCCGAAGTCTGGCAGTGGGTACGCAATGCGAGCGATTTGGGATTCTTGGGATTGAACTGTTTAACAATTTTAGCCCACAACAGACGTGCAGCCCTCATCTTGGCAATCTCCATAAAGTGGTTCATACCAACAGCCCAGAAGAACGACAGACGGGGAGCAAACTGGTCGATGCTCATACCTGCATTCACACCTGCGCGGAGGTACTCCAAGCCGTCAGCCAAGGTGTATGCCAACTCGATGTCGGCGGTAGCACCTGCCTCCTGCATATGGTAACCCGAGATAGAAATCGAGTTGAATTTGGGCATATTCTTCGAGGTGTACTCAAAGATGTCGGCAATAATACGCATCGAGAATTCTGGTGGGTAGATGTAGGTGTTACGCACCATAAACTCTTTCAAAATGTCGTTCTGGATGGTACCGGCGAGTTGGTCGAGGGTGCAACCCTGCTCCAAACCTGCAACGATATAGAATGCCAATACGGGAAGTACCGCACCATTCATAGTCATCGAAACCGACATCTGGTTCAATGGAATACCATCGAACAGTACCTTCATATCCTCAACCGAGCAGATGCTTACACCTGCCTTACCTACGTCACCAACAACCCTGGGGTGGTCAGCATCGTAGCCACGGTGAGTAGCAAGGTCGAATGCTACCGACAGACCTTTCTGACCCGAAGCGAGGTTACGGCGGTAGAAGGCGTTACTCTCCTCTGCTGTCGAGAAACCTGCATACTGGCGGATGGTCCAGGGGCGCATAACGTACATTGTGCTATAAGGACCACGAAGGAAGGGAGCCACACCTGCTGCATAATTCAGGTGCTCCATACCCTCCAAATCCTCTGCGCTGTAAAGACCTTTGACGGGAATCTGCTCAGCAGTCATCCACTCTTTCTCGGGGGCAGCGCACTTGCTCTGGCAGCAACCCTCGGTTGCGCCGGCAAACTTAATATCTGTAAATTGTGCTCTCATAATTCTGTCCTAATGATTAAAAACCCAACTCTTTAAGATAACCTTTGAGCGTTTCCAGAACATTGTCCCTTACGCTGATGAAGTGGGTGATGCCCTGAGCCTTCAACTCCTCGGCACAAGCAGGAGCGCCTGCAACAACAACGATAGCCTCGTCGCCGATGAGTTTAGCCACCTCGGGAGCCACGGTTGCGTAGTCGTCGTCAGACGAGCATACAACAACAATCTCTGCCTTAGCCTCTTTGGCTGCCTTCACGCCCTCCTCAACCGAAGCAAAGAAGGTGTTGTCCTGTACTTTGATACCTGCGCAAGCGAAGAAGTTGCAGCTGAACTGAGCCCTTGCACGAGCCATTGCCAAGTTGCCACAAGTGAGCATAAATGCTTTGGGAGCCTTACCACTTGCGTCTACCATTTGGCGCATAGCCTCAAACTGCTCGCCACCACGGTAGGGAACAAGTGCGTTCTCGCCAGCCTCGCAAGTGCAACCACACTCTGCCTTTGCTGCCTCCAAAGTCTCGCCGAAGTTGGGATACTGGTTGGTACCAAGAAGGATGGTGCGGCGGGTAGCCACCTCTTTGTTCTTCTTCTCTGCCGAAGCCTTAACCCTTGCACTGATGATGCCTTTGTTGAAAGCAGCGATGTAGCCACCCTCAGCCTCCACCTCGCGGAAGAGTTTCCAAGCCTCCTCTGCAATCGAAGCAGTGAGGTTCTCGATGTAGTACGAACCACCTGCGGGGTCTACTACGTTGTCGAAGTGAGCCTCGTTCTTCAACAGAAGTTGAACGTTGCGTGCGATGCGCTCCGAGAACTCGTCGTTCTTGGTGGTAGCAGCATTGAAAGGCAATACCTCCAACGAATGAACGCCACCAATAGCAGCACTCATAGCCTCGGTAGTGCCACGAAGCATATTTACATACGAATCATATACGGTCTGGTTCCAAGCCGAGGTAACAGCGTGGAGATAGATCTTCTCGGCGCACTTGCACTCGGGCTCGTAAGCCTTGGTGATGTTAGCCCACAAGAGGCGTGCTGCGCGGAGTTTTGCAATCTCCATAAAGTAGTTCGAGGTAATCGAAGTGGTGAAGCGGATGCTCTTTGCGGCATCGGTTACGCTTACGCCACGCTCTACAAGTTCTACGAGCATCTCGTGACCTGCTGCCATCATATAGCCAAGTTCCTCAACGATGGTCGAACCGCTGTTGCCGAGGATGGAGCCATCAATACCTGCAAAGCGAACGTGCTTGAACTCTTTGCCGTAGCGTTTGATGTAGCCTGCGATTTTGTCGAAGCACTCTTCGCCACGCTCTTTGCCGCAGCAGAATTTGCCAAAGCGGGTAAGACCCCACATAAGGGGATCGAAATCGAAAGCGATGCGCACTGCCTCTTTGTCGAACTTAGCAGCCCACTCCATCGCGGGCTCCACGATGGTGGTGTTGGAGGTGCAGATGTAGAATACGACCTCGTTCTTGGTGGGGTCGATACCTGCCGTAAGAGCCTCTACGAACTCTTTGTCCACCTCTTTGCAAATCTCGAAAGCAACGCTCTCGGCGCCACAGTCGAATGCGTGGAGTGCTTTCTTGTTTGCCTCTGCGGGGCACTCTACATAGATAGTCTGGAATACTTTCCACCTGTTGCAGTTCTTTACGCCGCGAACATAGGGGAACTCGCCTGCCGAAGCACCGAGGAATTTAACAGCTGCTAAATCCTCTGCACGGTAGTAAGGGCGGACATTGAAGCCCTCTGCTGTGCGCCAAACCAGCTTTTTCTGGTAGTCGGCACCTTTGAGGTCGGTCGTAATGACAGCCTCCCACTGCTCAGTCGAGACTGCGGGGAACTCGTCGAACAACCTTTCGTACTTGTTGTTTGCCATAACTTTTTTTGATGTGAGTTTATAGTTAGTTGATTGTCTTAGTATCGCTATTTACCACATACGGGCGTGCAAATATACAATTTATAAATAAGAATTGCCCATTTTCGGAGAATGTTTTTTTGTTTTCCGCCCCTCTGCCTACAACAATCCATACAAAAAAAGCTCAAACACCCCTCTGGTGCCTGCGCTTTTTCTGCTTTCGATGAGTCTCACCTACTCCTCCAATCCAATATCCGCATCGGTAATTGTGAAGGTCCATTCTCTGAGGAGTACATCATAATCCTTGGGGCGGTCATCCGTCCATTCTCGATAATCCCAATCTTCTTCCTTGAAGATGTCGTGTGCGCCATTTTCTTCGCCCATTACCCACTCTTTCAAAGCCTCGCCGCCATCCATCGGTATGAGGTAAATTCTACCTCGTAGCGGTATCTCAAAAGAGAGGTGAAAGAGACTTGAAAAACAAGTATCTTCGGGATACATTCCTTCTAATATTTGCGAAGATGTACTCCCGCTTAATAATTCATAATTCTCTTTGACTTCGCACTCCTGCTCCCACTCATTTAGACACACAAAATCCACGCATAGCACCAAATCTGTATTTGTCTGATTATGGAAAATCCATTGGCTCTGATATGGTGGAATAAATACCCACTCCGGGTCGCACGAACACAAGAATATGCACATCAAATAAATAAGACAGCTTTTCATAACATCTGCTTTCTGTCATCGCTACTCCCCTGCGAGGTCCGCATCGGTAATAGTGAAGGTCCACTCGTGATGCTCCGCAGAATAAGTTCCACAAAACATCTCTTCGTGTTCGGTTTCCCAATGTCGATATTCCCAATTTTCTTCGTTGAAGATGTCATGTGCGCCATTATCTTCGCCCATCACCCACTCTTTTAACATATCGCCAGCAGTGTTGGTGATATAGATGCGGCAAGAAACAACGCTCTCTTCATACATTAGAAAAAAGGTGTGGAAGTTTATAAGATTGTCATTAAAGCAACGATCATACTGCTGGGATGTGTTGCTTTTTTGAGGTATGAAATACGCGTGGGTGCGCTCATATTCCCCATATTGTTCATCAAATGTTATTAAATTATGACAAACATTTAAGTCTAAGTTAGTCTCATTTACAAAAACCCACTCGCCTTGCAGTTCTCCATCAATGTCTCTAGGTGCAGTACAAGAATGCAACAGTGCACAAAACACAAAAATTGCAACAAGTTTCATATCAATATTTGATAAGTTTTAGGTGCAATAAATAAACTTTCCCATTATGAGTTACGCAGTTTGGGGCGACTGTGCAATGCGAGCAATCACTTATTGCAGAGCATTGGTTTTGTAAAAAAAGTCCATAGGAGTGTGAGATTTTTGCAAATATAATAGTTATTTCTGAAAATAGGCGTAGATTTTATTGGCTTTTGATTTGCCCACCACATTTTCCAACTCCGAAAGTGTGGCACGAGCAACGCCCGCAACGCTGCCAAACTTGCCCAAAAGCGCATCGGCAGTGGTCTTTCCAATGCCCTCGATGCGGGTTAGTTCGGTCACTGTGAAGGCTGCCGAGCGTTTGTTGCGGTGGAAGGTAATGCCAAAGCGGTGTGCCTCGTCCCTAATGTGGCGCACAACTTTCAGCGGTTCGCCATTTCTATCCAAATTGTAGGGCAGCGGGTCGCCAGGGAAGTATATCTCCTCCAACCTCTCCGCCAAGCCTACAATGGGCACCTTGTCGTAAATCCCCAACTCCTGCAATACAGCCACAGCCGAAGAGAGTTGTCCCTTGCCGCCATCCACAACAATAAGGTCGGGCAACTCGCCACCCTCGCTGAGCACTCTCTTATAGCGTCTTGCGATAATCTCCCTCATAGTGGCAAAGTCATCGGGACCCACCACGGTCTTGACATTGAAGTGGCGATACTCCTTGCGAGAGGGTTTGCCGTCACGAAAGACCACACACGCTGCAACGGGGAATTGCCCCTGAATGTTGGAGTTGTCGAAGCACTCTATGTGTCGCGGCTCGTGGTCGAGATGCAACTCCCTCATAAGCGAAGCCATAAGACGCTCGGTGTGCCTCTCGGGGTTCTTAATCTCCATATTTTTGAGCCTCTCGGCACGGAACATCACTGCACCTTTGCGGGCAAACTCCAAGAGGGATAGTTTGTCGCCCCTTTGGGGTACGGTAAACTTCACCCCCTCGAACTCCCCTTCTGGCACTACGGGCACTATAACCTCCTTTGCCAACCTTCCCTCGGCAACCTCGGGCACCATTTGTCGTATGGCATAGGCGAGGATTGTTGCCCTGTCGCTCTCGGCACCTACCGAAAGGAGTGCTGTGCGTGAGGCAATGACTACTCCGCGTGACACCCTCACAAACGAGCAGTAAGCCTCCAACTCCTCGGCAAGAATGTAAAATACGTCCACATCGCCCAGCGTGGGGCTGACAATCACACTCTTAGCCTCATACTTGGCAAGTGCATCGAGGCGCGATTTATAGAGCGATGCCTTCTCGAAATTGAGCACCGAAGCGGCAGCCTGCATCTGCTCGGTGAGATACTCTCGGGTAGGTCGCACATCGCCCCTGAGGTGTTTGCGCACAAGTTCGACCATCTTGCCATACTCCTCCTCGCTCTGCCTGCCCTCGCACACACCGGCACAGTTGCCAATGTGATACTCCAAGCATACTCTATATTTCCCCTTGGCTATCTGCTCGGGTGCGAGGTTGAGTGCACAGGTGCGGATTTGATATATCTCCCTAAGGCTTTCGAGCATAGCCCTCTGTGCCACCACAGATGAGTAGGGACCATAGTATTGCGACCCGTCCTTAATCATTCGGCGCGTAGACTCCACCCTCGGGAACGGCTCGTTGCGCACCACAATCCAGGGGTAGGTTTTGTCGTCTTTGAGCAGTATGTTGTAGCGTGGTTTGAGGGTCTTGATGAGGGAGTTCTCCAAGAGCAGTGCATCGTGTTCCGAGGGGGTGTCTATGTGCTTAATCTCCACCACCTTCGACACCAACACTTTGACCTTTGCGCTGTGCTTTTTGGAGTCCACAAAATAGGAGCCTACCCTACGGCGCAAATTGACCGCCTTACCGACATAGATAACCTTGCCCGAGGAGTCCAAAAATTGGTAGACTCCCGGGGTTGTGGGTAGCAGCGAGACCTGCTCTTTGAGTTGCTCTATGTAGCGGTTATTTATCATTTCAAAATGACTCATATGGGCACTTTGCGTCCATCGCACTACAAATTAACGACTTTTTGTTGAAATTACGAAAAATTACTCTATTTTTGTGGTTTATTAGCGCACCTCTGTTCTACGAACAGAAACGAGTGCAAAAGGGAGAAATTGACTTTTTATGAGTATCAAACTACTTAACACCGATGAATTTATGTTTGGTCGCAAGGGCTTTCTTGCCCGCATTGTGGCTAAATTTATTCTGTGGGCATTTGGTGGAAATAAGGCAAACAAGGCTTACGAAGAGATTATGAGTCAGCCCGATCAGAGTCTTAGTACCATCTTGCGAGTGATTGGCGTCAGCACCGATGTTGACCAAAAGAGCATCTCAAACATTCCTGCAAGCGGTCCTGCAATTATCATCTGCAACCACCCAACGGGCATTGTGGATGGTATCATCATGTTACACACCATCACACAAGTGCGCCAAGATGTGAAAGTCTTGGGCAACTTCCTGCTGAATCGTGTGGAGCCCATCACCCCCTACCTCTTCCCCGTAAATCCCTTTGAGGAGAAACAGGGAGGCTCTTTGGCGGGCTTGAAACTCGGTCTTAAACACCTCAGCGAGGGAGGCTGTCTGCTGCTCTGCCCTGCGGGTGAGGTATCGACTTGGCGCGGAGGCTGGGGCAAAAAGTATGTGAGTGACAAGGAGTGGCACTCCTCAGCCCTGAAACTGATGCGCAAGAGTGGCGCAACAATCGTTCCTGCGTGGATTAGCGCACACAACAGCACACTCTTCCACCTTCTGGGCAAAATCCACCCACGCCTGCGCACCGCAATGCTATTGAGGGAGATTTTCAACAAGAGGGGGCAGACTATTCCTATCGTCATCGGTTCGTCACTCCCCTCCTCGCGCCTTAGCGAGATTGAGAGTTTGAAGGACTATAACCATTACCTTCGTGCTACGGTAGATTACCTGAGGGATTGCCGCGAGAAGCCTGTGCGCTCACTCGAAGATATAGCCAAAGAGCAGGGAGATATGAGCGACATCATCCCCGCCACGGACAAAGAGGTCTTGCGCAGGGAGGTTGAGGCTCTTGCTCCCGAACGCAAACTCTTCGACCACGGCGACCACTTTGCCGTATATCTTGCACCTTCATCAGAGATTCCAAATATGATGCAGGAGATAGGTCGTATGCGCGAAGTTACCTTCCGCAGCATTGGCGAGGGCTCTATGAAGAGCGTCGATATCGACCAATACGACTCCTACTATCGCCAACTCTTCATCTGGGACAAGGAGGCTTCGGCACTCGTAGGAGCCTACCGTATGGGCTTTGGTGGCGAGATTATGGATAAGTATGGCTTGGATGGCTTCTATACTCACTCTCTCTTCCGCTACGACAAAGAGATGGAGGGCATATTACGCAGGTCGCTCGAACTCGGCAGGTCGTTTATTTCGGCTGACTACCAGCGCAAGCCCACCTCACTCCTGATGCTTTGGAGGGGTATCTTCCACACCCTGCTAACCAATAGCGACTACCGCTATATGATTGGTCCTGTGACCATTTCGGGCGAGTTCCAACGCTCTTCGAAGACCATCATTATGGAGTGGCTCAAAGCGAAACACTACAACCACGATGTTGCATCTCATATCCATCCTCGCACAGGTGCCGAGGGTATTGACGCTCCTATTGATGCCTCGTTGATGGAGGGTGTGGACAACATTTCGCTCATCGACAAAATTGTCTGCGACATCGAGAAGGACGAGAGGGCTATCCCCGTACTTGTTAAAAAATACCTCCAACTCGGCAGTCAGGTTGTGGGCTTCAATGTGGACCACGACTTCTGTGACGCTCTGGATGCTTTGATGCTCCTCGACTTGGAGCAGGTGCCCGAGAATAAGTTGCAGATGCTTGTCAAGGAGGTCAACGAGGCGACTATTGCCCAACGCTTTGCCAAAACCGAGGAGCAGTAATCGCATTTTCTCGCCTTACCACTTATAATAAATGGCTGACCCCACCCGAGGTCAGCCATTTATTGTCTAAGGTGCAACTTTCAGACAAAACATGTCGTTTTGTAGAAAAAAACACTATATTTGTGGCAACGAAACACTTACATAGACAATGAACGAGAGTTCAACATAAGGGTATAAAATACCCCTCCCAAATTTATGGGGGGGGGGGTATTTTGTTGATACTAAATTACTTGGCAAACAATAAACAAAAAATACAATACTATGAAGAAACTTTTTACTCTTTTCACGCTGCTTGCAATGTTTGCAGTGGTGGGTTGTGAATCATTGGGAGGAGATGGTATTTTCGATAAATCCTACTCCATCAATGGTAACATTCAGAAGGGTCCATTTATTCAGGGCTCCTCTATCACCATTCAGCCTCTGAACAAACAACTAAAACCCATCGGTCAGATGTTCACCACTCAGACCACCAACGATGCAGGTTTGTTTGAGTTGGACGGCGTAAACTCCAAGTTTGCGGATATTATTGCCACGGGTTACTATTTCGACGAGGTGGTAGGCAAAATCTCCTCGAGTATGCTCACCCTTCGCTCCATTGCCGACCTCGAAGGGGGTGCGGCGACAAATGTGAACATTCTTACAACCCTCACCTACAACCGCATCAAAAACCTCGTGACCAACGATGGGAAAGATGTCGCTGAGGCACAAAATCAGGCAGAGAAAGAACTCTATACGGCGCTAAGAATTCCCGCAGACTTGCAGCCCAATGTTAGCTGTGGTGCTATGAACATTGCTAACAATGGAGAGGGTGATGGTTTGTTGTTGGCTCTTTCGGCTATTTTGCAGGATGGTCGCTCGGTGGGCGAACTTACCGAATACATCTCAAAATTTGCCTACGACCTTGCAGACGATGGACAAGTTTCCGAGACCCTTGTGGAAAAATTTAATCTCGATGGTAGGCACGTGCTTCGTTTTGATGTTAGAATCAAGAATAACCTCAAAGCTCGCTACGAGGACCTTGGTATTGAGTGCAACATCCCCGAGTTTTCGCAGTATATGCCCTATTTTGGTAAGCCAAGTAGAGAGGATTTCTACATTCCTTTTACCTATTATGAAGAGGATGAGGTATATGAATTATTCCCCGACGATCCCGAGGCGGCGGACGGTCTGAATAGCATTGCAGTCGGTTTCGAATTTAGTGCGGATGTAGAATATCTTGGCTATGAGTATGTAGATGGCTATGGTGAGATATACTTGTCTGGCGCCCCAACGGTTATCAATGCTTGTAGGAGTGATGTTCTTCGTACGATAGATATTCCAGACAGCGTCACTTCTATCGGAGAAGAAGCATTCGCCAAGTGTGTGTGCCTTGAGAGCATTACCATTCCCAACAGCGTTACTTCTATCGGAATAGGTGCATTCGCTACTTGTTTGAACCTTACGAGCATTACTATTCCCAACAGCGTTACAGAGATTGGAGAAAGAGCATTCGCTGAGTGTCGGGACCTTACGAGCATTACCATTCCCAACAGCGTTACTGAGATTGGAGTATCTGCATTTGCTTGTTCCGGTATTAAGAGCATTACCATTCCCGACAGCGTTACTTCTATCGGAGGAAGTGCATTCTATATTTGTCAGAATCTTACAAGTGCAACCATTGGTAATGGTGTTGTCTCTTTGGGAGATGGCGTTTTCTCTACGTGTCCAAAACTTGCAGAATTCAAAGGTAAGTTCGCCTCGGAGGATGGAAGATGTCTTATTGTAGATGGAGGACTCAAAGCATTCGCTCCCGCAGGATTGACCGAATACACCACTCCCGATGGGGTTACCCACATAAGTAGCTATACGTTTGATGAATGTGATGACATTGAACACATAACAATTTCTGAGGGTGTTACAACGATAGGTGAGTGTGCGTTCTTAGGGTGTAGTAATCTTAAAAGTGTTTCCATCCCTGGCAGTGTTTCCGATATTAACACAAGTGCTTTCCATGGTTGTGCGCAACTCACCGATATCGATATCGCAGAAGGAGTGAGGTATATTGGGGATTTTGCATTTTGCGATTGCGACTCACTTACAGAGATCACTTTGCCCTCCACGCTCGGGATGGTTGGTTATTATGCCTTTGCTTCTTGGAGCTGCAAACAATCTAGGACCTTCTACTTTAAATCAATAGACCCCCCTTACACTCTAACAAATGGAGAGTGGGGAGGATTTCGTGGCAACTCTGTAGAATTGACGACAATCTATGTTCCTACCGAGTCGGTGGAGCGATATAAAACTGCCGATGGCTGGAATGAGTATGCCGACTACATTGTTGGCTACAACTTTGAGTAGGCATTAGGGCTTATAGGGCTTATAGGGCTTTAAAGACATTTCGCCATTTTGCTCGCGGGTATCAAAAAAGATACCCGCGAGTTTTTTGTGGGTGATATGGGAGTTATGAGAGAACTGAGAGATATGGGATAGAACCACGACTACCTACCTCCCCTAACTTATGGGAGGGTTGTTAAGGGCGTTAAACTCCTTAAAGCCCTTAAAATCCTTAAACTCACGCTATTTAAGTTTCGCTACGGGGAGGTCTTCCCAGCGGGTGGTGTAGTGTGGCGAGCGGTTGTCGCTCAGCGAGAAGGCCTCGCTACTCTGCACGCCGAGTTTTACTGCCCCACGTCCGAAGGCGTTATTAATGGTATCTATTGCCGTAGAGAGGCGTTGTTCGCGCTCTGCCGCACAGCGGTCGCCAAAGAGTGATTGCGACACCGCATTACGAGGCACCACACCCGTAATAACAACCCCCGCCTTCTTATATCCGTAGCCCCTCTTGTAGAGTTCTCGCGTGGCAGCAGCCGATGACGACACTATCGCGCGGTGGTCGTCAGTGGGCTCCACAAAGGGTATATGCACACTGCTGTAACTCTGCGGTGCATCCTCCTTAAAGCGGTTTGTGAAGGCAAAGACCACCAACTCGGTGGCAAGAGAACTCTGCGAGCGCAACTTCTCGGCTGCCGTGGCAGCAAAGCCCGCCACCTGCTCGACCAGGTGTGTGGGGGAGGTTATCTCGTGGGCAAAACTGCGCGAAACGCATATCGACTGTTTGGCGTCTATGGTATCCTCGAACTCTATGCATGGCTCGCCCCTTAGTTCCCTCCAAGTGCGGGCACCTCCCACGCCAAGCAGTTGCCTAACAATGGCTTCAGGTTGTTGGGTAAACTCCCACGCCGTATAGATATACCTCTCTCGAAGTTTGCGTGCCGACTTACGCCCTATGCCCCACACATCCTCTATGGGGAACTTGCGGAGCACCTTTTCTATATCCTCGGGGCGATGCATATAGCACCCTCCACGGAGTGCGGGATATTGCTTGCAGAGTTTAGAGGCAATTTTTGCCAAAGTCTTGGTGGGCGCCACACCCACCGAAACGGGAATGCCTGTGCAGCGGCGGCAGCGTGCCGAGATGTGCTTTGCGTAAGAGTCTAAGTCGAGGTGCTCCATACCTCTCAGGTCGAGGAAAGCCTCGTCGATGGAATATACCTCCACCGAGGGAGCAAACTCCTCCAATATCATCCTCACCCTGCGCGAAAAGTCGCCATAGAGTGCCATATTGCCCGAAAAAACCGCTATACCCTCGCGCTCGACAATGTGGCGTATCTTGAAGAGCGGGTCGCCCATCTTGACGCCCAGAGCCTTTGCCTCGTTGGAGCGTGCAATGGCGCAACCATCGTTGTTGGAAAGAACAATGACGGGTTTACCTTCGAGGTCGGGGCGGAATACCCTCTCGCAGGAGACATAGAAGTTATTGCAATCGGCAAGCGCAAACATATGGTGTGGAATGTGTGCTACTTATTAAAAACACCAGCCCAAGCGGATGCTGAACGAGAAAGCCACATTGTCGTTCTTCAAGCCAAAGTGGTCGAGCAGTGCAAAGCCGTGGTGGTAGCCCGTCTCGGCAGGCTCTCCGAAGGCATAGCCCCCACCAAACCACGCATCCACCAAAAAACGTCCAAAGGTCCTCTGGTAACCCGCCGTAGCAAGTAGCGCACCCATTTGTGCAAGGGTGCGTGCTCCCGTAGCCCGAGCATCGTAGTGGTAGCGCGAAAAGATCGCCTCGGGGCGCACATAGAAGCCGTCCAGAGGTCGCTCGGCAGAGTAGTCGCCCACGAAGAATTTATGCCCATAGCGCAGCGTGAAGCCCAATGGACGGTTGTGGTACTTGTCATAGCCCGCACCAATAAGGCTGGCACATATCTCGGCACTCTGCTTATGTTCCACAAGGGCGTGCTCCCACGATAGTTTCGTACTGCCCGTAGCCCACGAAAGGAAGGTGATTTTCAGTGCGTCTGTATGCACCCTACTCTGTGCGTAGCAGCCCACAGTACCGACCGCGCATACCAAGCAAAACGTAGCAACAATTCTCTTTACAACTCCAAACATCTCTCTTCTACATCTTTTTTATCACATAGGTAACAACGCCCCAAACGAGGAAATTGTTGTCGGCAGTAACGTTTATGGGCTTATACTTTTTCGAATCGCCATTTGCAGGCAGCAGTCTGACACCCGAGGGGGATATCTCCACCCTCTTGACGGTATATTCGCCATCTATATAGCACACCGCCTTGCAGCCGTCGTAGGGGTCGAGCGACCTATCGACAATGATAATATCGCCGTCGTCCAACGACTCGTCGACCATCGAAACCCCGTCTATGCGAAAGAAGAATGTCGACGCCTTGTGTCGTACCAACAATTTTCCCAAATCGAGGCTCTCTCGCACTCCTTCGACAGGCGAAGGAAATCCCGCTTTCACTTCACCCACAAACTCGCCTTCTATGTTTTGGTCGGCTATTGCGTATGGCTCAAACTTTTCCATAGGTTTTCTCTTTCGTATGATTTCGGTATGGTACAACTCGGGGCACCCCACATCAGAGGAGCGCCCCGCCTTGTTGTTATCTATAATATCGGGCACGAAGTCCCGCCAAGTGGCAATTTAACGCGAGTATCGCGAAACTGACATTATTTTGCAGCCTCTTTCTCGGCTTTGATGAACGCTACGAGTTCGGCAGCACGAGCCTTTGCGGGTTCGAGTTTGTCACCTGCGGTCACCAAGTTGTAGTTATCAACTGCGAGCTGGTTCTCGTTCTTGCTATCGTAAGCCACTGCCAAGAGGTAGTAAACATCACTCTGCTGCTCAGGGGTGGTCATTACCGCACCTGCAAGTTCGCTCCAAGTAATAACATTGTCCCAATCCTGCAACTCGGCAGCCTTCTGCAAGCGATACATCTGGTTGGTAGTGTTCATAGGATCGGCAGCAATAAGAGTTTCGAGAGTTGCATAAGCAGCCTCCTTGTTGGCAGCAGCAAACTCCTCCTGAGCCTTAACCAAGAGGTAGTTCGAGAGCTCAGCTTTTGCCTTTGCTGCGGGCTCAGCAAATTTGCTGTGGCGCTTCTCCAAGGCGATAACGTCGGTATAAACCCTCACACCATTCTCAAAGTCCTTCAACTCGCAGTAACTCATTGCCAAGTAGAGAGCAAGTTCGGTGTCTTGGGGGTTGGCCTCGTAACCCTTTGCAAACACCTCTACCGCAGCTGCATAGTCCTTGTTGTTGAACGAATTAGCGCCCAACCTCTTATAACTCTGCGAGATGAGGTTCTTGGCATTACGAGAAGTTTTGGCGTCATTGTACAAGAGTGCCATCTCGTCTGCCTTGTAGAGATCTACCAAAGCAGCCTCCACCTCACCTTTTTTCGCCTTCTCCAAACCAACGCGGAAGTAGCAGTTGGGGATGAGTTTTTGAACTTTCTCCACCATCTCAAAGTTGTCGGCATTATATGCCGCTTCGAGGGTTGCCTCCAAAGCAACAACTGCTTCGGCATAATTTTTCGCATTTACCAAGCCTGCGGCTTTATTCCAAAGGGTAGTAAGATCATCTTGTGCAAAGGTTGCAGAACTTGCCAAGAGTGCTGCGAGAGCAACGATAAGCGATTTGATTTTCATTGTTTCTATGAAGTTTATGTGTTAGTTATTTTGTTTGTTCTTTAATATAACGCATTAACATTCCACAAAAGTATAAATTCCCACGTGGAAAACAAATTTACCTGCGTAGTTTTTTGAAAAAATCCTCCATCAGCATCCTACTCTCTTCCTCCATAAAGCCCGCTACGACCTCCGTTTTCGGGTGGAAGATGTGGTTGGAGTAGGTCGAATAGCCCTTTTTGGGGTCTGCTGCACCATAGACTACGCGCCCTATTTGGCTCCACGCCAACGCCCCAGCACACATCACACAAGGCTCCACAGTAACATAGAGTGTACACTCGGGCAGATATTTACTACCGAGCGAATTCATAGCCGCCGTAAGTGCCTGCATTTCGGCATGTGCTGTGGCATCGCCCAAAGCCTCCACCCTATTGTGCCCTTTGCCGACAATCCTGTCGCCACACACAACCACTGCCCCGATGGGTATTTCGCCCTCCGAAGCCGCCTCACGAGCCTCTCGGAGTGCTGCTTGCATAAAAAAATGCTCCATTGTGTACTCCATTTCCATCTTTTTGTGTACCTTTGAAAGATTTTTACAACCTTGCAAAAATACGAAAATAAATAAATACTTACAACAGACCATGTACAGAACACACACTTGCGGCGAACTTCGCCTTACGAACCTCTCCGAGGAGGTGACACTTGCAGGTTGGGTACAGCGTGTACGCAACTTGGGCGGTATGACTTTCATCGACCTTCGTGACCGCTACGGCATCACCCAACTTGTGGTGGATGACGCTTGCTCGGCAGAGGTCAAAGAGGCTGCCTCTTCCCTCGGACGCGAATTTGTCATTCAGGCAAAAGGTCGCGTTTTGGAGCGTTCGAGCAAAAACAATAAGATTCCCACAGGCGAGATTGAGATTGCCGTATCCGCGCTAAACATCCTCAACGCTGCCGACACTCCTCCCTTTACCATCGAGGACAACACCGATGGCGGCGACGACCTTCGTATGCGCTACCGCTACCTCGACCTGAGGCGAAACCCCCTGAAAGAGGCTCTTATGCTCCGCCACCGTATGGCACAGGTTACACGCAACTTCCTCTCGGACGAGAACTTTATGGAGATTGAGACTCCCTATATGATTAACTCCACCCCCGAGGGTGCACGCGACTTCCTTGTACCTTCGAGGCTCAACCCCGGCAAGTTCTACGCTCTGCCCCAATCGCCCCAGACCTTCAAACAACTGCTGATGGTGGCTGGCTACGACCGCTACTTCCAGATTGTACGCTGCTTCCGCGATGAGGACCTGCGTGCCGACCGCCAGCCCGAGTTTACACAGATAGACTGCGAGATGTCGTTTGTGGAGCAGGAGGATGTGCTGAACATCTTTGAGAGGTTTGCCAAAACCCTCTTCAAAGAGGTTCTTGGCGTAGAGTTCGACTACTCGTTCCCCCGTATGTCGTGGCACGAGGCTATGGAGAAATATGGCTCTGACAAACCCGACCTTCGTTTCGGTATGGAGTTCAACAACATTACCGAGGATGTCAAGGGCAAAGATTTCGTAGTTTTCGATTCGGCAGAGTATGTAGGTGCTATTGTGGCTGAGGGCTGCGCAGGCTACACCCGCAAGCAGATTGACTCCCTTACCGACTTCGTAAAACGTCCCCAGGTGGGTGCCAAAGGCTTGGTATGGATTAGATTGGACGAGAACGGCATCAAGTCGAGCATCGACAAGTTCTACACCCCCGAGGAACTCTCGGCTATCGCCACCAAATGCGGTGCTAAGTCGGGCGATCTGATCCTTATCCTTGCAGGCGACAGGAAACATACCCTTTCGGCACTCAATGTACTCCGTTTGGAGATGGGCGACCGCCTGGGTCTGCGCGACCCCAAGAAGTTTGCTCCCCTCTGGGTTGTGGACTTCCCCTTGTTGGAGTGGGACGAGGAGACACAGCGTTTCTACGCTATGCACCACCCCTTCACTTCGCCCAAGCCCGAAGATATTGAGTATATGGACAGCGATCCGGGCAGGGTGCGTGCCAATGCCTACGACTTCTGCTGCAACGGCGTAGAGGTCGGCGGTGGCTCGGTGCGTATTTTCGATAGCGCATTGCAGCAGAAGATGTTCAAGTTGCTCGGCTTCACTCCCGAGCAGGCTGAGGCTCAGTTTGGCTTCCTGATGAACGCCTTCAAGTTCGGTGCACCTCCCCACGCAGGTATCGCCTTCGGTTTCGATAGGTTCTGCTCGCTCTTTGGTGGCTCCGACTCCATCCGCGACTACATCGCCTTCCCCAAGAACAACCAAGGACGCGATGTTATGGTGGACTCGCCTACCACCATCGACCCCGCACAACTTGTGGACTTGAAGATTAAACTCGTAGAGGAAGAGTAGTCACACTCTCCTCTACGCACCATACAAGAAGCCCGACAAACGCATTGGTTTGTCGGGCTTCTTGTTACATCTGCAAACTACATCTGCGCTTCGGTAGCTTTTAGCATCACGAGGCAGCCGAGTTGGTACACCGTGCCATCATCTGCTGTAATGGTAATGGTTAGGTTGTGTTCGCCCTCAGCCGATTCGGGTACAAATGGAAAATGCAGCGATAGTTCCTCAATCAAACACAATCCCTCCTCTGGGATATTGTTCACATAGCCTTCCACTGTGGTTCTCTCATGCCTGATACCGTTTTCATCATATAGAGAGTAACCGCTTTTCACCCACTCCCAATACGAAATTCCCCAATACATCACAACATCGCCAAGCGAAGAGCCTGCGGGATGCTCAGTGTCGAAATCGCGGTCGCTGATAACATCTATCGCCACAAAGTCTTTCCAATAGACCATTCGGTAGTTAAAATCGCCCGAATCAAGATCTCTGTTATCAACCTCCCACTCATTATAACCAATATCATTGTGCTTTTCGCACAGTTGCTCATATATCTCTTTTTCTTTCCCACAACTCTTGTGAGAATACTCTTGTTCGCCAAATTTCCAATATATCCGAACACCATTTGGAAAGTCATCAGCATGAAGATCTCCTCCGCAATAGCAGGCAATGAACGATTCTGCATAATAATACACCCACGGTGGCACCCACCCACAGCCACAAAGAAAGCACAATAGTGCAACTAATAAAAATTTATATCGTTTCATATTATTCGCCAATTTTATCTAACATCAGGCAAAACAGTACTGAACATCCAATTATTAAAGTTGAACGTTGCACGCAATATAACACAATTTTGTCGAAATTGCAAATTGTTTAACGAAAAATATGATTAAGTGTTAAAAAACACCGAAGCCCAACAAACGCATTGGTTTGTCGGGCTTCGTTTTATCTATACCTCCTCGGACTATTTTGCCTCAGCCTCGGTGGGGATAACCTCTACGAGTTCAACAGTGAACGAGATGGCATTGTTAGGACCAATCGAGCCATCACGGGTACCACGAGGACCATATGCAAGTTTTGCGGGAATCCAAAGCTTAATCTCGCCGCCTTCGCCAATAAGTTTCATACCCTCAGTCCAACCTTTGATAACCTGGTTGAGAGCAAACTGTGCGGTGTCACCACGCTCATAAGAGGAGTCAAATACCTTACCATCGCGAGTCTTACCCTCGTACATAACCCTCACTTTGTCGGTATCCAAAGTGGCTTTCTTCTCTGCGTTACCCTCGCGTACAATCTGGTACAACAGACCGCTCTCGGTCTTCTGAACACCCTCCTGCTTCTCGATCTCGGCAAGGTAGGCATTCGAATTAGCAAGAGCCTTCTGGGGGTTAACAACGTTCATATAGTTGCGCAAGAATGCGAAAGCCTCCTGCTGCTCAATAGCCACATCCTCGTTCAGAGCATCCTCAACACCCTGATAGAAGAGATCCATATTCATCTCGTCTTCAAGCGAGTTTACAAGTCTTTGAAGCGACATACCGAAGTCGGTACCCAATGCATACGAAAGGGTATCAATTTCGTTCTTCATTGCGCGCGAACCACCGCACGAGGTCATCGAAACTACTGCCAAAGCAGCAACAGCGATAGTAAGAATTTTTTTCATAGTTTTTTTGTTCTTTTATTTGTTTATTTAATGTTTGTTTTTTCGTTTGCGACCGCAAATATAACTCAATTAATTGGATTTTAGTATCAAGCCGCACAATTTATAGAGTATTCGAGCACCTACATTGGCATCCCACTCATCATCCTCGCCGCGAGGAGCAACCTCCACAAGATCGAAACCGACAATCTTCCTTCCGCTCCTCACAACACTATCGAGCAGGTAGACCGCCTGGTGGAACGACAAACCGCCCGCAACAGGTGTTCCCGTACCCGGACACAACTCGGCACTCAGTCCGTCAATATCGAAACTAACATACACCTCCTCGGGCAACTCCTCGACAATCCTTCTGCACTGCTCAGCCCACGAGGTGCTCTCAAATCTTGCGGCGGCGAGCATCCAATCGTCAAACTGCACAACCCTGCCATTCGAGTTCCTCACAAGTTCCACCTCGTCGTCGCAGTAGTCCCTAATGCCCACCTGCACAATTTTGCTAACCGACTCCACCTCGTGCAACACATTGTACATTATCGAGGCGTGCGAATAGCGAAAGCCCTCGTATGCCTCCCTAAGGTCGGCGTGGGCGTCAATATGCAAAATACCCATGTCATTGTGGCGTTCGCCCAAAGCCTTGATGAAGCCCAGAGGAGTGCTATGGTCGCCACCCACAAGACCTACCAACTTGTCCCTATCGAGCCACGCCGAGGTCTGCTCATAGACCTTGCAGTTCATCTCTGCCGAGCCGCTATTAACCCTCGCCCTACGGGTGGGAACCATCTCCCTCTCGAAGAGTGTTCCGCCCTCCTCCAAGTACTTAATGACCTTCTTGGCATCGCTCCTCAGCAGTGAGTCCATATCCTGCAACGAGTAGTCGATGGGGACAGTAGCAATACCTTTCTTCCACTCATCGGGGCTCACGGGGTCGTAGAAATCGAGCTGCACCGATGCACCAATTATCGCATCGGGAGCATAACTCTGACCTCCACCGTAGGATGCCGTAACACCCCAGGGCACCGACACCAATACAAGAGCCGACTCCTCGGTCGTAAAAGGCATTCCAAAATAGTTACCATTATTGCACCCCACATCCGAGGGATTATACTCTTTCTTATCCATAATTTTACTCAATTTTCGGTTACTACCCTCTCCAAATGCACAACTTTATTACAAATATACACGCTTTTTTCGAGAAAAAATTTGGAAAACCCAAAAAAATTTATTACTTTTGTTCCACAAAGCAATGGTTGGCGCAAAAGCGCAAATAGTTGTTTTAGTGATTCTTTCATAATCAGTATTTTAAGTTGGGGGGTTTGGGATACCGTGAGGTATCCCAAACTTTTTATAAAAACGCATAGAACGAGTAAATTTTGCACCACACTGCAATAGGCGAGTTCCTCACATAGGTATACTATGCTGAGAACTCGCCTATTGTGGTATTGAGTCACAACCGACAGCAAGGTTCGCTCGTTACACCTTGGCAGTCAATTTCCTTACAAGTTTATAATTGTACAGAAACTCCTTTGCCAACACTCGCAAAACCGTATATGCAGGAATGGCAACAAGCATACCCACAATACCCGTACAAGAACCCGCAACGAGAGTCACGAGGAATATCTCCAATGGGTGCGCATTGAGTTGGTGCGAGAAGACTTTGGGCGACACGAAGTAGTTATCGATAGCCTGAGCCGCCAAGATGGTAGCAGCAATAACAATCACTACATAGGCGATGGTCATACCCGAAGTGGTAACGAACGTCAATCCCGAGAGAGCACTCAGGATAAAACCAATCCAAGGACCTACATAGGGTATAATGTTGAAGACACCCTCCACAACGCCCACAAAGATAGCGTCTTGGAACTCGAAGCCGAAGCAGATGAGAATGAGAGTCACAATGGTGCTCATAATGGTCATCTGGATGAGCACACCCAAGAAGTAGCGCGAGAGATGCGAGGTGATGGACTCCACAGCACGTTTGACATTCTCCTCATATTTGGTAGGTGCCACAGCAAGCAACATCCTCAGGAACAGCCCATCCTCCTTCATAAACCAAAAGGCGATAAAGGAGATACTAACCGCTGCGACCACAAAATTGCCCGCAACAGAGAAGATGGATGACACAAGCGATGTTAGACTACCACGCTCGGCAAAGTCTTTAACATATCCCACCAACATCTCGGTCAGCGAAGTCTCGGAGATATTCAGTTTGAAGTATTTTTCGAGGAAAAGACCGAGGTCGGTCATCGGTTCGCGCAGTGGCGCAAGGATGGTTTGATAGTCGAGATGTGCGAGGTCGCTCAGTTTTCCCGATATAAGGGGAATGAAGAGCACAAAAAAGAGCAGTATCACAATCCACACTGCCAGCACACCCACAAGAGCCGCCAGCCAGCGAGGAACATTCCTTCCCAAGACCTTAATGCCGGCTACTTTACCCACCAAAGGTTGGCACATAATAGCCAGCACACCGGCAATGAGAACATAGAAAACTATGTCACCAAAAAACCAAAAAACTGCTACCGTAGCAGCAAGAGCCACCGCACCCAAGAGATATTTGTGAAAATTGTTCATCCGTAAATCGTTGTATTGTTTCTTCTTTATGCTTATTTGAGTCGTGCCAAGCGGGTTTGTGAGCCGACAACCTTATCGCCCACCCTCACAAAGAGTTCGGCATCCAAAGGCAGAAAGACATCCACCCTCGAACCAAACTTTATGCAGCCCGACTTGGTGTTCTGCTCTACCCTATCGCCCACCTCGGGGTAGCAGACAATCCTTCGAGCAATCCAGCCCGAAATCTGTCGCCATACCACCACTGTGCCACCCTGGGTGCGTACCGCAACCGTAGTGTGTTCGTTGAGCGAGGAACTCTTGGGGTGCCACGCCAGCAGGAAGTCACCCTCGAAGTGGTCCTTATAGACAACCTCGCCCCCTATGGGGTGCCAATTGACGTGCACATTGTAGAAGGTCATATAGACCGAGAGTTGCAGACATCTCTCACACTCCATACCTTTGGGAGCATCGACCTCCTCAACAACCACAACCTTACCATCGGCAGGCGCGAAAACCACACCCTCCTCCTGCACCAGAGGGCGCACAGGGTCACGGAAGAAACGGATGACAAAGATGATGCGCCAAAGCAAAAAGGCGTCAACGAGTGCGAGCACCCACCACGCCCAATCATAGACCAAAGCCGTAGCGGTAACTACGGCAATGATGATAGCAAAGATGAAGGTATTAATCCTAATGCCCTCTCTCCCTTCGGGGTTTATTCTCATAAGCCAAAAATTATCATATAAACATACGCAAAGGGCATAGCCACAAGCAGCGCATCGAACCTATCAAGGATGCCTCCGTGACCGGGGATAAGGTTCCCCGAGTCCTTCACGTCATACTCTCTTTTTATCATCGACTCCACCAAGTCGCCTGCCACGCCTGCCAGAGCAACCACCAGGCCCAGACCACCCCAAGCGTAGATGTTACCCTCCATCATATAGCCCGCAGCCATAGCGAAGCCCACGGCGAAAATCAAGCCACCAAAGAAGCCTTCCCACGACTTTTTGGGCGAGATTGTGGGGCACATCTTATGTTTGCCGATAGAGCAGCCAACAAGGTAGGCGAAGATGTCGTTAACCCACACCATAAATATAATAGCCAGCACCCTTGCAGGCTCCCATTCGCCCTCCACGAAGCCCACGAGCATCATCATAGCCATAGGCACAGCCGTATAGAGCAGTCCGAAGAGCGTGATGGCGATATTTTCCAAAGGTCGCTGTTTGCCCCTTGCGAGTTCTGCCACAAAGAGCAGCGGCACAAAGAACAAAATTGTGAGCAACACCACAGGCGATGGCTCCAAGACGCACTCTGCCACCAGAGGCACACCAAGACACATCGCCAAGGTACCCATAGGCCGCACCTCGCCACGCGAGGCTGCCATACGGAAGAGTTCGTCTTGTCCGAGCACCACAACCACTGCCGCCACCACAGCCAAAGCCCAAGGCGACCACAATGCCGCACCCACAACAATAACGCCCAGAGCAGCACCTGCCACAGTTCTCAGTCCGAGATTTTTACCTTTTAAGCTCATAAAAATTATTTTGTAGAACGTCTAACGACAAACGTCAAACGTCTTTTTTCTAATCAAATATAAAAATGTCCAAGGCGTTAGACGTTAGACTTTGGACGTTAGACCACAAAAAGAAAGAGTTGCTAACTCTTTCTTTTTGCACCAAAGATACGCTCCACATCCTCTGCAAAGACCACCTCGCGCTCCAAAAGCAACTCGGCAAGTTCGGTAAGTCCCGCTTTGTTCTCCGCAAGGATGTCGGTAGCCATCTTAAACGCCTTATCAATCAATCCCTTAGCCTCCTTGTCAATCAGTACCGAGGTCTCCTCGCTATAAGGTTTCGCAAACGAGTAGTCGCTCTGACCCGTAGAGTCGTAGTAGGAGCGGTTGCCCACCTTGTCGCTCATACCGTAGTAGCTGACCATTGCGTAGGACATCTTCGTAGCCCTTTCCAGATCGTTGAGTGCTCCTGTGGATATCTCGCCAAAGGTGAGTTGCTCCGAAGCCCTACCTGCCAAGAGCGATGCCATTTCGTGCATCATCTGCTCGGTGGTGGTAAGTTGTCGCTCCTCGGGCAGATACCAAGCCGCACCGAGAGCCCTACCACGAGGTATGATTGTAACCTTCACAAGTGGGTTAGCGTGCTCCAAGAGCCAACTAACGGTTGCGTGTCCCGCCTCGTGGAAGGCAATTTTGCGCTTCTCGGCAGGGGTGATGATTTTGCTCTTCTTCTCCAAACCGCCAATAATCCTATCCACTGCCGCGAGGAAGTCCTCCTTGTCGATAGCCTTCTTATCGCCACGAGCAGCAATGAGTGCCGCCTCGTTACATACGTTGGCAATGTCGGCACCCGAAAAACCCGGGGTTTGCTTTGCCAAGAACTCCACGTTTACATCATCGGCAAGTTTGAGTTTCCTCATATGCACACCGAAGATAGCCTCACGCTCTTTCAGCTCGGGCAAACCTACATCAATCTGCCTATCGAACCTACCCGCACGCAAGAGTGCCTTATCCAAGATGTCTACACGGTTGGTGGCTGCCAGCACAATAACGCCCGAATTGGTACCAAAGCCATCCATCTCCGTAAGTAGTTGGTTGAGAGTATTCTCCCTCTCGTCATTACCCGAGAAGCCTGCGTTCTTACCCCTTGCACGACCTATGGCGTCAATCTCATCAATGAAGACAATACAGGGGGCTTTCTCCTTAGCCTGAGCAAACAAGTCCCTCACACGCGAAGCACCCACGCCCACAAACATCTCCACAAAGTCACTACCGCTAATGGAGAAGAAGGGCACGTTAGCCTCGCCTGCCACAGCCTTAGCCAACAGCGTTTTACCCGTTCCCGGAGGACCTACAAGCAGTGCGCCCTTAGGGATTTTACCGCCGAGTTCGCGGTATTTTTCGGGTTTGCGGAGGAAATCGACAATCTCCATAATCTCGACCTTTGCCTCCTCCAAACCTGCAACATCCTTGAAGGTTATCTTGTTGGCATTGTCCTTATCGTAGACCTGCGCACGCGACTTACCCACGTTCATAACTCCATTCTGAGCCGCAGCACCACGTCCCATCGAGCGGAACATCATAATCATCAGCACCGCAAAAAATATCATAGGCAACCACCCAGCAAGTTCGCGCCAAATGTTCGAAGGATACTCCCACGCAGGCACGGGCACCTCCACTCCGTAACGCTCGGCAATTTTTTCCAAGTCGGTGCGGAAAATCTCGGGATTACCAATGTTGTAGGTAAATTGATATTTGGTGTCGGGCAGCGACTTGTAGGTCGGCATCTTGCGATACTCCTCCACCGCCTCTGTTTTGAGGTAGATACGTGCAGTCTTGTCGTTTACGACCTCTATTTTCTGCACATCGCCCTCCACAATCATATTCTGCAAAGCGTTCCACTCAATCTTGCGAGGAGTGCCGCTGCCATCAAAGAGGGGCATCAGGAAGAGTGCCGCAAGCATCAGCACCCAAAAGCCATAGAAGAACGAAAGAGGTCCGCGCCTACGCCTTGGCTGCATAGGGTTGCGAGGTGGCATATTGTTTTTGGGGTTGTTATTACCACCACCCATATTGTTTGTGTTGTTGTTATCCATCTAATCTATTTGTATTTTGTTGTTTTACTTAATCAGTAACGTAAAATGTTGGGGTTTAGTACCCACGAATTGAAAATGGAAAATGGAAAATTATTTAGGTTCTTAATCTCCCATAAGCCCTATAAGCCTTAGGACTATTGACGTTAGACGTTAGACGTTAGACGTTAGACGTTAGACCCTATACTCTGCGAGTGGGTTTTGTGGAGGGATTTTTGTGCCGAGCAAACGAGCAAGTCCGCAGTTTACCGAGCGTAAATGAGGAACTTGCGATGTGATGCTCGGTGCAAAAAGCACCCACAAGGCACACTCGCCCACAGAAATCGCCCACAGAAATCAGCCGCACTACTCCTCTGACTCGTAACGAGTAGCAGGTGCATCAGCCCAAAGTTGCTCCAAACGATAGTAATCTCTCAGGGGAGTGAGGAAGATGTGAACCATAACATCCACATAGTCCACCGCAATCCACGCCGCGTTGGTCTTACCCTCCACACGGCGAGGTTTCTCGCCAAGTTTCTCCTCCAAAGCCTCCACAATGCCATCGGCAATGGCATCAACCTGTGTGGTGGAGTCGGCATTGCACACCACAAAGGCATCACAAATCGTACCTTCCAATGCGCTCAAATCGAGCGACACGATATTGTGCCCCTTTTTGTCCTGAATAGCCTCAACTATATTGTCAATAAGTTTCTGTGTCATATTTTTTTGTTTCCTTTACTATTTATTTCTAACAGAACTACAAATGTAGTACTTTCGCTCCGAATTACACACCTTTTGGGGTGCTTTTTTTCTTATAACACTCCACTATTACCTCTCGAAGTGCTGCAACGATAGTCTCTTTGGCGTATGTACGGCGCACACCCATCACCACTTTGCGCGAAGCCGCACCCTTTGCGAGAGTCTTCACACGCCCTTTGAGAGCCTCGGGGATGTAGGGCAGAGCCATCTCGGGGATAATGGTCAACATAGAGGTCGTGTCCACAATTCTCATAATGGTTTCGAGCGAGCCACTCTGGAAGGTGTATGGCAACTCACTAAGTCGGTTCGAGCCACATAGTTCGATGACTTGGTCCCTTAGACAATGCCCTTCGGAGAGCAGTATGAGGTCCTTACCATAAATATCCTCTATGCGCAAGTTGGTGCGTGCCGACAGGGGGTTTTCGGGCGATACGTAGGCGTAGAAACGGTCGTCGAAGAGTTCCTGCTCGGTGATGCGGTCGGGACAAGTGCCGCCCGCCAACAGCGCAGCATCCAACTCGTCGCTATCCATTGCGCGGATAATCTCGGGCGTTATCATCTCTCTAATCTCCAACTCCACACCCGGGTAACGCTCGCCAAAGGTATGTACAAAACGAGGCAACAGATAGGGTGCAATGGTCGGAATGACACCGAGCCTCAATTTACCTGCCACACTGCCTTTGAGTTCTGCCACACACTCCTTCACGTTGTTGTACGCCAGCAGTGCCTCTTTGGCTTTCTCAATTACCAGAGCCCCCACCTGCGTGGGCACAACGGGCTTTTTGGAGCGGTCGAGGAGTATCTCGCCAAGTTCGTCTTCGAGGTTTTTGATTTGCATACTGAGCGAGGGCTGCGTTACGAAACATATCTCACTCGCCTTCGAAAAACTCCCGCAGTTAGCCACCGCCAAGAGATATTCAAGCTGGATTATAGTCATATCTTATAATTTTTTGCAAAATTATAAATAAAAATTGAAAGTTGAAAATTGAGGGTTGATAATAAGGACATTAAGGTCGTTAAAGTTCTTAAACTCCTACAAGCCTTAGAAGCCTTAGGACTATTGACGTTATACGTTAGACGTTAGACCTAAAAAATGCAGATAACGAGATAGATGCAAGGCATACGAGAAAGCGGAGTCCGCAGTTTGCTCTCGCAAATGAGGAACTCCGCTTATCGAAGTATAACGCCGCAGATGCTCGTTATATGCGTTTTTTAGTAGCCCATACCACCGGCTGGCATAGCAGGTGCAGGACTCTCCTCCTTCTTCTCGGCGAGCACACACTCGGTGGTGAGGAACATAGAGGCGATAGATGCAGCATTTTCGAGTGCTACACGAGCCACCTTGGTGGGATCGATGATACCGCCCTCGAACATATCCTCGTAGCGGTCGGCACGGGCGTTGTAGCCATAGGCACCCTTGCCCTCTTTGACCTTGTTGACAACCACAGAGCCCTCGCCACCGGCATTGGCAACGATTTGCCTGAGGGGCTCCTCGATAGCACGGCGCACAATGGCAATACCGGTTGTCTCGTCATCATTATCGCCCCTAAGGTTGGCAAGAGCCTCCGAAGCGCGAATGTATGCCACGCCACCACCGGGGATGATACCCTCCTCGATGGCTGCACGGGTAGCAGCAAGTGCATCCTGTACGCGGTCTTTCTTCTCCTTCATCTCTACCTCGGTTGCGGCACCCACAAAGAGTACTGCCACACCACCTGCGAGTTTGGCGAGCCTCTCTTGGAGTTTCTCCCTATCGTAGTCGCTGGTGGTATTCTCCATCTGGCGGCGAATCTGTGCCACGCGGGCAGCGATAGCCTCCGAGTTACCGGCACCGTCCACAATGGTGGTGTTGTCCTTGGTGATGGTAACCTTATCTGCCGAGCCGAGCATCTCTACGGTTGCAGCGTCCAAGCGCAAACCCTTATCCTCCGAGATTACCGTACCGCCCGTAAGGGTTGCGATATCCTCCAAGAGGTCTTTGCGCCTATCGCCAAAGCCTGGGGCTTTGACAGCAGCAACCTTGATGGTGCCGCGCAACTTGTTGACAACAAGTGCACTCAAAGCCTCACCATCTACATCCTCGGCAACAATGAGGAGCGAGCGACCATTCTGTGCCACGGGCTCCAAGATGCCCACAATCTCCTTCATTGTGGAGATTTTCTTGTCGGTGAGGAGGATGTAAGGACGCTCCAAGGTAGCCTCCATCTTCTCGGTGTCGGTAACGAAGTAGGCTGAGGTGTAGCCCCTATCGAACTGCATACCCTCAACAACCTCAACGTGCGTTTCGGTACCCTTAGCCTCCTCTACGGTGATGACACCCTCTTTCTTCACTTTACCCACAGCCTCAGCGATGAGTTTACCGATGCTGTTGTCGTTGTTGGCGGAGATGGTAGCCACCTGCTCCACCTTATCGAGGTTGTCGCCCACCTCTTTGCTTTGGCTCTTGATGTTCTCCACAACGGCAGCCACAGCCTTGTCAATACCTCTCTTCAAGTCCATAGGGTTGGCACCTGCGGTAACATTCTTGATACCTACGCCAATGATAGCCTGTGCCAAGACGGTAGCGGTAGTTGTACCATCGCCTGCATCGTCATTGGTTTTGCTTGCTACCTCTTTGACAATCTGTGCACCCATATTGGCAAAGTTATCCTCCAACTCCACCTCTTTTGCCACGCTTACACCATCCTTGGTGATGTGGGGAGCACCAAACTTTTTGTCGATAATCACGTTGCGACCTTTGGGACCGAGTGTCACCTTCACAGCGTTTGCAAGGGCATCAACACCCTCTTTGAGCATCTCCCTTGCCTCTACATTATATTTAATCTCTTTTGCCATTGTTTTTTTGTTTTTTATTTTGCGACTTTTTATAAAAAGTCGCCCAAAAATTTTTATGCGATACTGCGTATCGCTT
>CALDPX010000075.1 GCA_937911745.1 uncultured Alistipes sp. | reverse complement strand
AATAGTTTGCGAACATATCGCAGAAAGATCCAACATAACTTGCGTGTCCCAAATAGTGATGTTATGTTTGCATCGCAAACCGTTCATTGAGAGGAAGTTAAACCATTCTGGCAACGAGTGAGTGTCGCCCCTTGTCGCTACATTGTCGCATCGTGTCGCCCTGGTGACCTATGGTGGCGCAACATTGTCAGAGAAAAAATTTTCCAAGCGGATTTGTACCTGCTACATTTGCAGGCAGCAGAGAAAACACAACTAAAAAATGAGTGAATATGACAACGCAAACAATCAAGGTGCTAATGATAGCACAGAAGAACAAACCCAACGCAGATGGCAAAGTACCCATCTTCGCACGCATTACAGTAGGTAAAGAATCGCGCGTAATCTCCACAAAACTATGGATTAACCCCGATCGCTGGGGAAATGGTAAAGCTCTCGGCAATCTTAAAGAGGATAAAGCAATCAACAAAATCCTCGAAGAGTTGCGATTTGCCATCATGCAAAAGCACACCGAAATGCTCCGCAGTGGCGAGGAGGTAACCTTCGAGAAACTCAAGCTCGCGTTGCAGGGCAAAGATTATGATGGATCATGCCGCTATTTTGTGGAGTTATTTGACCGCTGGCTTGAGGAGTACAAGAAACAGATCGGCATCTCGACCTCCGAAATAACCTATGGCCGATATGTGGTTGTTAGAAATCGTTTGCAAGAGTACATTAAGAAGACAACCAAAATGGAGGACATCCTGCTCAATGAGGTGACTCCATTCTTCATTACGGGATTCGATACCTATAATAGAAATGAGTACCCAATCGCAAATAACTACGCGATGAAGCAGCTGCAGAAGTTGCGCACTATTTACCAAGTGGCAATTGATAATGGCTGGGCAAAACGAAATCCATTTGCTACTATTAAAATAAGGTACGAGAACAACGAGCGTGGCTTCCTAACCAAGGATGAGCTAGCGCGTATTATGGCAAAGAAGTTCACAATACCTCGCATGGAGCACATGCGCGATGTGTTTGTATTCAGTTGCTTCACGGGACTATCGCACTGCGATGTATCAAAACTCAAACAAGAGAATGTTTATGTAGACTCGGACGGCAGGACTTGGATTAAGACCTATCGAAACAAAACCGATGTCCCCGTTCATATTCCGCTGCTGGAGGTGCCTCAAATCATCATTGCCAAGTATAGAAATATGAAGCAACTGCGAGGCAAGCTACTCCCCGTTCCTAGCAATCAGAAATGCAACACATATCTCAAGGAGCTTGCGGATGTCTGTGGCATAAACAAAAATATAACCTTCCACATGGCTCGACATACATTTGCGACAACCGTTACGCTAACCAATGGCGTACCCATTGAGACCGTTAGCAAACTTCTCGGTCATCGCAGTATTCGCACCACGCAGATTTACGCGAAGGTTATCAATGAGAAACTAGCCGAGGACATGACCGACCTTGCAACTCGCATCGATGGCAAGTTTGAGCTGGCATCGCCCAAGAAGGCAAAGCCATATTTAACGATGGAGGAGATTGAGGAACGAACACGCAGACTTCATCCCGATGGCAATTTCAAGTTAAAAGATGCTGCTTGTTATATCTCGTAGCAACTTTAGTATTCACTCTGTCAGCCGCTCCAGCAATGGGGCGGCTATTTATTTACACCAACTCCCAACCCTTATCGGTGGCGATGGCTTTTTGCTCGTCTGTAAGTTTGCCGAGGTTGGTCGAGCCAATTTTGCAGGTCAAGCCTTGTGCATTCTCGCATAGGGCGTTCAGCAGGGACAGCAGGCTATCCACCGAGAGTTTAGGACAGCCATTCATCGCCACATCAACATTTATCGTACCTGCAAAGCGCACCTCCACCAACGATTTGCACGAAGTGAAGGTAGTGTCAATCTGGCTCGTGACATTGGAGAAGTCGAGTGTTGAGTATATAGCTGTTAGCGATGAACATCCATGAAATAGCTCCGAGGCAGATGTAATGCTTCGTGTGTCGAGTCCATCAATCTCCGTTAGTGCGGAGCATCCGTAGAACGCCCACATCATATTCGTAACATTGGCGGTTTCGAGTTGCGGGACACGCGTGAGCGATGTACACTTGTAGCACATTTGGTACATAGAGTCGAACTGACGAAAGTCGAGCGATGTAGGTAATTCGGTCAGCGTGGTGTTTCCCTTAAAGAGCTGATGCGCGTTTCTAACCTCGTTCATACCCGTAGGCATTGCATATATCTGGTTAGATAGCTGTGCGAAGGACATCGACTCATCCGCTGTGCCACCCTTGTCGTTAATGGCATCTACGATATAAGTTCTGACCACTGCCAGGCGGTTGATTATTTTTGCGAAGTCTGCCATTATCCAATAATATCGGTTAAGGCATCAGCAAGTTCGTTGATGCCGAGTGATTGTTCGATTTGTGCCACGAGGTTTGCGTAGGTTATCGAGTAGGCTCCTCCGTTGCGGTCAACCTCGAAGCGATCCGAGGAGGAGAGTGTTGCGGTTGGCGTAAGCTCCGCGATGGTAACGCCCGTTGTAGTGTCTGCCATAGTTTAGTAGTCGAATTTTTCGTAGTAAAGCATCGTGTTATAAGACTCCACCCACCAGCATTTGCCTCGTTCTACACTTGGCACTGCCACGAGCTGTAACAATCCTGCATGCATAATTAGGCGTTGAACGGGGACAAAGCTCAACCCTGCATCATCGAGTGATTTGGGTGTAAGCACTCCCGAATCTTCATCGTCAATAGCCAATATAAGTGATGGTGACGAGCGTGTACGAACGGGGACATCGTAGAGTGTTAATACACTGCCCACATAATCCTCAGAAGTCGGAAGGCGCAACCAAACCTCAAATCCGCCAAATTTTGGACGACCAGAGGTTATGAGGTTAAAGTTTCTATTAACCGTATACTCTTGTGTCGTTTCGTCATAGTCAGTTCCCTCCTCGTACAATCCCTTAAATGGAACTTTGACATATCCTCCGAACACACCCGTACCCATCTCGACATGCCCATCCTCGTAGATGCGTGTGGTGGCTTCGGCTGCGCTCTCGATGCCTTCAGCACCAGCGAAGAACATCAGCTTGCCATGCTTGGGGTCTGTTGCGCCTGCCAAAGCACAGCCAGCCATACCTGCCACGACCTTTGCGTTGCCCTCGTCCTTGACACCCACAAAGCCAGAGAGCACCACGCCTGCCTGCCCATCCAGCTCGGTTGTCGAGTTCTGGAAGTTATCACGCAGGTAGTCCA
>CALDPX010000074.1 GCA_937911745.1 uncultured Alistipes sp. | reverse complement strand
CTTTCGACCACCTTCTTTCGAGGGTAATGTTCACCTTCAACAACGGTTTTGCCGCTGAAGATGGCATCTCTCTCACTATTAAGAATGTGAAGATGACTGTTCCTGCAAGCGGTACATACAGCAACGGCGCGTGGACCGTTAATGCTACCAATAGCAAGGTCTTGGAGAACATTGAGGGCTCTAAGTTTGTCCTTCCCTACAACAACACCTACGCTTACGCTATTGAGTTTGACGTAGATGTACTCTACAAGGGCGCAGTTATCAACAAAGACGTACACAAGACCTCTACTGTTGTAGGTGTAGCATTGGAGAAGGGCAAGAGCTACAACTTCACCGCTACCATCGACGAGGAGACTCTCAATATGGAGTCTATCGAGTTTACGGTTGGCAATGTTGAGGGTTGGATTACCGGTGGTGACACCATTATTGGTGCCGGTGCTGCTGTTAGCACTGCTGACGCATTGCAGGCTGCTCTCGCCGATCCCGATATCAACAACATTGTTTTGACCGATGATATTGATTTGACCGAAAGTCTGATATTCGGTGCTCCCGTTTCGAGGGCTGCAACAACCATCAATGGTCGCAACATCACTATCGATGGTAATGGTACTACCCTTACCTACACAGGCAATAATGCTCGCATCATTGATGTTACTAATGATGCTAATGGTATGGATCTTACCCTCAAAAATCTTACTATCATCAACGACGCTTCGTACTGCCAGCGTGGTATCAACTACAACACCAATGGTACTCTCACCCTTGAGAATGTAACCATCAAGAGTGCCGAGGACAAAGTTATCTCCTACGCAGTGAACTTCCCCGGTTCTTCCAACGAAGCAAAGGCTAATATCACCGGCTCGGATATTCAGGGTCTCATCGCTCTGAACGTTTGGGGTAGCAATATGGTAATCAATGTTGAGAAATCTAATTTGCTCAGCCTCGACAATGCTACTCACGAAAATTACGCAACCATTTCTCTTAACAACGATGGTACAACCAGCGCAGATAGGACTGTTGTGAATGTTTATGGTGAAGGTTCGTCGATTAAGGCTTATGACGAGAATGGTGTTCCTTCTGTTGCTATTCGCATCAGCGCCCTTACCGGCGAAGTGAACTGCACCGAAGACGTTGTAATTGTAGGCGATGAGTTGCGTCCTGTTGCTACTGTTCAATATGAGGGATATTCGGAGTTCTACTCTTGCCACACGCTCCAAGATGCTATTGATAATGTTGTAAAGAATGACAGTGGTTATATTGTGCTTATCCGCGACATCGAACTTACTGAGTCTATTCGTATTCCTGCTGGTGAAGTGGTTTCCATCGACCTCAATGGTAAGACCATCACCGGTACCGACAATGCAACGGCAAGTTTTGGACTTATTACCAACAATGGTGAGCTTACTCTCTACGGTGGTGGTACGATGACTCTTGTTGCTACTAACAATAGAGCTTGGAACGCCTACTCTTCGGTTGTTTCAAACAATCCCGGTGGTAAACTCACCGTTGAGGATGGTGTTGTAATTGAGCACCTTGGTGGTACCGATATGGCTTACGGTATCGACAACCTTACCAATGGCAAGGGTACCTATGCAGAAACCATTGTTAAAGATGCAACCGTTAAGTCGACATATCGTGCTATTCGTCAGTTCCTCAATGGTATTGAGGCTCAGAACATACTCACGGTTAATGACGGTGCTGTTATTGAAGGTGCAAACAAATCCATCTGGATGCAAGATCCCAGCAAAAATGCTAACACTGGTACACTCGTCGTTAATGAAGGTGCACAGCTGATAGGTGATGTTTATCTCTTCGTTACCGAAGGTTCTACTGAGTGGCCCGTTGAGGTATCTATTGCTGCATCGACTTTGGTTGGTGAGTCTGAGGTGTTGACTAAGAATGTTCCCGAAGGCAAAGCTGTTCTCTTGATAAATGGCTACTATACTATTGTTGATGTTACAGTTGTAGAAGACAATAGCGGTTTGAGTAACGCAACAATTGAAGATGGTGCTACTATTGTTCTTGCAAAGGGTAACTACACAATTCCCGATAGTGCACAAGGCAAGACCTTGACTATTGTTGGTACCGGCAATCCTGAGGATACTACTGTCACTCAGCAGAATAGAGGTGCAGGCGAAGGCAATGGAGATTACTGCTTTGATGGCGCAACCGTAACATTCGAAAATGTTACAATCACTACTGAGGGAACCTATTTCCCTGGTTATGTCCGAATGAAAGGTACTTTTAACAATTGTATTATCAACGGTGTTTATACACTTTATGATGATACCACATTTAATAATTGTACTTTCAATATCTCGGGTGATTTGTACAACGTTTGGACTTGGGGCGCAACCAATGCCACCTTCAATAACTGTACTTTCAATTGCGATGGTAAGGCTGTTTTGCTCTATGGTACGGTTAACACCAAACTTACTCTCAATGATTGCACATTCAATGACAATGGTGGTTTGACAGACCTCAAAGCCGCAGTTGAGATTGGTAACGATTTCGGTAAGTCGTATGAGTTGATCGTAAACAACGCAACTGTTAATGGTTTCGAGATAAACGACAAAGGTATCAACACTGGTACAACTCTCTGGGGTAATAAAAACTCGATGAGTCAGGATGTACTCAATGTCGTTGTTGACGGTGTAGATGTTTACTAATCCAAAAAAGTAAATATAATCTACGCAAAAATAGATTAGGAGGGGCAAAGCCCCTCCTTCTTTATTTTCTCGCCGTAGGTGTGCAGAGAGTTCGTGATATCCTTACATTTCTCTCCAAACTCGCGACCGAGTTCTGGACCACAACCGACCATAAAAACAAAGACGGATACCTTTTAGGCATCCGTCTTTGTTTTGCGGTATGGACGAGACTCGAACCCACGCTGCGCGTGGCTTAAATATATACAACCCCTCCAAACCTCCCCTTGAAAGGGGAGGCTTAGTCGGTCGCGAGTTCGGAAGCACGCATATACAATAAAAGAATAAAGGAGTCCGAAAGGACTCCTTTACTCTTTGCGGTATGGACGAGACTCGAACTCGCGACCTCCTGCGTGACAGGCAGGCATTCTAACCAGCTGAACTACCACACCGTGTTTTTGCGATTGCGGTACAAAAGTAGTACAAATTTTTATTTCTGCAAACTTTTAGACTCTTTTTTTTGCTGTTTTTTACATTTTTTTGAAGAAAGAAAATTGAACACTACCGTAACTTCTTGATTGCCAAAAATTAGGGTGGTCGTCGAAGCGTTTGTCTTTCGAGTGCTCAAATACCAAAAATCCATCTTCGCGGAGCAGGTCCCTCGCCAAAACAAGCTCGATGACCTCTTCGCTACCCTCCAAATCGTAGGGAGCGTCAGAGAAAATCACATCAAACTGCTTGCCACAACTCTTCAAATACAAAAAGACATTAGCGTGCGTGGCGTAGAGCGTGGTAAAGCCCAACTCCTTGGCGGTCTTGCGGATGAAAGCGTGGTGTACTGGGTTGACCTCTACGCTCGTAACACTCCTCGCACCCCTCGAACAGAACTCGTAACTAATTGAGCCTGTGCCCGAAAAGAGGTCCAGCACATCCACCTCCTCGAAGTCCACAAGGTTGCCCAAAACGTTGAAGAGGTTCTCCTTCGCAAAATCCGTAGTGGGACGAGCCCTCAGGTTGCGTGGGGGGACAATGGTTCTGCCTCTATATTTACCGCTTATTATACGCATACATATTTGTTGTTCGATTGCATCTCGCTGGCACCTGCTCAGCGAGATGCAATCTTAATGTTTTTTATCGTCTAATGTCAATAGCCCTAAGGCTTATGAGAGTTATGAGAATTATGAGAGATATGGGAAAACTCTCAACTCTCAACTCTTACCCTGCGGAAGTACTTGCGGAGGGTTTTGTAGTACTTTGCACTCTCGTCACCGAGTAGCACAAAGCGAGCCTTGCGTAGGTCGTGCTCCTCGTTGAGCAGTGCCAAAAGGTTTACCAACTCTGCCTCGCCCTCCACGGGTAGTGCTTCGGCATATTGCAATTTTTTATTGTTGCTGAGGGCAACGTAGGCTGTGCCACCGAGGAGTGTCAGCACCACTGTCTTGGGGCGTCTACTACCCACAATAGCGCGTGCCACGCAACTCATCAGCGGGGAGTGGAGAGTTACCTCCAAGCCTCTCTGCCTCCACCCTTCAACAATCTCAGCACTCTCTGCCGAGAGCCTTAGTGCGTAACTCACTGCGCCCTCGCCCTCTACCACAAAGACTCTATTGTCGTTGTTCACTGCCACTCCCGCAGCATCAAGCAGAGCCTTTGTGTCTACCTTGCTGCCGAGTGCTGAGGGGTAGGGAACAATCACTGCTCCCTCAATCACAAGGTCAATGGCTGTGATGTTGTCGCCTATCGAGCCACTCGCACAATGCAAAGATTGTCCATTCGGGATGCGAATGGACAATCTTGAAGAGTTGCGGTTGTTATTATTACTCCCAGTTACCTGCATCGTTGGTTGCTTGGTGGAGGTCACCTACCTTGATACCGGGGTAGCGATAGAGAACATTCTTCTGCTCGTCGATGAGGTTGATTAGCAACTGCTCGTTCTGGTCGAGGAGGAATGCCTTGTAGGGAGCCTTAGCCTCAAAAACGGGAACCTCTACGTTACCTACGCCAACTTTGCCTGCGCCCATGATGAATTCTTTGGTTTCGCCGTTGTTGGCAGTAGCCGAGAAGGGAATGTAACGGAGTTGTTCAACTTGCTCGGGGGTGAGTTTCTTGGCACCGAACACGGTATCAATAGCCTTTACGGTAAATTTCTCGATGTTTTTCTTGCGGAGTTTTTTCAGGCGAGCCAAACCTACCGAGTCATCCGAAGATACCAACTGGCGCTCAAACTCCATTTCGGCAGTGAGTACGAAGTTGATGAGGGTGTCGAACGAACCGGTGTAGACACCATAAACCTGTTTGTAGCCACGCTGAGCCGAGCGAATGTCGCTGATACGCTCGATAACGGCTTGCTCGCGAGCAATACGTGTTTTGTCAAAACGTACGGGTGCCATAATGCTGTCGTAGAGCACATAAGCCAAGGCAACCATAACGATTGCGAGAACGATTTGAAGAATGGTCTTTTTCATTTCTATTTTTAATGTTAAGTTTGTAGCGTTAAAAGTTACTTAATATGCTTAGTGAGCACATTGCGACCCAAATTTACGCCAAATTTCATTTTGAACCAACTTTTGGGCAGAAAAAAATTATAGAATCTTTGTCGGAGTGGATTTCAGACGAAGATTATGAGCGTATTTACATCCTCAATGGCTATGCCGGAACGGGTAAAACAACCCTCATTGCGGCGTTTGTGGAAGTGCTTAAAGATTTGAATATCAAACCTATCCTGTTGGCTCCTACGGGGCGTGCCGCAAAGGTTATGACTCAAATGGCTCCCTCTACGCCCGCTTACACCATCCACAAACGTATCTACCGCGAGCGCACCTCGGGAGGTTTCGACTCCAAGTTCGACCTTAACTTCAACCGTGAGAAGGATGCTGTTTTCATTATTGATGAGGCTTCGATGATTGCCAACTACTCCGACGAGGGGTCGCTCTTTGGCTCGGGTTCGCTGCTCGACGACCTCTTTGAGTATGTGCATCAGGGGCAGCGTTGTCGCATAATGTTCGTTGGCGACTCGGCGCAGTTGCCCCCCGTAGGTCACGAACTTTCGCCCGCCCTCGACCCTCAGCGTATGGCGGTCTATGGCTCGGTGTGTTACAACACCCTCGATGAGGTGGTGCGCCAAGAGGAGGAGAGTGGCATCCTCTTCAATGCCACGATGGTGCGTTGTATGATTGAGAACCGCATCTACGAAACTCCTCTCCTCGATATGAGTTATCCCGACTTCAAGTCCATCTCGGGAGGCGAGTTTATGGAGAAGGTCGAGGAGTGCTACTCCAAATATGGCAAGGACGAGGTTATTGTCATCACCCGTAGCAACAAACGAGCCGTACATTTCAATCAGGGTATTCGTGCGCGGGTTTTGTATGCCGAGGAGGAGATTGACTCGGGCGATATGCTGATGGTTGTGAAGAATAACTACCACTACACCGAGCGTGACGAGGAGGCTAAGGCTTCGTTTATTGCCAATGGCGATGTTGCACAACTGCGCCGCATAAGGCGTTTTAAGAATATGTATGGTTTCCGCTTTGCCGAGGCTACACTGCGCTTCCCCGACTACGACGACTACGAGGTGGAGTGCAACTTGCTGCTCGACTCGCTAAACTCCTTTTCGCCCTCGCTCACAAGGGAGCAGATGAAAGAACTCTTCTATGCGGTGGAGGCGGACTATCCCGAGATAAAGAGCAAATCGAAGCGTATGCGAGAGGTGCGAGAGAACGACTACTACAACGCTATGCAGGTGAAGTTTGCCTATGCCGTAACGTGCCACAAGGCGCAGGGCGGACAGTGGAGTGTGGTATTTATCGACCGCCTACTCTTTGGCGAGGAGCGTATGAACAGGGAGTTCCTCAGGTGGCTCTATACTGCAATCTCGCGTGCCACCTGCCAGGTCTATTTGGTCAATTTCGATGAGAGTTTCTTCGACCCGACCACATATGAAAAGGAGGAGTTTTAAGCTCCTCCTTTTCATATGTAGCGAGAGTGCCTTGCGGGTAAATTTTGCACCAAATTTCAAAAGCGGCTTCCTCATTTACGCCAAGTAAACTGCGGAGCCGCTTTCTTATTTCGCACAAAATTTCCTCCGCAAAACCCACTCGCCGTATCTCTTTTCTAACCTCTAACGTCAGTAGTACTAAGGCTTATAGGGCTTATAAGGAGTTTAAGGTTATTAAAAAAACTCTCAATTGACCACGCTTTGCGTGCTCTAAAATGCTCCCGCTCGGCATAGTCTGCAAGCAGCCTCTGCCCTCGCTTAATCGCATTTGCCTCAATTCTCAATTCTCAATTCTCAACTCTCAATTCCTCTGACGTGTTTCTCCCACGCCCAAGCGGCAGCGAGTGTTTCATCGAGTGAGCGTTCTGCCTTCCAGCCGAGTTCCTCGTTTGCGAGGGTGGTATCTGCCCACACCGAAACGGTGTCGCCAGCCCTCCTGCCCGCAATGCGGTAGTTTAGCGAGAGGTTGTTAACCCTCTCGAAAGCCCTCACAAGTTCCAAAACCGAGGTGCCATTGCCTGTTCCGACATTAAAAATCTCGTACTTTGCCTTATTCTTACCCTCTATCAAGCGACCGATGGCTGCAACGTGCGCCCTTGCCAAGTCCACAACGTCAATGTAGTCGCGGATGCAGGTACCATCGGGGGTGGGGTAGTCGTCGCCAAAGATGGAGAGGTACTCCCTAACGCCCGCAGCGGTCTGAGTGATGAAGGGCACAAGGTTGTTGGGCACGCCACGGGGCAACTCGCCGATGAGTGCTGAGGGGTGTGCGCCCATAGGGTTGAAGTACCTGAGTGCTATGCCTTTAATACCCTCGTAGGCGGCTGTTGTATCGCGCAATATATCCTCGCACATCTGCTTGGTGTTGCCGTAGGGTGAGGTGGCAGGTTGGCGGGGAGAGAGTTCCGTAACGGGCAGTGCCTCGGGCTCGCCATAAACCGTAGCCGAAGAGGAGAAGAGAATGTTCTCGCGTCCCTCCTCACGCATCAACTCCAAGAGGTTGAGGAACGATGTAAGGTTGTTGGAGTAGTATTTCAGTGGCTCCTCGACGCTCTCTCCCACAGCCTTGAATGCTGCAAAGTGGATAGCCGATCGGAAGGGATACTTCTTGAAAATAGCCCTCAGAGCCTCCTTGTCGCAACAGTCTACTTTCTCGAAGGGGACCTCTACTCCCGTAATCTTCCTTACGCCCTCCACAGCGCCCATATCCGAGTTGGAGAGATTGTCTATTATTACCACATCATAGCCCGCCTCGATGAGCGCAACGGTGGTGTGGGAGCCGATATAGCCCGCACCTCCACATACCAATACTTGTTCCTTTGCCATAGTCTCTTATGCTTAAAAAGTGACCTACCTATCAATGGGTAGATAGGTAGGTCACAAAAATAGGTATTATTTATGGATTATTCAACCACAAACATAGCCTCGCCCTCCTGCAAGGTGTCGCCCTCGGCAACCAAAATCTGGCGAACTACGCCATCCACCTCCGAGGGGATGTCGTTCTCCATCTTCATAGCCTCCAAAACGGCAACTTTCTGACCGCTCTTCACAGCGTCGCCCTCTTTGACGCAGATTTCGAGCACCTTACCGGGCAGGGGAGCAGTAATCTTCTTGCCTGCTACGGGAGCAGCGGCTTTGGGAGCAGCCTCCACAGCATCAGCAATAACAAGGATGGCCTGACCCTCCTGCAAGGTGTCGCCCTCGGCAACGAGAATCTGTTTTACTACGCCGCTGTGCTCCGAAGGAATGTCGTTCTCCATCTTCATAGCCTCCAAGACAGCCACTTTCTGACCAGCCTTAACGGTGTCGCCAACCTTCACGCAAAGTTCTACAACCTTGCCGGGCAGGGGAGCAGCAACAACCTTACCGCTCACTTTCTCTACGGGTTTTGCAGCCTCAGCCTTAGGAGCCTCCTCAGCCTTGGGAGCCTCGGCGGGTTTGGTAGCAGCCCAACGCTCCTTCTTGACTTTGGTGAGGTAGTCCTTAGCAACAGCGGGGAAGAGTTCGAGCAAGAGCTCCTCTTTCTCGTTCTCGGCGAGCCTTACGCCACCTGCATCCTCCAATACGGGGTTGGGCTGGCGCTGGTTCTTCGAGGTGTCGTAGGGGATAGCCTCGCGAGTGCCGGCAATCTTCAAGCGGAATTCGGGGTCAATCTCTACGGGGGTGTGACCATATTCGCCCTTGACGAGGTTTACGAACTGAGTCGAAGTGGTAGCATATTTATCTTTGCCTTTCTCCAAAGCGATAGCGCAACTAACAGCCTGCGAACCAACAATCTGGCTGGTAGGAGTTACCAGAGGAGGAAGACCTGCATCCAGACGAACCGAGGGGATGAGTTTCATTGCGGGCTCCAAGAGGTGCTCGCTCTTCAAACCTTTCAGCTGTGCAACCATATTGGTGTACATACCACCGGGAATCTCGGCTTTCTGCACGAGTTCGTTGGGTTTGGGGAAACCGAAGTAGTCCTCAATCTTGTGGCAAGCGTCAATCAAGGTCTCCTCGTCAACAGCGTAAGCAGCCTTCACTGCGCGGTCGAACTGAGCCTCAATCTCGGCGGGAATGGTGTCGGTGAGGGGATTGAAGGGTTTGGGGAACTTCTTAACAGCATCGAATGACTCCAACTCCTTGCGGATATCCAGAAGTTCAGCGTTGATTTTAGCCACAGCCTCCATATTCACACCCAACTTAACATCCATCTTGCCTGCGAAGATGTAAACGAGTTCGAGTGCGGGAGCAGCGGGACCACCTGCAAAGTTCCAGATGTTGGTATCAACGATGTCAACACCGGCAGCAATAGCAGCCACAACCGATGCCAAACCGTAACCGGGGGTACAGTGGGTGTGGAAATCTACGGGGATGGATACGTTAGCCTTGATAGCCTTGATGAGGTTATATACCCTCTTGGGAGGAATAAGACCGCTCATATCCTTGATGGTAATCATATCGGCACCAAGTGCTGCCAACTGTTTAGCCTTACCTACGAAGTAGTCGTCAGTGAAGACGGGGGCAGGATTCTTTTTGCCTTTGAGTTTATCGAAGAAGGAGAGTTTGGGGTATTTGGGGTCTACGGTGTAGCACACTGCGCAGTCGGCAATACCGCCATACTTCTTGATATACTTGATAGTCGATTTAACATTGTCCACGTCATTCAGAGCGTCAAAGATACGCATAATACCCAGACCGCTCTCGATAGCGTTGCGCGAGAAACCCTCGATAACATCATCGCCATAGGGAGCATAGCCGAAGAGGTTACGACCACGCGAAAGAGCCGTCAGGTACGAAACATCGCCCACAGCCTTCTTGATGCTCTCCAAACGATTCCAGGGGTTCTCGCCCAAGAAACGCATCACAGAGTCGGGCACAGCACCGCCCCATACCTCCATTGCGTAGAAAGCGGCGTCTTTGTAGTAGGGCAAAACACGCTCTACTTGGTTTTGGTTCAAACGGGTTGCAAAAGCGGATTGCTGACCGTCGCGAAGAGTTAAATCTCTGATTTTCAATTCTCTTGCCATAGTTTTGTTGTGTTTTAAGGTAGTTTTATGTTTGAATTATCGTTTCTTCTGCTGTTATTCAATTCACAAATATAACAAAAATCCCGAATTGGTGCAACAATTCGGGATTTTTATTGCCTAACATCCAACGTCTAACGACTCTCTCATATCTCCCACAAGCCTTAGGACCATTGATGTTTGACATAGAAAAAGAATAGGTCAGTCTGCATAACTGACCTATCTTTTTCTATTTAACCTCGCCTGTAACGAAGAGCGTTATGAAGCCGCCCTCGATATTGGCGTATATGTCTATTCCTTTATTGAATACCCCCACATCCTTCGGGTCGTAGGTTACCTCTATCGCCCCCTTTTCGCCCGACCTTACGGGGCGTTTGGGTGCCTTAACGCTAATGCAACGGCACGAAGAGGTGGTGCGGGTAACAACAAGTGGAGCCTCGCCCTGGTTGGTAAACTCAAAGAGATGAGTGATTTTCTCGCCCCCTTGTTCGAGAGTGCCGAAGTTGTGGCTTAGGTGGTCGAAACGCATCTTTGCCATTGGGGCATCTGTCGCCCCCAAAGCACCCATACAACCCATCAAAAGAGTCATTATGAAAGCCAATATTCGCATAGTGTTATCGTGTGAGGGTAAACTTATAAGTGATAGTACCGACTTGCAGGTCTTGGTCGCTCTCGTCGAACTTTGCACCTCGTGCAGCCCTCAGAGCCTCGCTTACCAAAGGCGAAGAGGCAGACACTGTGGAGCCTCGGGGCTGGAATGTGGCTCCCGTAACATCGCCACTGCCATCTACCCATATTTCAACAACGACAACGCCCTGATTGTTATCCGCATACTTCGGACGAGGGAATTCGCTGCGGGGGCGTCTGCCCTCCAAGTTCCAGTCGGGCTCGAAGCCTCCTTCTCCTCCTGTACCCTCGTATATCTCGCTTTCGGTGCCACCAATGTAGCCCTGATTACCCTCCGTCTTATCGGTGGTTCCCTCCGAGGCTGACTCCGAAGCGTGTTGGTTGCCGGGGAACATTGCGCGTGGGTTTACCTCGCGAGGTTTAGGCTCCTCGGCAGGCGGTGTCTCCTCCACCTCCTGCTGTTTCTGCTCGGGAGCAGAGGTGTCGGTGACTATGTTAGCCTCCTCCACAGAGGGATTCTCCTCCACCTCTTGGGTTTGGATGGGCTCACTCTCGGGGGTGGCGGTAGGCTCGGGCAGTGAATAGTCGTCGGCAAGTGCCGTATCCTCCTCTCCACTACCGCTCTCGGTCGTGGTGCCGAAATCCACTAAGATGCCCTGCTCGGTTTGCTCAATCTCTATGCTCACGCTTCCCCATAACACAAAGGCACAAATCGTTAAGGCATAGAGTGCAGTGAAGATTATGCCTACGATTTTTCCAATGTTGTTATTGTTGCTGTTGTTGTAGTCCATTGCGCAAGAGACTGGGTGTTTGGGTTGTCGAGTAGTGAGTCTTACTTATTCGGGTTGTGTTGCCAAAATTAGGCGGTATTGGTTGCGATTGGCGATGTTCATCACCTTTACAATCTCGCCAATGGGCACACCCTCGTCGGAGTGGAGCGAGATGGTCTTATCCTCACTCTCTGCCATTTTGGCAGCAATGGCTGCTTCGAGTCCCGTGAACGGAATTCTCTCGCCATCGACGTAGTATTGGAGGTCTTTGGTGACGCTCACAGTCGTGTAAGGACGCTCTTTGAGCTGGTTGCTACTCTTTGGGAGGGTGAGTTTCAGAGCGTTGGGGTTGATGAGGGTGGTAGCCATCATCATAAACATCAGCAGCAGAAATATAAGGTCTGTCTGTGCCGACGAGCCCGCCTCTTTCAAGATTTTTGTTCCTCTTCTGATAGCCATATGCTACTGCTGTTTTTTCTCTACGGGTTGGTTCAAAATATCCATAAAAGCAATGGAGTTAGCCTCCATCTGGAAGATGAGTTTCTCGATACGAGCCACAAGGTAGTTATAACCAAAGTGGGCGGGAATACCTACAATAAGACCGGCAACGGTGGTAATCATTGCCACATACATACCGCCCGAGAGTGCGCTCATATCCACTACGCCTCCTGCCTGGCTCATCTGCATAAATGCCTTGACCATACCGAGTACCGTACCCAAGAAACCGAGCATAGGTGCACCGCTGGCGATGGTTGCCAAGATGGGAAGACCGTTTTCGAGTTTGGCAACTTCGAGGTTTGCTACGTTCTCGATAGAGGTCTGAATGTCGCCCATAGGACGACCGATGCGGCTGATACCCTTCTCCATCATACGAGCGATGGGTGTATCGGTCTTTTTGCATAGGCGCAAGGCTGCATCAATCTTACCCTCGCAGATGAGGTCCCTCAGACGGTTCATAAAGTTGGGATCAATTTTGGTTGCCTTGCGGATGGCGATGAATCTTTCCACAAAGATAAATACCACAACGCCTCCCAACAGCAACAAGGGCCACATAAGCCAGCCGCCTGCCATAAAGAGTTCGCCAAATCCCATTGTCTTTTCTGCAACTGCTGCCGTAGCCTCATCGGTGAGTGCCACGCTTTGAAGTAGTCTAATCATAGTTTTGTTTTCTTGCTATTTTATTCTTCTTTATTGTTTTCGTTTTGGGTATTTTCGCCTTGTTCTGTGGTGACAAAGTTATCACTTTTTTCGCTATCCTCCTCCGTCTTATTCTTTTTTTTGCGCCATAGGTCGGAAAGGCGGTTGAAACTACGTTTGAAGTACAAACCAACACCGTTTTCCTGCAAACCCTGGTTTTCGTCGAAACGGTCGATGGTGCGCGAAAATCCTTTCAGATAGAAGTCGCCCGTATCGTCCAAGAGCAATGTGACAGCACCTCCACCCGAGAGTTGGTTGCTATTGCCCCCTATCTGGTAGTATTCGCCCGTATCAACATTAGCCTCCAACTCCAACAGCAATCTGTCGTCAATGATTTCCGTTTGGAAGTCGATGCTGTAACTCGACGAAGTGTCGTCGATAGCCTTATAGTTGAGGTCGAATTTGTATGCGTCGTTCGATACAAGGCGGCTCACCTGGTCTGCCAGAAATTCAAAACCGATAGCCGTACCCGCAGCACTTGCAGTGTTGGTCTGTCCCGCCGAGGAGTCGGAGTAGAAGTTACCCATGGTAAGCAGGTATACAAACTGCGTTGCCATCATCTCCTGCGAGGAGAAATAACTCGAAAGGATACTTTGGTATTCGGTGTTGGCGTTGGGTACATTGATGTCGAAACTCACGTTCACGTTTGCCAAACTACCCGTAAGGTCAACGATACACTCCACGGGAGTAGATGCCCTCGAAGCGGTGCTCTCACCGCCCAATAGCGGAGCCAGCGAGGTTTTGAGTTTGTAGGTCGCACCCACATCTATGTTGGCGTCCAGAGGGCTGCCATTCCAGCGAATATAGCTGTTTGGATTAATTGTAAACTGCTTAGTGATAAGATTTTGGAAGTTGAAATTGTATATTCCCTCCGAAATCTCATAGTCGCCACGGATTGCGAAGTCGCCCTTGCGCTCGTCGAGCGTTATGCCCAAGTCGGCAACACCGCGGGCCTCAATAACATTCTCGGTCTCGGGATCGATGATAAGCCTCAGCAGGGTGTTGGTGTCAACGCCCAACATCATGTCTATTATGGTGTTACCCGCAATACGTTGTCGTTTTTGTTCGGCAAGCGCATCTCTCTTGCGCGTCAAGAGTTCCGAATCGTTACCACTCTCAACCGAGGAGTTGTCAACAAAGGTGACAAAGTCTGCACCTGCAAAGTCGCTGTTACCCGTAAGTGGCAGGTTGAATACGGAGCCTGCGCCAGTCATCAAAGCGCCACTAATCTCAGTGTTGCCATTCGAGGAGGAGAGGCGTGCGCCACCCGAGGCAAAAACCTTGCCATAGAAGGGGCTGCCGCTCTCTTCGCTAAGGTCTATTGCCACCAAATTGTGAGGCACGAGCGAAATACCAAAGCCCACGTTCGAAAGGTTTCGGAGGTCTATATATCCATCTATGTCTGCCCAACCTCCTTCTTCATCCTCAATGCGGATAGGCGAGAAAGAGCCTCTGTTGTCTTTGAACGACATTTTTATCTTTGAGGCACTATATTCTGCTCCTGTAAAACCCACTTTGGCTCCAAAATCAGACACCTCCACTTGACCGTCGATATCCAATTTGTTGCCGCTGCCCGTAAGGTCGAGATGTATGGCGCTCATACCTCGGATATTTTCGGCAATCCCACCTGCAAGAGGATTGAGCAACGAAAGATCCAACTCGTTCACATTAACATTTGCGCGGAAATCACCCGAGGTGTAGTCGATGGTGCCGCCAGCGAGTTGTTTGTCGTAGAGGCGGTTGTTGAGTTCGAATGCCACAAAATTGTCGCGTATGTTCTTTTGAGCAATCAGTTCCAATGGGTCGATACCCACCTCGCCGAATGAGAGCGATGAGATGGCAAGTGCGCCCGTACCATAGGGTTGACGCAGTGCCGAGAAGAGTTCCAACTTACCATCCACAACACCCTCTATGCCCTTCATTCCGCCCAACAGAGAGAGCCATTCGCCAAGGGCGATATTTTGGAGTGTAATGCGTAGCGGGGTGTCCCTCGAAGTGGAGATGGCTCCATCGATATAGAGTCCTCCGTTTTGAGTCTCGGCACGGAAATTATCAATGAGTACCTCTTTGGTCGAGTAGTCGATTTTTGGAGCCGAGATATCCCAACGTTCTGCGGGGGAGATGAGGTAGGAGTCGGCAATGTCTGCCACAACCCTCAGAGAGTTGTCCGAGGAGCGCGAGAGTGTGGCATCCGTAGCCAAGTGACCGCTGAGTGCCGCATCGACATTGCTGAAATAGAGAGTAGCCTCGACTCTGTTACCACTTTTTGCGCCTGCTGTGAGGGTGATATCGGGAATGGTGCTACCCATGGCAAACAGTTCGTCACACTCGGCTTCGAGCGACAAACTCTTACCCACGCCACTTCCTTCAACTCTCAGTCGCGATATTACCGTGTTATGGAGTTCTATGTAGTCGCTTTCGAGTAGTAGCGAGAACTCCTCTGCCGAGGGTGAAAACTCCACACTTAGCGAACTGTCGGGTGCAAGATCAGCCCCGGGGAGCAGAACGGCTGCCAATTGTTCGCCCTCCTTGATATTGACCGATACTGCCGTGTGGTCCTCTGCCGCATAGAGTCTTGCGCCCAAGCCCTCTCTTTCGGTAGACTCTTTTTCGCTCTGCATCGAGGAGTCTTTGCCCAAAGGAAGTTGCGTTGGGAGTGTTTTTGTAAGATAGTTGATTACCTCCGTGTAGGATGCCGTACTGCGATACTCCACATCGAGAGTGGGGGAGTATATCGAAAAACTCTTATCCCTCTGGCCTCCTGCAAGCGAAATGTTCACAAGTTCCACCGAGAGGGTGTCGGCAGCGGTGGCATAGGTGAGGTTGTTGACCATTGCCCTGCCCACCATCCTATCGAGTGACGAGCCCCTAAGATTGGCATCCATGTTGCCAGAAAGCCATCGAGGTGCGGAGTCTTTGCCTCCAATGGCTCCAAAGTCGACCTTTTCGATATTGAGATTGAGGTTGTATTCGGGTTCCTGCGACTCTTCTGGTTCGCCGAAGGTCTGTTCCGAGAGCAAGCAATTGCCCTCGGCGTAGAGTGTGGCGTTGGGATCTAAGGATACGATGTTGCCACTGAGTTTTCCTGCGGCGAGTGCGGCGTTGAGGTCTATATCCGAAAAGTCATAACTTCCCCAACCAAGGCGGTCAATCGAAGCCCTGACCTCGCCCTCCACAACACCCTCTGTAAGTGCCACATCGCCCTCCACACTCGCATCCACCTTGCCGAGTCCATCCACGTTCAGTAGCGAACCAAGGCTTAGCGCGCGACTGCGGATGTTGCCATCGAAGGTGGCTTGGGGAGTTCCATAGCCGAGGGTGCCGTCAATGTCCACACCTCCAAGGTCGGTCATAAGTGTCGCCTTTGTTGTGATAGCCTTTGGGCGCACCGTAGCCACCGCATCGAGGTTCAGAGTGTCGAATTTGCCAATCCATTTGTCAACTTCCTCGGGCATAGCCTTGTGGAGTATTTTGCGGTAGATGTTTGCAACTTTTTCGGGGGTGGAAGCAAGGTCTACTTCGAGGTCGGCAGTAATCTCCGCAGGGGTTGTGATGTGTTGCACACCACCCATAATCGCCAATTCCGAGTCGTAGAGCGTACCCGTAATGTTTGCCGCGAAGTTGTTTACAGCACCATCGTATGTGCCGTTTATCCTCTCGCCCTGCAAGCCAAAATAGCCCAACTCGTGTACCCACTTGCCCGCCGAGGGAGGCTCGATGGTGGTGTTGTCCAATGCCACCGAGAGGGTTACCTTGTCACAAAACTCCTGATAATCCGCCCAATCGGGTGCGCTGATGGTAAGGTGTGAGAGCCTAAGGCGCGAGTTGCCCGTTAAGAAATCCACCTTCTTGAAATCGAGCAGACCCCAGCCCACCCTCAGTGAGCCGAGTGTACTTTGGTGTAGTTCTGCTCCGCTTTTGTCTTCGGCAGTAAGGTTGCTGATGTCCGAAATGACAACATCTCTGCCCTCAATGGCAACCTTGCCAATCATAGCCGAAGAGATATGAAGATCCATATCCGAGTAGTCTATGGAGGTGGCAGGAGTGCTACCTGCAAGACGCTCGTTGTAGAGTTTGAAGCGCATATTCTCCACAACGATGTTCTCGATGGCGAAGTCGCCACCTTTCTTTGTGGTGTCAGCGGGGAAAAATGAGGAGATGTGGAGAATGAGAGAGTCGAGATTGTTGCCCTTCGTCTTTCCCTCTTTAAGGTAGAATTTTGCATCCCTTAGCGAGATGTCCGAGGGTACAAAACGTCCCTCGTCCAAGAGTGCATTGCGGTCAATCCTGCCACTCAATTTGCCTACCCACAGAAGGGTGTCGCCCGCGAGGTCCTCCACATAGACCTCCTTGGCAGCAATCGAAGAGATGTTCTCTATGGCAAGTTCGCCAATCGAGATGTTGACATTGCACTTGTCCGAGAGCCATTCGGTAGCCACGCCCGCCACAAAAGTCTGAACGCGAGGCAGCGACATAGACATAGCAATGCCCAAAATGAGCAAAATAGCGACTAAAACCACGCCTGCGAGGGTGTGAAGTAGGATGTTTGCTATTTTTTTTGTAACTTTGCTCATTGTTGGTGCTTTTAACCTACAATTTTACGAAATTTATTGTCGAAAAACAAATATGGAACCCATAATTTTAGGTATCGAATCTTCGTGTGACGACACATCGGCTGCCGTTTTGAGGGGAACAAAAATGCTCTCGAACGTCATTGCATCCCAAGCAGTACACGTCAAATACGGCGGCGTAATCCCCGAACTCGCCTCGCGTGCTCATCAGCAAAACATTGTGCCTGTGATAGATACGGCACTCAAAGAGGCTGGCGTTACGGCAGACGACCTCGACGCCATAGCCTTCACGCGAGGACCCGGTTTGCTCGGCTCTTTGCTCGTCGGAGTATCCTTCACTAAGGGACTTTCGCTTGCAAAAAATATACCTATGGTGGAGGTAAATCACTTGCAGGGACATATCCTCTCGCACCTGATTGACCTTCCTGACGAAGAACTACCGCACCCCTCGTTTCCGTTCCTCTGTCTGCTCGTGTCGGGCGGTCATACCCAGATAGTTAAGGTCACCTCGCCACTCGAATTCGAGATTGTGGGCACGACCATTGACGATGCTGCGGGTGAGGCTTTCGATAAGTGTGCGAAGGTTATGGGCTTGCCCTATCCCGGAGGTCCCGTCATCGACCGCCTGGCTCACGAAGGTAATCCCGAGAAATTCCGCTTTGCTAAGCCCTCGGTGGATGGCTACGATTATAGTTTCAGTGGTCTGAAAACCTCGTTCCTCTACTTCCTGCGCGACCGCGTGGAGGAGAACCCCAACTTCATAGAGGAGAACAAGGCGGACCTCTGTGCTTCGCTCCAAAAGACCATCATCGACATCCTCTTGAAGAAACTTATAAAGGCTTCAAAGGCTCTCGATATTAAGGAGATAGCCATTGCAGGCGGTGTGTCGGCAAACTCGGGACTTAGGGAGGCTATTGCCGAGGAGGGACGCCGTCGTCGTTGGCGCACCTACCTGCCACCGCTGAAATTCACCACCGACAACGCCGCAATGATTGCTGTTGCGGGCTACTACCACTACCTCAATGGCGAGGAGAGCGACCTGGGCGTTGCCCCCGTTGCCCGCTTGGAGGATTTATAGCTGAGAGGGACAATAGGAACTCCACAGAACTATTATTATTAACTCTTCGGGCGAGCCATTGTTGGCTCGCCCGCGACTCTTGACGTTAGACTTTCGACGTTAGACAAAAAATAGAGAGGCTCCAATTTCTTGGAACCTCTCTATTTTTATACCCTAAACGGGAATTAGTCGCAAAGCGATGCGCGGTAGAAACCAACAACCTTTGCCTCAGCGTCAGCGGCTTTCAGAACGTCCTTAACGGAAGTCTTGCCATCGCCCATCTGGTATGCCTGCTCCTCCAAAGTCTGCTCTTTGAAGAATTTCTGCAAGCGACCCTTAGCGATGTTCTCAACCATCTGTGCGGGAAGGTTTGCAGCCTTCTCAGCCGATACGGTCTTGATGATCTCGCGAGCCTGCTCAGCCTGCTCAGCGGTGATCCAACCTTTCGCCTGGTTCGACTCGATGTGGTCCTCGCTATCAACGTGTGCGGGGTTGATACCTGCTTTCGAGAGTGCAGCGTCAACTGCCTTCTGTACCAACTCGTCTTTGGTCTTCTGAGTGGCAGCTTTGAGCTCGTCGTCGATAACCTCCTGGGGAACAAGGTCAGCCGAGATTGCAACGGGGTTCATCGATACAACCTGCATTGCGATACCTTTTGCAATCTGCTCATCAACCTCTTTATTGAAGCCTACAATGGCACCAAGTTTCTTGTTGAAGTGAACATACTGAGTGCAGAAAGGAGCCTCAACACGGTGGTAGAAGGGAACCTCTACTTTCTCACCGGTCTGACCGGTCTTCTCGGTAACGAGGTCTGCTACGGTGCGACCATCTGCGGTAGCGCAAGCGAGCAATGTTTCAAGATCGGCAGCGTCGTTAGCAACGGCGATGTCAAGGATGGTCTGGGCGGTAGCACCGAAAGTGTCTACCTGAGCCACGAAGTCGGTCTCGCAAGCAAGGCATACGATGTATGCTTTGCCGTTTGCCGCATTTGCAACAACAATACCCTCCGAAGCGGTACGGTCCGAACGCTTTGCGGCTACGAGTTTACCTTTCTCGCGAATGATTTCGATTGCACGCTGCATATCGCCATTAGCCTCTTCGAGAGCCTTTTTGCAATCCATCATACCCGCCTGGGTTTTGTCGCGGAGTTTCTTGATGTCTGTAAGTGTAACAGCCATAGTCTTTGTTCTCTATTAAAAGGTTTGACTTCTTGTTTGTTGTTTACTCAGCAGCCTCCTCAGCAACAGCCTCAGCCTCAGCAGCGGGAGCCTCCTCCTCAGCAACCTCAACCTTTACGGTCTTGCGTGCGCGAGTTTTCTTCTCGGGAGCTGCGGTCTCTTTTGCTGCGTTCTCCTCAGCCTCTTTCTCTTTCTCGATGCGGCGCTCTTCGAGACCCTCGTTGATTGCACCACACATTGCGTCGAGAATTACGGCGATACTCTGAGCGCGGTCGTCATTTGCAGGAATTACATAGTCGATGTCGGTGGGGTCACAGCAAGTATCAACCATTGCAAAGACGGGAATGTTGAGGCGGCGAGCCTCGCGCACTGCGTTAACCTCTTTCTGCACGTCAACAACGAACAATGCAGCGGGGAGGCGAGTAAGGTCGGCGATAGAGCCAAGGTTCTTCTCCAATTTAGCCCTCTGGCGAGCGATTTGGAGTTTCTCACGTTTGGAGAATTTGTCGTAAGTGCCGTCAGCGTTCATCTTGTCGATGGTAGCCATCTTCTTAACGGCCTTGCGTATAGTGGGGAAGTTGGTAAGCATACCACCGGGCCAACGCTCGGTAACATAGGGCATACCTACTGCTTGCACCTTCTCGGCAACAATCTCTTTAGCCTGTTTCTTGGTTGCTACGAAGAGAATCCTGCGACCACTCTTAGCAATCTGTTTCATGGCTGCTGCCGCCTCATCGATTTTTACCACAGTTTTGTGGAGGTCGATGATATGAATCCCGCCCTTCTCCATAAAGATGTAGGGAGCCATTTTGGGATTCCATTTTCTTTTGAGGTGGCCAAAGTGTACGCCAGCCTCCAATAATTGATTAAAATCTGTACGTGGCATTTCTAATCGTGTGTTTTTCTTTTCTTTTTTCTCTTTTTTTCAACCCAATCGGTAGCATCACCTTGTGATGGTCCGCTGGGTTTTCCGCGAAAGGGCAATCTTCCAGTAGCACTCCCTATGCTGCCATAGGCTCTCGGCTTCCCCTTTGTTTCAGGCTGCCATTGCTATGCAGCATTCGGGGTGGTCTGGCGGATTTGTAAACCTCTTTCGTGCAGTTTTTGGTGCGAACGCTTCTCGTGGAAAATTAACGTTTGCTGAACTGGAATTTACGGCGAGCACCGGGCTGACCGGGTTTCTTACGCTCAACCTCGCGTGCGTCACGAGTGAGGAAACCGTTCTTCTTCAAGATAGTGCGGTTCTCAGCGTCGATCTCGCAAAGTGCGCGAGCGATACCCATACGGGCTGCTTCTGCCTGACCGTGAATGCCACCACCATCGAGGTTGATGTTGATGTCATAACTTTCCATCTGGTTGAGAACCAACAGGGGCTGTTTCACAACGAACTGGAAAATGTCCAAGGGGAAGTATACCTCCAAGGGTTTCTTGTTGATGGTAATAGTACCGTTACCGGGCTTAACGTAAACGCGAGCAACAGCTGCTTTCCTGCGTCCTACGGTGTTTACAACTTCCATAGTTTTCGTGTTTACTTAATCTCGTTGAGTTTGATTGCTTTGGGGTTCTGTGCAACGTGGGGATGCTCCGCACCTGCATAAACCTTCAAATTTTTAAGAATAGCAACGCCAAGGCGTGTTTTGGGCAACATACCTTTAACAGCGTTCTGAACAAGGAATTCAGGCTTGTTCTCCAAGCGCTCAGCGGGAGTGTTGAAACGCTGACCACCGGGATAGCCTGTGTGGTGTACATAGACCTTATCGGTCATCTTCTTACCCGTCAGTTTCACTTTGTCGGCATTGATAACGATAACGTAGTCACCGCAATCAACGTGAGGAGTGAAATCGGGCTTGTTTTTGCCGCGCAAGATTTTCGCAACCTGCGAAGCAAGTCGTCCGAGCACCTCGTTTTCTGCGTCAATAACATACCACTGTTTGTTAACAGTAGCCGCATTAGCCGAGATGGTTTTGTAACTCAAAGAATCCACTTCTTCGTACTTTTAATTGGTTAATACTTTGTGTTTTAATTATGTAATTCCATTACCCGTATATTTCGGGCGTGCAAAGATACGGAAATTTTTTGGAATTCAAAATTCAAAATGCAAAATTCAAAATGCAAAATTCAAAATTATTGTCCAACGTCTAACGTCTAACGTCAATAGTCCTAAGGCTTATAGGAGAATTGAGAATTGAGA
>CALDPX010000073.1 GCA_937911745.1 uncultured Alistipes sp. | reverse complement strand
GTGTGGCATAGAGATTTTGGAAGTATGCTCCATAGCCCTCCAATACTCCAAATACCGGATCAATAACGCCCGACACCTTGCCTACACGAGCTTTTGTTGCATCAGTAAAGACTGCAACTGACGAGAGCCTGATGATATTCAGATCTGCTATCTCGCACCATTCCCCGCCATTTGATAGATTGAGTGTAAGGCTACGGCTGTATTGCTTGGGATACTCAACTGTGATCACCCACAGTTTGTACTCCCACTCGGTAGATAGCGAAATTGTGTCCTCGGCATCTATCTTCTCTCCATTGGTATAGCCGAAGGATATTGCGGCCTCTGCCGTCTGCGAAGCGCGAGCCTTGAACGACACCAACAATCTCTCCGGATGAACAACAGACTCTTCCAAGGTCTGCTTTATACCGTAGGAGCCACTGCCAGTAATGCGGACAATACGATTTGCCTCGCTATCCTCACTGCGGTACTCCGTGGCAGTTTCTCCATAAACGGCATACTTCGCTTTGTCGGGAATATCTACAGTGCCTCCCGCCATTGTAGGATAGCATAGCGAGCGTTCTGTGGCCATACCGTCAATGATATCCATATAGGGAGCATCACTATCCGAGGCAGTGAGGTACATCGCTCCGCTACGGTCATTGTTCGTAAGGCTGGTGATGCGTACAAAGTCGAGCAGTTCGCCACTCTTAGGCTCATCGCCATCGAGTAGAGCACCGATAAAGTATGGCGACTCCTTACCATCAATGGCATCAACACCCGTCTCCACAACAACCATCAGCGAGTATATGCTTTGGTTTCGCTCGGCATACTGACGGCGCACAACATCTCCGACCTGCAGACCTTGCGTCTTCTGCGAGTCGGAGTCTATGCGAATCTTATATTTCGAGTAGTTATATACCGCCATTGTTATGCAATTCTTTCTACACTGTCGCCCGAACAACTATCGCTAATCCAGAGCGAGCCATTGGTTGCCGAGAGTTTCTTTACCTCAAACTCGTAGGCTCTAAACTTCTTGCGGGCAACAACCTCGTCAAAGGTGGCTGTTACATTACCTGTGGTACGGTTTGCCTGTATCGCCCAGCCACTGCCGGCAAAGCCTGCCGAGAAGAACTCCGAGGATAGTGTTCCTCCAAAGTAACTGTTGCCATAGTGTTTGATGCCGTCGCTCACAGCCTGCAAGCGTAGAGTCTCTGTTAAGTATAGGACTCCATCGGTCAAACGGGTGTAAGATCCATCTATTCCTATATGCCCAATAGCCTCGATAGGAACATTTGCCGCCACAAAATCGGCATCGGTGCTGACAAAGAATGTTTCGCTGTATCTGTTCTGCGGAGCATATTTGCTGGTGGAAATCCGATGCTTGAATGATGTCTTATGAGGGAAGATAGTTTGTACGCCATCTTTCTCGTAGACCACATCAGATGATAGAGAGATATGCTCCTTATCACCTTTGATAAGTAAGCCATCAGCCGCGCCAAATCGCAGATTCTTATGGATGATAATTCCTTCATCATTGCTATCTATACGATATGACGAAAGAAGGTCTGCTCCATAGTTATGCCTTACGGTGAGCGAACCGGGAAAGCACGCCTTGCCGTATGGCGAGAGCATCAGGCAATCACCATCGATGTCCGAGATGCCAGAAAATAGACGGATCTTGGGAGTGTCATTGCTGCCCAAAAACAAATCCCCTCCGATACTACCCAAGCGAATACTCTCACCCTCACGAGTGAGTACCGATTTGCCTGCAATGCGAACACCGAAGCCATCCAGGAACGAGAGATAACCACTGAGTGCAACATCTTCGCCCGAGAACGAAAGTAGCGTATTGCCCTTATCACCCAACTGAACGCCATACTTCGCTGACAATGCGCCACCAAGCGTTGTTGCTCCTTGAACGGTTAGATCTTTGTTAATTGTTCCGTTCTGCATTGTCCAATCAACGGTTGCAAGGTTGGCATTGCCCTTATGGTAGACATCTTTGCCACCCACCTGCAATGATGTTGGCGAGATGAAAATTCCGCTCTCCTTATCTCCAATGGTCCATTCACCTGTGGAGTGAACAGAGCCACTGAGGAGGTCGATGCTCGATGCATCTATGGTGGTTTTTGCCTTATATGGGTCGTAGCGCAGTATATTTCTACCACCAAGATAGAGGGCATCACCTCCGAGTTTAAGGTTGCCCGTAATCTTTATACCGTACTCAATAGCCGAGACAACGCCGTCAGCATCGGTAATATCTTCCGAGTAGGTTTCAAG
>CALDPX010000072.1 GCA_937911745.1 uncultured Alistipes sp. | reverse complement strand
AAAAGGGGTAGGACCATCACGGCTGTACCCCTTTCAAAACTACTAACCCAAACTTAAATAGGAGTTGTAGATGTGGCGTTGCCACCCCTCTATATTGAGCCGTAAGGCGAAACCAAGTCCTCCTTTTCAAAGGAGGATTTAGGAGGATTGTAAAAGTTATTTATTGGTTTCTTCATTTAGACCTATAACGAAAAAAGGGGTAGGACCATCACGGCTGTACCCCTTTCAAAACTACTAACCCAAACTTAAATAAATGAAGAAACCTTGTGTAGTCTTGTGACTACGCCATTAGGGGTTGCAAACTGCGTGCCACAATCAGTGTCGGGGTGTGAAAAAGAGATTTTTTTGCGCCATACGTGATATTTGCACTCTTTTTGTGGTGAGGTTGGGGTGTGAAATCCTAATGTTTAACCAAAAAAAGAGTAACGAAGTATGAAAAAAGTATTTATGACCTGCCTTGCGGCGGTGTTTACCTTCTTGTCGGTGAGTGCTGCCGAGATTACGCTCAAACAGCTGCCCCAGCAGGCTCAGCAGTTCATCCACGAGTATTTTGCTAAGGACCAGATACGCAAAATCCACTCCCATATGCACCGCCACGGGGCGACCTACAATGTGCTTTTTACCGATGGCTCGAAGATTAACTTCGATGCGAGCGGTCAGTGGACGAAGATTAAACTTCGCAACGACTCCATCCCCGTAGAGATTATCCCCGAGTATATCACGACCTACATCTGGGATAACTACCCCAACGAGGCTATTATGTGCATCGAGAGCGAGGGCGCGGGGCACGAGGTGGAACTGTCGAGCGGCACCGAACTGACCTTCAACCCCAAGAAAGGGATTGTGAAGATAGACTAAAACGTGCAAGTGCATATTGCGGGTAAATTTTGCACCAAAATTTTAGAGAGCGGCTTCCTCATTTACTACAAGTAAACTGCGGAGCCGCTCCCTTTTTTTGCACGAAATTTCCTTCGCAATGTGCACTCGTTTTATTTGGTTTATTCGGTATAGAAACGAATCATTCGTTCGAGGGCTCTTTGGCAGACGGGGCAAAACCCAGTGGCGGTGTTGTTGCGCATACGGCACACAACCGCCGGGCGGTATGCCCCTCGGGTCATATAGTTCGCACCCTCATAGACGCCCACAGTATAGTTGCGCTCCGCCTTCTTGGTCGGCTCGGAGGGTATCTCGGCACCCTCTGGCATCATATCCGCCCATTTGCTCTCGAAGTCGGCAAGGTTGGTGATGTTCTGCTGCCAGGGCTCTATGGTCTGCACAAGCGGATTGGAGGCGATGTCGGGGGTGTCGTAGAAATACTCGTCCGCCAAGCCGCCAAAACTATGTCCGAACTCGTGTACCACAACGGGCGCAAAGTGTGTGTGGTGGGCTGTGGTGAGGGTGTAGGAATTATAGATGCCGCCACCACCATAAGTGTCTGTATTGGCGAGTACTATGATGTGCTCGTAGGGAATGCCCACCAGCAAGTCTGCCATGCGGAATACGGCACTTGTGGTCAGGTAGCGGTCGGCATAGAAGGTGTCGAAATGGCTCCTTACGGCACTCTCGGTCCACTTGCCCTCGCGAGGAATACTAACGCCACTCTCAGGACTCGCGCTCTCCACCGCCACAAAGTTGAAACGCTCCCTAAGGGCTCCGAAAGGCTCGTGAGAGAAGAGAGCCTCCACTGTTTTGAGCGCATCCTCGCGGAAGAGTGCCATCTCCTCCGAGGTGTAGCCCTCGGCAACTATCGCCACATCAATCTTCTCGCCCTCGAAGTTGCCACTGAAAATCGTGCTGTGGGGTGTGCGGGGACGACCATCGAGCGAGCGGATGAGTATGTCGGAGGGATTGAGCCTTGTGACCATTTCGGCTGCCACCTGCTGTTCGGGATTGTAGAGTACCACACGCAGGGTGGCGGGTGCGAGGGGTAGGGGCGCGAGGATGGTAAACTCGTAGGCTCGCGAGGTGTTCTGAGCCTCCTCCATCGAGAGCCACTCCTGAAAGAGCGAAGAGAACGTAGTGCGATAGATTACCTCTCCCGTAGCCTCGTCTGTGAGCGAAAGTTCGCCATCGCCCCTGAGGGGTACTTCGTTGAGATTCAGACGTCTGCCTGCCCAGCCACCCCACGAGGCGAGGCTGTGTAGCGTGACATTCTGCTCTTGGGCATCGCCCGAGAAGATGAGGTCCACACGCAGTGTGCGGTCGGCAAAATATCGGTCAAAATTCTGCGCCCCGAGGCTCAATGTTGCCACCAGCACGCAAACCAAAAGGGCAAAGTATCGTTTCATATATAGGACTTAGGTCGGTTAGACGTTGGACATTAGACGTTAGACAAAAAACTACGGGCACAGAAGCTCTGCGCCCGTAGTAAAAGAGAATGTTAGATATTTTTGCTGAGTTCCTCAGCCCTTGCGAGGGCCTTGTTGATGTGATCGAGGACGTTCTGCTCGCCCACCATAGCCACAATGCCTCCGTGAACGAGAGACTCATAAACATCACTATTTACACCCGAAAGGATGATTGTTTGTCCCTCTTTGAGTGCCGACTCGATGAAGATTTCGAGGTTGTGGATACCCGTAGCATCAATAAAGTTTACGCGGCGCATACGGATAATACGGATGGGTTGGCTCTTGCGGTTGCGCTGCAACTCCTCGAAGCGGTTTGCCACACCAAAGAAGAAGGGACCCTCAATCTCGTATACCTCGGTGTGGGCAGGAAGCGAAATCTTCTCGTCCAACTCGCCACCGCTATTGAGCGACATCTCCTTCTCGACAACCGAGATGTTGACACTCTCCATAACACGTTTCATAAAGAGCACCACAGCCAAGATAAGACCTACCTCGATAGCAATCGTAAGGTCGAAGATGACGGTCAGCAGCAGTGTGAGGAACAGAACGGCAATGTCGCCCCTCGACTGACGGCACATAGAGCGTATGGTGCGCCAGCCACTCATATTGTATGACACCACAATCAGCACACCTGCCAAGCAGGGCATAGGAATCATACCCACCAAGCCGCCCAAGAAGAGAAGTACCAAGAGCAGAACGATGGTGTGAACAATACCTGCAACGGGAGTGCGACCTCCGTTGTTGATGTTTGCCATTGTGCGGGCAATAGCACCTGTTGCGGGGATACCGCCAAAGAAAGGAGCGATGATATTTGCCACACCATTACCTACAAGTTCGGTGTTGGAGTTGTGGCGGTCGCCCACTACACCGTCTGCTACCATTGCCGACAGCAGACTCTCAATGGCACCCAGCATAGCGATAGTGAAGGCTGCGGGAAGCACTGCCTGAGCCGTAGAGAAGAATGTTTCGCCCTCGGCAAGTGCGGGCACGCGGAACGAAGGCAAGCCCTTGGGCAGCGTGTAGAGGTCGCCGATGGTCTTGATGGAGTCGACACCCGCATACTCCCTTAGGAGCCAGCATACAACGGTCATCACCACAATCGCAAGCAGCGAGCCGGGAATTTTCTTGGAGAATTTGGGGGTGTAGGCAATAATCAGTATGCTCACAATACCCACTGCAAATGCCCACCAATTGATTTTGTCTATATTCTCGAAATAGCAAGCCCACTTATCAATGAAGTTTGCGGGCACGCTCTCTATTCCCATACCGAAGAGGTCGTTCATCTGGGTGGAGAAAATCGTGATAGCGATACCGCCCGTAAAACCGACAATGATGGGGTAGGGCATAAACTTGATGACGCTACCGAGTTTGAAGACACCCATCAGCACCTGCATAACGCCCGCCATAACCGTAGCAATAGCCAAACCTGCAAGTCCGAATTGCTGGATGATGCCATAGACGATGACGATAAACGCACCCGTAGGTCCGCCAATCTGTACATTCGTACCGCCCAATGCTGAGATGAGGAAACCGGCGATGATGGCGGTTACAAGACCCTCGGTGGGACCCACGCCCGAAGCAATACCGAATGCAATAGCCAATGGAATGGCTACGATACCTACAATAATACCCGCCATAAGGTCCTTCGAGAAACGCTCCTTGTTGTAGCCTTTCATTGAGGTAAATAATCGTGGCTGGAAATCAAACGAAAACTTAGCGCCTTTCTGACTCTTTGTTTGTGCTTTTTGGGTTGCTGCCATAGCAAAATCAAGTTTGTGTTAGAAGTTGTTTATTTGCCCGCAAAGATACTATCAAATTCAAAATTCAAAATTCAAAATTCAAAATTATTTGCTTTTTGTGTTATCTTTGTGGGTTGTAAGGCTACATCAGCAAAACAAGAACTATGAAAAAAACCACCACACTTCGACCTTTCGACATATTTATCATTGTCTGCACCGTGGGTTCAGCACTCGCCTATTCGCTCATAAAGGGGCAATTCGAGTTGCTTGGCACGGTGGCTCTCCTAATGGGTGTTACGGGTACGGTACTGAGTGCCAAGCGCAGCATTTGGAACTTCCTTTTTGGTGCTGTAAATGTTACACTCTACGCCATAATTGCCTACAAAACAAGCAACTACGGGCAAGCGGCACTCAATGCGCTCTACTATCTGCCGATGCAGTTTGTGGGGTGGTGGATGTGGAGCCACCGCAAAGAGGAGGGCGAAAAGTCGAAGGTGCAGTCGCGCTCTATGCGCCCCGTGCAAATCCTTGTGGCAGTGCTCTGCACCGTCGTAGGAACGCTCCTTTTGGGCTACCTATTGAGCCGCTTTACGGATGCCGCACAGCCCCTGAAAGATGGCTTTGTGACGACCGTATTTATTGTAGGACAGATTCTTATGACCTTGACCTTTTGGCAACAGTGGTTCTTCTGGCTGGCGGGCAACCTGCTCAATGTGGTGCTGTGGGCAGTTGTTATGGCAGAGGGCGAGATGCTTGGCGGACTGATGCTCATCAAATACTCGATGTATACCATCAACTCCATCAACGGCATCCTTGTTTGGCGCAAGTCGGCAAAAAGGGCAGAAAATTGAGTATCATTTATAGCGTTTTTTAGTTAGAGAATATAAATCAAAATAATATGAAGAGTAAAGTTGCATCTTTCGCGGTGGACCACACAACGCTCGACCGCGGGTTCTACCTCCGTTCGCAGTACACCGCACTTGGGTTCTACCCCATAAACTCCTACGATATGCGTTTCCGCGCACCACGCGAAAAGCAGTACCTCTCGCCCGAGGCTATTCACACCATCGAGCACCTTATGGCGCACTACCTGCGTGAGAGGCTCGGCAACAAGGTCGTATCCTTCGCACCTATGGGTTGCAAGACGGGCTTCTATCTTGTAGTCAAGGGTTTCACGCCCCAGCGTAAGGTTATGGAGGCTGTGTTGGAGGTGTGCCGCACGCAGGCAGACCTTAGGACTGCCGCCGATGTTCCCGGACTGACGGTTGTGCAGTGTGGCAACCCCGAGTTCTACAATATCGAGGAGAGCAACGCCGCCCTCAGGGAGTATGGCGACCTCTTGGAGCAATTACTTAACAAATAGAGTGGCGCGATGAAAAACATACTTATCATAACCCCTATGGCGTCCGAGAGAGAGAATATGCTCGCCGCCTTGAATGATTACCCCAATCCACTCCTTAACGCCTACACCATCCGCCGAGGCTATGTCGGTAAGGTCTATGCCGCAGCCGCCACAGCCCTTGCAATGGATGAGGAGAAGTTCGACCTTGTGGCAGTTGTGGGCTATGCTGCCGCCAGCAAGGAGTTCTCTACGGGCGATGTTGTGTGCCCTTCTGCAGCCCGCTACCACGATGCGCACGTTCCCGAGGGTTTGGATGGCGTTAGTTTCCTTACCGACCCCTATCCTCTGCTCGGCACAGACGATGCAACAATCTATACGGGCGATAGTTTTGTGGGCAAGGCGATGATTGAGGAGATAAAGGAGCGTTTCGGCACTCCTCGTGCGCTGTTCGATATGGAGGCTACGGCAGTGTGTCAGATTGCTGCCCAAAGGGGTGTGCCAGCACTCGTTATGAAGATGGTCAGCGACACGCCCGAGAAGGGGTGCGATGCCGACTCGTTCGAGAAGTTCGTGACGGAGCATACCGACTTCACAGCCTTTGTGGAAATACTTGAAAAACTATAATCTAAAAACGGACACCGAATATGAAAATTGCTATCGGCTGCGACCACGCAGCATTTTTGTTCAAAGAGGAGATTAAAGCCTATCTCGCCCAGAAAGGTCACGAAGTAGTGGACAAAGGTTGCTACTCAACCGAGAGAGCCGACTACCCCGACCATGGTATTGCTGTTGGTGAGGCTGTGGCTCGGGGAGAGTGCGAAAGGGGCGTTGTGATTTGCGGCAGCGGCATAGGCATTTCGATTGCTGCCAACAAGGTAAAGGGTGTGAGGTGTGCGCTCTGCTCAGAGCCACTCTCGGCACGCCTATCGCGCAATCACAACGATGCCAACGTCTTGGCTATGGGTGCAAGACTCATAGGCTTGGAGATGGGCAAGGCTATTGTGGACGCTTGGTTTGAGGCAGAGTTCGAGGGCGGACGCCACATCGGACGTATAGATAAAATCAGCAACTACGAGGGATAGAAAAAAGAGGGCAACGCCCTCTTTTTTTGTCTAACGTCTAAGGTCTAATGTCAAAAGTCGCGGGCTCGGCAGAAAGCCGAGCCCGAAAACTTAACTGACCTCTCCCGCCTTCTGCACCCTCCCCTGACACAGGAGAGGGATGTGGTTGTGGGGTATTGAGTTTGTCACAGCACTTCCGACCACTACGCATAACCGCTCTCCCTCTAACTCAGGGGGAGATGTCGCATAGCGACAGAGGAGGTTTGCCCTATCACATCTTTACGGGCTTTAATGCCCTTAAAGTCCTTAATCTTCTTAGAATAACCTTGCTATATCGTTGAAAGTCGCATAGAACATCAAGAGGAATAGCAGCCCCATACCTATCGCTTGGGCAACGATGAGGACTTTGTCGCTCGGGCGACGACCTGTAATCATCTCAATGAGGATGAACAGGGCGTGACCACCATCGAGTGCGGGAATGGGCAGTACGTTCATAACAGCCAAGATAACCGACAGCAGAGCCGTAATCTTCCAGAAGTTCTGCCAATTCCACTCATTGGGGAAGATACCGCCGATGGATATAGGACCGCCCAGAGCCTTGTACATCTCTGTCTTGGGCTGGACAATCATTTTCAGCTGTTTCCAATAGTCGCCCATCTCTTCTACTACCCGCTCTCCACCGCGAGGTATGGCTTGCCAGAAGTTGTAGGTGCGAGTCTTGACGGGAATACTCTCCGAGGAGAGTCCCACACCAATCTGTCCCTCGGCATTGACAGCCACCATAACATCGTGTGCCAAGCAACCACTCAGCAAGGTAAGCATCACCGAGTCGCTCTTGGCGGCAGCAAGTGCGGGTGCTATCTGGTCGTAGTAACTCATAGGCACGCCATCAACACCGATAACTCTGTCGCCAACCTCTATGCCTGCTGCTGCGGCACCCATATTTTCCACAACGCTTGCCACCTCGAAGGGTACTCGGGGCGCAAGGAAGTCGGTCTGCTCGGAGAGTTCCATAACACTCTGCACAGGTATCTCGATGGTTACCTTCTCGCCATCACGTTCCACAATGGTCGTCTTGTCGTTCTCGATGAGCAGCGCGGAGAATATTTTGGCGTAGTCCTCTATGGGTTCGCCACCGATGGAGATGATTTTGTCGCCATCCTCGAAACCCAACTGCTTGGCGTAGTCGCTATACACATAGCCGTAGGGCATTTCGCTGTTGGAGATATATTTGTCGCCCCACGCAAGGCTTGTGCCCACATAGATGCCAAAAGCCATAACAACATTCATCATCACACCTCCCAGGATGATAATGAGCCTCTGCCAGGCGGGTTTGGAGCGGAACTCCCAGGGTTGGGGCTCACTCGCGAGGTTTTTGGTGTCCATACTCTCGTCTACCATACCCGCAAGTTTGGCGTAGCCGCCAAAGGGCAACCAGCCTATACCGTATTCCGTCTCGCCCCAGCGCCACTTTATCCAAGGCTTGCCGAAGAATATGCGGAACTCCTCGACTCTTACGCCAAAGAGTTTACCAAACATCAGGTGTCCCAACTCGTGCACCAACACCAGCAGTGTGAACGAGCAAATAAACTGCAATATCTTGATTACTACATCCATAGTCTGAATTGAGAGTTAAGAGTTGAGAATTGAGAGTTATGGTGCGCCTGCGGCGCATTAATTTTGAATTTTGAATTTTGAATTTTGAATTATCTCGTGGGCAATTCGGCGCGACTCCTCGTTGGAGGCTGCATAGTCTTCAATCGAGGGAGCGGCAACAAATTGAGCTCTTTCGAGAGTCCCTATAATAACGCGCTGAATGTCGGTATATTTTATCTCGCCACGCAAAAATGCAGCCACAGCCACCTCATTTGCGCCGTTCATCACACAACAACTATTGCCACCCTTGCGCAAACAGTCGTAGGCGGTCTGCAAGAGAGGAAAGCGCAACAAGTCGGGTTTTTCGAAGGTGAGCGTTGCCAATTTCTCGAAGGAGAGCCTATCCTCGCCCAACTCGCCACGCTCGGGGAAACGCAGAGCATACTGAATAGGTAAGTGCATATCGGGAGTGCCGAGTTGCGCCTTGATGGCTCCGTCATCGAACTCCACCATTGAGTGCACAATGCTCTGTGGATGAACCAAAACGTCTATCTGTTCGGGCTTTAAGCCAAAAAGCCACTTAGCCTCAATGACCTCAAAGCCCTTGTTGACCAGAGTTGAGGAGTCGATGGTAATCTTTGCACCCATAGTCCAATTGGGGTGTGCCAATGCCTGCTCTACGGTGACCTCTGCCAACCTTTCGGCAGGGGTGCGCAAAAAAGGACCTCCGCTGGCGGTGATGATAACACGCCTTACGGGCGAGGTCTCACCCACCAAGCATTGGAAGATTGCCGAGTGCTCGGAGTCGATGGGCAGGATGGGGACATTGCGCTCTGCCGCCTCGCGCATAATATGCTCGCCTGCCACCACAAGGCTCTCCTTGTTGGCAAGTGCAAGTCGTTTGGAAGCCATCACTGCCGCCAGCGAAGGCAACATACCTGCATAACCTACAAGGGCATTGACAACCGTATCAACCTCGCCACCCTCAACAACCTGCGAGAGTGCATCGCTACCTGCATAGACCTTTATGGGTTCCGAAGCCAAGGCATTACGCACAGCCTCATAGTGTTTCTCGTTGGCTATGACCACGCTGTCGGGCTTGAATTCGAGTGCCTGCTCCACAAGTTTCTCCCAACGGGAACCAGCCGTGAGGGTGGTAACCTCAAACTCTTCGGGGCGGCGGCGCACAATGTCGAGCGTTTGTGTGCCTATGGAGCCCGTAGAGCCGAGCAGTGCAAGTCTTTGTTTTCTAATCATAGTGTAACCTAAAACCTGATATAATTTTCGGGGTCTACGGCATTGCCGTCAAACCAAAACTGTATTTCCATCTCTGCCGTGGCTTGCGAGTCGCCACTCTCCTCCATCCACGTTGAGCCAATAGCCTCGCCAGCCTCCACACGCTCGCCCTGCTGTTTGTGGGCTTGTCCGAGTCCTCGATAGGTGGAGAGGAAGTTGGAGGAGTGCTGAATTTGGATGGTGTAGCCCTCGGGTTCGAGGGTTGTGAGTACCACCGTACCCTCCTGAACGGCGCACACCTGCTGGATATTCTCCACTGCGAGCCTTGTGCCATAGCGACCCGAGGCGGGGGCAAAAGCCTCCACAACCTTAGCCTCTACGGGGCGCAGTATCTCGGCATTGGTAATCTTCTGACGTTCGGGGCGGGTGTTGAGTCCATAACGCCCTTTGCCCTCCAACTCTTCTCTCAACAGTGAGTCGAGTTCGGAGGGTGTTACCACCTCTTTGTTTGATGTTATTTTATCCTCGGAGGTGGGTGAGAGGGTGCGAACAACGGGCGAGCGTCCCTCCATAATCTGAGCCACATTCTCGGCATAGACCTGCATATAGCCAAGTTCTCTTTCGAGCGAGTCGAGGCGTATGATGTTCTCAATCATCCTCTCGCGCGAGGTTATGCCATCATACCCAGGAACAATGTCGAGTACTTTGGTGTAGGCTGCCACCAAGAGCGAAGCCACAAAGACTACAACTACCGCCAAGAGCGAGTAGAGAAGAGTTTTGAGTGCCGTCGAGAACGAATACCACACCTCTTTGCCCGCCTCATCCGTAATGCTTATGCGATGACGCTTGCCGAGGTTTCGGAGCATATATCTTAGGTTGCCGTTTGCCATTCTGCTGTTGTGTTTTTAATTATCGAACAAAGGTAGTAATTTTCGATTGAATTTCAACCGAAAATTACTACCTTTGTAAGGCAACTAACTCGCTCGGGCTATGAACTCACTTTTTCCTTTTATCGACAAGGTGCAGCATCTGGCTGCTGCCGACCAGCGTATGGCTCAACTCGTGGAGCGTTTCGGATATATCGAACGCCAGACCGACTTGCCACTCTTTCCCACACTTGTGAGAAATATCGTAAGCCAGCAGATTGCTACCTCGGTTGCTGAGCGCACCTATGAACGCATTGTGAGAAGTGCGGGAGAGGTTGCTCCTGAGGCTATTGTTGCGCTGGGCGAGGAGGGACTGCAAAGTGTGGGACTACCCCTTCGCAAGGCTCGCTGGATTGTCGGTGCTGCAAGAAGGTTTGCCGAGGGCGAGTTTGGCGAAGATAAACTCCGTAGTCTCAGCGATAAGCAGGCTATTCGCAAACTCATAACGCTCGATGGAGTAGGGGTGTGGAGTGCGGAGATGCTCTTGATGTTCTCGCTTGGCAGGGAGAACATTCTCTCTTCGGGCGACCTCATACTGAGGCGTGCCATCGCCACCCTCTATGGCGAGCACAAACTAACTCCGAGGCGTATGGAGCACTATCGCAGGCTCTTTTCGCCCTACTGCTCGGTGGCATCGCTCTACCTGTGGGCATACGGCAATTCTCTACCCCGCAAGAGTACCGAGATAACCATCCGTCCGCTTGGCTTCCAGCGTATGAAGGACAAGAGGATATGCTACTCATTCCACAAGACCTCCTATGGCGACTTGCTTATTGCTTCGAGTAGTAAGGGCGTGTGCCGTGTGGCATTTGCTGATGAGAGGGAGGAGGTTTTGGACGAACTGCGTGCCGAGATGCGTGGAGCCCGCTTGGAAGAGCGCGTAGAGGCTTCGCATAAGGCTATGGTAAAAATTATTGAGGGTAAGGGCGAGAGTTCGCTGACGCTCTATTTGGAGGGTACGCCCTTCGAGCGTAAGGTGTGGCGAGAGGTACTGAGGGTGCCCTATGGCATAACGGTATCCTATGCCGACATTGCTGCCACAACGGGCTATACGAAGGCGTACCGCTCGGTGGGTAATGCTGTGAGTGCCAACCCTGTGGCGATACTTATACCCTGCCATAGAGTAATACACGCCGATGGCACTTTGGGCAACTATAACGCAGGCGTGGAGAAGAAACTATCGCTCGTGGGCGAGGAGAAACAACGAATAATCAAACATTAAAGAATAAAAATACAAAAAGTTTTTTGCAGAATGGAATTTGTAGGATTGGTTTATAAGGTGCTGCCCGTAGTTAAGGGCACGAGTGCACGCGGCGAGTGGACAAAACAAGAGGTGGTTTTTGAGTTGCCCGATGAGTTCAACCGCAAGTTGTGCGTAGGTTTTTGGGGCGATAAGGCTCAGGAGGCTGCGGCTCTCACACCTGGCGAACATGTTGAGGTGTCCATCAACCTCGAATCGAGGGAGTATAATGGCAGATGGTATACCGAGGCAAGGGCTTGGAAACTCGCCCGCAAGCAACCCGAGGCTTCTGCTCCCATAGCCGATATGCCCCCTATGCCCACCGAGGAACCCTCGTACTCGGGTATGCCCATAGATGATATGCCTTTCTAAATTTTTGAGTTCAAAATTTTGCGTATAGGAATCATATCCGACCTGCACGGCACTTTGGACGCGCCACTGAGGGAATTTCTCTCGGAGGTCGATGAGGTGTGGTGTGCGGGTGACATCGGTAGCGAGGAGTGCGCCGAGGCTTTGCGCTCGCTCGGCAAGAGTGTGGTGGCGGTCTATGGCAACATTGACGACTACCGAATGAGGCTTACCTATCCCGAATGGCAGTGCTTCGAGCGGGAGGGTGTCCGCATCCTTATGACACATATAGGCTTCTATGGCGGTCGCTACCTTAGGGAGGTGTATGCCAAGATTTGCTCCTTGCGCCCCACCATTTTTGTCTGCGGTCATAGCCATATCTTAAAGGTGGGCTACGACAAACGTCTTGGAGTGCTCAACATCAACCCCGGAGCGGCAGGCTGCAATGGATTCCACTCGGTGCGCACTGCTGTGCGCTTTACCCTCGAAGACGGCACCCCAAAAGACCTCGAAGTCTGGGAACGACAGAGGCACTGAAAATTGAGAATTGAGAATTGAGAATTCAAAATTCAAAATTCAAAATTCAAAATTCAAAGTCCACCTACTTCGCGGGTATTAAAAAAGATACCCGTGAGGTTTGAGCGGATGGGAGAAATGAGATAAATATCTCATCACTCCTATAAGTCCTATAAGTCCTATAAGTCTTATAAGCCTTAGGACTATTGGCGTTAGACGTTAGACCTAAAATTTTAGAGAGTGTTTGAATTTCAAACACTCTCTAAAATTTTAGATAGAAATCCTTTGTGAGGGTGCGGTACTCCTCGGAGTAGTCGCCACCGCTAATATGTATCGTAAGGGCGGTGCGCAGGGTAGGGCGTGGCTCGAAGCCGAACTCCAAGAGTGAGCGCAATGGGGCAGAGGTTGGTTTGCTCCTAACATCTTCTCTGCGCACAAGGAACAATCCTGCGCGAGCAGCCGCAAGAGTAATATCGCCCACCGCATCGTAGGGTAGCACAAGGCTCAGTGCCCCCTTAGGGTTTAGCAGTCGTGCCGCCGAGCGAGCCAACTCCTCGAAAGTGAGCGAGGTGGTATGTCGTGCTGCGGTGCGCGAGGCATCGGGCGAGAGTAGCGAATCCACAAAGTAGGGCGGGTTGGATATTATGTGATCGAACCTCTCTTCGGGGCAGAACTCCTGAATGGCACACTCCACAAGCGACAACCTTTCGGTCCACTCCGAGTGCGCAAAATTCTCCCTTGCGTCCTCGGCACTCGGGGCGTCAATCTCCACAGCCACCACCTCGGCATCCCACTCCTCGGTGCGCTGTGCCGCCATAAGTGCAATAAGCCCCGTTCCCGTACCCACATCGAGTATGCGCCTATGTTCGGGTGTGAAATGAGCCCACGCCCCCAGCAGCACCCCATCGGTGCCCACCTTCATCGCCGAGCGCATCTGGCTGACGGAAAATCTCTTGAATGTGAAGTCGCGTGACATATTCTTTTCTTGTCTAACGTCTAACGTCAATAGTCCTAAGGCTAATGGGAAAAATGGGAGTTATGAGAGATATGGGAATTATCAATTGACCGCGCTTCGCGTGCTCTAAAATGCTCCCGCTCAGTATGGCGTGCAAGCAGCCTCTGCTCTCGCTCGACTCGCGATTTGCCTCAATTCTCAATTCTCAATTCTCAATTCTCAATTCATAACCCCTTGTTTATGCCTACGCCAAAGAGTGCGTAGTCATACTTTACGGGGTCGGTAGGGTCTGCCTCCCTGAGGTGCGTCATTACCTCCTCCACAGCCTTCCAGTCGTTCTGCTTGCGTGTGAGGATGCCCAACTCGCGCGAGATGTTGCCCGAGTGGAGGTCCAAAGGTAGGTAGAGAGCCGAGGCGGGAATGCGTTTCCAGAAGCCGAAATCAACCCCGTGAGAGTCTTGGCGCACCATCCACCTAAGGTACATATTGAGCCTTTTGCAAGCCGCTCCTTTGGCGATTGACGAGAGGTGTTTCTCGCTACGCCCAGGGTGGGGAAAGTCGAAAAACTCGTGGCGGAACTCGGCAAGCACCTTGCGCATATCGCCCGTGCGCTCCCACGCACCCTCGAACCATTCGCCAAGCGAGCCATAGGTGCGGCAGATACGCCTCAGAGCCTCCACGAAGCACACGAGGTCTTCGCCATTGAAGGTGCGGTGAACGTAACCCCTCAGTGCCTCCATCTCGCCCTCCGATGCACCCACGATAAAATCGTAGGGGCGGCGGTCTAAGTAGTCCATCATACGATTGGCACTCTTGACTATTGCTTTGCGGTTGCCCCACGCAATGGTGGCAGCCAAAAAGCCACTCACCTCGCAATCCTTTTGCGAAGAGAACGAGTGGGGTATGGATATGGGGTCGGGCTCGATAAAATCGGGATTGTCGTAGCGTAGCCACAACTCTTCGAGCAGTTCTTTTAATTCAGGGTTCAAAATTCAAAATTCAAAATTACTTCGGAAAACTTTCAACTCTCGCAAATGCGATTAAGCGAGGGCAGATAAAACTTGTTTTATATGCCGAGCGTGAGCATTTTAGACGAAAAAATCATTTTTTCGTCAACTCTCCATCTACGATGGTCAATTTCCTGTCGCTCATTCGGGCGAGCGACTCATCGTGGGTGACGACCACCACCGTAAGTCCCAACTTCTCTCTTAACTCGAAGAAGAGGTTGTGGATTTCGGTGCGGTTGATTGTGTCGAGGTTGCCCGAAGGCTCATCGGCAAGCAGTATGCGGGGCGAGTTGATAAGCGCACGAGCGATAGCCACACGTTGCTGCTCGCCACCCGAAAGTGCCGAAGGTTTATGCTCCAAGCGCTCCGAGAGCCCCACAATGGCGAGCAACTCTTTCGCCCGTTGCTCCACCTCCGCCTTGTCGCGTCCTGCAATATAGGCGGGTAGGCATACATTCTCCAAGGCGGTAAACTCGGGCAATAGGTGGTGGAACTGAAACACCAATCCCACCTTCCGAGAGCGGAAATCGGCTGCGGCATCGCCCGTAAGGGTGCCCACATCCACACCATCGACCACCACTGAGCCGCCATCGAACTCCGAGAGTGCGCCCATAACGTGCAGCAGGGTGGTCTTGCCTGCACCGCTTGGTCCCACGATAGCCACAACCTCGCCCTCGGCGATAGAGAGCGATACACCCCTGAGCACCTCGAAGGAGCCGTAGTGTTTGTGGAGATTTTCGATTCTTATTATCTCTTTACTCATAGTCGGTAGAGTTTTTCATACAATGTGATGGTCTGTCGTGCGGCGAGTGTGTCGTGAACACGCAATATGGCTGCTCCGCGCTCCAAGCACGCCCAATGGAGGGCTGTGGTCGCTTCGAGAGCCTCGGCGGGGGCGATGTCGAGTGTGCGACACATAAAACTCTTGCGCGAAATACCCGCCAAAACAGGATAGCCGAGAGAGGCTATACGCTCCAAGCCCGCCAAGAGCGCAAAGTTCTGCTCCTCGGTCTTGGCGAAGCCTATGCCAGGGTCGAGGATTATCTCCTTTACGCCCTTGGCAGTAAGCCACTCGGCACGCCTTACGAGGTAGTCCCTGACCTCCTCCACAACGTCTGCATAGTGTGTGAGCGACTGCATAGTCTGGGGTGTGCCGCGCGAGTGCATAACCACCATCGGAGCCTCCCACTTGGCGACAACCTCCGCCATACGCCCGTCACGCTCGCCAGCCGTCACATCGTTTATGATTATATTCTCATACTGCGAGAGCACCGCTTCGGCGACCTCGCTACGGAAAGTGTCTATCGAAATGGTTATATTGGGTGCTACCTCCCTTGCGATACGCACGCCTGCAAGCACCCTTGCAATCTCCTCCTCGGTGGGGACATCCGTAGCCCCCGGTCGGGTGGAGTAGCCACCAATGTCTATAATATCCGCTCCCTCTGCCACCATACGCTCCACGCTCTGACGTATGGCCTCATCGCTCTCGTTGCGACTTGCGGCATAGAACGAGTCGGGGGTGACGTTCAGTATCGACATCACTTTGCGGTATGGGATAGGGTGTTTCATCACTTTGTGCTCATTATTCGGTCTATCTCCTCCACTGCGGGGCGCAAATCTCTGCCGTCTGCCTCCACAACGATATCTGCCCTCTGGCGCATCTTGTCGGCACTCATCTGGCTCTCTATGCGGCGGCGCACCTCCTCGGGTGTAGTCCCGTCACGCCCGACGCAACGTTCCACACGCATCTCCAACGGTGCATCTACCACCACCGCCAAGTCGTAGTGTCCCACAAGAGGAGAGGTAAAGAGCAACGCACTCTCCAATATGACATAACTACTGCTTTGGCTCTCTGCCCACTCTTCGAAGTCTGCCACCACACGCGGGTGGACAATGGCATTGAGCCTTTCGAGCATAGGTGGGTTGCCAAATACTCGCGAAGAGATAAGCGCACGATTGAGCACCCCCTCGGCAAAAACCTCCTCGCCAAAGAGCCCCACGAGTTCTTGGCGCACCTCGGGGTGGGTAGCCATAATCTCCTTTGCCCTGCTGTCCGAATCGTAGATTGGCGCACCCGAGAGAGCCGCAAGAGCCTTACAAACCGTGCTCTTGCCACTGCCAATGCCTCCCGTCACTGCAACTCGCCTCATAGGTCGTGTGTGATTCTATTCGGTTGAGATGCGTATGTAGGGTAGATGACTAACCGAGAGTACTTTGAGGCTGGGGTTGCGCACCGATATGAGATGTTGCAACGAAGCAGGAGTGACCTCGTAAGTGTCAGATACGCCATCGACAGGAATCATATCCACCTCGCCCGTACGGACTTTGATGGTTTTACGTTTGAAGTAACGAGCCGACACAATGTTGTGCCCCGTACCCTCTACAACACACGTCACACGGTGGCGTTCGCCGTCAATAACCACACTCACTGGTACCTCGGCAGTGTAAGTATATTGTAACTTGCCACTATACCAAAAAATCAGTGCCATTGCAAGCGTTACCAAAAAGGCGGGCGTGATGCGTCTTTTGAGGTTGCCAAAGAGTGTCTTGCCCTTGTCGATTATTTTGCGTGTCATATGTTTAGTTGTTGCTTGGAGTTTGTTCTATAATTGTTTGAGAGATAGGCGGATGAGAGCCTCCACTTCGGCTGTGGGATTCTCTTTGAGCACCTTGCGCAGTACCTTTTCGGAGGCAGCCTTGCCAAAGCCGAGCATCGTCAGTGCCTGCAACGCCTCCGAGTAGTTCTCCGAGCCGGCAGACATATTGCCCAAAATCTCCTTCTGAGCTACCTTGCTGCTACCCTCGATACCAACCATCTTGTCCTTAATCTCTACGATGATTTTCTGAGCCGTTTTCAGACCTAAGCCCTTGACGTTTTTGAGCAGTACGGCATTCTCGGAGGTGATGATGTTCGATAGTTCCGAGGGGGTGTAGGTCGAAAGAATCATTCGTGCCGTACCACCGCCCACGCCCGAGACACCAATCAGCAGACGGAAAACGTCCCTCTCTGCACGGTCGGCAAAGCCGTAGAGTATCTCGGCATCCTCGCGCACAACGTGATGAACATAGACCATAGCCTCCTCTCTGCCCTCCAACTGCGTGTAGGTTTGGAGCGAAATGGTAACGATATATCCTACTCCTCCGCACTCCACAACTGCGTAGGTGGGAGTCAGTTCTGCCAACAAGCCTCTCAAATAGTCAAACATAATCTTGGAAGTTTCAAAATTTATGTGCGTTTTATCGTACAAAGTTAATAAAAAGAGTCGAGAAACAAGTCAAACAATGCGCATTTCTTTGTCATAAAAGTATCGTACAATTGCAAATATTAAATTTTAGTACCATTTTGTAAGTTGTGATTGTCGCCGTTTGGATTTTTATAGCATTAATGTTACATTTGTAACGATAAATCTTAGTTTTCTCCAAAACCGATGAGTTATGAAAAGAAAAACACTAATTGTTGTTGGCATATTGAGCCTCATAGTTTCGTGCCAAAACGAATTGCCGATTGACCTTGCGCAACCCGAAGTTCCACCAATTGCGGAACAACAAGAGGAGTTTGTTCCAAGTGACGGGATGATGCAACTTGGCAGGAAACTGGAAAATCCCTACTCGTTGGAGAATATGCGCAGAGCTCTCAATCTGTTGCCTGCCGAGAGTCGCAGTGGTTTCTCGGTAGAAGATATCCAACCTACGCACCTTTACGTCAAATTCAAACCCAAGAACGTTGATGAATTAGATGCTATGCTATGGTCGGACTCTTCACTTGATTTCTACGATCACCCTCTCGATTATGAGGTGGTTTCGAGCGGTAGGTATTACCACGACCCATCGCTGCCAGAGGGTGTACCAACCTACTACTATGTTTCCATTCCCGTAGGTCACCCAATCCCCGAGGTGTGCGAGTATGAGATTTTGGAGGAGCTGTATATCCCCGATGAACTCACCGACTATACCCGCACGCTTTCGCCCTCGTTTATCAATGCCATTGTTAAGAAATCTTTTGAACTGACGGGCAACGAGTATGAGTGTGATGCTGTGGCTACTCGCAGCGATGGCACAACAAGGGCGTCATATAGTTTTGGGGGACAAATCAGAGTCTATGATAGTTGGATAGGGGAATATGTTCCTGTGGCTGGCGCAAAAATCAAATGTAAAAATTGGTATTCGACCAAATCTGCTTATACGGACGAAAATGGAGAGTATTTAATTGTTCGCAATTCTTTAAATAGATACACATATTATATTTACTGGGAACGCAGCAATAAATACGATATTAGAGACGGGAATCTTGATCAAGCCATCACAAATGGGCCTGAAACTTCTGGAGGGTGGAGTTTGGATATTAGTGGCTTAACAATGCCAAAGGATAAAAACTTTGCCACAATAAATAGAGCAGCATATAGGTACTTTTATGGGAATAGAGGAGGTATTCATCAGCAAGAGCCCCCATCTACGGGTAATTTGAAGATATGTTATATGCACAACAAGGCTCATGAGCAGGGGTGGATGGGATATTTTAGTCCATCCGTTTCGTTTGGAATAACGGGGGATATTTGGATTTATTGCAAGGATTTAGAAGGAGTTGCTTACAGTACAGAGCTTCTTTTCTCAACAGCAGTCCATGAAATGGGGCATGCTAACATGTATAGCACCAAAACATTGGTTTCGTACAATGCGACAGATAGTTTCATAAAAGAAAGCTGGTCGGAGTTTATTCAGGGATATCTTACTTATCTTGAATATGGGGAACTTGGTAAGTATGATATGGAGTCTTTTTCTTTTGAAGATTATTGTAAAACTTTTACGATAGGAATAGAGGGCGCTTGGAATTGGAATTCTAATTCCAATTCCAAGTATTCCAGTCTGTTTATTGACTTGTATGACGATTGGAATCAGCGAATAAAAAAAGGACAAAATATAAATTATCCAAACGATAGTATTACTGGTTATACCCCCGAGACACTAAATACTATTGTAAATACTTCGGAGACACTCAATGATATTCGAACGAAATTAAAAGCCAATAAACCCTTAGGAGTTACTGATGCGATGATTGATGAATTGATCGATTTTTACAACGCCTATAAACCAGAGTAAATACTTGTGAACTATGAAATACAATAGATTAGCCAATATGCCAGCGGGAGTTACTGATGCGATAATAGACTTTGGTATGATGAGAAAAATAAGTCTTTTTATTGTTTCGCTAATTATAGTGCTATTGAATAGTTGCTCTGCACCTTATGAGGGTGGTCAGTACGAATTTATGGGTACTTGGTACGTGGATAATCAGACAGCTCACTCCTTTGAGGTTGTTGTGGTTGTGCCAAGCACCTACGATGCAAAGGAAGGAGTAAAAACACCTGTGGGTCCCATAGCCTGCACAAGAATCACTCCCAGTTCGTTTTGGGCTTGGTATGATCTTTATTCTCAGCCAACGACCTCTCATCAAACAGCTACCATAACATTCAATTTTAGAGGAGGTGTAAGTCATACTTTCAAGGGCAAGGTCATTGATTGTGATGTTCGCGATGCCGAAAATTGGGATATTGCTTATAAGGGCGAACAAAATTGTATAGCGAAGCATACCTATACATTCACAAACAAGGACTACGAGGAGATAATGGCACTCTACAAGTAAGGAGTAAACACAATAAAAATGACACAAAGGGGGCTAATTGCTCCCTTTGGTTGTTTTTAGGGGCGAGGGATGGGTGATTTTTGTTAATTTGTTATTATATTTGCCACTCGTTAGGGATTTTTAGTTGAATTCAAAAAACAAAAATAATACAAATTATATGAAAAAACTTTTGATTGCCGTTGCAGTGCTCTCTCTTGGTATGACCGCCTGCAACAACCAGAACAACACCACAGCAACCACCGAAGGCACAGAGGCTGCCGCTCAGACAACAGGCAAAATCGCCTACTTCTACATCGATCAGGTAGTTGCAGAGTACAACTTCGCAAAGGACAAACAGGCTGAGTTCCAGGCTAAATACGATGCAGCCACCAAGAAACTCACCGCCACTGAGAACGCCATCCAGAAGGACTACACCAAACTCCAAAACAAGGTTGTGGAGTTGCAGGACAAAGTTAACAAAGTGCTCATCACTCGTGCCAATGCCGAGACCGAGATGCAGAAACTCCAAGCCGAGGAGGTAAAAATCCAGGAGCGCATCGCAAAGCACCAGCAGGAGGCTCAGAAGGTAGGTAATGAACTCGCCGAGGAGGAGATGGTTATCAACAACCAGATTGTGAACAGCGTATATGAGTATGTAGCAAAACTCAATGCCGACCTCCGCTACGACATCGTTCTGTCGAGCACCACCACCGGCGGTCCTATCATCAACGCCAATCCCGCACTGAACATCACCTCCGAGATTATCGAGGCACTCAACGCTGCCTACAAGAAATAATCTCTGTCATAAGTAGGAATTATGTGCAACCTCCGACATCGGTCGGAGGTTGTCTTGTTTCTCGATTTTGCATTATTGATAATAAGGTGTAATTTTGCGGAGAGAGAAAACGAGTAAAACACAATATAACACATATATTATAACTATGAGCAAACCAACACTCCTTGTGCTTGCCGCAGGTATGGCATCGCGCTACGGCTCCCTCAAACAGATGGACGGCGTAGGTCCTTCGGGAGAGGCTATAATCGACTACTCCATCTATGACGCTGCGCGCGCAGGCTTTGGCAAGGTCGTTTTCGTCATCCGCGAGGCTTTTGCCGACACGTTTAAGGCAGCATTCCCCGCTTCGCGTTTTGGCGGTAAAATTGAGGTCGATTTCGTATATCAGGAACTCCATAAACTCCCCGAGGGCTTTTTGGTGCCCGCCGAGAGGGTTAAACCCTGGGGTACCAACCACGCTATTATGATGGGTGCAGAGGTTATCAATACCCCCTTCGCGGTTATCAATGCCGATGACTTCTACGGCTATGACGCTTTCCGCACTATGGCAGAGTATCTCAACTCGCTGTCGGCAGAGGCTGAGGGCAAATACTGTATGGTGGGCTATAAACTCTGCAACACACTGAGCGACTTCGGTACCGTATCGAGGGGCGAGTGCGTGGTGGATGCAGAGGGCAACCTCGCAGGTATGACCGAGCGTTTGGGCATCAAACGCCTTGCAGACGGTAGGGTTATCTACGACAACAAAGGCTCAGAGCAGGAGATTGACGAGAATGCTACGGTGTCGATGAATATGTTTGGCTTCACGCCCGACTACTTCACTCATAGCAACCGACTCTTTGTAGAATTCCTCTCCAAAGAGGAGAATATGACCAACCTCAAAAGCGAGTTCTTTATCCCTATGGCAGTGAATCACCTTATCGGTTCGGGCACTGCTACGATGAGGGTTCTTACCTGCAACTCGCAATGGTTTGGCGTTACCTATAAAGAGGACAAACCAGATGTAGTGGCGAAAATTAATGCTTTAATTGCCAGGGGTGAGTACCCTTCAAAATTGTGGTAAGAGTCTTGCCGCTCTTGTAGCAGAGTATAAAATTTCTCCCTTGTTTACGCAGAGCAAACAAGGGAGAAATTCTTTTTTTTGGGTAATAATGCCAAATGTGGCGTAGTGATGACTCTGTTAGAACATTCGTGGGCTCAGAGGTATTGAGAGTCCGAACGAGAGATTAACCGAGTTTTGGTTCAGAGGAATGGGAATTGCTCCGCCTTTGGCTGTGCCGTATTTCGTGGCGATGTAGTCCATACCGAAGAAGAAGTTTACGAAAGTGGAGTGGGCGTTGATGGCAAATCCAAATACTCCCAAAGAATTAACCCAAGAGTAATTTGCCGAGGCGGTTAGCCAATTTGTTGGTCGGAGCGTTACTGCACCTCCGATGGAGTTCCACTTGCGATTGTCGTACATTTTGGAGTTCCATAGTGCGCCCACGCCAATTAGGTCATTCATGAAGTTGTATTCCAAACCCACAACTATCGAGGAGTGAAGTTTGGTGTTTCCCTTAGAGACATCGGGAGTGGGAGTCATGACGATGTTTTCGGGGCTTTCGAACTTGATTTCGTTGGTTGCAAGGTCATAGCCCTCGAATGCAAAGTTTACGTTATCTATGGTAGCGCAGAAGGAGTTGTTGGCATTCCATGCGTTGAAACCAAGGTCGTTTATGGCTGCCGACAAGCGAATCTCCTCGTCGCGGAAGGTCCACTCAATACCTGCATCAACAGCAAAGCCTACACTCTTGATATTCGATGGGTTGAAGTTGTTGATATTGGTTAGGTGCGACATGAAAGAGTCCATTGTAACCTCACCCTCGATTGCCTGAAAGTCATAGCCTGCAATGTTGGCGCTGAACTCACCCGCCATCTCGGCATGGTAGCTCTCCTCACCAATCTCCACATTCATTTGGTCTATGGTTGCGTTAACATGTGCGAGTCCCAAGAGTATTTTGGCTCGGAAACCAAGCGTAAATACATCTTGTACGGGGAAGGTATATCCCATCGAAACGTCAATAAAGTTGGTACTTTCGATACCCATACCCGAGATGTTGTATGTGCCCTGCGAGAGGGTTTTGGTAAGTGCGAAGAAATCTTTGGGAACGTCGAAGTTGTTCTCGGAGCGCAGGCGAATACCAAACGACCAGAAGCCACCTTTGAAGTAGTTGCCCATGCCGAAAATCTGGTCGTTAAGACCAATCTCCAAGTGGTTTACATCGGGTAATTTTTTGAGAAACTCTTCTGCCGACACACTCTTGTGCATATAGGTCACAACGCCATTGCCCTCGCCATTGGGGTAGAAGAAGTTGTCCGTACGGAGGAAGTTGCTCTCCAACGAGGCGTAGAGGTCGCCCACTACGGGCAAAGCAATGTAACCCCTCAGAGGCGAAAGTGCGGGATTCATCTCATAACGCTGCGTGGAGCCGTTCATAAAGTAGGAGGTACGGAGTTGTGCTCCTGCCGATTCTGCCATCAGCAACATTGCTCCCACTGCCACTATTACACTAAATATCTTTTTCATAATTGTTCTGTCTTCTTGGATACACAAAATTTCTCTCTTTCTTGATTTGAACCATTTGCCTTATGACACAATGCCCTATTCGGTAGGCTGTTCGTTGGGCTCGTTAGGTTCGTTGGGCTCAGGCTTTTCTTCTTCGGGCAGGAACGAACCGAGGTCAACGGTTATGCCATCTTCAAGCAATAGCGAGAGTTTGGCAGAGATGTATTGTTCGGGTTTTAGTCCGCCGCCTGCGAGTGTTGTGCCGTGAAGTGTGCAACGTACCTTCTTCGTACGGGCAATTTCCGCAAAGGGCGAAAGGCTACTACTCTCTGCCGAAGGGGTGCTAATTGTCAGCACAACATCGCACTCCGAAAGAGTTGCTTCTTGGGAGGTTGAGCCAAGGATTTTACCCTCAGTTGCCGAGGTGATGCACTCGATGGGGGCATCGTTCTCGTCGAGGAACTCAATGTCCATTGTCATGTCGATGGGTAGAGTACTCTCCGATGCCATCTTGACGGTGATGTTCTCTACAATGACGTCAATGTCGGCAAGAGATGTAAGATCTACATCCTCAATCAGCACTGTGTAGTCAATCGTGCCGTTCTTCTCGGCATCGAACTTAAAGGCGGACTCAACAGAGTAATCCACCTTGAAGGTGTAACTATCTTGGAGTACGAGGGTGTGGGGTTGCTCTTTGTTGGTCTCGGCAGCAAAATCCACCACAATTTTGTCGGGCAGGGCTGCGATGAGTTCTGTCAATCCTTCCACAACAGTCACATTCTCGCCTTCGGCACGCATGGCGTCACCGGCAAGCAAGATATGTGTGATGGTGGGCTCGTCGCCTGCGGGGAGGATGGCAACTTCGGCAGAGACGGTCTGTATCATATCCTCGCCTTTGAAGGCAGTGAGAGATATTTGGGCGTCAATGCCTACTCCCACAGGATTTTCGACAGTCACACTAAGCAGCGGCGACTCGATGTTGAGATCCATCTCTATACCTTCAAGCGAGGCGGTCAAATCGCCAAGCAAAATCTCTTGCGTTGGCATCATCTCGCTCAAATCGGGATCTACAACACCCGTAACCTGTTCTATGGTCATATCGTCGAGTCTTACGGTTGGGGTGAGGGTAAGTGCTTGTGATGCGGTGCTTAGGTGGAGCGAGCTCCCATCTGCAATAGCAGCCGTAGCACTGATACCCACCGCGCTACTGAGGTTTACTTTGCCTTCAACAATGTCGAGCGACTCAATGCCTTTTAGACCAAGGTCGATGATGTGGTTCACTTGATTGTTGTGGACCTCTACACGAGGAGTTGTGAGTTTGCCGTCGGCGTACTGCCAGCCCTCGGGTGCGTCAATGTCGAGGAATGAGGGGAGAGTAATCTCCACGTCGCGCAGTTCGAGCATATCTACGGGAGAACCTGCCAACTCAACATCTACACCAAAGCGGGGATTTTGGATGGGATCTTCGGCGGAAACAATCGAGAGGTAGTCTATGCGACTTACTATGTCGGGAATGGCAATCTCCTCCTGAATGTTCTCTTGGAACTCTACTGCATGTGCAATCTCTTTGGTTGTGATTGTGGCATCGTAGATGATGGGGGTTGCCGAGATGGTCATGGAGGGTGATTCGGCAGAGATTGTACCAGCCTTGACACTAATGGTAGCATCGAGTTCGAAAGTCACATCCTCTGTGATGGTTACCTTGTCATCGTCGCCAATGGTAAGATGGTCCAACTCCACACTTTTGATGATAATATCCACCGTTAGATGACTGCCGGTAAGGTCATATTTATTGATTTCGTAACGGTTTGGAGTAGTCGAGCCTTCGCCATTGCTGATGGTGATATAATCACCGATGGGATCGTTTGGCAGACTCTCAATGGTGAAACCGGCGGGGAGCTCGAAGTATAGTTTTTCGATATGGCAATTTTCATTTACGCCAGCCAAACCACCAAGATCGAATTGAAGATCGATAACCGAACCGTTGCCATCGGCACCAAAGGTGATTTTTTCGAACGACTTCACCACATCTGGTACCTCGATCGTAAAACTCTCCTCAAAGGTGTGGGGATCGTAGTGCATCGCAAAGTCTGTGGTAGGTAGCAGTTCGAGTATCTGGTCAGTAATGGTGTAATTACCCGAAAGACCCGAGGGAAATCCGAGGTCTTTTACCCCTTCGAAGACACCCACGTTGACATCCATTCCATTGAATAGGTTTTCGGTAATGGGGGCGATGGTGGGTGCGAGATTGGTGATGGGAGCAAGGGTGCCCACTTCGGCAGTATACTCAAACGAATCGCTGTACTCGAAGCCATAGAAGCCATCCTCGTTGGTTTCAAGTCCCGATTCTTTGAGCAGGTCACCAACGCTAATTTTGCCTGTTGTGCCAAGGGGAACTATAATTCCCTCGGTATCGCCAACGGTTACTTCGAGCGATATATTGTCGAAGTTGTAGTCGGTGTTACACGCTGCCACAAGCAGAGGTAACACAAAAATTGTTAGGGTGCGAAAGAGTTGTTTCATAACGCAATTGATTTTGTATGTTATTTAATATCTCTCGTGTGATGTTGGTATATGAAACCAAATTTGGGATAAATATACAATTTTTTTTCGATATAGAACATTGTTCTATATAAAAAATAGGTAAAAATCGTTTTTTACCTATTCTCAATATCGTGCCCGAAGATTATTTTGTTTCTTGCGGTAGTGGCAGCGCGTCGATGATTTTGTGGAGGTGGTGGGTGTTGATATGAGTGTAAATCTCGGTGGTGGATATGCTTGCATGACCAAGCAATTCTTGCACTTGTCGAATGTCGGCTCCACCCTCCAAAAGGTGGCTTGCAAAACTATGACGCAGGGTATGGGGCGAGATGTTCTTGGTTATGCCAGCCATTCGGGCAGCACGCTCCACAATCGAAAAAACAGCCATGCGACTCAGTGCTTTGCCGCCTCGCTGGTTGAGGAAAATATAGTCTTCTGAGAGTTCGGTTACCAATTCCCAACGCTGTGAGAGATAGAGGTCGAGTTGTGTGATGGCGGCAGGGCTCAGAGGCACCAGGCGCTCCTTACGTCCCTTGCCCATAACCTTTATGAAGCCATCTTTTTTTATTATGTCTTTGGTGTGTAGAGAGATGAGTTCCGATACCCTCAGACCGCACGAATAGAGCATTTCCAAAATAGCCCTATCGCGGTAACCAGCCACCGATGAAAGATCTATGGATGAGAGCATTGCGTCAATCTCCTCGGTCGAGAGTGTGTCGGGGAGTGACCTGCCGCACTTGGGGGCTGTTACAAGATCTGTGGGCGAGGAGATCAAGTCTACACGAGTGTTGAGGAAACCAAAAAAAGTTTTCAGTGCACTCAGTGTGCGTGCCTGTGTGGTGGCGGTTGTGTGGCGTTCATAGACGGCAGTCATATAGCCCTCTACATCCTCTTTTGTTACCTCTTGCGGGGAACAAGGATGGGGCGAGGAGTGTAACCAAAGCGAGAAGTCAGTAAGGTTGTGGATATAGGCTTCGATGGTGTTCTGCGATAGACCTCTTCGGAAAGTCATATCACGACTCCATAACTCAATCCATTTTTGCCACTCTTTCTGCTCGTTATTCATAAATATCTCTCTTTGGGGGTTAAAATTAGCAATTTCTTTTGTACTTTTGCCACGCAAGAGGATAAATTGCGCACAAAATGAAGAGAGAAACCGATTTTCTGGTCATAGGTAGCGGTGTGGCAGGATTGTCGTTTGCACTCAAAGCGGCAGAAAAAGGTCACGTTACAATCGTTACGAAAGGAGAGATTAGGGAGTGCAACACCAACTACGCCCAAGGAGGTATTTGCTGTGTTACCTACCCGCCCGATACTTTCGAGAAGCACATACATGATACGCTCGTGTGTGGCGCAGGAAAGTGCGACGAGGAGGCTGTGCGTAAGGTTGTTGAGGGTGCCCCCGAAGGTATCCGAGATTTGATGGAGTGGGGTACACATTTCGACCGCACACCCGATGGACGCTACTCGCTCCACCGCGAGGGAGGACACACCGAACATCGAATACTCCACCATCGCGACCTGACGGGAGCAGAGATAGAGCGTGCTCTCATTACTGCCGTAAAGCGTCATCGTAACATCGATATCCTTGAACACCATTTTGCCGTAGATGTGCTCACGCAGCACCACTTGGGACAGGAGGTCAATCGCCATATGGACAACATAGAGTGCTATGGTGCTTATGTTTTGGATGTTAAGCGCGATAGGATTATGACTATCCTCGCCAAGTTTACGGTGGTGTGTACGGGTGGTGTGGGCAACCTCTACCACACAACCACCAACCCCTCGGTGGCTACGGGTGATGGTATTGCTATGGTGCACCGCGCAAAGGGTGTGATTGAGAATATGCAGTACATACAGTTCCACCCCACAACGCTCTACAACCCCACCGAGCGTCCAGCATTCCTCATTACGGAGGCTATGAGGGGCTATGGCGCAATTCTCAAACTTCCCAACGGCAAGGAGTTTATGCACAAGTATCACCCTATGGGGTCGCTTGCTCCGCGCGATGTGGTGGCTCGCAGTATGGACCACGAAATGAAGATTACGGGCTCGGAGTATCTCTACCTTGACGTGCGACACAAGCCCGCCGAGGAGACCATCCGCGAGTTCCCCAATATCTACCAAAAGTGCCTGACGCTCGGCATCGACATAACGAAGGATATGATTCCCGTAACCCCCGGTGCACACTACTGCTGTGGCGGTGTGAAGGTCGACCTGAATGGCGAGAGCACCATCCACCGACTCTACGCCCTTGGCGAGAGTGCTTGCACGGGTCTGCACGGAGCCAACCGTTTGGCATCCAACTCGCTCATTGAGGCTGTGGTCTATGCACGAGCAGCCGCCGAGCACGCCAGTCAAAGGCTTTCGGAGGTCACTTTGGAGCACAACATTCCCGATTGGAATGATGACGGAATGGTGGCAACAGAGGAGATGATTCTCATTACGCAGAACTACAAGGAGATGCAGCAGATTATGAGCTATTATGTGGGCATTGTGCGCTCCAACTTACGCTTGGAGAGGGCTCTGAGGCGTATGGAGATAATCTACCGCGAGACCGAAGAACTCTACCAGAAGAGTCGTCTGAATGTCAACCTCTGCGAACTGCGCAACCTCATTGAGGTCGGCTACCTCATTATCAAGCAGGCTGCGGCGATGAAGGAGAGTGTGGGATTGCACTACACGATAGACTACCCAACGAATTAGGCGAGCACATCTCGCAGGCGAGCACATCTCGCACCGCATCTGCTGCGTTATACTCGGGCTCGGAATGCTCATTTACTCCTTGTAAACTCCGCTTCCTCGCCCTTCGCAAGCCTTGCATCTGCGGCACGATATGCACTCGTTCCGAATTGAGAATTGAGAAATTTGGGGAAAGACCACAACCATTTCCCTCCCCTAAGTTAGGGGAGGGTGCCCGAAGGGCGGGAGAGGTCTGTTAGAATTAAAAATTATTGCGCCAAAGGCACGCCTTAATTTTCAATTTTCAATTCTCCTATAAGCCTTAGGACTATTGACGTTAGACGTTAGACAAAACAAAAGACTATGACACTAAAAGAAGAGATAAAACGCAGGCGTACGTTCGCCGTTATTGCCCACCCCGATGCGGGTAAAACCACACTGACAGAGAAATTGCTGCTCTTTGGTGGTGCTATCCACGTTGCGGGTGCCGTAAAGAGCAACAAAATCAAAAAGACCGCCACCAGCGACTTTATGGAGATTGAGCGACAGAGGGGTATCTCGGTCGCCACTTCGGTTATGGAGTTTGAGTACGAGGGTACCAAAATCAACATTCTCGACACCCCGGGTCACGAGGACTTTGCTGAGGATACCTATCGCACACTCACCGCTGTGGATGCCGTAATCATCGTTATTGACGGTGCAAAAGGTGTGGAGAGCCAGACACGCAAACTTATGAACGTGTGCCGTATGCGCTCAACGCCCGTTATGGTCTTTGTGAACAAACTCGACCGCCCCTGCAAGGAGCCTTTTGAACTATTGGAGGAGATTGAAAAGGAGTTGCAGATTGCAGTTCGCCCTCTCTCGTTCCCCATTGGTAGCGGCAACTCGTTCCAGGGCGTCTACAATATCTACGACGAGAGCCTTGCTTTATTCAAAGAGGTGGATAGACAATATATTGCCGAGAGTGTCCACTTGACACTCGATGACCCCCAACTTGGCGGGTATATCGGTGCAGGTAATGCAGCAGAGTTGGAGGAGAACTTGGAGATGGTGGCAGAGATTTTCGAGCCTTTCGACAGGGACCTCTATTTGCAGGGATTGTTGGCTCCCGTATTTTTCGGTTCGGCAGTGAATAACTTTGGTGTAAGGGAACTTTTGGAAACCTTCATCCGCATTGCACCTTCGCCCCACGCCGCTCCTACCGAAACACGCCTGGTGCAGGCTGCCGAGGAGAAGATGACGGGCTTTGTATTTAAGATTCACGCCAATATGGACCCCAACCACCGCGATAGGCTTGCGTTCTTGAAGATTTGTAGCGGTACTTTTGAGCGTGGTAAGAACTACCTCCACGTTCGTAGTGGCAAGCAGATGAAATTCTCCTCGCCAAGCGTCTTTTTGGCAGAGAAGAAGTCGGTTGTAGACACTGCCTACCCGGGCGATATTGTGGGTTTGCACGATACGGGCAACTTTAAGATTGGCGACACCTTCACCGAGGGCGAAAAACTCAAATTTACGGGTATTCCCTCCTTTGCGCCCGAGATGTTCCGCTATATTGAGAATGCCGACCCATTGAAGTTCAAACAACTCGCCAAAGGTATCGACCAACTGATGGACGAGGGTGTGGCTCAGCTCTTTACCTCCTCGCTCAATGGTCGCAAAATTATCGGTACGGTGGGAGCCTTGCAATTTGAGGTTATCCAATACCGCTTGGAACACGAGTATAGCGCAAAGTGCCGCTGGGAGCCTATTGCTATCCATAAGGCGTGTTGGATTGAGAGCGATAATGCCGCGCAACTCGCCGACTTCAAGAAACGTAAATTTACCAATATGGCAGTGGATAAACACGGCAGAGATGTCTTCCTTGCCGACACCTCCTATGCGTTGCAACTTGCCATCGAGAAATTCCCCGATATAAGGTTTAAGTTTACCTCCGAGTTTTAGCAAGCACATCTCGCTGGTGCTTTTTTCACCAAAATTCAGAGAGCGGACTCCTCATTTACGCCAAAGTAAACTGCGGAGCCCGCTCCTTCTTTTGGCACAAAATTCCCTCAGCGATATGCACTCGCCGCTCGCACATCTTGCGGGTGAATTTTGCACCAACCATCAGATAGCGGTTCCTCATTTGCGCCCAACAACCTGCGGACTCGCCTTCTCGTTTGGCACAAAATTCCCTCCGCGATATGCACTCGCTGTATTTTGTCTAACGTCTAACGTCGATAGTCCTAAGTCTTATAAGGCTTATAGGGCTTATAGGGCATATAGGCGACTGACCTCTCCCCCGCTTCGCGGACCCTCCCCTAGTTTAGGGGAGGGTTGTTAAGGTCATTAAAGCCCTTATACTCCTGCTATTCCTGTCATTCCTATCACTCTTGTTAAAAAAATACATAATTTTCAATTCTCAATTTTCAATTTTCGCAAATGCGAGTCGAGCGAGGGCAGAGAAAACAAGTTCTCTATGCCGAGCAGGAGCATTTTAGACGAAAAAACATTTTTTTTCGTCAATTCTCAATTCTTTATTATATCTTTGTAGGTTAGTTGGGAAAATCTTATAACACATAATAATATGAGCGGTAAAAAATTCAATGAGTACAAAGGACTCGACCTGCCCGAGTTGGGCTTGGAAGTCCTCAAAAAGTGGGATGCTGACGACACGTTCCACAAGAGTATATCGACCCGTGAGGGTCATCCCACATTTGTTTTTTATGAGGGTCCCCCCTCGGCAAACGGTATGCCCGGTATCCACCACGTTATGGCGCGTACGCTGAAAGACGTCATCTGTCGTTTCAAAACCCAGAGCGGCTATATGGTACACCGCAAAGCAGGTTGGGATACTCATGGTCTGCCCGTAGAGTTGGGCGTGGAGAAGAAACTCGGTATCCGTAAAGAGGATGTGGGCGTTAACATCTCCATCGAGGACTACAACCGCACCTGCCGCGAGTCGGTAATGGAGTTTACGGGCAAGTGGGAGGAACTCACTCGCCAGATGGGCTATTGGGTGAATATGGACGACCCCTACATCACCTACGACAACAAGTATATCGAAACCCTCTGGTGGATGCTCTCGGAACTCTACAAGAAAGGTCTGCTCTATAAGGGCTTTACTATTCAGCCCTACTCGCCCGCCGCAGGTACGGGTTTGTCGAACCACGAGCTCAACCAGCCCGGTTGCTACCGCGATGTGAAAGACACCACCTGTACGGCTCAGTTTAAGGTTGTGCGCAATGCCGAGAGCGAGAGCCTCTTTGAGGATGTCGAGGGCGACCTCTACTTCCTGGCTTGGACCACGACCCCCTGGACACTGCCCTCGAATACCGCTCTGGCAGTAGGTCCTTCGATTGAGTATGTAAGGGTTAAGTGCGCCAATCCCTATACGGGTATCCGACAGACCGTCATTATGGCTAAGGCTCTTGTGGGCACTTATTTCACAAAGAAGATGGAGGGTACCTACACCGTTGAGGAACGCACCTGGAAAGGCTCCGACCTTGCAGGTGTCCGCTACGAGCAGTTGATGGATTGGATGCGCCCCGATGGTGACGCTTTCCGCGTTATTACGGGCGACTATGTAAGCGTGGCAGATGGTACGGGTATCGTACACATTGCTCCCACCTTTGGTGCCGATGACGACCGCGTGGCTAAGCAGGCAGGCATTGCGCCTATGTTGCTCGTTGACAAAGCAGGCAAACAGCAACCTATGGTCGACAAGCAGGGTAAGATGTACCTCATTGAGGACCTCGACCCCGAGTATGTAAAGAACTTTGTTAATGTGGAGAAATATGCCGAGTGGCAGGGTAGGTTCGTGAAGAACGCCTATGACGAAAAACTCACCGAGGAGGATGCAACCATCGATGTTGATATTGCCGTAGGTCTGAAACTCGAAAACAAGGCTTTCAAGATTGAGAAACATACCCACAACTATCCCCACTGCTGGCGTACCGATAAGCCCGTCTTGTACTATCCTCTGGACTCGTGGTTTATCCGTACAACAGCCGTTAAGGATAGGCTCATAGAACTCAACAAGACCATCTATTGGAAACCCGAGTCGACCGGTACGGGTCGCTTTGGCAAGTGGTTGGAGGGCTTGGTAGACTGGAACCTCTCGCGTAGCCGCTTCTGGGGTACCCCTCTGCCCGTATGGGCTACGGAGGACTACTCCGAGATGAAGTGTATCGGCTCGGTAGAGGAGCTCAAAGCCGAGGTCGAGAAGGCTGTTGAGGCAGGTTTGATGAGCGAGAACCCCTACAAGGACTTCGTTGTAGGCGACTTTTCGAAGGAGAATTACGACAAGATTGACCTCCACCGCCCCTATGTAGACAACATTATCTTGGTGTCGAGCAAGGGCGAGCCTATGCGCCGCGAGAACGACCTTATTGACGTGTGGTTCGATAGTGGCGCAATGCCCTACGCACAGGTACACTACCCATTCGAGATGACCCGCGAGGAGTTCGAGAAGGTATATCCTGCCGACTTCATCGCTGAGGGTGTGGACCAGACTCGTGGTTGGTTCTATACACTCCACGCTCTGGCAACAATGTTGTTCGATAGCGTAGCATTCAAGAATATCATCTCCAACGGCTTGGTGCTCGACAAGAACGGCAACAAGATGTCCAAACGCCTCGGCAATGCTGTTGATCCATTCGAGGTTATGGATAAGTATGGCGCAGATGCTACAAGGTGGTATATGATTAGCAACTCGCAGCCCTGGGATAACCTTAAATTCGATGTTGACGGTGTTGACGAGGTAAGGCGTAAATACTTCGGTACACTCTACAACACCTATGGCTTCTTCGCCCTCTACGCCAATGTAGACGGCTTTACGGGCAAGGAGGCAGAGATTCCCGTTTCGGAGCGTCCAGAGATTGACCGCTGGATTATCTCTACTCTCAACTCGCTTGTGAAGGAGGTTACCGAGAGGCTCAACGACTACGATCCTACACCCGCTTCGAGGGCTATTCAGGAGTTTGTGGGCGAGAACTTGTCGAACTGGTATGTTCGACTGAATCGTAAACGCTTCTGGGGTGGCGGTATGACGAGCGATAAACTCGCTGCATACCAGACACTCTACACCTGCCTCGAAACTGTGGCACAACTCTCGGCTCCCTTCGCACCATTTTTCAGCGACAGGCTCTTTACTGACCTGAACGAGATGAGTGGTCGCCACGAAGGCTCCGTACACCTCAACCTCTTCCCCACCTGCAATGAGGCTCTCATTGATAGCGACTTGGAGGAGATGATGGCTCTGGCACAGAAGAGCACCTCTATGGTGCTGGCTCTGCGCAGGAAGGTGGGCATCAAGGTGCGCCAACCTCTGACGAAGGTTATCATCCCCATTCTCGACGCCGATATGGGACGTAGGTTGGAGGCTGTGAAGGCTTTGGTTATGGGCGAGGTGAATGTTAAGGAGGTAGAACTCATTACCGATACTACGGGTCTTATTACCAAACGCATCAAACTCAACTTCAAGAACTTCTGCTCGCGCTACGCTAAGTTGGCGAAACCTATGGCTGCACTTGTTGCGACCTTCTCGCAGGAGCAGATTGCCGCTATTGAGGCTGCCGAGCAGACCACTTTGGAGGTTGCAGGCGAGAGCGTAGTTGTAACCCCCGCCGACTTCGATATCACCTCGGAGGATATGCCCGGCTGGCTCGTGGCAAGCGAGGGTAAACTCACTGTGGCACTCGATGTTACCGTAACCGAGGAGTTGCGCAAGGAGGGCTTGGCAAGGGAACTTGTGAACCGCATCCAGAATATCCGTAAGGAGAGCGGCTTCGAGGTTACCGACCGCATCAAGGTTGAGATTGAGAAGAAAGAGATGTTGGAGGGTGCCATTGAGGCATTCGGTGGCTTCATCGCCCAGCAGACCTTGGCTCTGAGCGTTGTTCTTGCCGAGATGCCCGCCGGCGACTTTGTGGTCGATAGCGACATCGACGACGAACCCCTCAAAATCGCCGTCACCAAGGCATAAGTTTTTTTCTTAAATTGTTATTGAGGTCTGCGGGTATCTCCCGCAGACCTTTTTGTTTTTGTATAAAATTGATAAAAATCACAAAATATTTTGATTTGATAAATATATTGTTTATATTTGTAACGAATACAATATAGTTCGGGATTAATAGCCGAGTTTTTGTTCCCTTGCTCGCAGCCGCGCTCTGGTGCTGTGTAACTCATTCCAGGGCGATAAGCAATCTAAATTTATCCTTAAACACTACAATTATGAGAACCATTACTACAAGGTTATTTGCCGTAATTCTTCCCATTCTTGCATTTGGGGTAATGACCTCCTGCACCAACGATCTGGATTATGACTACGGCATTTCGGAGGCTGATTTGTCCGAACAGCCACAAACACCTCACCACATCACTCTTACAAAAGCTCTTGAAAATCTTGAATCGATGATGAGTGAAATGGGTATGGACAATACTCGCGCACTACAAAGAGGAAAGTGGACTGTGCAACGAGTGCCCATGTCCGCCTTTAAGCCCCACACCCGCTCCGATGGAGCAACTGAGACGGGAGATGCTATCTATGTTGTCAATTTCGACAATGACGAGGGCTTTGCTATCCTTTCGGCAGACGATCGCTTGCCCGATGATGTTATTGCTGTGAGTAGTCGCGGTAATCTTATTGACTTCACTCCTTATCCTGAGGAGGGTTATGAGGACACCCTTACCCTCGAAGATTTATATGTTCCCGAGGATGATGACTATTTGTTGGGTTCAGTTACTCCCGATAGGGTTATTGGAGGGCTTGTGACAAATTATGTCATTGAATGGACCGATAGTATTGGAGGAGATTTGGGTGGTAGATTTCCAGGTTCCCCGCCACCTACACCACCATCAGACCCCATTACATATACTTACGAGTATCAAACCGCAGAGTATATCCCAGAAATGCTTACCACAACTTGGCATCAGTGGCCACCATACAATGACCAATGCCCCAACAGATACCATTATAAGGGATTTTTAGGAATTACATACACTACAATTAAACCCTATAATTTTGATGCGTTTGGCGAGTGGGGTAGTGATTTTGTGAGAGAGGAAGATCTTACAGCAGGATGCGTCGCTATTGCGATAGCTCAAATTTTGGCGTACAACGAATACCCTGCTTTGTCGGATGTGCTCGGGGAGAATGTTGTGGAAGATTGGGAGTGGTTGCTTGCAGATCACTCTGCTATTATAGATCCAGAAGAAGAAGCGGAGGCGATTGCCAGACAAAATGAACTTTATGCCAAACTGGTGCATAAAGTTGGTGTCGGTTGTGATATGAATTATGGCTTTTACAAACAACAAAGTTTCACCACGCCCGCTGCTGCTAGACGTTATTTAATAAGTCTTGGATACGAAAATGTTTGTCAATATAATGATTTATTATGTGTAATAGATAGGGATATTGTTATTAATCAGCTTAGAGATGGTATTCCTGTTTTTATCGGGGCTATTTCTGGTGTTATTGATGGGCATGCATGGGTAATAGATGGCTACAAACTTAGGTGTCATGTTAAGACTGGGCGAAATTCCGATGGAGAGATTGTTTCTTCTGAGGTTGTGGGAACTAATCACTACGTGCATTGCAACTGGGGATGGCGAAATGCGCAAAACAATGGGTGGTTTACATATGGTTTGTTTGATATTGGAGAAGCCTATTCTTATGATAATAGCAATCAGAGATCAGTAGAACTGGATTACGATCATTTGTTTCGTGTAATTACTTACGATAAACCAGATGTTTAATCTTTATATGATACTCCTATGAAAAAGATTGTAAAGTGTTTAATGATCACGGTGATTATGCTGTGGTGTACTGGGTGTTATGAGGTCGGAAATATGATATCTCATTTGTTGGGAGGAGATAGTCATAAGTACTATTCATTTGTTCATGGATATTATGGTATGGATATATATGAAATCGAAACTTCCAATCACATCGGTTTGGTATTAAATCTAAGAAATGAAAATATAGTAGCAGAGGCTTTCCCGCTATGTTGCAATGATTCCGACTACAACGAAACATTGGCGGACAAACATCGGACTCTAAGCGAAAAGTATGGTGATACAAACAATGGTGATTTCTGGAGTAGTAAAGACTTGGATTTTGGAAATTACGCTTTAGCCGATTCATTTGTTGATATTGATATCGTGAGCGATGCAGAATATGATGACGAACATCCAGCAGGAACTTCTCTTGCAGACATTGTTAGGGTCTCTTTTAGGACGTTCTATCCTTTTGTGAGTGGCGAAACAAAACATGCAAGCTCCGAAGAGGTATATAAACGTGTTTCCGAACTGACTCCAACAGATATGATTTTGGTGGAGGCTACCCCTGTTGTCTTCACATTCACTTTTAGAACTCCGCCGCTATCTGCTCAGCAACATAATTTTACCATTATATTCACATCGGATGAGGGGAATGTATATAGATACTCCTGTTCTGTGGATTTTGAGCAACCGAATTCTTAGTTCCACCACTATAGAGTGAACTCTACATGTGGTTGATACTGCGTTTAGTGAACTTAGTGAGTAGGTGGTTCAGACTTGTAACCTACGATAAACCTAATGTTGTACAATAAATATTTTACGATTATGAAGAAGTATATGATATTGATATTATCAGCAGTGTCCCTATTATTATCAGGGTGTGAATTGTTGTTTGGCGAAGGTGATGTTTTCCAGAGTTCTTATGTTTTGGAATATCAAGATATTGACTATCAAGGAGAAGCTGTTTTGTATAAACCGGAATATGGGGGAAGATGGCTTAACATTGACCTCCCAAGAAAACTACATTCACGTCAGAATATGTGGCAAAGTGACGATGCTGAGTCTGTAAGACTACATGAAAAACATCAAGAATTGAGCCATCGTAACGGTGATGTCGGGTTTAATCAGTGGGGATGGTTTACATCAAGCTCCTACTCACATGCGACCGTATGGAACACCGACAATCTTATTACATCAATTACTGCTGTCAGTGATACAGATTTTGATACCGATCATCCTGCGGGTGCTAATCTCGGAGATATTATAGAGATTGCATATACCACGCACAAACCATTTATTGATAATGGATACAAACATTTAGATAGATCGAGAGCCATTAATGATTATTCGGGGTATAAACGAAGAAAATTATTAGTTGATTTCACATCAGAGGATTCACTCTTTACAGATTCTAAGCACTTCTATGTTCTCGACTTTGATGCTCTGAAGTGTGCATTTGAAATCTTTTTTATGGAGTTGCCAACGCAGAATATGCATCATACAATCTCGCTGACTTTTAATTTCGAACGAGGACCTTATACTGTTGAGTTTGAGTTGGATTTCAGCGAGCCAACTCCATAGTTGGTATCGGACGGAGATTATATGGTATCGCCAAAACCTGCTCTGGGGATGCTCGGAGCAGAGAAAAGATAAAGTTTTTAAGCCTGCCAATTTTGGTGGGCTTAAAAATTATTGGCGAAAAAGTTGCGTATATGTTAAGAAATTATTACCTTTAACAAACCAAAAACGCTAAACTATGTCACAGGAAGTTGAAAAAACCAGATATTCCGATGAGGAATTAGCCGAATTCAAGGAGATTATCCTCGATATGCTCGGCAAGGCAAAAGACGATTACGAGCTTCTGCGCTCGTCAGTGAACAACTCGGCAAGCAACGACACCGAGGATACTTCGCCCACCTTCAAGGTGCTCGAAGAGGGTGCTGCAACGCTCACAAAAGAGGAGATGGGACGCTTGGCACAACGCCAGCTCAAATTCATCCAGCACCTCGAAGCAGCACTCCTGCGCATCGAGAACAAAACCTACGGCATCTGCCGCGAGACGGGCAAACTTATCCCCAAGGAGCGTCTGCGCGTAGTGCCTCACGCAACCCTCTCGGTGGAGGCTAAGGAGAATAGGCGTTAGTGCTCGGCACGACACATCTCGGGGCAAGAACTGTTAGCAAAATAGGTAGAATTGCCAAACGTCACGATATACACCGATGGCTCTGCGCTCGGCAACCCGGGTAGGGGAGGCTATGGAGTTGTGCTCCTGTCGCCGCCCTACCGCAAGGAGTTGAGTGCGGGTTTCCGTATGACCACCAACAACCGTATGGAACTCATGGCGGTGTGTGTGGCGTTGGAGGCTTTGAAATTCGAGGGTACGGATGTGACACTCTACTCCGACAGCCGCTATGTGGTTGATGCTGTGGAGAAAGGGTGGCTCTTCGGCTGGGAGAAAAAGGGCTTCGATAAGGCTAAGAATCCCGATTTGTGGATACGCTTTCTGAGAGTATATCGCCGCCATAGGGTGCGGTTTGTGTGGGTTAAGGGGCACGCCACGACTGTTGAGAACAATCGCTGTGACGAGTTGGCGGTGGCTGCCGCAAATGGTACAAACCTCGCCGAGGATGTGGGATATAAAAAAGCAGAGGAATAAACCTCTGCTTTTTTTCTTGTCGGTTATCGGCAGTTATTAACTATTCTTCGCTTTGTTGAGCCTCCAACGCCTCGGGGGTGATAAGACCGCGCGAGAGCATAAGTGGTGTGCGGCTGGGCTCGGCACCACGGAAGTCGCGGTAGAGGTCCATACCATCCTTTGTGCCACCCGCAGCGAGCAGTGTGCGGAAACGTGCAGCAGTAGCCCTATCGAAGAGGTCGCCACTCTCCACGAATGCCTGATATGCATCCTTGTCGAGTACCTCAGCCCACAAATAGCTATAATAGCCCGACGAGTAGCCGCCATCGAAGATGTGCGAGAAGTAGGGATAGCGGTAGCGGGGGGCTATCTGACTGATGAGTCCTCTCTTCTCGGTAAGCGACTTGTGCTCAAAGGCGTTCACATCGAAATCCTCCTCCACGCTTGTGAGGGTGTGGATGTCCAGATCGCTGAGCGAGGCGGCGATAAGTTCGGTGGTCATAAAGCCCTGATTGAACTTACCACTGCGTTCAATGCGCCTGATGAGGTGGTCGGGGATAACGGCACCTGTCTGGTGATGGATGGCGTAGGTTTTGAGCATCGCAGGCTCCATAGCCCAATTCTCCATAATCTGACTTGGCAACTCCACAAAGTCCCTCTCTACGCCCGCCAAACCCTTGTATGGCACCTCGGCGAAGAGATTGTGGAGTGCGTGACCAAACTCGTGGAAGAAGGTCTCGGTCTCGTCAATGGTAAGTAGCGAGGGGGTGTTGCCTGTGGGGCGCGAGAAGTTGCAAACCACCGTTACAACGGGAGTTACCCTCTTGCCGTCCTTTATGCTCATTGATACAAATTCGCCACACCAAGCACCGCCACTCTTGCCCGCACGGGGGAAGAAGTCGAAGATGACAACTCCCAAGAGCGTGCCATCCGCATCCTCCACCTTGTAGGTCGTGCACTCCTCGTTGTAGCCCTCTACATTCACGGGCGAGAAGGTGATACCATAGAGGCGGTTGCTGAGTCCAAAGATGCCCTGACGCACATTGTCGAGCGAGAAGTAGGGGCGCAGAGCCTGCTCGTCGAGGTTGTAGCGTTGCTTGCGCAGACGCTCGGCATAGTACCACCAATCCCAAGCGGCAAAATCATCATTTATATTATCGCGCTTGCTGATGGCTTTCATATCTTCGAGTTCTTCTTTGGCAGCACTCAGTGCGGGCTCCCAAAGTTCATCCAAGAGTTCGTAGACTGCCTTGGGAGTTTTAGCCATTACGTCGTCCAAGACGTAGTGTGCGTGCGATTTGTGCCCCAAGAGTTGAGCCCTGCGTGCGCGGAGGCTCACAATGTCGCGGATGACCTCCGTATTGTCCCACTTTCCGCCGTTACAACGGTTTACGTAGGCGGTGTAAATCTCCTCGCGCAACTCCCTCTCTTTGGAGTAGGTTAGGAAGGGGAATATGCTGGGGCTGCTCAGTGTAAAGAGGTATTTGCCGTTGTGACCAGCCTCTTTGGCAGCATCGCGAGCCGCATTCTGCACCGAGAGGGGAAGTCCTCCGAGTTGGTTGTTTTCGAGCACGAGTTCATACTCGGCATTGGCTGCCAGCAGGTTCTGGGCATACTTGACGGTAGCCTCCGAGAGTTGTCGGTTAATCTCTGCAAGTTCTGCTTGCTGTTCCGAGGAGAGGTTCGCACCGTTGCGCTCGAAATCCTTGTATGTCTGCTCCGTAAGGCGCAACTGCATAGCATCCAAGCCTGCCTTTTTGCGCCCAAGATAGACCTTCTTAACCCTCTGAAATAGGTCGGCATTCATCATTATGGCATCGGAGTGAGCCGCCAGCAGAGGGCTAATCTCCATCTCCACCTTCTGCATCTTATCGTTGGTGTCGGCTGCCGAGATGAGGAAGAAGGTGTTTGCCACATCGTTCAGTTTGGCTCCTGCATTGTCGAGCGCCAGGATGGTGTTCTCGAATGTGGGCTCTGCGGGGTTGTTAACGATAGCCTCAATCTCCTCTTTGTGCATCTGCATTGCAATCTCGAAGGCGGGCATATAGTCCTCCACCTCAATCTCGCCGAAGGGAGGGATGCCATAGGGGGTATTCCACTCTGCCAAGAGAGGATTCTCGCGCTCGGCAGAGGTAGCATTGTTACAAGCGGTGCTAATCATAGTTAGTGCCATTACGGGAAGTAAAAAATGTGCGTACTTCATATTTGGTAAAATGTTTAGGTTATGCTTTGATTTTGGCAATCAGACCCTGCAAAACGTTGCCTGGTCCGCACTCCACGAACTCTTCGGCTCCGTCTGCCAACATCGCCCTCACGCTCTGTGTCCATCTGACGGGCGAGGTTAGTTGGGCTATGAGGTTCTGCTTTATCTCTTCGGGAGAGGTGTGGGGCTTGGCATCTACGTTTTGGTAGATGGGACAGCGGGGTGTGTGAAACTCGGTTTGGGCTATTGCCGCAGCGAGTTCTTCGCGTGCCGAAGCCATACAAGGCGAGTGGAAACCTCCGCCCACAGCCAACGGCAGAGCACGTTTTGCGCCCGCCTCTTTGAGCCTTGTGCAAGCCTCCGCAACCGCCTCGCGAGTGCCCGAAATTACTACCTGTCCGGGGCAGTTGTAGTTGGCAGCCACAACACCCTCTATGGAGTCGCAAATCTCCTCCACCTTTTCGTCCGGAAGTGCAAGTACGGCAGCCATTGTGGAGGGAACCTCCTCGCACGCCCTCTGCATAGCAAGTGCTCGGGCGTAGACAAGCCTCAGTGCGCTCTCAAAGGAGAGTGCTCCCGAAGCCGCAAGTGCACTAAACTCGCCCAAAGAGTGACCGGCAACCATCGAGGGTTGGAACTCCTCGCCAAGTGCCAAAGCCGCTGCTACGGAGTGGATAAATACCGCAGGCTGAGTGACTTTGGTCTGCTTTAACTCCTCGGCAGTGCCGCCGAACATAATACCCGAAATATCAAAACCGAGAATCTCGTTTGCCTTGTCGAAAAGGTCGCGTGCTATGGGCGAGGAGTCGTAAAGGTCCTTACCCATACCGCTAAACTGACTTCCCTGACCGGGGAATACAAATGCTTTTTTCATACTCACTATTGGTTGTTGAAAAGACAAATATATGAAAAAGAATTGAAAGTTCAATTCTTTTTCGTGTCTAACGTCTAACGTCTAACGTCAATACTCCTAAGGCTTATAGGGCATATAGGGCTTATAGGAAACTTTCAACTCTCAATTCTCAAAAATTGTTAATAAAATCTGGGGTAAATTTTCTTTTTGTCCCGAAAATTATTCGTAAAATTGCACCTTAATAATAAATTAAGGTATAAAGTCGCTATGCGTATTGTGCTTTTGGTTATATATCTGCTGCTGATTGTCCTCTGGGCGATACTTTCGCTGGTGGTAATGGGTCTTATGACGCTCCTATCGCTCCCCTTCGACAGGGAACGCAAGATGGTGCTTGCCGTCTCGCGTGTGGTGGGACGAGGAGTCTATTTCCTCTCGCCACTGTGGAAAGTGAAGGTTGAGGGCGCAGAGAATGTCGATCCAAAGGCGACCTATGTCATAACCTCCAATCATCAATCCTTCTTCGACATACCGTTGATGTTCTATCTCCCCTTGTGGAAGTTTAAGTTTGTGTCGAAGATTGAGGTGAGGAACATCCCCGCCATAGGTTGGATGCTCGGAATGAGGGGCGACATTGTCATCCGCCGAGGCACCACAAGTGCAGCAACCACACTGCGCGATGAGGGTAAAGAGCACTTACAAGCAGGCACAAGTGTGGCAATCTTCCCCGAGGGTACACGCACCAAGGATGGCGCAGTACACCGTTTCAAAGAGGGAGCCTTCCGCCTGGCGCAAGATAATGGAGTGGGCATTCTACCTTGTGTAATGGACGGCAGCAAGGGGCTCTTCTCTGCTAAGGGCTTGCACAGTCGCCATCTGACGCTGAGGATTATGCCCCCTATAAGCGCAGAGGAGGTTCAGAATAGCGAGCCAAAGGAGTTGGCAAAGAGGGTGGAGGATATAACCCGCACGGCACTTGCCGAGATTAAGGCGCAAAGCCGATAGACAAGAATAAACGAAGAAAATCATATAGACAAAGTGGCAAACGAATTGAAAAAACAGGTGGCGCAGTACACTGACGAGGATATCAAAAAACTACCCCCTCGCGAACAGGTGCGCTTGCGCCCGGGTATGTGGATTGGTAAACTTGGCGATGGTACACTTCCCGAGGATGGCATCTACACCCTCATAAAAGAGGTGGTGGATAACTCGGTGGATGAGTTTACTATGGGATACGGCTCACAGATTGACATCACCATCGAGGATAAATGGGTGACCATCCGTGACTACGGTCGCGGTATCCCCTTGAATATGCTCGATGCGTGTGTGGGCGAGATGAACGTGAGCGGTAAGTATAACGGCTCGGGATACAAGAAGACCGTAGGTCTGAACGGTGTAGGTCTGAAAGCAGTGAACTACCTCTCCACACACTTTGAGGCACGCAGTGTCCGAGAGGGAAAGTCGCGTACTGTAACCTTCGAGCAGGGCGTCTTAAAGAACGATGTGCGCGAGGAGAACGTCACCGAGAAGTCGGGCACCACGGTGCGCTACTTGGTTGATGAGGAGATTTTCGGCATCTACGACTACAACTCCGAGTATGTGGAGCAAAAGGTGCGCAACTATACATACCTCAATACGGGTCTGGTCTTCCGCTTGAATGGTAAGAAGTTCGAGTCGAAACACGGCTTGCTGGATTTGCTGACCGAAAATCTGGGCGAGGAGCCCCTCTACGCCCCTGTGCACCTGAAAGGAAAAGATATCGAGATTGCCTTCACTCACGGTACGGGTTATGGCGAGACCTACTTCTCGTTTGTCAACTCGCAGCACACCACGCAGGGCGGTACACACCAGGCAGCCTTCAAGGAGGCGGTGGCTAAGACCATCAAGGAGTTCTTCAAGAAGGACTACGATCCCGCAGATGTGAGAGGTAGTATCATTGCCGCTATCAGTGTGAGTGTCGAGGAGCCCGAGTTCGAGAGCCAGACCAAAATCAAACTCTCCTCTAAAAATATGGGTCCCGGCTTGGTGTCGGTGCGCCAATTTGTGGGCGACTTTGTGAAGCAGGAGTTGGACGACTACCTACATATGCACTCCGAGACTGCCACTATTTTGGGTAAGAAGATTGCCGACAACGAGAAGGAGCGCAAGGCCATCACTACTGTGCAGAAGAAGGCTCGCGAGATTGCAAAGAAGGTAAGCCTCAACAACCGCAAACTCCGCGACTGCAAAATTCACTATTGTGACGACAAAAACCCCCGCAAGGAGGAGTCAATGATATTTATCACCGAGGGACTTTCGGCAAGTGGTTCGATTACCGCTTCGAGGGATGTGCAGACTCAGGCTGTCTTCTCGCTGCGTGGTAAGCCCAAGAACTGCTATGGCGAGAGCAAGACTTTTGTGTATAAGAACGAGGAGTTCAACCTGCTGCAAGCGGCTCTGGACATAGAGGAGAGCATCGACAATTTGCGCTACAACAAAATCATCATCGCAACCGATGCCGATGTGGATGGTATGCACATCAGACTCCTGATGATGACCTTCTTCTTGCAGTTCTTTCCCGAGGTCATTCGCCAAAACCACCTCTTTGTGTTGCAGACACCTCTGTTCCGCGTGCAGAACAAACAGCAGACCAAGGTTGTCTACTGCTACAACGAGGAGGAGAAACAGAGGGCTATGGAGGAGATTGGACCCAACTACGAGGTCACCCGATTCAAAGGTCTTGGCGAGATATCCTCGCAGGAGTTCAAGGAGTTCATCGGTCCCAAGATGCGCTTGGAGCCTGTGAAGATTTCGAGCGAGGAGCCTATCCACACAATGTTGGAGTTTTATATGGGTACCAATACCCCCGAGCGTCAGGGATTTATTGTGGATAATCTGCGCATAGAGGCGGACTATGTAGATGATTTATTCTAGAAACACGAAAAGTGTTTCTAGAATAAATCATCTACAATTGAGAATTGAGAATTGAGAATTGAGACAAATGCGAGTAAGCGAGGGCAGAGGGCACTTGTGCACTATGCCGAGCGGGAGCATTTTAGAGCAGCCAAAGGCTGGTCAATTGAAAATTAATACTTCCCTAAGTTAGGTGAGGGTGCTCCGCAGTAGCGGGAGAGGTCTGTTAATTTTGAATTTTGCATTTTGAATTTTGCATTCCAAAAAGAGTATGGAAGAGAATAAAAATATAGAGAACGAGATTGAGGCTACGGATGCTTCGGAGGTGGTTGAGGCTGCTTCTGCCGAGGAGGTGGAGGAGGTTGAGGCTGCCAAGGAGGTCGATTCGCGCAAACTCTCGGACAAGTATGTGAAACTGATGGGCGAGGGCGGCAAGGCTCGTACACGACTTACGGGACTCTATCGAGATTGGTTCCTTGACTACGCTTCGTATGTTATCTTGGAGCGTGCGGTGCCATATATTGATGATGGTCTCAAACCCGTCCAAAGGCGTATCCTGCACTCCATGCGTAGGATGTATGACGGTAGCCGTATCAAGGTGGCAAACATTGTGGGACACACTATGCAGTTCCACCCCCACGGTGACGCCTCGATTGGAGATGCATTGGTGCAACTCGGTCAGAAGAACCTTCTGATAGATACCCAGGGTAACTGGGGTAATATCCTTACGGGAGATGGTGCTGCGGCTCCTCGTTATATCGAGGCAAGGCTCTCGAAATTCGCTTTGGAGGTGGTTTTCAGCCCCAAGATTACCGAGTGGATGCTCTCCTATGATGGTAGGAATAAAGAGCCTGTGACGTTGCCCGTTAAGTTCCCTCTGCTGCTGGCTCAGGGTGTTGAGGGTATTGCTGTGGGCTTGGCATCGAAGATTTTGCCCCACAACTTCAACGAACTCTTGGATGGCTGTGTGGCTCATCTCAGGGGCGAGGATTTTGAACTCTATCCCGACTTCCCAACAGGCGGTCTTATGGACGTTAGCCGCTATAACGATGGTCTGAGGGGTGGAGCGGTAAAAATTCGTGCCCGCATCAATAAAATTGACAAACGCACCATCGCCATTACCGAGATTCCCTTTACGACCACCTCGGAGAGTGTCAAGGAGTCTATTGTGAAGGCTTCCGAGGCGGGTAAGATAAAAATCCGTAGCGTGGATGACAATACAGCCTCTACGGTGGAACTCTTGGTGCACGTTGCCGCAGGCGAGAGTATCGACAAGACCATAGACGCTCTCTATGCCTTTACGGATTGCGAGGTCTCCATCTCGCCCAACTCGTGCGTAATCAAGGATGGTAAGCCCTGTTTCCTCGGCGTGAAGGATATTCTACGCCACAATGCCGAGCACACCCGCGAACTACTCGGTAGGGAGTTGCAGGTAAGGCTCGATGAACTTGCCGAGGAGTGGCATATGGCGTCGTTGGAGAGGATTTTCATCCAGAATAAGATATATCAGGTACTCGAAAAGTGTAAGAGTCCCGAGGAGGCATACGCAGCCGTTGACGAGGCTTTGGAGCCCTTCAAAAAACTGCTCAAAAGAGAGGTTACAAGGGAGGATGTCGTGAGGCTTACCGAACTGAAATTTATCCGTATCACTCGCTACGACCTCGACAAGGCAGATAACCACATCAAGGCAGTGGAGAAAGAGACCAAACAGGTGAAGCACGATTTGGCACACCTTACGGAGTTTGCCATTGCCTACTTCGAGGATATCAAGTCCCGCTACGGCAAGGGACGAGATAGAAAGACCGAGATACGCTCCTTCGACAGTATCGCTCAGGCTAAGGTGGCTGTCGTGAACTCGAAACTCTATGTTGATAGGGAGGGTGGCTTCTTTGGTATAGGTGCCCAGATGAAGCAGGCAGAGTATGTCTGCGACTGCTCCGATTTGGACGATGTTATCGTGTTTTTGGAGGATGGTCGCTACGTCATCCGCAAGGTTATGGATAAGGACTTCTATGCTCCGGGTATAGTATACATAGGTGTATTCCGCAGGGGCGATGAGAGGACTATCTACAACGTGCTTTACCGCGATGGCGACAAGGGCGCAAATATGATGAAGCGTTGCGCCATCAGTGCTATCACTCGCGACAAGGAGTATAACATCACCAAGGGAAACCCCAAGAGCCGCATACTCTATATGAGCGTGAACCCCAATGGCGAGGCAGAGATACTGAAAATCATCTTCCGCCAGAGGGCAAAACTCAAAAAGGCTATTGTGGATTTGGATTTCAGCCAACTTGCCATCAAGGGGCGTGCCTCGCAGGGTAACATCTTCTCGCGTAACCCCATACACAAGATTCTCTTGAAGGCTAAGGGCGCATCGACACTTGCCGGACAGAAGATTTGGTACGATGAGGATATTAAACGCCTGAACGATAGCGGTCACGGCAGACTGCTGGGCGAGTTCAAGGGTGACGATAAGATTATCGTCTTCACTGCCAAAGACCAATTCTATACCACGAGCTACGATGTGGGACACCACTTCCCCGAGGATACCGTGAGGGTGGAGAAATACGACTCCTCGAAGATTTATAGCGTGGCTTATTGGGACGAGGGAGCACAGTTCTACTACCTGAAACGCTTTATGGCTGAGGATACCGATAAGATGCTGTCGTTTGTGGATGAGGAGAATGCCAAATCGAAGAGCGTGGGTATTTCCGATGAGCCACAGCCCGCTTTGGAGGTTATATATGGCGGAGCACACGCCACCAAACCCGCCGATGTTATAAATGTTGCAGAGTTTATCGGTGTGAAAGGCTATAAGGCTAAGGGTAAGAGGGTTACAACTTATGTTGTGGAGAAATTGAGGTTTATACCTCAGCACTTTGCACCCACTCCCGAACCCGAAGAGCCTGCCGAGGAGCAAATGACCGATGCGGAGGTTGAGGAACAACCAATAGATAACGTATCAACCATCGCTGCCGAGCCCTTGAAGAGTGCTGATACAGAGGTGGCTGAGAAACCTAATGCAGAGGTTGCCGAAGAGCCACAGAAGGTTGCCGAGCCTGAACTTGTGGTGTCTGCCGAGCCTGAACTTGTGGTGTCTGCTGAGCCTGTCGCCCCACAAGAAGAGGTTGCAACTCCAACACCTGCGGTGGAGGATGAAGATGATATAGAGATGGAGATTATCATCCCCAAAGATGAAGACGTGATTGAGTCACGTCCCGACTCACAGCAACTTAACCTCTTTTAGGTCACAGACCTAAAAGAGGGTCTAACGTCTAACGTCTAACGTCTAACGTCAATAGTCCTAAGTCTTATAGGGCTTATAGGGCTTATAAGGCATATAGGAAAAACTCTCAACTCTCAACTCTCAATTCTCAATTCTCAATTCTCAAATGGTTATCTTCCTTGTTGGTTTTATGGGGTGCGGTAAGAGCACCGTTGCGCGAGGGCTGGCGGAAATCGCCGGTTGGGACTTTGTGGACTTCGATAGGGTGGTGTGCCAGAGGGCAGGTGCCGAGGATGTGGCGGAAATTTTTGCCACCCGTGGCGAAGAGGAGTTCCGTAGGTTGGAGAGGGAGGTCATAGAGAGCCTTGCCTTTGCCGAGAACGCTGTGGTGGCTACGGGAGGCGGTGCGCCTTGCGTGGGCGATAATATGGAAAGATTGATGGCTTTGGGCACTACGGTCTATCTGAAAATGTCGCCCCTTGCACTGAGGGATAGATTGTTGCATGTGAGGGTGGTACGCCCAAAAATTGTGGGTAAGAACCCCGAAGAGTTGCTCGATTATGTGACCTCGCTGCTTGCCGAAAGGGAGCCCTACTACTCGCGTGCAAGAGTGGTGGTCGATTGTGATGGTATTCCGAGCAGGGTTGTCATCTCGCGACTACGCTACCTTGTGGGGCGCAGAGGATAAAGGGAGATTTTTGCGAAGTTCTTGCGCTGTGTTTTTGGTTATTTGAATTTTTTTAATACTTTTGTGGGCTGAAAAGCAAGATGGACCCATAGCTCAGTTGGTCAGAGCAGCGGACTCATAATCCGAAGGTCGTGGGATCATGCCCCTCTGGGTCCACAAGAAAAAGCGGTAGCAAAATTTTTGCTACCGCCTTTTTTTGTCTAACGTCTAACCTCTTATAGGTCATATAGGGCATATAGAGCCATAAATCGCTAAAAATCAAAAAATTTTCAATTTTCAATTTTCAATTTTCAATTTTGTTTGTATCTTTGCGGGCTCATTGGGCTCTCGTGAAGGGCTCGGAGTGTAGTAACAGACCCTCGGGAAGGGTCACAACAGATTAATACTTAAAAAATTACAAAAAAATGTCTGTAAAAATTCGTTTGGCTCGCCACGGTAAAAAAGGTTATGCTTTCTACCACATCGTAGCCGCTGACAGTAGGGCTCCCCGCGATGGTAAATTCATCGAGAAACTCGGTACCTACAACCCCAACACCAACCCCGCAACTATCGAACTCAACTTTGACAGGGCTCTTGATTGGTTGCAGAAGGGTGCTCAGCCTACCGACACTTGCCGCGCTATCCTTTCGTACAAAGGCGTGCTCTACAAAAAACACCTTATGGGTGGTGTAGCTAAGGGCGCATTTGACGAGGCTACCGCTGAGGCTAAGTTCAACAAATGGATGGGCGAGAAAGAGGCTAAAATCTCCGCAAAGGCCGGCAAAATCGCTGCTGATAAAGTAGCTGCTCACAAAGCCGCTGTTGCTGAGGAGGTTAAGACCAAAGAGGCTATCGCTGCCAAAATCGCTGAGAAGAAGGCTGCTGCTGCCGCTGCTGCCGCTGAGGCTGCTGCCGAGGAGAATGCAGAAGAGGCTGCTCCCGCTGAGGAGGCTTAGTCCTATCTGGAAGAGAGAAGGTAGAGTGTTGGGGCTTGTTTAAGGCAGTGAGAGTTATGGCAGGGTTTGCAGTTGCCAAAGTGGGCAAGAGTTTCGGAACTCAGGGCGAACTTACCATCAATCTCTACGACACTTTCCCTTCGGACTTCACAATAGAGGAACCGCTGTTTGTCTATATAGACAACTTGGCGGTTCCTCTCTTTTTGGACCACTTCGAGCGTAGGGGTAAGAGTGGAGGAGTGGTCGCCTTTGCCGACTTCGATACTGCCCATCGCGCCGCCGAACTTATCGGCAAAGAACTCTTTATGGGCTTGGAGGAGGAACTCCTCGGCTTGACCTCGGAGGAGGATAGAGAGGAATTCTCGGACGATGACGAACTCTATCTCGAAGATTTTGTGGGCTTCCGCGCCACCTTCGAGGGTAGCGATGTAGAGGGAGATATTACCGACTTCGAGGATAGCGATTGGAATCCTCTGTTTATTATAGAGATAGGGGGCAAGGAGATTATGGTACCTGCGGTGGATGACTTCATAGTGGAGTATTCCCCAAGTGGGCGGACAGTCCATTTCGACCTACCCGAAGGACTCCTCGATTTGAACTAAAAACGACACCACTTTATGGTGTCGTTTTTTTTGTTTGGGACTGACGTCTAACGTCTAACGTCTAACGTCTAACGTCAATAGTCCTAAGCCCTATTATCCCTAATAACCCTCCCCTAAGTCAGGGGAGGGTCCGCGGAGCGGGGGAGAGGTCTGTTAATTTTGCATCTTGAATTTTGCATTTTGAATTATATTCGTATCTTTGTGGCATACAATTTGATTGTATACAATCGAAAGGATGATATAAAACTTGCGAGATTATGAATATCTACGATTTCAAGGTCAGGGACGCGAAGGGTGCGGAAGTGTCGCTGGCGGAGTACAAGGGCAAAGTGTTGCTTGTGGTAAATACCGCAACAGAGTGCGGTTTCACACCCCAATACAAGGCGTTGCAGGAGTTATACGACAGGTATAGGGAGCGCGGTTTCGAGGTGCTCGACTTCCCCTGCGACCAATTTGGGCACCAGGCACCCGGCAGTGAGGAGGAGATACAGAATTTCTGTACTCTCAAATATAAAACCACTTTTAGACTCTTTGCCAAAGTGGAGGTCAATGGCGCAAACGAGGAGCCGCTTTTTGGCTACCTCAAAAGCCAGAAGGGTGGTGGTCTGCTGGGTAGGAATATAAAGTGGAATTTCACAAAATTCCTCATCTCGCGCGAGGGCAAGGTGGTGGCTCGTTATGGTTCCACTACGCGCCCCGAAAACATTGCTAAGGATATAGAAAAACTACTATGAAAGAGCAACTTAGACTCGGAAATCAACTCTGCTTTCCCCTCTATGCCTGTGCCAAAGAGGTGGTAAGGAGTTACACCCCACTGCTCGAACCGCTGGGGTTGACCTATACGCAATATGTGGCTATGATGGTGCTGTGGGAACACCACTCGATAGGTGTTAGCCAGATGGGAGAATTGCTGTTTCTCGACTCGGGAACGCTCACCCCTATGCTCAAAAAGATGGAGCAGCGTGGATGGCTCACAAGAGAGCGCAGCCACACCGACGAGCGCCGTGTTGTTGTGACCATTACGCCCGAAGGAGAGGCTTTACAAGAACAACTCTCCGAAGTCCCCGAGCGTGCGGCTCAGTGTGTGGGACTCGATGGCGAGGACGCCATACAACTCTACCGCACACTGCACAAACTTCTCGGCAAGTTCAAAACGCCCAATAAATAGGGATAATATGAAGACTTATAGATGTGAAACGTGCCCTATGAGGGCGAAGTACGAGCAGGCTCCCCGCTCGTTGGTAGGAAGATTTTGGCGATGGCATATTGGCTTCTGCCCCGGGTGGAAGGCGTATTTCACCTCACTCTCGACAGAGAAACAGAGCGAATTGCGCCATCGATACAACTTCTCAAAATACAACCAACAATGATGAGGGTTGGTCGCAGATGGCTGTTTCTTGTGGCGGCACTCATTTGGGGCTTCCCGGGGGTGGTAATTACCTCTAAGGGAGTTGCTGCCTATGGCAGTGTTGCGGGCGAACAGATGTGGTGGCACTTGGCGATTACGACAGTGGTGCTGGTGGGTTTTGGCTTTATGTTTGGTCGAGTTGTGGCACGCTACACCGCCCATATATTCTCGCGCCCCGAGAGGGTTAGCCCAATTAGCACGTTCCCTCCTCGGGGGTGGCTGTTGCTGGGTATTATGATGTGCTTGGGAGGAGCACTGCGCCTTGCGCCTTTTGTTCCCAATGGCTTTATAGCCTCTTTCTACTCTGGCTTGGGTCCTATGCTCTTGGTGTCGGCTCTGAGATTCTTTCTCTGTTTCTTAGCCCCTCCGACTAAGAACTGATAGCTGATGACCACAAAACAAACCCTCCCCCTTGCTCACGGGTATCTTATTTAATACCTACGAACAAGGGGGAGAGTGTTTTTTTGTTGTGGGCGGTGCGAATCTCTTTTAGAACATCCCGCCTATGAGGAACGCCAGCCACGCAAGGAGCCACGCTATGGCGGTGTTGTAGATTGCCGTAAACCACATCCATCCTCTACTGCCCGTTTCGCTACGGATGGTGGCGAGGGTGCCGATGCAGGGGAAGAAGAGCAGTATGAATATCATAAACGCCATAGCCGAGCGAGGCGTTATGCCACTATGGTTGACAATGTTCTTCGAGAGCGAGGCGATGTCATCGCCACCATAGAGCACAGCCATAGTACTAACGACCAACTCTTTGGCAGGGATGCTCGTCAGCAGTGCCACGCCAGCCCTCCAATCGAGTCCCAGAGGACTCATTACAGGCTCTATGAATTTGCCGATGCGACCAATGTAGGAGCCTACCAGAGCCTCACTCTCGGCACTACTATCGCCACTCTCGGCAACCACCTCCTGTTGTGCCAAAATGGTTTGCTCTTCTTTGGGGCGGGGGTAGTAGGAGAGTGCCCAAATGACGATGGTCGCCAGCAGTATGGTCGTACCAATCTTGCGGATATACTGTGCGCACTTATCCCACATATGTTTCAGCGTAGCCCTCAGTGTGGGCATACGATAGGGCGGCAACTCCATAACGAATGGCGTTTCGTCCTTCTTGAACTTGGTGCTACGCAGTAGTCGAGCCGTAAGGAATGCCACGCCAATACCTAATAGGTAAAGCCCTATGAGCACTGTTGCGGCGTGGCGAGGGAAAAATGTGCCCGCCAAGAGCAGAAAGACGGGTAGGCGTGCGCTACACGACATAAAGGGTGTGACGAGAATGGTTATGAGCCTCGAAGAGTGGCTCTCGATGGTGCGGGTAGCCATAATTGCGGGCACGTTGCAGCCAAAACCCATCAATAACGGAATGAACGACTTGCCGTGCAACCCCATACGGTGCATAAGCCTATCCATAATGAATGCCGCGCGAGCCATATATCCCGAGTCCTCCATCAGCGATATGAAGAGATAGAGAATGAGAATGTTGGGTAGGAATACAGCCACGCTGCCCACACCACTCACAACTCCATTTACGACCATATCCCTCAGTGCTCCCTCGGGCATAATACCCCAAAGCCATTCGCCCAGCCAGCCAAAACCGCTCTCTATCCACTCCTGAGGATAACCACCCAGAGTGAATGTTGCCCAAAACATAAGCCACATCAGCAGAATGAAGAGCGGAAAACCGAGCCACTTGTTCGCCACAAGCCTATCTATGCGTCTTGAACGATGATTTATATCGCTTGAGCCCTCTTTGAGTGTCTCTTCGAGCGCACCATTTATGAAACCATATTTGTAGTCACCAAGCACCGTTTCTACATCGCTGCCAACTACCGACTGCACCCTCTCGGCTGCACCCTTTGCCATCTCTTGCCAGCGAGCGAAGTCACCGCAGCCCTCCAATGTGCGCGTTGCCTCCCTATCGCCCTCAATGAGTTTTAGAGCCCAATAGCGCACGGGGAATTGACGTGGTAGGTCATTCGAGAGTCTTATCTCTTCGGATAGTCGCCTTATCTCCTCCTCCATCGTTGAGCCATAGTTGATGTGGACGTGGCGGGCGATGGTGTTCTTGCCCTCGAAGAGTTCGATGACAGCATCCAAGAGGTCGCCCAAGCCATAGCCTGTCTTGGCAATGGTGGGTATCATCGGGATACCAATCATTGCACCCAAAGCCTGGTAGTCGAGCGAGGAGCCGCTCTGCTGCAACTCGTCGTACATATTCAGGGCGACAACCGTTCGCTGATTGAGATCGATGAGTTCGGTTGTGAGATAGAGGTTACGCTCCAAGTTGGATGCCACCACTGCGTTGATAATCACATCGGGCATCTGGTTGTAGAGGTGCTGACGCACGTAGACCTCCTCGGGGGTGTATGCCGAGAGAGAGTAGGTGCCGGGCAGGTCTGTGATGTTAATGCGATAGCCTTTGTAGGTCAGCGAGCCGAGTTTGGCATCGACCGTCACACCACTGTAATTGCCAACGTGCTCGCTGCTTCCCGAAAGAGCGTTGAAGAGCGAGGTTTTGCCACTGTTGGGATTGCCCACCAAAGCCACGTTAATCTCGTTGCGGCGCAGGGGCTTGCGGTTGTGCAATACACAATCCACAAGCGAACATCCTTCGCACGAACCCTCGCAAATATGACGACCTGCACCCTCCAAAGGCTGATTTTCCTCGCCTCGGGGGAGTACGTCAATCATCTCTGCCTCGCTACGGCGGAGCGACACATCGTAGCCCATAACGGTATATTTCACCGGGTCGTGCATTGGGGAGTCCTGCACACTTCGCACCTCTACGCCCCTCACAAACCCCATCTCCATTAGGCGTTTACGGAAACCACCGTGACCTGCAACGCGCACAATCACAGCCCTTTCGCCTATTTTGAGTTCTGAAAGTTTCATAACTTATTGTTAGTCTATTTTTGCTGGATGCAAAAATAGCCCTTATATGTCGCTAAATCAATACCCAAAAATGAGTATTTAGCACTCTGCCCTTTGTGTTCTGTACTCTGCGCTCTGCTCTCGCTCGACTCGCATTTGCCTCGCCCCCTCTCCCTTAAAAGGGGGGAATAAAAAATTTTCAATTCTCAATTTTCAATTCTCAATTATTCTTTGTATCTTTACGCGATTAAATCGCGTGATGAGAAACTAAATGAAATAATATGTCCGAAACACAGAACATAACCCTTACGGAAGAACTCCCAAAGGAGGAGAGGATTATTAAAATCAACATCGAGGAGCAGATGAAAACTGCTTATATTGACTACTCGATGTCGGTGATTGTTTCGCGTGCTCTGCCCGATGCAAGGGATGGTATGAAACCCGTTCATCGTCGTATTCTTTATGGAATGAGCCACGAACTTGGTCTATATTCGCACAAGCCCACTCGTAAGAGTGCCCGTATTGTCGGTGAGGTGATGGGTAAATTCCACCCCCATGGCGATAGTAGTATCTATGATGCTATGTGTCGTATGGCGCAGCCTTGGAGTATGCGTTATCCCTTGGTGGATGGTCAGGGTAACTTCGGTTCTATGGATGGCGACTCGCCCGCAGCAATGCGTTATACCGAGGCGCGTATGAGGAAGATTACCGACGAGGTAATGGCTGATATCGAGAAAGATACGGTAGACTTTATGTATAACTTCGACGATACGGAGTTGGAGCCTACGGTACTTCCCACCCGCATTCCTTTGTTGATGGTCAATGGTTCGAACGGTATTGCCGTAGGTATGGCTACCAATATGGCTCCTCACAACCTTTCGGAGTGTTGTGATGCTATTTGTGCCTATATTGACAATCCTGAAATGGACCCCAGTGAGATGTGTCAATACGTCAAAGGGCCCGACTTCCCAACGGGCGCCATTATCTATGGCTACGAGGGTGTTCGAGAGGCCATTGAGACAGGTCGTGGTAGGGTGGTAATGCGTGCTAAGACGGAAATTGAGTACACCAAGAGCGGCAGGGAGTGCATCGTCATTACTGAGGTGCCTTATATGGTAAACAAGGCAGAGATGGTGCAGAAAATTGCCCAGCTTGTTAATGAGAAGAAGATAGAGGGTATCTCATATATCAACGACGAGAGTAACAAGGAGGGTGTGAGGGTTGTCATTATCCTCAAACAAGACGCCGTTAGTAGTGTAGTGTTGCAGCACCTCTACAAGAACACTCCTTTGCAGAGTTCCTTCTCGGTGAACAATATCGCCTTGGTGGGAGGTCGCCCTGTACTGATGAATTTCAAGGATATGGTTGCTGCCTTTGTGGAGCACCGCCACGAGGTTGTTGTAAGGCGTACCAAACACGACTTGGCTGCTGCCGAGGCAAGGGCTCATATTGTAAAAGGTTTGCTGATTGCCCAAGATAATATAGATGAGATTATCCATATTATTCGTGGATCTCAGACTCCTGCCGAGGCTAAGAGTGCGATGATACAGCGCTTCGAACTCTCGGAGATTCAAGCCCAAGCCATTGTGGATATGCGTCTGAGGGCTCTGACAGGCTTGGAAAGGGGTAAGTTGGAGGCGGAACTCAAAGAACTATTGGCACAGATTGAGTACTTCAATAATGTGCTTGGCAGTGAGCAGTTGCAGTTGCAGATTGTCAAGGATGAGACGTTGGAGATTAAGCAGAAATATGGTGATGCTCGTCGCACTGAGATTGTTATGAGTGCGGGTGAGTTCAACCCCGAGGATTTCTATGCCGACGAGGAGATGGTTATTACCGTTTCGCACATGGGATACATCAAACGCACTCCTTTGGCTGAGTATCGTACGCAACATCGTGGTGGTATCGGCGTGAAGGGCAGTGCAACAAGGGACGAGGACTTTATTGAGCACCTCTATGTTACCTCGATGCACAATACTATGTTGTTCTTTACCGAGAAGGGACGTTGCTTCTGGCTGAAAGTTTATGAGATTCCCGAAGGTACGAGGGCATCGAAGGGTAGGGCTATCCAGAACGTCATTCAGATTGAGCCCGATGATAAAGTGAGGGCCTATATCAATATCCGCCACTTGGAGGACGAGGAGTTCGTTAATAGCCACTACATCGTGATGTGTACCAAAGAGGGTGTTGTGAAGAAGACCTTGCTGGAAGAGTACTCGCGCCCAAGACGCAATGGTGTGAATGCTATCAATATCCGCGAGAACGACCAATTGGTTGATGTGGTACTTACCAGCGGCAATGCCGAGATACTCTTGGCTACTCACGAGGGCAAGGCTATCCGCTTCAACGAATCGAAAGTGAGGGCTATGGGTCGTGTCAGCACCGGTGTAAGGGGTGTCGATATTGAGGAAGGCAACTGGGTTGTAGGTATGGCCTGCGTAGAGGAGGGCGACGGCAAGGATATTCTTGTACTGAGCGAGAACGGCTACGGTAAGCGCACCGACTTGGAGGACTACCGCGTGACCAATAGGGGTGGTAAGGGCGTTAAGACCATCAATGTGACCGAAAAGACGGGTGCTTTGGTGGCTTTGAAGGCTGTTACCGACGAGAACGACCTTATGATTATCAACCGCAGTGGTACCACAATCCGTACCTCGGTGGCAGATATCCGCGTTGCGGGTAGGGCTACTCAGGGCGTGAAAATTATCAATATCCGCGAGGGCGACTCTATCGCTTCGGTAGTACCGGTCCCCAGGGAGGAAGAGGACGATAATCTTGTAGCAGAGGGCACCGAGCAGAGTGCCGAGCTGGAGGTTGTCGCAACGGATGCCGTAGCAGTGGAAGTTGAGCAGGCTGAAACCCCCTCCGAGGAGTAGAAAACTACGCATATAGAAGAATAACACTTAAATAACAGAATCTACTATGAAACAGACATTTTTGACTATTGCGGCAGCGCTCGTTATGTGCTTGCCATCGTTTGCTCAGGAGCCCGTGAAGGTTAATCCTGATGCAATTCAGAAGAAAATTGCGAAATCTGACGAAGAGATTGCCAACGAGAAGAAGGCAACTAAGGCTTCGACTTGGATGAAACGTGCGGAGATTATGTTGGATGCAGAGACCGCCTATACCGACCAGATTTTCGAGCAGGCTCCTATTAACCTTATCCTTATGAAGATTGGTGAGCCCCTCTCTCAGGAGATGGTTGTTATTGGTCAAGATCAATACATCAAACTTGGTTATGGTGCTTACGACGTATATGTTGATGCATCGGGTCAGGTGGTTATGGGTTGGAATGTTGTTCAGCCCATCTACCCCGAGGCTATTGATAAGGCTGTTGAGGCATATCTTAAATCGTATGAACTCAACCCCAAACTTGCCAAGAAGGTTAATGATGGTTTTGTGAATATCAACAACATTCTCCGCAAGAATGCCAACAGTAAATTCTTCTTGCAGGATTATGCTGCTGCAACCAACTACTATCAGAAGGCATACGAGGTGTCGATTATTCCCGAGGCTGGTATTCCCGTTGATAGTATTGCAATCTTCAATGCAGGTTACTTGGCTCATTTTGCAGGTGAATATGAGCGCAGTATTGAGAATTTGAAGATTGCCGAGTCGCTTGGCTACTACGCCGATGGTACTCTCTACAATGTGCTTTACAACTCCTATCGTGGTGCATATCTCGACAATAAGGAGAAAATGGCAGAGGTTAAAGGTGTTCTCGAAGCAGCTCTTTTGAAGTTCCCTGGCAACCCCGACCTCATTTCGTGTATGACCGACCTCTACTTGGTGCTTGGCGAGAGTCCCGAGCCAATGATTGATCTATTGAAGGGTGCTATTGCTACTGATCCCCAGAATCCTCAGTTGCAGATTGGCTTGGGCGCAGTATATGCAGAACTTAAAATGTACGACGAGGCTGTGGCAATGTTCGATACCGCTCTTGCCATAGATCCCACTAACATCAACCTCTATCTCAATAAGGCCTATACCTACACTCGTAAGGGCGACGCCCTTGGTCAGGAGGCTAATCAGATGTCGTGGAATGATGAGAACCTGGCAAGCGTAAGGAAGGCTTCTATGGAGGCTTATGCAGCATCTATCGAGCCCTTCGAGAAGGCTTACGAACTCAATCCCGAGGATATTAACACAGTGGAGTTCTTGAAGAGTATCTGCTTCCAGGTGCGCAACGAGAAACCCGAGTATATGGACAAATATAACCACTACAATGAGCTCTTCAAACAGATGAAGGGTATGTAGTGAGCGCATCTTGCTGCGAGCGTGCCTTGTGGGTGCTTTTTGCACCAAACATCGAAGAGCGAGTTCCTCACTTACGCTTAGTAAGCTGCGGACTCGCTCTCTCGTTTGTTACAAAAATCCCTCCACAAAACCCACTCGCGGTTTTAGGGTCTAACGTCTAACGTCAATAGTCCTAAGGCTTATAGGAGAATTGAGAATTGAGAATTGAAAATTGCGGTGCAGGCTTCGCCTGCGAGTATTTTATCCCTCCCCTAAGTTAGGAGAGGGAAAATCATAGGCTACTTAAATACTCTATAAGACTTAGGACTATTGACGTTGGACGTACAACACGATACTCGGAAATGCTATTGGGCATTTCCGAGTATCGTGTTGTACCTTGTGGAGTCCATAAGGATGCTCATTGCTTCGGCGAAGGCTTTGTCGTTGTGGGTGTTGGCAACTCTCACTTGCGCCCCTTCGCCAAAGAGTTTGCGTGCCAGCAGTGCCTTGAAATTCCTGCCGAGTAGTTCGAGGCTCTCGGTCATACCCTCTTCGGGAGGCTCTATGCCCGCCTCTTTCATACGTTCCACAACTCCTTCGAGCGTAGCCTCCGAGGTCGAAAACTCCTCGTTGAAACGCTCGAAAGTGGGGTAGAGGTGTTCAATTTCGGTGCGGTTGTCGAGGAAATACTCGCTCACAAAGTCGTTGAACTCCACCGATGGGGTTATGCGGTTGGCGTAGGAGTAGTTCTTTGTGGTGTCGAGGTCTATGTAGACATCGGGTGTGATACCTCCACCTCCTGCTACTGTGCGCCCATTGCGCAGCGTTTTATACTTGGGAGCCACTGCCAATAGCGAGTCGCGATACTCCTTGCGGAGCATACGCTCGGCGTGGTCGAAGTAGTACTCCTTGGAGTGTCCTTTCTCGTAGGGACGCTGTATGCACCTGCCACTTGGGGTGTAGTAGTGCGATGTGGTAATCCTCACTGCCGACCCGTCGTCGAGCACTATCTGCTTCTGCACCAATCCCTTGCCGAAGGTCTGCTGCCCGACAATCACCGCTCTGTCGTAGTCCTGCAAGGCTCCGCTCACAAGTTCGCTTGCCGAGGCTGAGGAGCCATCAACGAGTATTACGAGTGGGGTAGTGGTGCAGACGCCTTTACCCTTCGAGAAGTGGTTGTAGGGAGCCTCTTTGCGCCCCGAGGTGGTGGTGATGAGTGACTTGCGGGGTAGGAAAAATCCCGCCATATCAATAGCCTCCGTAAGTAGTCCGCCGCCGTTGCCCCTGAGGTCGAGGATAAGTCCCTCCACCTCGCCAAGCGAGTCGTATGCCTTGCGAAACTCCTCCATTGTCTGGTCGGCAAAGCGGTTGACGGCGATGTAGCCTATATTATATAAGGTGTAGGCAGCCTCCACCGACTCAATAGGTATCTCGGCACGTTCGAGAGTGATGTTGGAGGGACTCTCGGCACCCTCTTTGAGCACCGTGAGGGTTAGTTTGCTCCCCACCTTACCTCTTATGAGTTCGCCTATGCGTGAGTGGCTTATGCCTATGGCTGTGGTATCGCCCACCGATAGTATTGCATCGCCTGCCACCAAGCCAGCCCTCTCTGCGGGGCTACCCAGGCGTGTGGAGATAACCCTTACGGTATCCCTCACAATGCCAAACTCCACACCAATACCTCCAAACGCTCCCTCGGTCATCTCCATCTCGCGCTTCATCTGCTCGGGGCTGACGTAGGCGGAGTGGGGGTCGAGGCTCTCCAAGACGGCACTTATAGCCTCGCCAACCAGAGCCTTATTGTCGGGTTCTTCGACATAGAGCGAGTTGAGATAGTAATAGAACGAGTCGAATTTCTCCAACTCGTTCCTAAAACCTTGTCCCACAGCGGAACTTACGCCCCACAGCAGAACCACTATCATCACTATCGCTCTTCTCATCTTTGCTATTTAAGGTACTCTGCCAACTGCTCGAAAGCGACCTTCTCTTGCGTGCCGTCCGTCATATTCTTTACGGTAGCAACACCCTCTATGCGCTCGCTCTCTCCTACTATGATAACGTAGGGAATAGCCCTTTTATTGGCATACTCCATCTGTTTTTTCATCTTCGCGCTCTCGGGATAGATGTCGCTCTGAACACCCGCCTTGCGGAGTGCTTTGAGCAGAGCGAGCGAAGCCTTCTGCTCCTCGCCGCCGAAGTTCACAAACATCACTTTGGTGGTCATCTGAGCCTCCTCGGGGAAGAGTCCCAAGCCGAGCATTACGTCATAGATGCGGTCGGCACCGAAGGAGATACCCACACCGCTGGTGTTGGGCAGTCCGAAGATACCCGTCAGGTCGTCATATCGACCGCCACCGCAGATGCTACCAATCTGGTAGTCCTTAGCCTTAACCTCGAAAATGGCACCCGTATAGTAGTTCAAACCGCGTGCCAGCGAGAGGTCGAGTTCGATGTCGAGCGAGGTACCATAGTCGGCAATCAGCCCAAAGAGTTCCTCCATCTCCTCCACACCTTTCAGACCCGTAGGGCTCTCGGCGAGGGTGGTGCGCAGGGTGCTGAGTTTCTCGGCAGTGGTACCCTCCAACAAGAGGATGGGTTTCAGACGCTCTATTGCCTGCTGCTCAATACCCCTCTCTAAGAGTTCTTTCTCCACATTCTCCAAGCCGATTTTGTCCAACTTGTCGATGGCTACGGTGATGTCTATCATCTTGTCGGCGTGACCGATAGCCTCGGCAATACCGAAGAGGATTTTGCGGTTGTTGAGTTTGAGCACCACGTTGATACCCAACTTCTCGAAGACACTCTCCACAATCTGCACCAACTCTGCCTCGTAGAGCAACGAGCGGCTACCAATGGCGTCCACATCGCATTGGTAGAACTCACGATAGCGTCCCTTTTGTGGGCGGTCGGCACGCCATACGGGCTGCACCTGATAGCGTTTGAAGGGGAAGGCAATCTCCGCCTGGTGCTGTACCACAAACCTTGCGAAAGGTACAGTAAGGTCGTAGCGCAAGCCCTTCTCGCAAATTTTGGTTGCGAGGGCTGCCGAGGAGCCTTCGAGTTGCTCGGGTGTTACCTTGTCCATAAAGTCGCCCGAGTTGAGTATCTTGAAGAGGAGTTTATCGCCCTCCTCGCCATACTTACCCATCAGTGTCGAGAGGTTCTCCATTGCGGGAGTCTCCAAGGGTGCGTAGCCGAAGGTGCGGAACACACTCTTGATGGTATCGAACATATAGTTGCGCCTTGTCATCTCAACAGGCGAAAAATCCCTTGTTCCCTTTGGTATGCTTGGTTTCTGAGCCATATATTATTAAATTGAGAATTGAGAATTGAGAATTGAGAATTGAGAATTGAGAACTGTGGTATGCCTTTGGCATATTATTTATATGCTGCGCCAAAGGCGCACCATAATTTTCAATTTTCAATTTTCCATTTTTAATTTTCTATGAGTTTTCTGTACTTCACGCGGTGGGGCGTAGTGTCGATGCCCTGAGCCTTCTTGTGCTCCTCGTACTCCGAGTAGGTACCCTCGAAGAATACCACCTTACCCTCGTCCTCGAACGAGAGTATGTGGGTTGCAACCCTATCGAGGAACCACCTGTCGTGCGAGATTACCACCGCACAACCTGCGAAGTTCTCCAAACCCTCCTCCAATGCACGAAGGGTGTTTACGTCAATGTCGTTGGTGGGCTCATCCAGCAGCAGCACATTGCCCTCCTCTTTGAGTGCAAGGGCAAGGTGGAGCCTATTGCGCTCGCCACCCGAGAGGATGCCGCACTTCTTCTCTTGGTCGGCACCGCTGAAATTGAACCTGCCGACATAGGCGCGGGCGTTAATCTGGCGGTTGCCGAGAGTGATGAGTTCGCTATTTTGTGAGATGACCTCAAAGACAGTCTTTTCGGGGTCGATGCTCTTGTGTTGCTGGTCAACATAGGCAAGTTTTACCGTCTCGCCAATCTTGAACGAACCGCTGGTGGGCTGCTCCAAGCCCATAATCATACGGAACAGAGTGGTCTTACCCGTACCGTTGGGACCAATCACGCCCACAATACCTGCGGGAGGCAATACGAAGTTTAAGCCCTCATACAACACCCTGTCGCCAAACGCCTTCGACACATCGTGAGCCTCGATGACCACATTGCCCAAACGGGGACCGTTGGGGATGTAGATTTCGAGTTTCTCCTCCTTCTGCTTGGTGTCCTCGTTGAGCATCTTGTCGTAGGCACCCAAACGGGCTTTGCTCTTGGCGTGGCGGGCTTTGGGGCTCATACGCACCCACTCCAACTCACGCTCCAACGCCTTGCGGCGTTTGCTCTCCTGCTTCTCCTCCATAGCCAGGCGGGTGGTCTTTTGGTCGAGCCAACTCGAATAGTTGCCCTTCCAGGGAATACCCTCGCCACGGTCGAGTTCGAGAATCCATCCTGCCACATTGTCGAGGAAGTAACGGTCGTGGGTTACGGCAATGACCGTACCCTTATACTGATTCAGGTGCTGTTCGAGCCAGTCGATACTCTCGGCATCGAGGTGGTTGGTAGGCTCGTCCAAGAGGAGCACATCGGGCTCCTGCAACAAAAGACGGCAGAGTGCTACACGCCTGCGCTCACCACCCGAAAGGGTACTTACAAGCCTGTCGGATTCGGGACAGCGCAGAGCATCCATAGCTCTCTCCAATGTGCTGTCGATTTCCCAACCGTTGACGTGGTCGATAGCCTCGGTGAGTTCGCCCTGACGCTCGATGAGTTTAGCCATCTCCTCGTCGCTCATAGGCTCGCAGAATTTCAGATTTATCTCCTCGTACTCTTTCAACAGAGCCACCGTGTGTGCGCAACCCTCCTCTACGATTTCCCTAACGGTCTTGGCATCATCGAGTTGAGGCTCCTGCTCCAAGTAGCCCACCGAGTAACCGGGGGAGAATACCACCTCGCCCTGATAGCTCTTGTCTATGCCTGCAATAATCTTCATCAGGGTAGATTTACCCGAGCCGTTAAGACCCACGATACCGATTTTGGCACCATAGAAGAACGAGAGGTATATGTTGCTGAGAATCTTGCGGTTGTTGGTAAGCACCTTGCTTACGCCCACCATCGAGAAAATAATCTTTTCGTCTGCCATTATGTTGTCCTTGATTTTGTTAATTCACATTTGGTGCAAAGGTATAAAAAAGAATTGAGATTTCAATTCTTTTTTGTCCAACGTCTAACGTCTAACGTCTAATGGCGCGGGCTCGGCAAAACTGCCGAGCCCGAAAACTATTACAAGGGTTACAAGGGTTACAGGGGTTACAGGGGTTACAAGGGTTGCAGAGGGCGCAAGGAGTATTTCCTATTATCCCTGTTATCCCTGTTATCCCTGTTATCCCTGTAACCCCTGTCACTATCAGAACCCTTTCCGTTCGACCAAAAAAACTCATAGAAGCGAGCGTATTTTAGGCGGCGTCAGAATGACGCTTTTGTGCTGGTGGTTCTCGCCAAAGCAAAGTGGTAAAAAACGATTTTCGCGGAGGAAATTTTGTGCCAAACAAGAAGGCGAGGTGCCGTAACGGCACTTTTGTG
>CALDPX010000071.1 GCA_937911745.1 uncultured Alistipes sp. | reverse complement strand
GAGATGCAGACCATTGCCGATGAACTGCTGGAGTATTGGGGCGAGAGCGATGGCTTTCGTGATGCCCTGCGTAGCACAATGTCAAACCTTTATGGCATAGAGGAGGATTAGCGTATGGCACTAACGACACATCAGCGAGGCATAATACTGAGAGGTATCTGTGGCAGTGCCTCACTCAAAGACAAGCAGCCACAAATCAGTGATAGCAATACGGTCATAACCTGTGCCCAGCGTCTTGAAATCTGGGATATATGCAGTATCAGTTGCGATGCCGAAGCCTTTGGTCTTAAGGCAGAGTTCGGCTACGATGGAGCAACCCGCATCACATTTACCGAAAAGGAGTAATGCTATGGAGTACTACTATTTCGACTACCTCTACAAAGAGATTGGGCTTAAAGCCGAGGACATCGATGCCGTGCCTGCAATGGGCAGTGCCGATGATGTGTGCGATGAGATTGCAGGCAAGGATTACATCGTAGAGCAGTTTGCCGATGTGTCGTTCGAGAACCTCAGATATGCAGTCTGCTGTCTGTGCGATAGTCCAACCATTGAGAGCCGCCACGATGCACTGATGTATTTGGTGTGGATTGCAGCCCTCGACATCAAGGAACAAAGAGTATTAACATAAAAATCAGAGAAATGGAAACGATTACCTTAACCAAAGTTAATGCCCATCGTGTGCTCACGATTAGGCGTAAAGATGCCGCAGAGAGTGAGCCTGTGGCATTTCATTTTAGAGGCAAGAAGTATGGCTATTGCAGTTATGCTCACCTTATCGGAGATATTGCCGAGGAGAAGATCCTCGCACCTGCTAACTTCGCAGATTGGGAGGTTGTGGAGTTTGCACACCCCGGATACCTTGAGGCATACTTCGAGCAGGCGTGCCGCTCCTACAACCTCACATCGTTCTCTCCCGAAGAGCGTGGCGAGTCGGACATTGCCTCCTATGAGAAGGAGCTGTACGAAGACCTATCTGCTATGCCCGAGGAGCAGCGTGAGCGATACAAGGAGAACTATATCCGCTACTTCGTGGCGATGATTTCTGCCAATAGTCGCTGTGCGAGTGCTATGATTACGGGACCTGCACGCTTCAATACCCAGCGCAACGACAAAGCCCTCAGCAGTTACGAGAAGAGTGTAACGGCATTTCGGGAGTGGCGTAAGCGTGCGTTAGATGCCATCAGCAAGGCACAAGAGCGCAACAAGACTCCCGAAGAGTTTGCCGAGGAGGCGTGGCTGAAAGTCAAGGCAGATATTGAGAGTACTGCCGAAACTATTCGAGGCATTGACAATGGCACGCTGCCCTGTATGCGCTCTCTCATCGTCGGCAACCTCTATGGGCGACTTGCCACACATTGCAACAACGGCAATGTGGAGATTATTGACCGTGCCGTTGCCCTCATCAAAGAACTCAACGCCACGATGAAGAAACCTATCGTTACCGCACGCCACGGCATCTTCAAACTGCCGGAGTTGGTGCGTAAGGTTCGTGAGAAGTTGGAACAGCAGGCTAACCGTGAGAACAAGGAGATTACTTTTGATGGTGGAACTATCGTATATAACTATGACGAAGACCGCCTGCAAATCCTCTTCGATGCAGTCCCTGACAGTGATATGCGTACCAAGCTCAAGGGTAACGCTTTCAAGTGGTCACCTCGTAATCAGGCGTGGCAACGACAACTCACGCAGAACGCTGTGATAGCTGCCCGCAGAGTGCTCAACATAACATTGTAGGCTATGCTTCTGGTTATCGACTCACGCTACTTTGATAGCGTCATCGTCACTTCTATGCGTGATGATGTGCATAGCGACTATGGTGGGGAAACTCTGGAACAACTGCGTGATAGGTATGACAATCCATTTCTTATCACTGTAACCCCTGACCGCATAGCCCTGTTGCTCAAACGCTACGACAAGGCTCTGTGCCAACCCTTCGAGGAGATTACTGAGGAGCGTTACTACGACCTCTTGGGCTGTGTACCTCCCAAGCGTCAGCGTCGCAACCGCTTCTTCGTGGGTGAGGCGTACTCGGGCACGATGTACGACCTATGCTTTCGTTTGGGCGACAGATACTTCAAGGCTCTGCGCGACATACGACTCAGTGATGAGGATATAGATTCCGAGATAAGCCGCTTTGCCAAGAAGTTGAAGCAACACCCGAAGATTATCAAGGGTGAGCCTTTCCGCAACCATAACGGGTGGCACAATAGGATTGTGATGCACACGCCATACTACTTTCAGTTGGGTAAGCGAAAACTCTTCCTTTGTAGCCTAACCTCGGATAGCGGTAATAAGTATGACGATAGACGCTACCGCCGAGAGATGGCAGAGCGTCTTCTCAATCTGCGCCGGAACCACTACGACTACTGCACCTTCCACTCACGCTATCCCGACATCTTCGAGTTCTTCAAGTGGCTGCGAGAAAACCACTACACCCTCGAAGTGCAAGGCTCACTCTTCAGCATAGACCCTGAGAGAAATTATGTGGACTTTCACGGTAATGTGTGCGAGTATTCTGCCGCCTTTCACTACCGCATCTATTCCAGAGAGTTGTTCGAGAATATCATCAACCAGCTGCGCCGTGTCAAGCGACATACGGCGTGGCTGCCTAAACCCCGAAAGTGATGTACCAGATAGATAAACTACGCATCATCGAGAGCGATGCTGTGCCCAAAGAGGGCGCAAAGATTGAGGCTCTGAGTACCTCTATAAAGATTACCCACACCTGCGGCTGTGTGCTTGTTGAGCACTTTGCAGCGGGCAAACCTGATATGCGCCGTGAGGAGGACCCCGAAAAATATGACCGACTCCTTGCCGAGCGCAAATACTTCATTGAACTGTGTAACGAACATAAAAACTGTAAATAAAAATGGCTGAGATAATCAAAACAGACGGAACACGCACTGCCACAGCACCTGCCAATGGGGAGTATTTCACTCTTGAGGAGATGCAGGCGGCAGTTGGCGGAATGGTCGAGATTGTAGAACTCGACGAGAAGCAATCGATGATCCTTAACGAGGAGGGCAAATTGCTTGACCTGCCTTACAACGAGCAGGCAGACGAGATATTCCACCAGCACTACACTACGCTGGACTACATCGTGGGTGATGTGCTTCTATGTGAAAACGAACTAATCAGATAGACTATGGATAGAGAAAAGATACAGCAAATAAAAGGTATGCTCAAAGAGTTTGAGCAGTTCAAGGAGAGTAGCAACGAGATAACAATCGTATCTAAAGACAATATACTCCGAGTTGATGGAGAAGTTATGGCGGCGATGATGAGTGCCGCCATTATTGTTTTAGAAAATCAGTTGGATATTGCCAAGTTCGGCAAACCATCTGACAATCTTGAAGATAGCCGAGAGTTTAAGGCTGCACGGGCATTGGAAGATGCAATTAATTCATTTTCCTTCAACCCTGACCGCTTTGCCGAGGCTATTCCTTATATGCATAGGACATTGCAGCAGAACTTCTTCCGATTGGTCAGGAGTTGTGTCTGCAAGATGGCAAATGCCGAGTCGTGGCGCATAGACGACCGCAATAGAGCCTCATATGAAATGTGCAAGGCACTTGCAGAAACGATAAAAGAGTACCCGCTACCATACATTTAAGATTATGACAGATAGACAGATTGAAGCGGCAAAGAAACGATTGCCAAACTATTTCAAGGATATGACACCTGCTCAACGCAGAGAGTATGAAGAACTGTACTGTCGAGGGATGATAAATAGTTGCCTTATCTATGGTGAGGCAAGCTATAATTTCTATAATCCCAAAACCGGAGAGTTTGGCAAATATGCCAAAGATTATGTGAAGACTCTGGGTGAGGAAACAGTTATAAGGCTCTACAACGAGCAGTGTGAAGACTTCTCAAAGGCAGTGGTTCGACGCGGAGTCCATACCGATGGTGAAGGCGTATCCTACAACTCCTGCATCTGGGCAGACGAACAAGAACAAAGACAAGCATCATAGAATTATGGCAGACAAGATTTTAGAGATGTTCTTCGACCTCGACCGATGGACGAAGGCCATTGCGAAAGGTGTAGGCAAGGATATCCGCAAAGACCAGCTGATACACCTTGCAAGTGAGCATACCCGCCTTGCCATTGCGAGTGCAATGAAACACGGTGAGTATGAGATTTCCCCGCCACACACGGCACAAATCCCCAAGGATAACGGCGAGTTCCGCACCGTCTATGTGAACGAGCCTATCGACCGCATCATCCTCAGTATTGCCAACGACCTGCTGTTTGACCTTATGCCCGAGATGGTGCACCCTGCGTGCAAATCCTATCAGACAGGCATCGGCTGTGGTAAGGTTGTTAAGGAGGTAAGCAGTCGTATTGCCAACAATTCAACAACTGACACTCTCGGATGGAAGGCAGACCTCAGTAAGTACTTCGACAGCGTGCCTCTGATGTTTATCGATGAGGCTTTTGATAAGGTTGAGGCAAAGCACGGACACTCCGTAGTCATCGATGTTCTCCGCAAGTACTATCACAATGACCTCTACTTTGATGAGGATAACAAGCTACAACGCAAGTTCCAATCACTCAAGCAGGGCTGTGCCGTGGCGAGCTGGCTTGCCGATGTGTTGCTCTACGACCTTGATGCGGAGCTTACCGCTTTGGGTGAGTTCTACACTCGCTACTCGGACGATATGCTCTACATCGGTGAGAAGTATGAGCAAGCGATGACCATCTTGGAGAGCCGCCTCGCCGAGAAGTCTATGCACCTCAATCCCAAGAAGGTTGAGTATCTCACATCGGACAGGTGGTTCAAATTCCTTGGCTACAGCATCAAGGGCTCGGACATCTCTCTATCGCAGAGTCGCATCAAGACCTTCCAGAGAGAGATTGAACGCCGCACAATCCGCAACCCCAGAACATCACTGCATAAGGCTATCAACTCGGTTAATCGCTACCTCTACAAGGGTGATGGCGAGCATAGCTGGGCTACTCAGATATTGCCCGTGTGCAATGTTCGCAGCGACATTGACGAGCTGAATAAGTTTGTTATGGACTGCCTGCGTGCCGTGAAGACGGGCAAGCGCAAGGTTGGCGGTCTTGGATATGTCCGCAACAAGAGTGATGGCTGCATCGTGCGTGGTCGAGGTCGCAATGTCAAGGCAAACCGTGAGAAGATGCCCGGAGAGATTGATGGCTATATGACCATAGGTTGTATGCAGAAGGCACTGCTCACCAGCCGTGCGGTATATAACACGCTGGTAGCCTCACTATAACACGAGTCGAACACACGACTGCCGAATGAAGAGCAACACTTTAATAATACAGGTATCAACCCAGAAGTGAGATATATTCACCTGGTTATCCCCAGGTGAATCCATGTAACTTCTGGCACCACCTGTATTTATCAATCAAGTAAAGCAATGTGTCGGTTGCCTGACATTCGCAATATGCCGAAGCACATCGGCAAGGGTTCAAGGAGCAGACATTTACATCCCGCGTGCAAACCCAGCTCCGCCGAGTCTTGAAGGAGGCAGATTGACCTCCTTCGAGACTCCTCCGAGCTGGCTTCACGCTGGATAGATCGAAGGAATAAAGTGATGTGCCACTGCTATGAGACTCTGCCCGGCATAGGGAGCGTATCGAGGAAGAGAGTTCATTGTCCCGTCAACAACGAAGCCTCCGCTGCGGCGTCGTAATCCCGATTGTTATACGACGCCGCTGCTTAGGCTTCCCCAGACGGGAGACATCACAAACATAGAGGTATATGCCACCTCTTCACCGTTACGCAACGCCTCGCACAAGGTTTATGGTCGAGGTCAGGAATTTACTGAGCAGCCCTCGCAGTCTGATGGAACCTTAGTCATCTCCTGCGATTACGATAGATGACTTAGGGTCCATCAGATTCAGTGCTGCTTACATCAGATTGATAAAGATATGTGCCGCCCTGACAAGACCATAAGGTAACGCAACCAAAACTGCACAAGGAGCCTGATTTAATAATACAGTCTCTTACTACGATCAGGTGACCAGCTAACACAGGTTACCTGATCGAGAATCCACTGTATTTATCAGATTGATAAAGCAATGCGTCATAGGCTCAGAGTGCTAAACACGAAAACAAGTAAGCAAATGAATAACATCTACCACGAGTCCGTCCAAGCCGTTAAGGACGGAGCAAAATTCAGGGTTGACCTCGAAAGGCGAAACCTTACGATTGACGGCAAGAAGATTATCACCAATGGAGAGTACGAGGGTGAGTTGGGAATGTCGTTGGCAACGCTTGATGACTTCCTCTACACCGTGGAACGCCTTTACACCTTCTATAAGCACTCTGTGCCCTCGGAGCGTAGCGAGAGCAAGTCACGCCAATACTTCCGAGCATTGCCCGAGCGGGAACTCTCGGACGAGGATATGCTCTATGGCAAGCGTCGAGACCCCGCACAGATAGAACTTGAGCTCTATATCCTCTGCCAAGTACTGCTCGGAATGGAGTGGAATGAGGCTCTGATGGGCAAATGGTTCTGGCAAAGTAAGGAGGATAAGGACCTCGTAATTCTCAAACAATGGATTCACCCGGGAAATAATCCCACAAACAACAAATAATTTATGAGCAAAAAGAATGAGACAAAAGTTCTCTGCCCCGAGTGTGGTGCGGAGTTCGCAATCGCCGAGAAGACAGTAACGACGGTTGCAACAGTGATTGGTAAGGATGCCGGTATCGGCATTGTGTATGCAGAGGTTGTAGGCAAGGAGCCCAAGCTCCAGAAGAAGTTGCCCAAGACCGCCAAGGAGCGTATCGATGCTCTGCGTGCGCTGGGTGTTGATGTAAGCCACCTCTTTGCTATGCAGGGTGCCAATGGTGGTGAGTGCGTAGCATCAAATAAAGATGGCAAGCTCACAATCCTCGATGACGATGACCCGCTCTTCGAGCTTATCATCAAGCAGGGCACGGTGCCTAATCCTCGATTGTTCCGCCGTTGGGTTATGGCGCAGATGTTCCATATGATGACCACCCTCGACTATCGCACTAAGCAGCCTATGGGTGTCACAGCTATGATCCACCGTATGGGCTATGAGTATCAGTGGAAGATGCTCCTTGACGAGCTCTACGCACAGATGAAGATGGAGCACCGCGACCCCGAGAACTTCGCAGACCGCAACCGCTGGTTCAACAACGAGGTAGCCACTAAGATGGCAAGCGAGTATATCGGACTTCTGAAAAAGCGTGTCGATACGCTCAAGGTTCGCAAGTGCAAAGGTATCCCTTACAAGCGTATCGCCGGCAAGAACATCTTTGTATCTGACCTCTACTGCAAGCTCTACCACCCGTTGGAGAGAGCGATGTATGCTATCCGCAGAGCAAAGAATGCTGCAAAACTCTACGAGGCTGTGGCAGAGTTCAACTCGCTGCGCCTCAAGATGCACTGGAAGACTCCTCAGTGCAGTGCGTGGATTGATGCCTACAAGGGTTCGGGAGCCTTCTTCACGATGCAGAACCTCATCCGCTTCCACGGCTGTGTAGCATATGATGATGCCGGTAAGCGTCTGGACAAATACCAGTCGTTGGCGTTCATCACCACCAAAGCAAAGATGTACCGCAACGGCGATGGCTGGCGACTCTTGGCTGTATTGAAGAAGATGCTCGAAGATAACGGCATCGACCTCAAGCGCAAGATGGCCGAGTGGCGTAAGAAGTAGCCAGGCACGATTGGCAAGCAGGTATTGATGGGCTGACATATTTAGCACGGCCTTGTTCAAGCGACCCGCGAACCGGTATATCAACCGGTTCGCGCGTTCATCACAAGGAGTTACATCGAATGATTATAGTTATGCCCCAGGTCAGCAATCATACCGCAACTTTTGGCAACCTCGATATGAAGGGCCATCACATTTACTACCGTCCTGCGGATACGATGCCCACACGGCTCGATTAGCCGTCAGGGCATCCTTCAGTAGGACGCCTACATCAAACAATTAGAGCAATGCCCCCGAATGGCATTCATATCTTTCAACAAATAAAACTACAACTATGAGCAAGAAACAACTACGCCGCAGAGCATATCTGCTCTCAAAAGTACGCAAGCAAGGTATCCGTTGCAAGACACACGCCAAGACAATCTTCTGTCCCTATGGCGAGGACCCCGAAAAGATGCCCTATGTGGGTAGCCTTATGAGTGAGTTCCAGTTCTGTGTACAATTTGAGATGGTAGCATAATGGAGAGAGGTGCAGTAGCAACGCTCAAAGTACCATACTTGGGCTACCGCCGCATAGAACTTATCGAGCCCTATGGCAATCAGTGGCTCGTCAGGATCTGCGAGAGCGGCAAGGAGATTACCGTCTATGAAGACGAGTTCGAGTTAGACTAAAAAAATCTGAATCATTATGGCAATAGGAATTATTCAGGCTATATGTGGCGGCTGTTCGTGCGATGAGCAGCAGGCACAAGAGTACCTCGATGATGAACTCAGGTATCTGCGTGAACTACGCGAGGTAAACGATATGCAGCATAGCGACAT
>CALDPX010000070.1 GCA_937911745.1 uncultured Alistipes sp. | reverse complement strand
CCAAGAACTGCTGATGGGAGGCATTCAAGCGTTGCAACTCCTCCTCGGTAAAAATGGCAACCTGCGGAAGCGTGGTGCGAATAAGGTCAAAATTGAACGACTCCTGCACCTTACGCTCGTCAATGTCTTTGAGGAAGTAGGTGTCGATGTCAAGGGGCATCATAAGTTGTGCTTGTGCAGAGAGCGAGTAGCGTGTTGCTCTGCCGTTGCCCTCCACAACAATGTCTCCTCGCTGAACACCATCAGCAATAATTCTTTTTAGTGTTCGCTCATTGGGCGCATTAGTCAGCCCAGCAGCAATTTCAACCCTACTTGACGAGGGGTTGTAGTGTAAAAATTGGAGTATTTCAACTTGTATTGTCATACGCATTTCTCTCTTTTCGGGACAAATATAATGATTTTATTTGACAATACGGGACAAATGGCGTGCTAAATGACACGATAATTATGTGTTTTTGTCCCGTAAGCTGTCAGATAATTTTCTTTTTTCTTATAAATGACGGTTTGGTTATCCTCATCTGGTGTTACTGAATATTGGTATCTTTACAGCTCGAACTCAAAACTTTCGCAAAGTATGAAGATTCCAACAGTTACCATCAACAAACGAAAACTCAAAGATCGAAGGGTCTCGATCTATTTGAGCTATCGACCAGCAATCACCGACCCAATTACCAAGAAAGACCACGCCTTTGAAACACTCGGTGTTTATCTATGGGATAAGCCTCGGAACGACATCGAGAAGGAGTTTAACAAGCAGGCAATGCTGCGAGTCGAGGGTATCAAGGCTCAACGAATTATCTCCATCATCGACAACGAATTTGACTTCTTCGATGCCAAAAAGAGAAGCGGAGACTTTCTACTATTCTTTAGTGAATTTTGCACTGGCAGACCTCCCATGTACAGAAGCTGTTTAATGCACTTCACAAATTTCACAAAAGGTCGTTGTAGATTCCAGGAGGTCACCGTAGACCTCTGCACAAGGTTTCAGAAATACCTGCTATCAAAGGATTATATATCAATCAAGAATCCCCACAAGAATAAACGATTAAGCAACAATGCAGTCAACTCGTATATGTCTGTGCTTCGCTCGGTAGTCTCGACCGCCTGGAAACAGAGCCTTATTAAGGATTATCCGTTTAGGCTTGTTCGCATCGTTCGCCCGCTGCAGGGTTTTAGGGAGTATTTAACGCTTGAAGAGGTCAAGACCCTAGCAAGTACTCCATGCCAGGATGAAGTGCTAAAAAGGCGGCTCTATTCTCGTGTTTGACGGGGTTACGATATAGTGATGTGACAGCATTGACACATAAGAATCTATATATCGCGCCAGAGGGCGGATATTGCCTACGACTGCACTTGAAGAAGACAAAGAAGGAACTGACAATTCCAATTAGCGATGAGGCGGTTGAGATACTCGGCCGAGTGCGCAAGAAGGGTTTTGTCTTTGACCATATGACAGACCATGCAAAGGTTAATCGCGTTATTGGAAGATGGGTCGAGGCGGCTGGGATAAACAAGCACATAACCTTCCACTGCTTTCGCCACACATACGCTACGCTACAACTTGCACTGGGAACGGATATCTATACGCTATCAAAGATGCTCGGTCACGCCCATGTCGCAACCACTGCCATCTATACGGATGTGATCAACGACAAGAAGCGCGAAGCCGCCAACAGAATATCATTAAGGTAGGGAACGATGTCATTCCCTACCTTAACTGCAAACTTATTTACTAACTATCCGACCTTTAGTATCCAGCAAATACCAATCGTAACTGTCATACTCCTGCACTTCAAATAGATCTTTTGATAGCATATTGATATCCGAATATATTGCTGGGGTAATAGGCTCTCCCGTAATGCGATTCATAATACCGTAGCTGTTCATTACTTCATACTTCACAAAGTCTGCGAACTCATAAGTGAGGTCTCCACAGCTATCATAGCCATTAGGATACTTGAGGTAGTATGTACTGTCAAACATAAAAGACTGCACCGTGTTACCTTCGAAATCTACCTGCCATTGTCTACCCCTTTTAGTTAGAACAAAACCATTATGAATGATGCTAATATAGCCATACTCTGCAGGATAAACAACAGCACAGTTTGAATCAAGAACGCCATGTCTGTTATCCTTGACAATTACACGATAACCGCTTGTATGTGGTGACCATATCTCATCGTAGGATGGCTCCACAACCCAGTTCCCGCTCTTATCAATCAAGCCAAGGTCACCATTGGCGTTGGTCATAATGCAGTATCCATTATGGAACAGATATCCAAAGTCACACATTCGGCACTCATCAGAGTAGTCAAATTGGAATGGGATAACAACCTCATTATTTGCGTTGATAAAGCCAATCTTATCTTCCTTCATCACTGCGGCAAGTCCTTCTGAGAACACCCACGCTTTGCAGTAGTTGTTAGCCTCTGCATCAATCACTATTCGGCCTGTATTGACATTGATGTAGCCACGCTTATTAGGCAATGCATAAACTGCCAACGAGTCGTTCTCGGGGACCTCTGACAACCAGTTAATCTTGTCTGTAGTATATTCACCCGTCTGCTTGTCATAGACTCTCCATTTGTTATCGGCAAATGAATGAAGAGTAATATTGTCCGACAGCTTGCGATCCCAATAGTCTCTTCCATACTCATCCTCGTAGAGGACATAAGCCACAAACGCTGCAAAGCCTACGGCAACAAGAGTGAAAATGGTTACAATCGAGCGGCGAAGCCACTTAGAGCGTTTCTTCCACCAGGTACGGATTGTGCGCCAAGCAAAGCGACCAAAAGCAATAATTGCTGTAAGTATTAGGGCAACCACACCTAGTAGTGCCTGAAAAATTTGAGTCAGTCGTTTCATATTATTTCTATTTTAACCTTCAATGAGTTCGTATTCAACACCAAACCACTCGTTGAGAGTATCCTCAACCTTTGCGTTGATTTCTGGTGTAATCTTATCCTTAATCTTCTTGTAAACGAATAGCATTGCTACACCATCATCAAGTACTCCAAGGAACTTGTAGATTACACTAGGTAGCAAGTCCATTGGCAGAATGGTGTAGAAAATAGCCGCATAGATAAGTATTCGATCGAGTGATGATGTATTGTCGTCATCCATCACGTAGTAGAACTGAAGGAGTGGCTTTGTTGCGGCTCGACCAGCCTTCAATGCCCAAGGACGAAGTTTATCCATTAAAGCATTAATTTTACCTCGCCAATCAATGTTCTTAACACGCTCTAAATGAGAGCTAATATCCTTGCCCATGATCATATAAACAAGAATCAAAAGAGAAATTGTAATCAACATAGTCAAATGGTTTTTATTGTTCGTTTATTATATAGATTTCATTTTGGTAGTAATCTATCACCAAATCGAAGGTTTATTCTGTTTCCTATACTTGTGATTTTCTACCCACTCCAATAATATGTTATTGAACGGGTCTGGTGTCATCTGGAATGGCTCAATAATGCGAAAATCCGTATCGATGTAAGCATCTATATATTTGGTTGGGCTGCCAAATTTGTCAAGTTCGCCAACGCCCCAGCGCACAACCGAGATGCCACTCTCATAGAAACCATAAACGCAAAGTCCGTATGGTGCATAGCCCGCTTTGAGTTGGTCGTAATAAGGTGTATACACAAGGCTGTAATCAATATCTTCTTCTGAAAATATCTTCACATAGCCGTCCTTGTCAACCATCTCTACGACCTTCTTCTTATCGACATTTACCACATAGGTTTGTAGTGATTTTTTGTGCTTGAAGCTAATGATTAGAGGACTTTCGCAGAGCGTACGACAATAGTAGTCTTTCTCGTCAAACTTATACTCTGCCATCAACTTTTCATACAGTGATGAAGGACGGTGGAAAATCGAAGGTCGCTTGATTTCTTGAACATTCAACTCGTTCCAGAAGCATTGCGGCAGGCTCACATTGGGCAACTTTGACGCTTCCTCAAACATTGGGGCAATATCTGAAACATCCCTGCAACCTCCACCGCAACCAATAGGGGTTACAAGGAAATGTAGATTGGGATACATACTTGCGTAATCCGTAAAAGTCCTAACAGACCTACGAATCTCTCGCAGTCCGATTGTACCACCGATAGTCGGAATTGCATAGGATTGTCCTTGACGGCCTTCTCGCTGTCCCATAACTGCCCCGAAGTGTTCATGAGCATAGTTTGATGCGCCATCAAAGTGCCGCCCTGAGTTGCGACAACCAAAGACAAAGATTTCGTTCTCCCTGAGTGTGTCTATCCAGTTAGGAGTAATTCGTGTGTGTTGTTCCATAAGTATCACAAATAGTTTACTATATAGAATTAAAGAAGAGACAGAATCTATCAAGGATTCTGTCTCTTCTTTAATTGTAAATATGAACTAAGATTAGATGATGCTTACGATAACGCCTTTACTTTCTAACTTGCGCAGTACCTCTGATGCAAAGTTGCGAGCATCTATTTCAACAGGCTGATTAGCATATAATCTATATCCTACATCAATGGTTTCCCCATCATCAAAAGGAATGTAGATTTTTTGCCCCTTGTATGAATAATAACGCCACTGAGGGTCATAAAAATTCCTTTCCCACTCTTTTACTTCGCTAAGCGACTCATGGATGCAGTTGACATCAACATTGTAGTGTTGATATGCATGCCTCCCTTCATGTATTATTGTGTCAATAACTTCTCTGTGGATCAATGGGTCATTAGCCCCAACATATTTTGAGTTTAATACAATGAGACGCTCGGAATCGCAATGGTAACCAAGGCACTTTATATCCAAATCCTTAAATTGTACATTCAATGCAGGTCGGTGTTCAATTTGAGCCAATCCGCTTTCAACATAATTAAGAACAGCCAATCGTTCTGAGATTGTAAGTTTAGACCACTCCATGTAATTTAGTGCATCAATAGTTTCAAGATAATCCACAACTTCATTTATCATCTCTACATCTGTGATTATCTCCATTTGTTCTTTTTCAAACTTCCCCAACTCAAAGCCACATGTACTACCTTCAAAGTTTTCGCACATATGTAGATGTTCAAATCTTGTAGACTGCTCCATTATACTCAATTTTGTTTACGCTACAAATGATGTTTCGCGGGTTAGTTCACAAATATATCAACCTTTACTCGAATTCTTTCCGCAATTTCCAGAACATGGACATTCTCCATTCCGACTAAAGTTTCCACCACAATCTCCTGAGCATGGGCATCTTCCTTCAAATGAAACATTATATTCATTTAATGATTCGGGGTACATTTCATTCTTATCCACTGATTCTAGTGGCGATATCTCTTTGATATCTTCTAATGCAGATGATTCTATCTGCTCTAATTTCTCAATTGTTTTTGAAAATTCCAAGTTCATACAATTTATAGTTTAATGTTATTAACGATACGACTAATTCTATTAATGATTGCATTATCGCCACTCATGTAAGCTTTATGCAATTGAAACTTACAATTTGCAGCGAACTCAATCTTAAAGGCACGACAATGAAATAATGAAGGCTGTGATACATCTCCTGAGCAGATATAATTCATGCCAGGACAACTGTTGCATAACTCAACCAAAACGCAATTATTACATTTCGGTGACATAAATAAATTATAATTATGAAAATCTATTTCCTCACGAGCCCTTATAGCTTGCTCCAACGGCATGGTCACTGGTGAAAACAAGTGACAAGCATATGGTTTGCCATCCCAGTCGAAGCAGGTTAAATCCTCTCCGCAAGAGCAAGATTTGCGAATATCTTGTCTCCGAGCAACAGAATAAATGTCCAAATTTAGCAAAGAGAATGGGGATATGTTTGGATTCTTTAAATAGAAATCAATCAGTTTATTAAGTTGATGACTATACATCTCCAACGAGTCCACCGTCCACTTAACTTTGTTTCCAGTTGCCAAATCTGCAATTATATATTTAACGCCTTTGCTATGTAAAAATGTGACGCCTTCAGATAATGATGAAACCGTATATGGGCTAACTGTCATCTTAATGCTTTGATTAGGCCACGTGCTAGAAAAATAATCTACATCTACATAGTTCGATGAATGTGAGCGATTGACATTTTGCATAAGCGCGTTGCCATCAAAGCTTAAACCAAGAACAATTCTGTCATTATTCTTTGAAAACCACGCTTTCATTTCGTCATCTAATAGTGTACCATTGGTAGATGCAAATAATACCAATTCGCGCTGCCCCCAATCTTGAGTCCACAACCACTCGGATAATTCCTTGATAAGATTATATTCAATCAAAGGTTCTCCGCCCATAAATTGAATTTCGATCTTATCATACTCCGAATCCAGAGATGCCAATTGAGACATAATAACATTCTTTGCTGTGTCTATTGTCATTCGATGCGCCAGTTTTTTAGGCTCGTAGCAATACACACAGTTTAGATTACATTTGTATGTAACAATCAGCATTATGCACTTTGTTTTACCCATAATTACCTAACCTCCCCATCAACAATTTCTGTCATTTTGCCATCAGATAAAATTAGGACTCCATTATATGGTTTGCCACCCATAAATGTCCCTTCAAACAAGTTGCCAGATCTCCAATAATATTTTCCAAAACCACTAAAGACTCCATTTTTAATTTCACCATCGTACAAATCTCCACTCTCAGCTATGGAATATACTCCCCGAAGCATCTGGTCGAACTTCCATATTCCTAAAAAACGGTCTCCGTTTGCAAACCAGCAGACTCCGTGTCCCGTGCGCTGATTATTTTGCCAGTTACCTTGGTATTTTGAGAAATCCTCGTAGGTCATACACCCCTTACCATGACGCAAACATTTCGAGAACTCACCCTTATACTTTTTTGTAAAACTTCCCCATTGCGAATCGTATATAAAGTATTCTCCTAAACCATCCATCTCTCCCTCAATCCATTCTCCTTCATACAAATCACCATTGGGAAATTTCATTACACCATAACCATGAGGTTTGCCATCTACTAATTCGCCAGAATATTCTCCGCCATCAGGGAACTCGGCCTTTGCCACTCCTGTAAACTTAGTTTCTGTCATATTTCTATTAATATTGATTGATTATTCTAATATTTCTATCAGGCTACTTCATCTTATCAATTTGTGCTAGATAGATATCTGCACTATTCGAAGATACATCTGCACTATTAAAACCTGCTAATACAGCTTGTCCAATAGACAATTTTGCAATGACCTTCTGTTGTTCCTGAGTCATGCCAATGCACTCTGCGATTGTTTGAGAGTCATCAGAGGCCACTAATTTATGAATAATCTTGATGTTGGTGTTTTTTATTGCATCCTCAATTAATCGAGTTGGCACTTGATCGACTGCCATCATTCCCTGACCATATGCTCGAACTTCTGATAAAAAATTACTGAACATTTGCCCAGATTTATATTGAGGAAGCTCTGGCGATTCACAACGCCCCATTACTCTATGTGCTTCCTCTACCACGACGAGATGTCTACACACATTGTCATTGAACGAATAATTGTCAGTCTCTGACTCTGCCACTCTATACTCATATAAGAACTGTAAGATTAAAGACATCATAAATGCTCTATCTTGATCATCTCCAGCATATGACAAGTTTATAATACAAGGAGAACCAAATAGTTCGGCCCATGAATAACCTTCCAATTTTTCATTATTAAGCATCTCTCCTTTCCAGCCAAATGTTAAGCTCTTAAAGCGAGTACGAAGTGCCGCTGAGATATTCTGCGAATTCTCTTGGGCATAGCCCAGACTTCTCATCAGCATGCCTATAAATTCGTCATTTACCTGAGAAAGCTTTGGATACTTTTGCTTTCTATACATTGGATCAAGTGTATCTCGTGATAAAATTGGGCGATACAAACTATAAAGCAGATGCTCTAACACTACAGGTAGTATATCCTGCATTGGGAAGGCTGCGGCAAACGTAGCCTTTAATCTGTCTATGTGTGTTAAAACTCTTGGCTCATTTGTCCCAAGATCTATTACCTCAAACGGATTTATACGAAGTATCTCAGGAGCGAAGCTCTTCTTTGCATATTTTCGACATCCAGGCATAAAAATTTTTATTTTTTTAGCTGGATCAGAAACTGACTCATTATATTCTAATGCCCAATCTACATACTCAGTCTTAGCAGGTTCTATTACCATAAATGGGATGCCTGCATCATTAAGTCCATTTAAAATACTTAATACGGTATTGGTCTTACCACTACCGTTTACCCCAGCGATCAATGCGTGCCTATTAAGCGCATTTATAGGTAAATTTACCTCAAGATTCGTTTTAGTCCCAGAATACAACAGATTACCAATAGGGATATTTGCCAGCCCTGCTTTTTGATTGTTTTGTAGAGGAAAATCGGGATAACTATCTATGACGCTGATGCCTGGCACAGAATTCTGTGGCAGGTTAATTACATTCGACAGTTCTTCTGTGGTAAGATATGTCGTTAAATGAGATGGAGAAATCTCGAATGGATTATTGATAGTTTGTTCCCCTCCATGAGTTTTATATTGAATAGGGATATTTGGCATCGAATACTTACGCAAAGCCTTAACTACCAACGCTTGTTCAGACGAATCGCTATCATATTCCAACTTATCAGACAGATTGTGTAATCGAACAGGCTCAAGATATGAGCTCGATCCACTCATAATGGCCTTGAGTTGCATGGATGCACTATGTGCAACACTTTCATCATCAGCAAGCAGAAAAACTCCCGTTTCCCACATTCCTTGACCTAGACCCTTTTCGAATCTATCTACATGTGCAGATATTTGTTTTGATGCATATTCGGCATGCTTATTTACGATCTTCGTTGATAATGTCTCCGCCTGGCCTGTTGTGAAACTTTTTGTTGTGGTAGTACCTTCTGACCCACCGCGTCCATGTTGATGTCCTTCTGTTTTAGAGGGAATTAGGCCTGATAAGATATTCATTCCAAAACCAAACATAGTTCCCAATCCAGCAATAGAGTTGTTCATTAAGTCCGACTTGTTTCCAGAATTTGCACCCATTACAACAGGAATTAGACCAGCAGCTGGAGGGAAACATAAAGAGGCTGCAAGGCTCAATCCAACCGTTGCAAGGCTCATTGCAATCGTACCCCTTTTATCCTTTTGCGACACCGACTCCGTCTCTGATTCATTCCAATATTCACTAATGGATTTGGCAATGCTGTCAGTTTCTCCTTGATTGAATGATTCTGAAAAATCAAAACTTTTAACAGATTCTAACTGCCCATACATCTCATTGCATTGATGTATAATGGAATTAACTTGATGTTCCGCCACTGGATTTGCTATTACAATATATGTAAACCTCTTATCTCCAAGTGCTCCAATAAGAGTATCTAATGACGTCAAAGATTCACTTCCCGATCCCTCCATAAACGAAGGAACGCCAGTTAATGAATATAGATGTTGATATGCCCCCTTGCCTGGGATTAGGCCTTCAAGGATCCTATCAGGGGCATCGTCACCCTTCACAAATTTTGTTTGTGTACCTGACCATAATGTTTTGATATAAGAGGCTGTACTTTGGGCGAATATGTCACACGCTTTCCTGCTATTGTTTTGTCCAATAAATCTTATACCAATATATAATTCAACCTCTTTCCCATTTCCATTTACCAAGAAAATAATCTGCTTTTTTTCTGCATCATGACACGAGAAAAGAATCTTTTGCATTGCAGCAAAGCACATACGGCTATTTTCTGAATGCCTGCCTACCTGATCTATCTTAATCCATCTAATAGGGGACTGATCAATAATATTATTATTAGCTCCGTTGCCAAGGATAAAAGGGTGCTGCTCATAAGAATGCGGAGAATAATTTAAATACTCTCGCGTAGACATATACCTAATGCTATCAGCCATGGCTGTGGCGGCCATAACTTGGGCTGCATATTTGAAGTTCTTCATAGTTGCTAATTGAGAAGTAATCTCACTTTTGATATAGAATTTAATACATATTCTACTATTGCCTTTCTGGCCGCGCTATCAATTTCGTATTTTAGAGTATCCCCAAGCGCAGTCCTAATATCCTGCTCCAAGTTGTTTTGATACTCATTCTTTTTAGAAACAAAACCATTGTAAACATCTAGCCTCTTTGAAGTGCTGAGTTCTGTGTTTTTATCTCTATAATCAATAGCAACATTATTAGTTAAATCTCCAAATTCATAGTCACCCCATATTTTATCCCATTTTTTTCCGCCCAATGCGCCCCAAATCTCGCGGACACCACTTTCTACTATGCTATATGCCGTATCTACGACTTTAATAACACCATCACCAGCAACAACTGCGATGTTGAAAATTGTCTTGAGAGTGAATTCAATGAATTTTTCATCGATTTGTTGTACTGAGGCTGCTATAGCTGAATTTATTGTGTTAATATTGCCAGTGCCAATATTAACACTAAATTGATTATTGGCGTTTACCTTACTAATTCTATCTTGCGGGGCAGTTGGGAAGAATTGAGACATTATTGTTAAGATTCTCTGATGTACTTTATCGTTTATGTAATCCGTCAATACCCCAGAATACGCTGAATTTATAAATTGAGCGTGTGCAATCCTGGAAATGTAATCATTTATCTCCCCGCTAACAGCATTTATTGTTTTTATTTGTCCATCCTTAAGCCTTGAGTAGCGATAGCTCATATCTCTTATAATATCCCTAGAGATCGATTCGACTATTTTCCCCTTCACTTGCGACCATATGCTAGCATTTCTAATTTCATCCCTAGACAATAAGTCTTCAAGCATTCTTACAACCAGAATATCAGCCTGCCCCGCAACTGCGACACCATGTGAAATGGTTAGTTCAGGATCGTTATCAAACTTAGTTGCAGATGGACAGAATACCTCATTGGCAATTTGCCTAACAAAACCCATTCTGGATGCACCACCTGTTATAATGAGTATTGATACATCACGGTCATTCAGATATACCTCTTTAAAATGAATAAAATCTTTTCTAATATCATCGCAATAATTAGATAGCAAGATGTCTAACTCTTGAGAACTGATACGGAAATTGATAAAGTCCTCGTGAAGTCCCTTGGTTGCATCATAAAGATCGATATTAATTTTTAGACCATTCTTTGCTCCATTTTTATAATATTCCTCCTTTTGCTTTCTAATAGATAACAAAATAGATGTATATGCATTAGAATAAGTGGCGTAATTTTGATAGTTGAAATCTTGACCTACCACTATGGTCTTAATCGCCTTTAATATTTCATACTTCTTGCTTAAAAAATCATATATCAAAAGCTCAACTTTTTGGGCTCCTAAATCCCTCATAGTACCATAGTCCACAATATTACTATCTTGTGGATTATAGTAGGTTAAATCAACGGTGCTCGAACCAAAATCAATAGCTAAAGCCCCACCGTGAACTAGATTTGCTTTAATATCAGCCTTAACATCAGGGTCTGTCTGGGTTTTAATATATGCAGCACGAGATTCGCGCACAATGCCAGTTATAATGTAATCGGGCAGCATCGCGCTACTATATTGTACAATAGGTAGGCCAGCATCACTTGCTATAGCTACATATTGTTCCTGTTCAGATGCATTCCATTTACTAGTATTAGAAGGACAAGCTATAACAACGCAATGGTTACCTTCATTAATATCTGTATATACCTTCTGGGACAAAATAGTATTATAAACCTCCTTAAAAAATGCTTTCATGACTTTGCGATCTTGATCGCTCATATTTGAGGGGGTGTCTTTAAATGAGCACTTAAACACATCTGTTTTAGGATTGCACTCATTTTCAAACTCGGAAATAGCGGCTCTGCCGATGAATGTATCGGTTATCCCCTTGTATGCCTTGATTAAAATAGCTGATGGTATACTCCTTAGACCACCTCCCATATCTACATCTTTCACCTCAAATGGGGTATCCAAACGGGCAATTGCAGCCGAGGTTTCTCCATGACCGAAATCAATTCCGATCACATACTTAATATTTGAATTTAGATTAACAAATGGCATAGTTATGTGTATTAATGCGTTTTACAATCAGAAGGTACAAGATACCTTCCTTTTTCAAGGAGTTCCCCGCCCTTAAGAATTGCAGGCTTGGATGTTTGAGCTTTACTAATATGAGGGCTCTCAACGACATTGAAAAAGCACGAATATTCATCAGAGTAGTCAAGGATCTGGTAATCATAATTCTCTAATGTATCAAAGACATCTTGAACCATCATCTTTAATTTGTCAGTTGATTCATCTCTACTATATGACAGAAAAAGATTCTTAATACTGTCTAGCAGTTCGGAAAAATCATTGTCTAATGACATAATAGGTACTGGTTCTTCCTTTTTACGCAAAGCATCGATACTATCTTGAACATACTGCATCATATCATCTATCTGCTGACACAGGTCTCTTGCGATATCAATCAGCAAATCCACATTAAGCGATATATGAAGATTTGTTGACTTTGCATGTGGCGTTTGCGCCTGATTGGATCGAGGGTTAGTATTATAGTACTTAGCAATGGCGCATGCTATGGTTGCGACAATTATGCTGCCCCATGATGAGATTATCCATCCGCCTCCTATGATACCTCCTAGAAAAGTGGCCGCCACTTCTTTATTGTCAAGGATAAGACTTTTACATTTGCTGCTATTCTCTCGTTCTAATGTTTCTACAGAGCAAGAAGTGGATAAGTTCTCATCTGGGAAGTTAAAACAAGAGAACATCCTATTTTGAATGGCAATAATTCTAAAGCAATGCTGCAGAACGCCAAGAGAAGTTGGCGAAATCTCCGAATAATATTTGCTTATGTCGATTCTTCTAGTGAAAATATCATTTAGAATAGACTCTAATTTGCACGCATCATGAGGAAGTGTAATCTTACCTAATTCTTGTCTCAAATCCTCCGAGATTAGTTCAAATAATTCTAAAAGTGAAATACGCTTTTCCATACTTATCTAATTTTATCTATATCAGACACAATGTCCGATTTATCAGTAAACTCAAATTTGAGATTATCGATGTCATCTATGGAATTAATTTCTTCTAACAACCCCATCATCTCATCAAATTCTGCATTCTGTGCCATTTCATTTAGTACCATCAGATCTTCCTCTTGAGATGTGACACCGAGCTGAAAAGCTGCTAATACATTATCTGGGATATTCATATCTAACGCTTAAAAATAATAGTTCTTAAATTGTTAATAGCAAGCCTCTTTGCCTTTTTATAGGCCTGTTCAGAAAGTCCCATCTTTAGCAGTATGTCTTCATAACTCATCTTCTTTACAAATATAGAGTTAAGTAACATGGAATTTCTATCATCAGTCACTTTGGCAATATAGCTTTCAATATTTTCAATTTCACCAGATAGTATGATTATATCTCGTATCTGGTCTAATCCTCGTAGCTTGAGGTTATACACATTTTCGACCCTGGTTCCTATCCTTTGTGCAATCTCTTCTGGGGACAACCCTTCTAGAAAATATAAAGTTAAAACTTCCTTATAGGTTTGATTTGGCATTGAGGCTAGGTAATGCTTGATGTCTATTTCCGCTTCGATACTCGAACTACTTTCTCCTAAAGACCTCTCATTTACTTCTGTCTCTCTATGCTCACTTCTAGAGAAAAGGATATCATAATAATCAGGATAACGGCTCTTTACGCAAGATTTAAAGCTCTTAATTGATCGCCTTGCTAATTTAACATATTCATCACTCTGTATGTTTAATTTTGAAATTATATCCTCCTTGCTCATATTCTCAATATAGAATAGCCATAAATACTTTCTGTATTGAGAGATGGAAATATCAAGAATTATTTTCTCAGCCAATCCTGAGTCAATTATTTCTTGTGGTATTTCAAAAACTTCCGAACTAGGAGTGTAGAAAAGACGAACGGCAACAGTCCTAATCCAATCAAATATGCTAGTTCTATAATCAAATGTTCTTAAGTTGTGCCAGTATAATCCATCAGTTCCTGGTTTTTTAAGATGAATGTACAACTCGTTGACAAGCTCATCATAATCCAGGTCATTACCGAACATAGTCCAAAGTATCTTGCTGATTAATGGGCGACACTTTTCGTGAAAGAAATGGTATGCATAATCATCGTCGTTACAAATCCGTTCGACGATCTTCTTATCTCTTTCAATTAGTTCGTTTATTGACAATCTTTGCGCTTGCTTATTCATATGATCCTCATTGCTTTAATAATCATTTCTTTTTGAATTCTAATATGGATAAGGGTTCTGGCTTGGATCTAAAGGATTCCAACTCCTATCATCAAGAGCCTGTTCATGATGAAATCTTGTAGCATGCTCAATCATTTCATATGTTTCTCCGTTATCCTCAAAAACAGCATTGAAGAATTCTTTTGTATCATTGAATCCTAATATATCTAAGGATTTATCAGGCATAAATATCCATCCATATAATGATAACTCATCTTTCAACCACGCTTTTGCCATTTTCTTATTCCCCAAATACAAATGGATTACAGCAATTGCCAAGCATAGAGAATTCTTATATGTTCGTTGAGCCCACAAAACACGATCTTCATCATCTAAGAAATTCCATGTACTTGGTTCGAATTGGTTATATGCAGATTCTAGGTGGGTTAACACTCTATTTAAACATTCTCGTGGATTGTTCTCATATTCGAGCTTATTAATATCTAAAATCGCGGCCTCCAATTCTTTTCTTGATACTTTTTTAAGAGGAGACTCCTGCGCTAATGAGCGCACAAGGGTAATTAACTTTAGTATAGTTGAAGCTGAGATTCCCATAATAAAAGAGATTAATTTGTAACACAAATAGTATAGTTCCCATAAGTATCCCATAGAGAACTCCAATTTCTGTGTAAAATTAATAAAAATATCTCAAACAGACTATCAGATAGTAAATTAATTTCGCTTCACTCATTATATCTTCACCAAGTTATCACCTTGTCAACGATTTCTTGTTGTTCGTTGGCTGTTCTGCGGAGATAAATTCGGGTTGTTTCGATACTTTCGTGGCCCATTAGATCGGCTAGGAGAGAGATGTCGTTAAACTTATCCAGGAAGCTCTTTGCAAATCTGTGGCGGAACGAGTGTGGATAGACAACTTTGGGATTAAGCCCATACTTTTGAGCAAAGTTTTTTAGCTGCTGCGAGATTCCTCTGGTTGTAATTCTCTCGCCAAAACGGTTGAGGAATATGTAGCCACTATTGTGGCCGAGTTCGTTGAGCCAGCATATCGCATCTTTACGCAGCCTCTTGGGAATATAGAGCCTCCTGACCTTTCCTCCTTTAGAGTAGATATCAAAATATCCTATTTGGATATGCTCAACCTTAAGCTGCACCAACTCGCTGACGCGAGCACCAGTCGCGGCCAAGAAACGGACGACAAAGTACCACTCCATATTCCCATCGCTAAGTAGCGATTGTTTAAGGAACTCATAATCTGCATGGCTAATCACATTCTCCAAGAATGACCGTTGCTGCACCTTGACCGACTTCAAATGTAACTTTGGCTTCCCGATAAAAGCCAGGTACTTGTTTAATGCTTGAATGCGCAGGTTGACTGTCTTGGGCTTGAATGTTTCGATAAGATAAGTTTTGTAAAGCAACAACTCCTTTTTTGTGATGTGCCTGTGCCTATTCAAGAAGTCTGACACAGCATACACATAAGCCGAAATGGTGTTCTCCGCCATGTTTGATTGGCGCAAATAGTCTTTAAAATTCTCTTTCATACTGACTTGATTTTATGGTTAATACTCAGCATAAAAGATAGTCCATAGTTCCTATTATGAGAAGTTTGCTGACGGGACAGTCAAATGTATCGATGAGGAGATTCCGTTTGATATACCCCAGGGCTGGGAGTGGGCAAGATTACGTGAGGTTTCAATCATACAAGAAGGCCCTGGTATTAGAAGTTTTCAATACCGAGATTCTGGCGTTCAGTTGCTTACAGTAACAAATATTCTTGAAGGAGATGTGGATTTACAAAAGTCGAAAAAGTATATTTCCAAGGAAGAGTATATTGAAAAGTATAAACATTTCCAATTAGATCCAGGAGATATTGTGTGTGCATGTTCTGGTGGAAGTTGGGGCAAGTCTGCCATTTATAACATGGCAGACTGTGATATTATATTGAATACAAGTACTCTTCGTCTTCGTTTCTATGGAGATTTGGCAAATAATATATACTTGTATTATGTTACTAAGACACATCTTTTTAAGCAGCAATTAGCGGAACAATTATCGGGAATGCAGCCCAATTTTGGTTATGCGCATTATTCGAAGCTACTCATACCGATTCCACCGCTTAATGAGCAACAGCGAATAGCGAATATAATTGCTAAACTTGAATGCAAAGTTAATGATTTCCGCTCCAGAAAAGAGAAGATAAATAATCTTGAAGTTTCAATTATTCCAGAACTCAAGAAATCTATTCTCCAATACGCTATCCAGGGCAAACTAGTGCCTCAGAATCCAGAGGATGAGCCTGCAAACGAACTATTGAAGCGCATCGAGGAGGAGAAGGCTCGACTTGTAAAGGCGGGTAAAATTAAGCGCGACAAGAATGCTTCCGTCATCTTCAAAGGTGAGGATAACAAGTATTATGAGAAATTAGGCAGCAAAGTCTCTGATATAACAGATGATATACCATTCGATATTCCAGAATCTTGGCAATGGTGCAGGCTCTCGACATTGGCTAATTTGTACACTGGCAATAGTATTAACGAGTCCGACAAAAAGAAGTATTACACAGATGTCGAAGGACTAGAATATATTGCTACTAAAGATCTTTCGTTTGAAGGAAGATTCTGTTATAAAAATGGTGTTGCGATACCAGAGTCACATTTGTCAGAATTTAGAATCGCACCAAAGGGTGCGGTGTTAATGTGCATCGAAGGAGGTAGTGCTGGTAGAAAGGTTGGACAACTTGAGCAAGATGTATGCTTCGGCAATAAACTGTGTTGTTTTGCTCCATACGCTGATATATCAGAGTATATTCTTTATTACCTGCAATCTCCTATTTTCTACGACATTTTTACATCTAGTAAGAGTGGAATCATAGGAGGTGTCAGTGTAAATAATCTCAAACAGCTTCTGGTACCTCTGCCGCCCTATAGCGAAATAAGGCGAATTGTACCAGCGATCAGAAAGGTATTAAAAAGCATTGAGGGTTAAACGCCCTCAATGCTTTTATACACTTGTTGAATACGAGACACTATTTTGCCCTGCTCTGATAGCGGTGGTATGCCGACTATCAAATTCCTAAATAAGTTCTTGTTCAAATGCGGGATAGCCGCACCGACTTTGCTATTCTTAAATAGGTCTCTATAATTCATAAGAAGAATGTGTAGCCACTCTTCCGAGATACAAGGAGATATTTGCAGCACCTTAAATGTACTACCGAGATATCCTCGTTCACTCACATCAAAGATCTCTCCAGAGTTCTCGCCATCTACAAGTATTACTTTGCATGGTGGCGTAACAACCTTTCCAGAAGTGAGATGAGTAACTTCTCCTTTACCTCTATGGTGTTTTGCATCAAGGTACGGCAGTTTTTCTCCCGACACCTTGACTCCGTCATCTAACCAACACAATCTTGACAATCTAACAAACTCCCAATTGGCAGGAAGTTCGTATGGAATTTCGTCCGAAATATCAGAGACTTTGCTGCCTAATTTCTCATAATACTTGTTATCCTCACCTTTGAAGATGACGGAAGCATTCTTGTCGCGCTTAATTTTACCCGCCTTTACAAGTCGAGCCTTCTCCTCCTCGATGCGCTTCAATAGTTCGTTTGCAGGCTCATCCTCTGGATTCTGAGGCACTAGTTTGCCCTGGATAGCATATTGAAGAATAGACTTCTTAATGGATGGGAGAATAGAGTTCTCAAGGCTAGTAATCAATGAGTACACAGCCTTATACTTATCTACATGTGTGAGTAGTAGATTAATTCTATCAACTATTCTTTGTTGCTCTTCTATTGGTGGTATTGGTACAAATATAGATACAAGTCTTTCTTTACCAATATTGTAGAACGCTGATCCCGATTTTTTTGTAATCGCCTTAATGCTATTAGTAACATAAGGGCTCTGAATAGCAGCACATAAATATTCTGACAGAACATCATTTTGTAAATACCCCCTCATAATGAATACAAAACCGCCAGCACTAACATTAGTATACGATTCCGTAATTCTGGCCATTTTGCCAATATTATCGATGCTGGTAACTGCAGGGGTTATCAAATCATTCTTCTGCAATAATATTGAGTCTGAAACAAGTGAAGGATCAACGAACAAATCGTCATCTTTGAATGTATAATAGTTGGGGAGAATATTTCCGCCTCTCAATATTCTAATGCCTTTAGGAGTCGTATAAGCTTGCTCTTTCTTGAACGATGCTCCTGTTTGGATGAAGAATAGAGATCCAATATTTGCCCACTCCCAGCCCTGGGGTATATCAAACGGAATCTCCTCATCGATACATTTGACTGTCCCGTCAGCAAACTTCTCATAATAGGAATTGTCATCACCGCGATAGATCAATGACTCATTCTTATCCTTCTTTATTTTCTTTTCCTTAACCAGACGAGCTTTCTCTTCTCGTATTCTTGCGAGAAGTGCCGATGCTGGCTCATCTGTAGGATCTTGCGGAACAAGCTTTCCTTGAATAGCCTGCTGCAATATAGACTTTCTTAAATCTTCAGCTGTCATATCTCTATGCTTCTGGATTTTCCAAAATTGCGGTAATATCCTTTAATATCTCATCAATTTGAGCGTTGAGCTGCGCACGCTGCTCCTTATAGCTGCTTATCAACTCCATTGGCTCAAGGATATCCTCGACCTTGTGAGGGTATCCACACAAATCGAGATTAAAGTTGCCTGCCTCAAGCTCATCAAACGAGAATTTACGAGCTTTATAGTTGCCCTCCTCGTCCTGGATCTCTTCTCTGTTTACCCACCAATCGCGGACGCACTGGAAGTGCTCCGACTTGATAGGCTTGGTCTTCGAAAATGCCTTTCTGTCGGCAGGGATGTCGAGGCGATAAAACCAGGTATTCTTTGTGCCGTCCTCATCTTTCTCGAAGAACAACACATTCGTTGCGATTGATGTGTACGGAGCGAATACCGATTTAGGGAGACGCAATACCGTATGGAGATTAAACTCTTTGAGCAACTTTTCTTTCAAATTACGCTTAGTTCCCTCAGTACCGAACAAGAAACCATCAGGAAGCACAACACCGCAACGGCCGTTAGCCTTAAGGCGATACATAATAACCGCCATAAACAAATCGGCAGTCTCCGATGCTCTATACTCCTGTGGAAAGTTCATCTGGATGATCTCATCCTCTGTACCACCATATGGAGGATTCATAAGAATCACATCAAACAAATCGGACTCCTTGTACTCTCGCACATTCTTGTTGAGAGAGTTGTCGTAGTAAACCTTTGGCTCATCAACCTCGTGTAGAATAAGGTTGGTCATGCACAACGAATAAGGGAACGACTTTTTCTCAATGCCGAACAAGTTGTTGCGGCAGAGTTGTAAGTCTTCTGGGGTCTGGACCTTTGCGGTGAGATGCTTCAAAGCACTAACGAGAAAACCACCAGTGCCACAAGCGAAATCGGCCACACGCTCACCGAGGCAAGGGTCAACTTTCTCGACAATGAAATCAGTCAATGCACGAGGTGTATAGAACTCTCCACCATCTCGCTTAGACTCCTGCAAGTCTTTGAGCATAGACTCATACATGTCGCCAAACTCGTGTGTATCAGAAGCATTGGTAAAGTCCTTCTGGTTAAGCTCATTAATCATCTGGCGGAGCTTTGTTCCATTCTTCATAAAGTTAGCTGCATCCTGGAACATCTGCCAAACAATCAAGTGTCGCTTTGGAGTGTACTCATTAACCTCAAGATTCTTTAATCCGATAATCAGAGTGTCGTTTACAAACTTAATAAGCTCATCGCCTGTAAGGGCCTTGCCATCATTGTTGTCGATGGCCCAGTTGCGCCACTTTAACTCCTCTGGAATAATTGATGTATAGTCATCCTCGAGAAGTTCCCACTTCTCCTCTTGTGCATCGTAGATCTTCAAAAAGATCATCCATATCATTTGCTTGAGATACTGAACAGTGCCCGACAAATCATCACCGCGCATAATGTTCTGAAGCTTCTTAATAAGCGATTCCATTGACATAATTGTATCCTCCTTTATTCTTCGTAAATTTTATTAATCAACTCTTTTATAAATTGCAAGTACTTCCCCTTGCCACCCATAATTCTCGCACATGGGATAAGACCGCCCAACTCGCTAAAATTAGGGAGATTTAGTGTATCAATAGTCTCTATTGCAAGACAATCATTTTGAATGTAAATATCCAGCAATTTGTCAACTACACTCTTTTGCTGCTCGGTTAAAGTAGTATAGAGATTAGACTCTTTAACATTGTCAACGCGCTCGGCTTTGAGTCTAGCATCCACGCCATAACCTACCATTGCAATGATGTCGAAAATGTCCACATCACAACCAATCTGCGCCTTAAACCTATTAAAGTCGACACCATTCTCCTCGAACTCCTTTATCATCTCATCTCGGTTAGATTCAAGCCACGAAGTCTTGAACTCTTCGATTGTAGCATACTTGTCGAGAATGAGGTTCTTGAAGTTCTCTGAGTGATTAGCCACAAGCTTACCATCTGGGCCATAAATCAACTCTGTAGTACTAATAATAGTAGCGTCAACATCATCGACACGATACTTTTTATCTATTTCTGGCTCGTCATCAGGTATGTCGGTATCGTCACCTGGGTCCACTGTATCAACTATAATGTCATCAGTAGGCGAAATTGGCTTTTCGCCATCTCCGTCATATGTAGATGTGGCTGGACCATCAAACTCTGGATCGCTAAACAAAAGTGTGGCCTTGCGGAAATCCATGATGGTAAAGAAGCGTTTGTCACGATCCCAAACCAGACGAGTACCTCGACCGATTATCTGCTTAAACTCCGTCATAGAGTTGATGTTTGACTCCAAGACGATCAACTTAACCATCTTGCAGTCTACACCAGTTGACAACAACTTTGAGGTTGTTACAATAGTCGGATAGCGGCAATTGTTATCGATGAAGTTCTCAAGCTGCTGCTTGCCCAAATCATCGCTACCAGTTATGCGCATGATGTATTTATCATTCTGCGCAACAAGGTCTTCGTTCTCTCGTATCAAGGCCTCTCGCATTCGTAAAGCATGTTCCTCGTCCACACAGAATACAATTGTCTTTGAGAATCTATCAGTCTGTCGCAGGTACTCGGTGATGCGCCTTGCAACAGTCTCCGTTCTCTTATCGATGATAAGTTTTCTATCGAAATCCTTGGATGTGTATACCTTATGCTCGATAACTTGTCCATTAACATCGACCTTGCCATACTCTGGAATGTAACCTTCAAGGTCTTTGTCGATACCAAAGCGCAATACGCGATATGGCGCAAGGAAACCATCATCAATGCCCTGCTTGAGTGAATAAGTGTAGACTGGCTCCCCAAAGTAGTGACTATTCGACACATCCTCAGTCTCCTTTGGAGTTGCAGTCATACCGATATGGATGGCAGAGTTGAAGTAGTCGAGAATTTTACGCCAACGCGAATTCTCTTTTGCACTTCCTCTGTGGCACTCATCGACAACAACAAGGTCAAAGAACTCTGGCTTAAATTGGCGGAATGCCTCTTCGTCATCATCTCCACTGAGCTGGTGGTACAATGACATATAGATATCGAACTGACTCTCCAAGTTCTTTGCTTTTACCTTTGTAAGAATTCCCTTCTCATTGAAAGGAGCAAAGTCGTTTAAGATAGTTTGATCGATTAAGATATTTCGGTCTGCTAGGTACAACACCTTCTTTACCTTCTTGGAAGCGTAAAGACGATGGATAATTTGGAAGGCAGTGCAGGTCTTACCAGTACCAGTTGCCATTACGAGAAGTATACGCTGCTGTCCACGCGCAACCGCTTCCACAGTTCTGTTGATAGCAATTCGCTGGTAATATCTTGGCTGATTAATACCCTCACGATAGAAATATGGCTGTCGGATAACCTCTTCAACCTCTGGCGTAACATCGTAATCACCCTTGTATCTTTCCCACAACTCTTCTGGGGTTGGGAATTCGGCCATTGATAAATGTCTCTCTGTACCTCTCTTCATGTCATGCTCGACAAAGCCAAGTCCATTTGATGAGTAAGCAAAAGGAACATCAAGAATACGAGCATAATCAATAGCCTGCTGTATGCCATGTGCAACTTCCTTGGTTGCATCTTTCGCTTCGACAATTGCCAATGGATAGTTGTTCTTATGGAACAGCAAATAGTCTGCGGACTTCCTATTTCCGCGTTTTGCTTTGCGACCTTTAATGATGATTTTTCCATCTGTGAAAGGAGTCTTTTCCTTAATGGTGTACTCCATTCTGGTTTGATTCTTGGTCCATCCTTTTGACTCGATTGCAGGAGTGATATATCTATTCTTTATATCCTCCTCCGACAACGACATTAAATCTGGATCGTAGACTGTGGTTATTCCGTAATTAGTAGGCATAGTTCCCATCATTTATTATTCACTGGCCAGAGTATTGCTTTACTTCTCGTAATAAAGTATTATACAAAAATAAGCAAAATTCGGCAGACGGAGGTGTATTTTTGAGAAAATGTGTAAGCAAGGAGTTAAAAATCCTCTATTTTCTTGCTTTTTGACAGATATATGTCAAAGGGAACATCCAATGCACTGCCCCGATGAACGCCTGCCCAGACGCACTCATCTGCCCAATCAGCGATTGTCCAATTGCGGTGTTGAGATGTCCACCAGCCCTGGCGAACAGAGTTACTAATGCTCACAATCAGCATACGCCCTTCGGCAAGTGGCTGCTCAAATTGCTGCGGCACTCGCTTATAGACAGAACGCCCCAGTGCAAGGATAACGGGATGCTTGTGTTCTAGTAAAACATTGAGGACTTCTTTTTCGAGGGGAGAGTGAAAGCCGCTGATTACGACTTTATCTGTTTGGCAAATCATCACCGCCCAGCGAAGGGCTCTTTGAGCGACATCATCGGGAGTCTCGCGTGAGGCGAAGAATGCGACCAGCGTCTGGTCGAGGAGTTGTTCGTTGCCTAGATAGCTGTCCATAAAAAAGCGCAGGTTGCTGCACTAACTTATTCCGAACTCAGGACCTTCGCTGCCCATTAGGAAGAATAAGCAGCACAGACAGCCCACGCCAGATGTATATATAACATCAACCACGCCAAGCGTAGCTGATGCGGATACATCAACGGGGATGTCTTGTGCCGAATCCTTCTTCCTAATAATGAAGTTGCGAAGTTCTGAGTTCAGAAGAAGACGCATAAAACATCTTAAATATGTGTGCAATGGCGCAAAAGCACCAATGCGACTACAAAGATATTGAAAGTTTTTTTATTGACACCACAATTTCACAAAAAGTTACACTTCGATGTAATAAAGTTACTAGTGACAGAAATTGTCAAAAAATCCGTTTTTCTTTATACTCTTTTCTGTTGCGAAGTTTGAGTTATGAGTTCAAGTATTCAGATACGATCTCCGACTCATTTGCCTCTGTTCTGCCCGTCTGTTTTCGGTCGGGCTACCTCTTTACATCCACTTAAAATCATTGTTCTCTCCTTCTTGATATCGCTTGAAACGGAGCAATAGAAATTCTTTTATAAATCGCGACCTAGTCGCCTATATAACGACTTTAACGATATGAATGAAATATTAGAATGTCGCTTCATGCGAATATTGCTGCGTGGTAAAAAGCACGACTATGACCCCAACTATCTACTAGCCGCATATACCGATTTTCGCTCTGTGCTCCTGGGTGTATCAGATGGGGATATGCACTATAAGGACAAGTTCCGAACCATTAAATCCACCTACGAGATTCTCGACCTGCGAGTTCAGAGTACGCAGTTTATCAATGAACGAGGCAGTCACACACAAACCTACGCATCACTCGCTCTGAAACAGATGTTGGTAGAACTAGAACTACTCGAAAAACAGTTACAATATCCCACTCTGTTCCCCGCTACCAAAGCCGCAGGAGCTAGACGAGAATCACCTCTTTATTGGAATACTGAGAAGCACTCTAAAACGGCTCTCATTAGTTTACTCACAGCTCTTGATGCCGTAGGCGCATGTACCGATAGCAAAGGCAATCGTTCTCCTTTTATCTCCATCGTCCAGGAGTTTGAGCATCTCTTTAATACAACCATTCCCAACGCCTACGCTCGGAGGGATGAGCTACTTGGTCGAGGCGAGTCGCGTGTCCGTTTTATACGCGAACTGCTGCGTTCGCTAGGCGCAGAGTAACAAGTTGTAAATATCTCATTATCAACGCCACTCATTTTTATTTGTTAGGTAGTGCCTAAGGTAGTACCTAACTTTTTGTTTTGCCACTTCGGAACTTTGCAGCCAGAAAGCAAAACCGAACGAGTATGAGCAAAAATCAATCAAAACAGCGACATCTTGAGATCGAGATTCGCAGACTTCGCAGGGATGTCGAGGAGTTGGCTAAGCTGAACGATATCGGCTTTGACAAAGTATATCTAACCAAAGATGCAGCCTCAAAAAGCATCGGAATCTCCAAGCGTACAATCGAACGATGGCAAGCCAACGGTTACATCCGTAGGGTTGTGCTGGGAGGTCGTGTCTTCTTCTCCAAGCGCGAGGTGTTGCGCGTTGCCCAGCTCTACAACTATGGCATAGGCGAACTGATGGATGGAGCAGACTTCATTCCCTACACAGCGAACAGCCGAATTCTGACCGAAGACCTCAAAGTAACCTTGTCGTAATGAACTACCTAGCAGAAATACGGTTGTTTTATGAATGGCTCGAAACGCACCATCTCACGCCATCCTCCATATCGTTGTGGCATGCGCTTATGTACACCGCAAACAGAGCTGGGTGGGCGGAGCGCATAACCATCCCCATATCTCTTCTCGAAAGTCGTACCCAGATGACTCGCTCGACCATTTATCGATCGCGTGAGCAGTTGGCGGATCGAGGTCTGGTGGAGATAGAGATGCGCGGTAGTTCGCAGAGTGCGATTTACACACTACGCTCACTTGAAGGTATTGTTGTGTCGCAATATGCGTCCCAATCTGTGTCCCAAAATGAAACGCAAAGCGGGACGCAGCAGGGAAGTGAAGTGCCTGCCGCGTCTCAAAATGAAACACAAAATGGGAACATATATAAACTAGACAGACCTATATACGATTCTTTAGAATCTAGTGGTAAAAGTAAATCAAAAAGAGAAAAACCCACAAAAGAGAAAAAGTTTGTGCTGGAGGAGTGGGCAAAGCTTCAAGAGAGCCCTTGGCGCGAACTGATGCTCATCTGGTTTGAGTACAAGCGAACGCGAAAAGAGTCCTACCGCAGTGAAATCGGAGCGAAGAAGTGTCTGTCAATGCTCAAGAATCTGTCGGGCGGGAATGCCGAGGTTGCTCAAAGGATTGTCGATCAATCAATGGCTAACAATTGGGCGGGGCTGTTCGCTCTGAAAGATGCCCCACCACCTCGTGGTCAACCGCCAGGACGACAGCATGGTCAGCGTGTAGGTCAAATCATCCAAAGCGATGATGAGCAGAAACGCCAACGCTACATCGAACGATTAAGAAATGCAGGTAAAAAAACGAACAAATAAAAACAAAACACTATGGCTATCAAACTATCACAACTTATTGGACAGATGCTGCACGAGGGCAACCTCCACCGCAGAGAGCGTTGGTGCTGGTCGTGGGGCGATAGAGAGTTCTGCACACAGCTCTTTCAGCAGATATTCAAGGATGTGGATCACACTTTCGACATCTACCACCACCTCCCAGAGTATGACGAAATAATCGATTGGATGACCAACACAGACGACAAAGGCTTGATGCTTATGGGCGACTGCGGTCGAGGCAAGAGTGTCATCCTAAACTATGTACTTCCCGTATTGTTCCGCATAAAGAATCGAGTTTTGCTCCCCGTACACGCGCAGGATATGGGCAAGATGATGCCTATACCTCCGCAGGCTCAAGGTGCGACTTCTCGCACTTACCTCGACCATCTTCTCTCATCGGGATTCCCCGTAATTGATGAGCTCGGTGTAGAGCCGATGATGAATGACTACGGAGAGAAGAGCGAGGGCTTCAACCAGGTGCTCAACGCAGCGGAACGCTACCATCGTCCAGTGTTCATCTCCACGAATCTCTCGCCAGAGCAGATATATGAGCGTTATGGCGACCGTACAATGGATCGTTTAACCCACCTCTGCCGCACGATACACTTTGCGGGAGAGAGCTTGAGAAAATAGGAGGACGACGATGAAACCGATAACAAGCATTCAGATTGTATCGCTATGCTACTCGTATGAGCAAAGCCGCTTCGAGATTATTGTACCGCCATCAGAGGTTGCGCCACAAGGTTTCCGTCTTCTTGCCACGCAGATGGATCGTCAGGATGCCGAGACCTTCATCGACCGCATGTACCGCAAGTATGTTCGAGGTCGTAAGACGGGGCGTTATCCAACCCTCTCCATCCTCAAGTTGGAGTTAGAACTTTTTGTAAGGTTGAAAAATTACAGACGGAAGCTGGTATGAGTGAGTATAGAGTGATATTCAAACTCGCCAACAGCAAGCGGAAGTACGCAACTCATAATGGCAAGGTGCTACTTTGGGATGATGAGGACATAAGAGCTCTTAAACTCAACCTCATCAAGTACGAGACATTCGCCATCACGAGCGACTATCAACACTTCGCTTTCTCTGCTTATGAGTTGGCGGAGAGATTCCCGAAAGCAAAAATAATCCGAATAAAGGGGTTTCGTGTGGAGTCAGCAGATGAGCCTCTTGACTCAAAAGTTATTCTGTGATATGCCTAAACTGAAACGCACAACGCCTCGACCCTGGTTGCCGCAGCGAAAACCCTTCGAGGGCTACCGCCACCACAACACCGAGTTCTACCAGAGCACACACTGGCGAAAGCTCCGAGCCTTAAAGCTGGAGCAGGAGCCTATGTGTGAGGAGTGTCTCAAATCGGGTCGCCTGACACCCGCCCAGATGGTTGACCACATTGTCCCCATCAACAAGGGCGGTGCATCACTCGACATTGAGAATCTCCAATCCCTCTGCAATACCTGCCACGCTCGTAAGAGCGCAAAGGATAAATAGATGTCTAACTAAAAACACAATGCTTATGATGTAAAACGATCGGTGGTGTTCCAGTGGTTCGCAACATACAAATCTTTCCACAAAAGTTTTCTTATCAACGAATCATTAATCAAAAACAACAAATTAGTATGGATGGGATTGATTGGCTGAAAGTCGTGGTACACCACCCACTTTTTTAAGACACGCTATGAGAACAACACTAACTATAAACCAGATTGTAGAGGAGTGGATTCTATCACTCGACTGCCTGCCTTCAACCAAGGAGGATTATAGGCGCAAGATACGCTTGTGGTTTTCGTGGTTATCGCGTCAGCAGATAGAGCCACGCTCACCCAGTCGAGGAGATATACTTCGCTACAAAGAGTTCCTGCAGGTGCAGATGAAGAGTGCTTACACATACTTCTCCTACCTCACGGTTGTTCGGCTGTTCTATCGCTATTGTCATGAGCGAGGCTACTACGATGACATCGGCAGTGGAATCAGAACTCATCTGCGACAGCGAATGCATCGCAAGAATCCGCTGACAGCATTCCAGGCGCAACGCCTGGTGGAGTCAATACCTACAATGACTATCGTAGGCAAGCGTGACAAGTTGCTGGTATCTATGATGCTAATGCTGGGGCTGCGTACATGTGAGATTGAGAGAATAAACATCTGCGACTTTGGATTGGTGGACAACATTCCCACACTTCGCATCCAGCGCAAAGGGCATCTGGACAAGCTCGCTATCCTGGCATTGCCGCAGAAGATTGTGGAGTTGTTCGAGGACTACATTGCAGAGCGTAACTTCCAGGAGGACGATCCTCTCTTCATCAATCACAGCCGAGGCAGAGTCCCCACAAGACTTGCCAAGCAGACAATCTCACACATTGTCAAGAAGCAGCTGCGGATGATAGGCATAGACGACCCAAAGATAACCGCGCACTCCCTCCGCCACACCTGCGGCAACCTACTCGTTGAGCAGGGAGTTGACATAGAAGTCATCAAAGAGTTGCTCGGTCATACTAGCACTGCGACAACCAGAATCTATGTTGATATGGCAATGAAGCGAAGGCTTCTGGAGGATAATCCCAGCAATGTTGTGGCGGACATTATTGGCGAAAAGCACTAAAAAACAGAGCCATCAAATGATGGTTTAATGAAGGTATGATTAATTGAATGTTAGACGATTTGAAATTCAGAGAGTTGCAAAGTGGCGAAAATCGACCAGCAACGCCCGTAACTCTTTGATAATGGGTGAGCGATAAGGCTCAATTAACAGCACGAGGTCGCAAGGGGGGAAGGGGGTCAAATTCCTTCACACCCTGCGAAAACCAATCGCGCCCCAAGTCTTCTGTACGCACATGCAAAATTGGAGAATTTGAGAAACTATGAAAGGACGCAAGAAACTACCAGATAGCATCAAGGCTCTGCGTGGCACAGACCAGCCTTGCCGCATGACCGACAAGCCTGCGGTGCAGGGTGCAACCGTTATCAAACTCCCGAAGGTCGGTTTGAAAGGAACTGCCAAGAAGGTCTTTGCGGTGGTTGCCACAGAGCTGATGCACAACAACCTCCTGGATGTCTATGGCGTGGATATGGTCGTGGCGTATGCACGAGAGATGGCTCTCTACCACGACATGATGGCGGAGATTGAGAAGGAGGGAGTGACCATTGAGGTTATGACCAAGGCGGGTGTCGTTACGCAAATCAACCCGAAGCGCAAGGTTGCCGAAGGAGCACTCGCAGCTGCCAAGTCGCTGGCGGTGGAGTTCGGTATGACACCATCGAGCCGCAGCCGAGTGTCGGCAATACTTAACGACAACACACCCAAGGATGAATTCGCAGAATTTGAAGAGATAGATGAGTAAACAGAAACTACATACAGCCGAGGAGTACGCCCAGCAAGTGATATCGGGCGAGGTGCTGGTGTG
>CALDPX010000069.1 GCA_937911745.1 uncultured Alistipes sp. | reverse complement strand
TTATCCTTGCCGATGAGCCTACGGGTAACCTCGACTCGAAGAATGGTCAGGAGGTCATGACACTTCTAAAAGAGTTACATCAAGAGGGTACAACGATTATTATGGTTACCCACTCGCAGCATGATGCCTCGTATGCGAGCCGTACCATCTGTCTGTTCGACGGAAAAATCGTGACCGATGTAAAGAGCCGCTTGTAATTTGCCGTGATAGCACAGCATCTGCGGCACATCCCTCCCATCTCCGAATGGGCAGTACGCCCAAGTACAGCCCATCCAAAGATGGTTCACGATGCACCACATATGCAGCACTCTGACGACAAATTGGGTGTTGGTGCTAATAACCGTCACAAGCCTTTTTGGAAAAGGTATTGATATTAAAAAACGCCTATTACCATAAGCAGAGAAGCGTTTCAGGCTTGGGTGAGGGTGATACCTCCCCAAGCCACTAAGACAAAAACAAATAAAACTTAACGAATATGAAGATTGCTTTCAAAAACTTTCTGATGACCTTGCGAAGATACAAGGTTGCATCGCTCTTGAATGTGCTCGGTTTGACCCTCGCCTTCGTGGCATTCTACATCATCGCATCACAGGTCTATTACTCGACCTCCTACAACCGACCAATCGAGGATTCCGACCGCATATATCTTGTCTCAGCCGAGTGGGGCTCTTCAAGAATGGGCGAGTCGGAGGAGTCATGGTCGCTCAACTGCCCCCAGCCGGTAAGTTATGAAACTATGGAACTTTGTCCCGATGTGGAACTTATGGCTTCGATGCGACCCTCGGCAGACTATCAGCGAGTATGGGTTAAGCGCGACAACTACAACTTCGACAAGTTTGATATCGGCGTTCATCTCGGCAATGCTAATGTCGTTGAACTCTTTCAGTTTGAGGCTGTGGCAGGCGATTTGAGTAGGGTTGCCGAGCCCAATACGGTGGTTGTCGCCGAGTCGACTGCCAAGCAGATGGGCATTGGCGTGGGCGATGATATATGGTTTGAAGGTGGCGAGTGGCACAACGACGGCAAGCCTTCCGAGCCACAACAAGTAGTTGCCATCTACAAGGATTTCCCGAAAAACAGCTTCCTCCACTATCGCAAAATCTTCCAAAACGACAACCTCGCACAGGGTCAGACGAACAACAACTGGAACTACTCCTGCTTCGTGCGCCTCAAAGAGGGAGCCGACACCGAGGCCTTCTGCCGCATTTGGAGCGAGCAGTATGCCAAGTGGTTTTTGGCTGTCGTAGAGGAGTTTAAGAGAGATTATCCCGAAGAGGCGGATATCTTTGAGGAGGGCGATGAGCAACAGCCCGTGCGCCTAATACGACTCGACAAGATGTACTATGAGTCAAATATCGAGACTTACGACAACTTCTACTTTGCGTTTGGCTCTAAGGCGACAACAGCCACATTGGCAATTATCGGGTTGGTCATTGTCGTCATCGCCTTTATCAACTTCGTAAACTTTTTCTTCGCGCTTGTGCCGGTGCGTATGCGTGCGGTGAATATCTGCAAGGTATTTGGTGCAAGTCAGGGCACACTACGCTGGAACTTCCTCTTTGAGGCTATCGGCTTGGTGCTTATCTCAATGGCTCTGACCTTCTACCTGATGATAGCCATTCAGGAGAGCTTTATAACAAACTTTGTTACCTCATCGTTGGCACTCTCGGACAACCTCCCCGTAATCGCTGTGATGGTTGTGCTTATGATACTACTTGCTGTTGTGGCAGCATTGTACCCTGCATTCTACATCACCCGTTTCAACGCTTCGTTGGGTGTTAAGGGCGGTTTCGCGCAGTCGACTGCGGGTCGTAGACTGCGTTCGGTAATGGTGGGTGTGCAATTTACGGTAGCAATGGTGCTGATTATCATCACGGGCGTATTCTTTCTCCAATATCGCTATATGATAAACTACGATTTGGGCTTTGACCGCGAAAATATCGTAACCTTTGCCGACTATAACCTTACACCCAAGGCTGAACCTATCATTGCGCGATTACAACAGCATCCCGATGTAAAGGATGTTACCGCTTCGAGAATGAGCCTATTCCACTGTATGCAGGGATGGGGGCGCGAGTACGACGGACATACATTTATGCTTATGGCAAATGAGGTTAGATGGAACTTCCTCGACTTCTTCGGCTTTGAGTTGATTGATGGCGAGGGATTTACTCCTTCGTCGGCAGAACGAAAAGAGATTATCATAATGCGCCAACTCCACCTCGATACGGGCTACCCACTCGGAATGAATAGCGGTAGCGACTACAACACTATCGGCATTATGAAGGATGTGCGCCTTAGCTCGGTGGCACAACCTAATCAGTACCACTCTTTCTACTGCGGTGATGAGCCGGGATTCTTCTATGTCCGCTTGATTGAGGGGGCCGATGTCAAGGCATTCGCCAAGTATGTAAAGGAGCTGACCAAGGAGTTCTCACCTCTCGGTGAGGGCGCAGACCTCTACTACCTCAACCAATGGGTGGAGATGCTCTACCAAACGACTAAACAACAACTCGTTACAATAGGTATGTTCGCTATTCTGGCTATTGTTATCGCACTGATGGGAGTCTTTGGTATTGTGATGTTCGAGACGCAGCACCGCCGCTCGGAGATTGCTGTTCGCAAGGTCTATGGCGCAACGACAAGCCAGATTGTCGAGATGCTTAACCTGCGCTATGTGTGGATTGTCGGAGGTTGCTTTGTGGTGGCAGCACCCGTGGCGTGGTATATCACCTCACGCTGGTTGGAGTCATTCGCCAACCGCATCGCACAGCCTTGGTGGCTCTATATCGCTGCCCTCGTGATAGTCCTCGCCGTTACAGTCGGTCTTGTAACCCTCCGCTCGTGGAAGGCTGCTACGGAAAATCCCGCAGATGTGGTGAAATCAAACTAATAGAATAGAATATGGAGTCTGCAAATTGACAGGCTCCATTTATTTTATGCTACCTCCTGTCCCAAACTGGGTGGGCGGGGTCTTCGGCGGTAAGAGCTTCCGATAGCGACAAGCCTAATGCCTTTGCTACACCCTCGCCGTAAGTAGGGTCGGCGCGGTGGCAGTTGCGGATATGGCGTTGCTTGATAAATACCTCCGCATCGCCCATTGCTCGTGCCGTGTTCTCGCAAGTTGCCCTTTGGTCTTCGGCCGTCATCAGTCGCCACAGTTTGCCAGGCTGCGTATAGTAGTCGCTATCGAGTTCGCGCTCATCGTAGTTATAGACCTCACCCGAAACCGACAATGGTGGCTCTTTCAGGTGTGGTTGGTCTTGCCATTCGCCATAACTATTTGGTTCATAGCCTATCGTGCGCCCTGCATTGTCGTCTGTTCGCATCTGTCCGTCGCGATGATACGAATGATAAGGGCAGCGTGGTCTGTTGATTGGAATAAGGTGGTGATTTACGCCGAGGCGATAGCGCTGTGCATCGCCATACGAAAACAATCTACCCTGCAACATCTTATCGGGCGAAAAACCGATGCCGTCTATAATGTTCATCGGGTTGAACGCCGCCTGCTCGGTCTCGGCAAAGAAGTTTTCGGGATTGCGGTTGAGCTCCAAGATGCCGACATCGTGCAGCGGAAAATCACCGTGATACCACACCTTCGTAAGGTCAAAGGGGTTGATGTGATACTCGCGCGCCTCATCCTCAGTCATCAACTGCACCTGCATCAGCCAACGAGGATAATCCCCTCGCTCAATCGCTTCGAACAGGTCGCGCTGGTGCGACTCGCGGTCTTTGGCAATAACGGCCTCTGCCTCCTCGTCGGTCATATTTTTAATTCCCTGCAAGGTGCGCAGATGGAATTTAACCCAAGTGCGACGGTTGTCGGCATTGATAAAACTATATGTATGACTACCAAAGCCGTGCATGTGGCGGAACGAGTAGGGAATACCGCGTGGCGACATAGTGATTGTTACCTGATGCAGCGCTTCGGGCAGCAGAGTCCAGAAGTCCCAGTTGCTATTTGCCGAGCGCATACCCGTACGAGGGTCGCGCTTCATGGCGTGGTTGAGGTCGGGGAATTTAAGAGGGTCACGCAAGAAGAATACGGGCGTGTTGTTGCCCACCAAGTCCCAGTTGCCCGTATCGGTGTAGAACTTCATCGCAAAGCCACGAATGTCGCGCTCAGCATCGGCAGCACCACGCTCACCCGCAACGGTCGAGAAGCGGACAAAGCACTCGGTCTTCTTGCCTACCTCCGAAAATATCGAGGCGCGGGTGTAGGCTGTGATATCGTGCGTAACGGTGAATGTGCCGTATGCCCCCGATCCCTTGGCGTGCATACGCCTTTCGGGAATCACCTCGCGGTCAAAATGGGCAAGTTTCTCTATGAGCCAAGGATCTTGCAATGTTACAGGGCCACGCACGCCTGCGGTCTGTGTGTTCTGATTATCAGCAATGGGGCGACCATTCTCGGCTGTCAAGTGTTTTTTATCGTTCTGTTTCATGTCGGAATTTGTAAATATCTCATTCTTAATTCCCAAAAGTGTGCCACAAAGTAATAAATAGTTTGGTGAACTTATAATTTTTTGTAGAATTTATTTTGATATGTAATAAGCATATCCGAATTATGAAATCGATCTTCTATCCGACTTTGGAGGGTGGGATGTCGATAGGTAGTTTTGGGACGCCGAAAACATTTCGGGCGCCCAAAACACAACTTGCTATGTTCGCTTGAACATAAATTTCCAGTGCCTGGAAAT
>CALDPX010000068.1 GCA_937911745.1 uncultured Alistipes sp. | reverse complement strand
CTACGACATCGGGATGTTGCATAACTCGTTCTACAACGGTTTCAGTATGGTTATATAGGTCATTGCTGGCAAAGTTTACGATATTCTCCTTTTCAAATCCAAGGTCGTACTTTACCATATAACGGTATTGGAGGAAGAATACCGCTGTTACGATAATCAGAATCATTGCTACGGTAAACTGAACACCAACCATCACAGAACGCAATCTACGACCTGTTGCAGACTGAGCAAAGCCACCCTTAACACCCAACGAAGCGTTGAAGCGGGTGATGTAAAACGCAGGATATAGCGCAGCAACAAAAGCGAGCAGAATCATTAGTCCTACCATCATCACAATCACTGGAATATTATCTCCAAGAGCCAACGAGCAAGTTACATATTGGGTGATAAAACTCTCTTGAATAGCTATCATCAGGTAGAAGGTTAGAGCCATAGAGATAAGCACCAAGCCGATAGCCTCAAACAAGAAGTTCCAACGCAGTGTACCCTGACTTGCACCAAACACCTTGCAGATATTTACGGCACGCATACGCACCGGCACAAGCGCAAAGAAGAAGTTTACGAAGTTGATAAAGGCGATAACTACAATTACCAGAGCGATAGCAGTGAGGATGATGGGCGCAGATATTTTGCCGCTCTCGAAAGATGCGCCGATAGCATCGTGGAAGTTACCGTGGTAGTACATATCGTCAATGCGTACAAGGCGTGTTGCGAGAATATGCACACCTTTCTCAATCTCCTCTTTCACATACGCTTCCTCTTCAGGATCTTCGGCAATCCACTCCTGTACCATGCCGAGGAACCACTGGGCATAGCTCTCTTGGAAGTTGCGGATAAAGTTTTCGGGATTGGCATCTTCTCTAAGACGAACGAAGGTGCAGTAGTTCCAGTTGTTGTTCGCAGTAGTATATACACCCTCATCACCCTTGATAATCTTCCAACTACCGAAGAGCGTGTTCTTGGGCATATCCTCATATATGGCAACTATTGTAAGTTCGTGCGTAGGCTTGCCGTCATTAAACCAATAACCTCCCTCGTGGTAGATATTATCGCCAATGCCCACGCCCATAAGTTCGGCTACTGACTCCGCCATTATAACAGTATTAGGCTCTTTAAGTCGTGAGAAGTCGCCTGCGATGCACTCAAAACCAGCCATATCAGGAGTATTTGGCGTAGCCTTTTTTATCTCCTCGGTGTACTTGTCGTAATCCAAATCGTTACGCTTGACCCATATACGGATAGGCAACTGAGAAGGGCTGATTGAGAAAGCCTCCTCCACCTCGGGTGTCTTGGCAATAGCATCGTAGGCCGCCATACCCGGAGAGTTGGTACTCCATTGTATATCGTTAGGGTCATTGCCAAAGTTTGGCGAAATGATGTAGGTGCGGTCAGCATCCTTTATCGCACTGTTGAATGTGAGGGTGTACCACACCTGCGATGCGATGATGTAGAACGCCACGAAGGCGAGGGTCAAACCGAGCACATTAAGCAGCGATGCGACCTTGTATCTTCGCAAGGTCATTAAAAAATTCTTAAAAGCAATTTTCATATTGTTTGAGTTTTATTTGTTTCGTATTGTTATAGTATTTTGCAAAGTTGCTCAAAGAGGTGTACAACATTGAGATCATCCTCGCCAAGATATACTCCAATAAACTCCTTTTCGGGATTGATGTAGAGTATCTGTCCATTGACTCCAAATGCGTAGTGGCCACCTTGATACTTAATGGCGAAATATCCATTTCTACTCTGCATAATAGTATGCACATCATCTTTATAGTAGTTCTGCAAACTCTCTCTGTCGGGGAAGTATCTGCGTTTCATATATTCAACGGCAGTATAACCGCCTCCTTCACTCTTCCAAGAGTTGATTTTTGAGACATCACGATGCTCGGCGTAGTAATCTTGCATCTCTTCCTTACTTGCAAAATCTCGCCTTGATAGGCCCTCATCCTGCGCGCCCCAATACCAAGAGTATGAGTACATATTTGCGCTCTTTTCACCTACAATTCGAGGCGAAAGCGAAGTGTGAACAAAGCTCGAATCTATAATCTGCGTATTATTCCAATTTCCGTCGTTGATATACAGTCTACCTATCTTTGCCAAGTCGCGCACATTGGTTACAAGTCCTGCATAGCTCTTCGCTACTCGGTGTTTTTTGTCATCAACGCCAATTGATGCACTTTGCTCCATACCTAAAGGTTGCCAAATCTTTGACGACAGATATTCGGCAAAGGGCATTCCCGTAGCACGCTCTATCACAACCCCGAGAATTGCTGTTGTAAGCGAGTTGTAGTCGTACCTCTCTCCGGGTTTGTGGCTAAATTTGGCTCGCTCAATAATTCGCATGGTATTACGCCCCATATACAACTTAGCCATCTTTGAAAATGGATTGAAGGAGTAGTTCTCGTCAAAATCGAGTCCCGCCGTCATATCCAAGAGGTGTTTTATCTTCAACTCCTCAAACATAGGATTGGCTTGTTTCAACTCCGGTAAGTAGTCTGTAACTCTATCCTCCACACTTCGTATATGCCCCTCGGTGAGTGCCACGCCACACAACATGGCTGTTATAGTTTTGCTAACGGAGAATATTTGTGATTGCGTGCTCTTGTTCCACTCCCCAAAATAACGCTCATAGAGTATTGTATCTCGATGGATGATTACAATAGCTGCATTATCTACGGATGGGGCAATAGCCTCATCTATGGTCATTTGAGCTATCTCGCCCCTGCCAAAGTGCATCCACTCAAATCTCATCGTATCGAGCATACGCTCCGACTCTGTAAGTTCTGCGAAACGGAAAGTGTAGTCGCCTTTTGCGATATTCTCCTGCTCAAAAGCACGATAATCATCTACCGAGGCATCGCCATACAGAATTGCTCGTGACACCACACACGATGTCGTAAGCATCGCTACACAAGCAATAGATAATATGTAATTGAGTATTCTCATAATTCTATCTTACTCTATTTTAATCATATCGATCGGGTTGGCATTGGCGGTGCGCCATGTGCGGATGATAAGTATCACATATACAATAGCAATCACAACAGCTGCTCCGACGGCAAAAATCCACCAAGCCAAAGGCTCGCACATAGTTTCGAGCATCTCAAGGTATTTCATTCCGCCCCATACAGCACCGGCTACACCTGTTACTACTGCTGGAATAACAACCCACGAGATATTAAGACTCAATAGGCTAAGCACCTGCGAAGTTGTGGCACCATTTACCTTGCGGATAGCTATCTCCTTGCGGCGGCGAGCCATCTCGTTGCCCAGATAGCCGATTAAACCAATAAGGGAGATAAGAAGTGTAGTAAGCGAAACAAGCAATACATTATTACGCATACTATCACGATATACAAAACGCTCCTTGACTCTATCCACATAGGGGGTAAGTTGATACTCCCACTCGGAGTGATAATTTTCGGCGATCACGCTATCCAAAGCTTTGATATTCTCAGGCGTTAGTTCAGTAAGTCGTATGCTCATCTGCAAGGTGAGCGGACGGTTAGGGTCGTTGTCGATATATGCTGTACGAAATACCGACAGTGGCTCAACAAAACCTCCAGCTTGTGTAAAGTCGCGGATAACACCGACAACCTCGCACCAACCTCCATTTTGCCAATAACTCTTACCCACAGCACTCTCCAACTCCCAACCGTGCTGGCGAACAAACTCTTCGTTAACAATGGTCTTATTGAGTGCGTCTTGCTCGTTAAAGTTGCGCCCTGCAACTATCTTCATACCCATAGTCTCGATATACGCCTCATCGAAATACTCAAAGCGGCAAGAGAACAATATCTCTTTCTTCTCATAATCATAGACCGGATTGCCAAAGTAGCCCCATATAGGATACTGCACAGAGTGGCCTACGCTCTCAACAAACGGCAGACGTTTCAGCTCTTCAACCATTGCCGAGCGTTGAGAGGTGGTAGCGCCAAAGTTCATCGTCACGATGCGGTCATAGTCATAGCCAAGATTGGCCTCTAAGATATATTTCGATTGTTGCGATGTGGTAAGTAGAAAGCATACCACACCCGTTGTACAAGCCACCTGCACGAAGAGGAGGATGCGTTTCCACCAAGTGCGGTTGTCACTACCTCGACGAAAGGCATAACTCATGCTCACTCGTGAGTAAAGTGATGCAGGAATTAAACCTGCCACAAGGAACGACACCATACAGACCAAAGCAGGAATCCATATGCGCTCCCACGCAAAAAGGTCAACGAGCTGATAGCCGAGCAGCTGATAAATCTCCTGGTGGAGACACGCAATGACAAATACCGCCACTACAATTGCCGCCACAATCATAATCAGTGTCTCGGATAGCAACATTCGGAAGATATCCCATCTAGAGGCACCATTGCAACGCAGCATAGCAATAGTACGACTGCGTTGTACAAGTGATGACAGCGTCAAAAGCACATAGTTGAGTGTAGCTACAAGGAGTGCCAATAGGGCCAAGATACCATATATCATTTGAGTCTGTCGAATATTATTGTCCACATAAACAACATCTTCAATTGGTACAAGAAAATAATTTGCTTTCCATAATTCCACCATTTTCCTTAATGTAGGATGCTCCTCAATTAGGCGTTGGATTTCTGCCTCAGCCTGAGACTTTGTTGCCCCTTTACGAAGTTTTATAAAGGTCGGATAGCTGTCATCCCCTTGCCAATTTGCAGTCGTGGGATTGTAGTCACGAAAACTAACTATATCAAAATCATCGAGCGGATTTGTTACGGGAGGTGTGCGGAAAATCCCAGAGACAACATACTCCTGCCCCTGAGTTGTAGGCACGATTTTACCCAATGGATCTTCACTCCCGAATAACAATTCTGCAAGACGCTCAGTGATAAATACCTCGTTGTTGGCAACTCCCTCTCGTGAGAGAATATGTTTGGGGTCACCGCTCAACACACCGAAGTCCAAGACTGTGAAAAAGTCTTCGCTCACCTCAAGCCATCGAGCATCCATATAACTATTTCCAAGTTTAACCTGCATAAGGCGATCGAAATAGTTTGTAGCGGCCTCAATCGAGGGGATATTTTCTGCGAGCGTGTATGCAACAGGCTCCAATTGTGGGCCGGTGATGCCAAACTGAGGTGAGTTCTCGAATATCTGATATACACGCTCTCTGTCAGTAAAGAATCGACCATACGATAGATTTATGCCGACATACGAACAGATTAGCAGCGAAACAACAAGACCTAACGCAAGCGATACGAGGCGAGTTATGGAGTTACCTCGATTTTTGAGCAAGTAGCGTAGTGAATAGTTTAAGTTTTTCATATCCTTCTGGTTTTGTAGTGGCTTGGGAGGCGGTCAAACCTACCCAAGCCTGGGGTGCTTATGGTTGGGTTTTTATAGTGAGTTTAGGGAATTTATGGAGAGTAGGGAATTTAGTGATTTACTTGTCCTTAAGCTCACTAAACTCCTTAAATTCACTAATTTCATTATAAGTGACTCTTTACATCAGTTACAATCTTACCGTCGAACAAGCAGATAGTACGGCTTGCATACGAGGCATCGTGCTGCGAGTGGGTAACCATAATGATGGTTGTGCCCTCTTGGTGGAGCTCTTTGAGAAGGGTCATCACCTCCTGACCATTCTTTGAGTCGAGGTTACCCGTAGGCTCATCGGCAAGGATCAGTTTGGGATTCGACACAAGGGCACGGGCGATAGCCACACGCTGCTGCTGACCACCCGATAGTTGCTGTGGGAAGTGGCCGGCACGGTGCGAGATGTTCATACGGTCGAGCATCTTCT
>CALDPX010000067.1 GCA_937911745.1 uncultured Alistipes sp. | reverse complement strand
TCTGCAAGCAGCCTCTGCCCTCGCTTACTCGCATTTGCCTCAATTCTCAATTCTCCCATAAGCCTTAGGACTATTGACGTTAGACGTTAGACAAAAAAACAATTTTGCATTTTGAATTTTGAATTTTGCATTCTATCTTTGTGGTGCTGTTAGGGGTGCCGCCCCGCGTGGGCTGGCTGAGATGATACCCTCCGAACCTGATATGTATAATGACAGCGCAGGGAAACGGTGAGATTGTATGGCAAGTGGCAGGGTGCACGGTGGTGTCCTTTGTCGGGAGCCAAAAATTATTAAACGTGGTTGCCGTATTCCCAAGCGTATCAGGGGAATGCGGATTTTTTTGTTTTACACTAAACCTTATAACTATGAAAACTACAATCTCACAACACGCACTTGCCGAGGCGCTCGGCAAGGTTCGCTCGACAAGTCCTCTGGTGCACAACATCACCAACTATGTGGCTATGAACAACTCTGCAAATGCGCTACTCGCCATAGGAGCCTCGCCCGTTATGGCACATTGGACCGACGAGATGGAGGCAATGACCGCCATTGCGGGGGCTCTCGTTATTAATATAGGTACGCTCGACGGGGAGTGGATTGAGGGTATGCTTGCGGCGGGCAAGGCGGCAAGTCGTCGCTCCACACCCATAGTTCTCGACCCCGTAGGTGCGGGTGCCACACCCCAGCGCACAGCCACCGCACTGAGGATTATTGAGGAGTGCAAGCCCACAATCATTCGTGGCAACGGCAGTGAGATTATGGCGCTCGTCGATGCCGACATCAGGAGCAAGGGCGTTGACAGCAGTCAGTCGAGCCACGATGCGCTCTCGGCAGCCCAGAGGCTCGCCCGCCAGACGGGTGCGGTGGTGGTCATAAGCGGTGCCACGGACTACATAACAGACGGCAACACAACCCACACAGTGGAGGGTGGCAGCCCGATGATGACCTCGGTAACGGGTATGGGCTGTACCTCAACGGCTCTTGTGGGAGCCTTTGCGGCAGTATGCCCCGATGCTTTGGTGGCTTCTACGGCGGCTATGGCTGTGATGAGCCTTGCTGGCGAGAGGGCAGCCTCCTACGCCAAAGGTAACGGCTCGTTGCAGGTAGGTTTCCTTGACGAATTGTACAATCTAACCCCCGACACACTATAAATCACTATGAAATACGACATTAAATCTGCCCTAAGGCTCTACCTTGTTACAGACCGCCCACTATCGCTCGGACGACCTCTCGAAGAGGTTGTCAGTGAGGCTGTTGCGGGAGGTGTCACGATGGTACAACTCAGGGAGAAGGAGTGCCCTACGGGCGAGTTTATAGCCCTCGCACGAAGGCTCAAAGCACTCCTTGCGCCTCTCGGAGTTCCCCTTATAATCAACGACAGGGTGGATGTGGCTCTGGCAGCCGATGCCGATGGCGTACACATAGGGCAAAGCGATATGTCCTACGAGGATGCACGCCGACTGCTGGGCAGGGATAAAATCATTGGGCTCTCGGTGGAAAATTTCAGTGATCTGGAACGGGCAAATTCTTTGGATGTTGATTATGTTGGCATCTCGCCCGTCTATGGCACCCCTACCAAGAGCGACACTGCCGAGCCTTTCGGCTTGGAAGGCTTAAAGAGGGCTGTGGCACTCTCCACCCATCCTACGGTGGCTATTGGCGGTATGAACGCCCAAACCATTGGTGCTGTGATGGCTACGGGCACCGATGGAGTGGCTGTGGTGTCGGCAATATGTTCCGCGCCTTCGCCCCGCAAAGCAGCGGCAGAACTAAATGCGATTATCAATCAACAAACGGACAAAATTATGAGTTGGACAAAGGAAGTATGGCAGAAATCTCTGCCCATATATGAGCGTATTACTCGCCATCCATTCATCACAGAACTTGCGGATGGCACCCTCGCAACAGAGCGTTTTGCACGCTATCTTGCACAAGACGAAATTTACATCAAAAACTACGGCGAGGAGATGTTTCTGCTTGCCGATATGCTTCCCGATGAGGCTATGCGCAAGATGTTCCGCGCCTATGCTGAGGAGGGTATGGCTGCCGAGGCGGCTATGCACCAGATGCTCATCGACAACTTCGGCATCGACACAGCCGTTGAGCCCTCGGAGGTAACTGCGGGCTATATGGCTCACACTCGCAAATACATCAATACGGGAAATCCTGCACTCGCTTTGGCGGCAATGCTGCCTTGTATGTGGATCTACAACGAGGTGGGACTCTACATCTACAACCACCGCAACCCCAACCCTAACCCATACTCCGAGTGGGTGGCAACCTACGCCTCGGAGGATTTTACCGAGGGCACAAGGGCTGTGTTGGAGATGTGCGACCGCTATGCCGCAGAGGCTACGCCCGAGATGAGGGAGGAGATGACCCGAGCCTACCTTGTGGCAGCCGAATATGAGTGGGCTTTCTGGAATTGGGGATACTTTGGAGAAATGCAAAATTCAAAATTCAAAATTGAAAATTGAAACAATCCCATATCTCTCATATCTCCCATTTCTCTCATTAGCCTTAGGACTATTGACGTTAGACGTTAGACATTAGACAAAAAACTAAATAAATATGAGAAGCGAAACTTGGACTTGGGTATGGATTATCGTACTCTTTTTGTTGCTGACGGGCGCCATCTCGCTCGGCGATATTTTTAGTTTTATCTTTGGCATTGTGGGCTTCCTGATTATGGTGGCTCTTATTGGCTCGCTCATCTTCCGCCATAGGGTGCGCCGCGCACAACGCGAAGCATCCGAACGTGGCGAAGAGTTCAGGGGCTACACCTGGAACTTCGGCGGCTACCAGAACACCTCGCGCCCACGCAACCCCGAAGAGGGTAGGGTGCGTGTGAAAACCACCGTCAAGACCAAAAAGCGCGTGAGCGACGATGTGGGCGAGTATGTGGACTTCAAGGAGAACTAATAACTCCACCCTCCTCTTTGCATCAAGTTTATGACTTCATATCGGCGATTTACTAAAAAAATTTAATAATTCTTTTGGTAAATGAGAGGAAGTTTATACTTTTGTGGTGTGAAATGATTAACAACAATATAACAACACTTTAATTAAAAAAGAATTATGGCACAGATTAAGATTGGTATCAACGGCTTCGGTCGTATCGGTCGTTTGGTATTCCGCGCTGCTTGCAACCAGGCAGACAAATTTCAGGTAGTAGGTATCAACGACCTTATCGATGTAGAGTATATGGCATATATGCTCAAATACGATAGCGTACACGGCAAATTCAACGGCACTGTTGAGGTTGTAGATGGCAAACTCGTGGTTAATGGTAACCCCATCCGCGTAACCGCAGAGCGCAACCCCGCAGACCTCAAATGGAACGAGGTTGAGGCTGAGTATGTTGTTGAGTCCACCGGTCTTTTCCTCACAAAAGAGAAAGCACAGGCTCACATCGAGGCTGGTGCTAAATATGTGGTTATGTCGGCTCCTTCGAAAGACGACACCCCTATGTTCGTTTGTGGCGTAAATACCGACACCTACTCAGGTCAGCAGATTGTTTCGAACGCATCGTGCACCACCAACTGCTTGGCTCCCCTTGCTAAGGTTATCAATGACAAATTTGGCATGGTAGAGGGTCTTATGACAACCGTTCACGCAACTACCGCTACTCAGAAAACCGTTGACGGTCCTTCGGTAAAAGATTGGCGTGGTGGTCGTGCAGCAGGCGGTAACATCATCCCCAGCTCGACCGGCGCAGCAAAGGCAGTAGGTAAAGTTATCCCCTCGCTCAATGGCAAACTTACCGGTATGTCGTTCCGTGTTCCTACTCTCGATGTTTCGGTTGTTGACCTCACCTGTACCCTCGCAAAAGAGGCTAGCTATGCTGAGATTTGCGCAGCAGTTAAAGAGGCTTCGGAGGGCGAGCTCAAAGGTATTCTTGGTTACACCGAGGATGCAGTCGTTTCGAGCGACTTCATCGACGATGCTCGCACCTCTATCTTCGACGCTACCGCAGGTATCCAGCTCACTCCCAAGTTCGTGAAACTCGTTTCGTGGTATGACAACGAGTGGGGTTACTCGAACAAGGTTCTTATGTTGATTGAGAATATGAAGCGCTACAACGGCTAAAATAATCATATAACGAGCGACTGCTGCGTTATACTGCGATAAGCGGGCTTCCTCATTTACCTCGTGTAAACTGCGGAGCCCGCTTTCTTGTATGCCTTGCATTCATCTCGTTCTATGATTATTTACCGCTTTGGGGAGAAATCCCAGCACAAAAGAGGCGTTACGCCTCCGCCTAAAATACGCTCGCCTATTTGAAATTTTATCACCACCTACCCAAGTAAACTGCGGACTCGCCTTCTTGTTTGGCATAAAATTTCTTCCGCAAAAATCGTTTTTGTCTAACGTCTAACGTCAATAGTCCTAAGGCATATAAGGCATATAGGGCTTATAAGAGTTTAAGGACCTTAATGTCTTTACAAGAAAAACTCAACTCTCGCTTACTCGCGATTTTCTCAATTCTCAATTCTCAATTCTCAACTCTTTAAGCAGTTCCCTGCATCCCTCTTCGAGCATATCGAGGACAAGTTCGAAACCTTCGGCTCCCTCGTAGTAGGGGTCGGGAACGTAGTCGTAGCCGAAGTGGCTGGGTATGTAGTCCGTCATACGTTCCAATTTTTGGAGCGAATCTACGGTTGGTGCAAGGCGGCTGAGCGACTCATAGACCGAGTCGTCCATAGCCAGCAATAGGTCGAAGCGTTCAAAATCCTCCGAGCGCACCTTGCGACTACGGTGTGTGAAGTTGTAGCCTCGCCTCTTGCCCGCAGCCCTCATTCGGGGGTCGGGGAGGTCGCCTGCGTGACCGCCATAGGTACCTGCCGAGTCAATTTCGAACTCATTGCCAAGTCCTGCCGAGAGCACCTGCTGGCGCATTATCTCATCCGCCGCCGAGGAGCGGCATATATTTCCGAGGCAGACAAAAAGTATCTTTTTCATCTCTATTTGGTTTGCGAAAAGAGAGTGTTACTCTGATTGCTCAATCCTTCCGGGATAGACTTTCAGTGCCTCGCGCAGAATTTCGCACGCTGCAAGCAAGTCCTCCTTGCACAGAACGTAGGCGATGCGTGCCTCCTGTGTGCCCTTGCCCTTGGTGGCGTAGAATCCACTCGCAGGGGCGAGTTGCACCGTGGCACCCTTATAAGAAAAGTCCGTCAGCAGCCAGCAGGCGAACTTATGGCAGTCATCTACGGGGAAACGTGCCATAGTGTAGAATGCACCCTGAGGCTTGGGCGAGTAGACACCGGGGATTTTGTTGAGTTCTTCGACCAGGCAGTCGCGCCTTGCAGTGTACTCTGCCACTACATCATCGTAGTACTTCTGCGGGGCATCCATCGCTGCCGAGGCGGCAATTTGTGCCAAGTAGGGTGGCGATAGGCGTGCCTGTGCGAGTTTCAGTGCGGCAGCCATAACCTCCTTATTGCGGCTGACGATGTTGCCGAGCCTCACACCACACATACTATATCGTTTCGATACGGAGTCAATAACCACCACATTGTCGTCAATGCCTTTCAGCGATAGTGCCGACACCTGCTTGGTGCCATCGTAGCAGAACTCACGATAGACCTCATCACTTATCAGATAGAGGTTGTAGTGTGCAGCCATATCGGCAAGCATCTCCATCTCTTCGCGAGTGTATAGGTGTCCCGTAGGGTTGTTGGGGTTACATATAAGTATGGCGCGTGTGCGAGGGGTAATGCGTTTTAGGAACTCCTCTCGCGAGGGGAGCGCAAAGTCGTTGTCTATGCTGCTCGGCACGGGCACAAGTATGGTGTCGTAACTCGCAGCGAATGTGTTGTAGTTTGCATAGAAAGGCTCGGGGACCAAAATCTCCTCGCCGGGGTTGGCGCAAATGAGCATAGCCATCTGTGCCGCCTCCGTACCTCCGAGCGTCACAATAATGTCGTCTATCGAGAGGTCTATGCCGTTCTTGGCGTAGTACTCCACGAGTTTTTTGCGATACGACAACAATCCTGCCGAGTGGGAGTAGGGATATATCTGGTCGCTGATACCCTGCACCGCTCTTACAGCCTCCTCGGGCGAGAGGATGTCGGGCTGTCCGATGTTGAGTTTGTAGATGTGAGTACCCCTTGCTGCGGCAGCCTCTGCCAGCGGCACAAGCCTGCGGATGGGCGAGATGGGAAGCGTGTGGCTCTTTGCCGAAATTTTCAACATTGCACAAAAGTGTTAGTGTTATTCTTCTTTTGTCTGCACACTTTGTGTGTGCGAGTGTAAAGTTAGAACTTTTATTGACATTTTGCAAAATATATTCGTATATTTGCGCAAACAAAATATTTTTTACACTAACTCATTAAACTCACGAAACTATGTCGTTTTTGTCCGAATTCAAAAAATTTGCGCTCAAAGGTAATGTCGTAGATATGGCAGTCGGTGTTATCATCGGTGGCGCATTTGGTAAAATCGTTACCTCGCTTGTTAATGATGTCATTATGCCCCCTCTGGGTATGCTCATCGGCAAAGTGAACTTTACCGACCTGGCAGTGAACCTCGGCAGTGAGGCTGAGCCTGTAATGTGGAAATATGGCGCATTCTTGCAGCAGGTGTTCGACTTCCTCATCGTGGCACTCTCCATCTTCTTCCTCATTAAAGGCATCAATCGCCTTTCGGAACTCACCAAGAAGAAAGAGGCTGAGGAGGCTGCCGCTGCTCCCGCACCCGCTCCTGCACCCGAACCAGAGCCTACCAAAGAGGAGATACTCCTCACCGAAATCCGCGACCTCTTAAAAAATCACCAATAGAGGGCTATTTTTGCACCAAAATTCAGAGAGCGGACTCCTCATTTACGATTAAGTAAACTTCGGAGCCCGCTCCTTCTTTTGGCACAAAAATATCTCCACTCTTGGCGATTTTTACTTGCAAAGGACCACCCTCACAAAAGGGGCGTTACGCCCCTGCCTTGCATCCATCTCGTTATTTGTCCTTTAAGGACTTTAAGGACCTTAAAGTCCTTACAAAAAATCAACTCTCAACTCTCAATTCTCAATTCTCAACTATTTAGTCGATATAGTTCCGCTATCTCCTCCTTCCAGAGGCTCTCGTCGATGGTTTCGAGTACGAGGGGCATATTGTCGAAGCGTGAATCGCGGGCTATATACCCAAAGCACTCCCAGCCAATCTCGCCCTTGCCCAAGCGTTCGTGGCGGTCGATGCGGCTACCGAGGGGGCGCATAGCATCATTGAGGTGCATACCCTTCAAATAGCGGTCGAGAGGAACAATGCGGTCTATCTCACTAAACGTCTTCTCGCAAGCCTCTGCCGAAGAGAGGTCGTAGCCCGCAGCAAAGGCGTGGCAGGTATCGATGCAGAAGCCGACTCTCGACTTGTCCTCCACACGGTCTATGATGTAGGCTATCTCCTCGAAACGGTGTCCGAGGTTGGTGCCCTGCCCTGCGGTATTCTCAATCACCGCCGTCACACCTTTGGTCTTGTCCAAAGCAATGTTGATACTCTCGGCAACCCTCGCAAGGCTCTCTTCCAAGCCTATACGTCCGAGGTGGCTACCGGGGTGGAAATTGAGTCTGTCGAGCCCGAGGAGTTCGCAACGCTGCATCTCCTCAATAAAGGATGCACGCGACTTTTCGAGTCCCTCGGTGTCGGGGTGTCCGAGGTTTATGAGGTACGAATCGTGGGGCAGTATCTGGTGGGGAGCATAGCCAAGACGCTCACACTCTGCCCTGAAAGCCTCAATATCTTTTGCCGAGAGTGGTGGCGCAAACCATTGGCGTTGGTTCTTCGTGAAGAGAGCAAATGCGCCTGCTCCTATGTTGTGTGCATTGCGGGGCGCGTTATCTACGCCGCCCGATGCCGAAACGTGTGCTCCAAAGTATTTCATATTATTATTCGTTTTTAACTCTTTGAATTCTATTACAAATATACAAATATCCGACTAAAATCGTTATCTTTGTACGATTAATAATTCTTATGTAATCATAGGTATAGACTATAATGTTGCGAGCGACGAAATATGTGGTGTTGTTTTTGTTGGCAATGATTGCGAGCGAGAGTGCTATGGCGCAGTACACCATACGCAGGGCGCAGCCCCAAAGGGAGAATGCAGGAGTCCCCGCTTTGGGTGGTATCACACGCAACAAGGTCGACACTCTTTCCAACGACTATTACGACCACGCTGCGTGGGTGGCAGAGCGCAACCGACAGCGTAGGGAGCGCAACCTCTTCGAGATTGAGGGCTCATTTCAGACCTCGGCACTCCAATTTGAGAATTGGACAGCCGGTGGTGACAACACTTTCTCGGGACTTGCAACGCTCTTTGTACACCACCGCTACAAACGTAGCAAGTTTGCGCACGATTTGACAATCAACGCCCGCTATGGTATGAACTACATCGACAAAACTCCCTTCAAGAATGTCGATGAACTTAAAATATCGGAGGTTATGTCGTGGGATATGCACGAGGGCGGGTGGTCCTACTCGGCAACGCTCGGCTTCCGCACACAATTTGGCGACGGCTTTGCCTCGCGCACCGACCAAACGCTCATCTCGGCAGTGCTCTCGCCCGGTTATTTGGACGTGTCGGTCGGTTTTACCTATGCGCCAAGCGGTGCGCCCTACAAAGTGACGCTCTCGCCCATATCGGGTAATATGATTACGATGTTGGACGATAGGCTCTACGAGCAGGGACTCAACGGTGTGCCTGCGGGCAAGAGGGTATTTAGCTCGATAGGTCCCTCCATAAATGTATCCTTTGATAAGAAGTTTTGGGGCGAGAGGATGCGCTATCGCTCGACTCTCTATGCCTTTACGAACCTCGTTTCGCCACCAACCGTAAGGTGGGATAATTGGTTCGACCTGAGCCTCTCGAAGTACCTCTCCATAAAACTCTATGGAGTGATTTATTACCTCGAATCGGCAAGTCCTCGGGCGCAATACCAATACTCGGCAACGCTGGGCTTGACCTACAAATTCCGAAACAAATAGTCATAGATGAAACGCGATAAACTCACTCTTTGGTTGCCCGCAGTGGCAGCCGCTCTTATTGCTCTGGGAGTGTGGATGGGCTATACCATCTCTTCGGCTCGTCCCAAACCCTCCGCACAGCAATCGTTCCACACCCCCACAGCAAGCAAGTTGGACTATACGCTCTCGCTTGTTGGGCGACACTACCTCGATCCCGTAGATACGGACACCATCGTGGAGCGACTGATGCACGAACTCTTCGTGGGGCTCGATCCCCACTCGGTTTATATCCCTTTGGAGGATTTGCAGGCTGTCAACGAGCCATTGGAGGGGGAGTTTGACGGCATTGGTGTGGTCTTTAATATGGCTACCGATACGGTGGTGGTGCTCAATACGGTGGCAGGCGGTCCGAGTTATAAGGCGGGTGTGCTGCCGGGCGACAGGATTGTGACCGTAGATGGAGATACCATTGCAGGGCGCAAAATTGAGCAAGACAAGGTCATAGAACGCCTCAGAGGTAAGCGTGGCACCAAAGTGAAGGTAGGCATCGTGAGGGATAACGTAGAAGGACTCGTTGAGGTGGATATCGTGAGGGATAAAATACCCCTGCACAGCATAGATGCAGCCTTTATGTTGCGCCCCGAAGTGGGCTACATAAGGCTCACAAGTTTTGCCCGTACCACCCACCGCGAATTTCTCGAAGCCGTAGCAAAACTCAAAGAGGAGGGTATGACAAAACTTATCTTCGACCTCCGCAGCAACTCGGGCGGCTACCTCGACCAAGCAATCCGTATGACCAACGAGTTCTTGCCCGAGGGTAAACTCATCGTCTACACCGAAGATAGGGCTGGTAACCAGCAGAAGGAGTATAGTACGGGTGGCGGAACACTGACCGACATCCCGCTGGTGGTGCTGATTGACGATTATAGTGCCTCGTCGAGCGAAATCCTTGCGGGTGCCTTGCAGGACAACGACCGAGGTACTATCGTAGGTCGCCGCTCTTATGGCAAGGGCTTGGTGCAGAGTCAGATACCTCTTGCCGATGGCTCGGCAGTGAGGATGACCGTTGCAAGGTACTACACCCCCACAGGGCGTTGTATTCAAAAGCCCTACGACAAGGGCGAGGAGGACTACCTCTTGGACATCATCCACCGCTATGAGAAGGGCGAGATGTTCTCGGCAGACAGCATACGTTTTGCCGACTCGCTGAAATTCACCACACCTAAGGGTAAGGTGGTCTATGGCGGCGGTGGCATTATGCCAGATGTCTTTGTGCCTATCGATACGCTCGATATGACTCCATACTACTATGCCGCAACGGGACTCAATGTGCTCTATCGCTACACGCTGGACTATGCCGACCGCCATCGTAGCGAGATTAACGCCATAAAGAGCGTAGAGGAACTCAACGATTTTCTCGATGGCGATAGGAGGCTATTGGAGGACTTTGTGGCATATGCCGAGAGTAAGGGTGTGAAGCCCGAGTGGAAGCAGATACGCAAATCGGAGAAGTTGCTACGCTCGATGCTTCGCGCCTACATTGCCCGCAATACGGAGTTGCAGGATGTAGGCTACTTCTCTCAGATTGAGCCGATCGACGAGAGTATACAGAAAGCGTTGGAAATCCTCTCGGAGCAGTAGCCGATAGCATCGGCTGACATTTTGGCAGTCGGCGGTGTCTGGCACAAAGGTTGCTCAAAGATGGGGCAAATGGCGCACAATAAACTACGCTGAAACTAAAAAACAATAATAAAAACACGAAAAACTATGGCAATTAAACCACTTTCGGACAGGGTGCTGATTGCTCCCGCTCCGGCAGAAGAGAAGACCGCAGGCGGATTGTTTATTCCCGACACGGCAAAAGAGAAACCACTTGTTGGTAAGGTTGTGGCAGTAGGTCCCGGCACCGCCGAGGTTAAGATGGAGGTCAAAGAGGGCGACAAGGTGCTCTATGGTAAATATGCCGGCACCGAAATTCACTTTGATGGCGAGGACTACCTTATTATGAAACAGTCGGATATACTCGCAGTTCTGGGGTAGCCGAGTGTGCCTTATGGGTGCTTTTTGCACCAAATTCAGATAGTGAGTTCCTCATTTACGCCTTGTAAACTGCGGACTCCCTCTCCGAATTTGGCGCAAAAATCCTTCCACAAAACCCACTCGTGAAGTGGATGAGAAAGCGATACGCAGTATCGCATAAAAATTTTTGGGCGACTTTTTATAAAAAGTCGCGAAGAAAAAGTCGCGAAAAAAGGAAGACTAAAAACACTAACATAAAATGTACAAACGAGAAGAGATTTATTCGCCAGAGGTTACGGCGGAACTTATGGAGCACTACGAGGCGATATTGCGCCTGTTGGGAGAGAATCCCGAGCGCGAGGGGCTTGTTAAGACCCCCGAGAGGGTTGCCAAGTGTATGCAATTTTTGACTAAGGGCTATGCTGAGGAGCCTGCCGAGATTTTGCGCTCTGCGATTTTCAAGGAGGATTATCGCCAGATGGTCATAGTGAAGGATATCGAACTCTATTCGATGTGTGAGCACCATATGTTGCCTTTCTATGGCAAGGCTCACATTGCCTATATCCCCAATGGGCAAATTGTTGGCTTGTCGAAGATTCCCCGCTGTGTGGAGAGTTTTGCTCGCCGTTTGCAGGTGCAGGAGAGGCTCACTATGGAGATTCGCGACTGCATACAGGAGACGCTCAACCCGCTGGGTGTGGCTGTGGTTATTGAGGCTGCGCATATGTGTATGCAGATGAGGGGTGTGCAGAAGCAGAACTCCATAACAACCACCTCGGCTTTTAGCGGTGCTTTCCTCAACCACCACGAAACACGCCAAGAGTTCCTCGAACTGATAGGGGCAAAACTGCATTAGCCCACCTTCATACCATAAACAACACCGCCCCGCACGATGAATGTGCGGGGCGGTGTCGTTTGGATGATGATAACCTACTCGGCAATGAGTATGTAGTAGTTCTTCTTACCTTTCTGCACCAAGAGATACTTGCCGGCTATGAGGTTGTCGTTGTTCACAACCATATAGGGGTCAGCAACTTTCTCCTTGTTGAGCGACACGCCGCCACCCTGAATGAGTTTCCTCAGTTCGCCCTTCGAGGGGAATGCGGGGGCTTTCTCCACACACAGCGTGAGGAAATCTACGCCCTCAGCCAACTCAGAAGCCGAAATTTTGAACTGAGGAACACCCTCAAAGACCTGCAAGAAGGTCGCCTCGTCGATGGATTTCAGAGCCTCGCCGGCATTCGAGCCAAAGAGGATGCCGCTGGCTGCCACAGCCTTCTCGTACTCCTCGCGCGAGTGAATCATAACTGTAATCTCCTCTGCCAAGCGTTTTTGGAGTTTGCGCTCGTGGGGTGCTGCCTCGTGCTCGGCGATGAGGTTGTCGATGGTCTCCTTGTCGAGGAATGTGAAGATTTTGATATAACTCTTGGCATCCTCGTCACTCACATTGAGCCAAAATTGATAGAATTTATAGGGCGAAGTGTAGCGAGCATCGAGCCAGATGTTACCGCTCTCGGTCTTGCCAAACTTGGTACCGTCAGCCTTCTTAATCAGGGGGCAGGTCAGCGCATAAGCATCCGTAGCACCCTTCTTGCGGCGGATGAGTTCCGTACCGGTGGTGATGTTACCCCACTGGTCGCTACCGCCAAGTTGCAACTTACAGCCGTGAGCCTCGTAGAGGTGGTAGAAGTCGTAGCCCTGCACCAGCTGGTAGGTGAACTCCGTGAAGGACATACCATCGCCCTCGCCGTTGAACCTCTTCTTCACCGAGTCCTTAGCCATCATATAGTTAACGGTAATGTGTTTGCCCACATCGCGAATGAACTCCAAGAACGAAAACTCCTTCATCCAGTCGTAGTTGTTCACAAGGATTGCTGCATTGGGAGCGTCGCTATCGAAGTCGATAAGACGCGCAAGTTGAGCCTTAATGGCCTCCTGGTTGTGGCGCAACGTGGCCTCGTCCAAGAGGTTACGCTCCTGCGACTTGCCCGAAGGGTCGCCAATCATACCCGTAGCACCACCCACCAAGGCGATGGGTTTGTGACCACACCTCTGCAAGTGTTTGAGTATCATAACACCCACCAAGTGACCGATGTGCAGAGAGTCTGCCGTAGGGTCAATGCCGAGGTAGGCGGTTGTCATCTCCTTTTCGAGTTGCTCCTCAGTACCGGGCATCATATCCTGAATCATACCCCTCCACCTGAGTTCTTCTACAAAATTTGCCATCTTTCTTCCTTTATTATTTGTTGTTTGTTGTTCTTTTTCTTCTTGCGACTTTTTGTAAAAAGTCGCCCAAAAACTTTTATGCGATACTGCGTATCGCTTTACCTTTGCTACGCCTTATATTAGCATTCCTATCACAAAAGCGTCATTCTGACGCCTTTTTGTAAAAAGGTGCTACCAAAAACTTTTAGTGCAGCCCTTGCGGTGAGGTGTGGCTATCTTTCGCAGATAGTATAGCAGCCAAAATAGCAGCCCTCTTTCAAACAAGTTTGAGAGGGCTCCTATTTCGTCTGCCACTCTCCTTCGGAGAGCCTCACACCTCCCCGAAAAAATCTGCTCTCAAACTTCCCTGTTTCTCCTGTCGCTCCTGTTATTCCTGTCACTCCCAACTCTCAATTCTCAATTCTCAATTTTCAATTCGAACCTACTCCACGTCCAAGCCGAGGTCCTGAATCAGCGTGTTCAGTTCGGGGTTTTGCTCCACGAGGAAGCGCACTTTGTCCATCGGTCTGTGTGGTGTGTTGTCCTCCTTGGCGGTGCTAACCGTAATATCAAGCACAATGCTACCCTCCAAGCCGCAAGCCTCCTGCAAGAGTGTCGTTATCTCGTTTTGGTTGCGCATCAGCTCGTCACGAATAATCTCCGTGGTAACCGTCAGCGCAAGGGTGTGACCATTCACGATGGTCTTTTTCAGTGCGTGTCCCATACGGGGGTGCTCCACCATCATACGCTCCATAAAAGCCTCCCAACCTTTGGTTATCTTCTGCTGTGCGTAGGGGTCGTAGTAGGTAACTTTCTCCTCCTCTTCCGAACTCTTCTGACCGCTCATAATGGCACTTATGGAGCCACCAAACAAGCCCCTCTTGGGCTTTGTGGCAGCGGCAGTGGGTGCTTGTGCCACTTGGGGTGCGGGTGTGGGCGCGACAGCGGGCTGAGGTGTGTGTTGTGGTGCAGGCTGTGGTGCCGCAGGCTGTGCGGGAGCAACCTCCACCTTAGGTGCAACGGTGGGTTGTGGTGCGGATTGTAGCGCAGGCGCAACTTGTTGAGCCTGTGTGGGCAGTGGCGCACTCGTTTCGCCCTTGACGAGTGGTGGCAACGAGGGCTTGTCGCTTACATCAAGAGTTTTTTTTTGACCGAGCCCTGCAAGTTTCATCAGTGCCAACTCAACGTGCAGTCGTTGGTTGGTGGCGGTGCGAAATCCTCCATCGACCTCGCCGAGGAGTGCCGCAGCACCAAAGAGGAATCCTATGTCGCAACGTGCGCTCTGCTGTTTGTAGCGGTCGAGCAACGAGCCGCTAATCTCCAAGAGGCTCATAGTCTGAGGCTCCTTGCACATCAGCAAATCTCTTAGATGCGTAGCCAATCCGGAGGCAAAACTCTGCCCCGAGAAGCCCTTTTTGAGCACCTCATCGAAGGAGAGAAGCGCACTCTTGTAGTCGCCCGCCACCAGCGCATCGGTAATGCCGAAGTAGGTGTCGTAGTCGAGCACGTTGAGCGTTGCTGCCACCTCTTTGTACTCCAAGTTACCGCCGCAGAACGACACCGCCTTGTCGAACATCGACAGAGCATCCCTCATACCTCCGTCAGCCTTGCGGGCAATAAGGTGCAACGACTCGTCATCGAAGGCGACACCCTCGCGTGTGGCGATGAGTTTGAGGTACTCCACAGCGTCCTCGATGCGTATGCGCTGGAAGTCGTAAATCTGACAGCGCGAGAGGATGGTGGGTATAATCTTGTGCTTCTCGGTTGTTGCGAGAATAAAAATGGCGTGGTGTGGTGGCTCTTCGAGCGTTTTGAGGAAGGCGTTGAAAGCCGCCTGCGAGAGCATATGCACCTCATCGATGATGTAGACGCTGTACTCGCCAATCTGGGGCGGAACCCTCACTTGATCCGTCAGGTCGCGGATGTTGTCCACCGAGTTGTTCGATGCGGCATCGAGCTCGTGAATCGAGAAACTCCTGCCCTCATCGAAACTGCGACACGACTCGCACTCGCCGCAAGCATCGCCCTCGGCGGTGGGATTAAGACAGTTGATGGTCTTGGCAAAGATACGCGCACAGGTGGTCTTGCCGACTCCTCGGGGTCCGCAAAAGAGGTATGCGTGCGCCAACTGCCCTCGCGCTATGGCATTTTTGAGCGTTGTGGTGACGTGACTCTGCCCCACCACCGACTCGAAGGTCTGTGGGCGGTATTTTCGTGCCGAAACAATAAAGTTGTTGTCCATCTCTACTCTTGTTGTTGTGAGGTATAACCTCACAAAGATACCGATAAAAATTCAAAATTAAGAATTCAAAATTCAAAATTATGGAATAAATGCTTATATTTGTGCTAACATATTGATTTTACGCGGAAAGTGTAAGTTTATTCTCGCAAGATAAATCTGGTAAATTTTGAAGAGAGAATGAGCAGACATCTTCTCACGCTGTACCCTGCAATGGGTATAGGCGTGGGCTGTTGCTTATTTATCTTCAAGGTTTTACCAGAACCCATCTTGCTAAAATAAGTCTTTCAGCACCACGCTTTCTTTGTGTTTATTAATCACTATCGAGGTGCGGGTAGTAAGAATTTGAGAAACAACGAGTTTAACTTAATAATTCTTACTAAAATGAGAAGGGGCATACAATTGCTAATTATCTGTATTGTACTGTTATTGATGAATGGTTGCAATGAAGTTGACTTGCAGAACTATAATGCAAAAAGAACGGTAAAGACACAATTAAAAGAGTCTATTCAAGGTGATTCATACAAACCCTATGCTTGGGGGCAAGTTGAATTTGAAGATATATTTGCAGGAACCGGTTTTGAGGATGTGTTGGGTCTTCGTAAAACAAAACAGATCCCATCTAAATGGAGTATCGTCCATAAGTTTAAAATGCGCAATAGGATTGGTATGGAAATGGTGTATGTTGTTCGTTTCTTCTTTTCCGATAAGTCGTGCACAGAATATGTGGGAATGGAATATGTTGATGAAGAAATAGATCCAGTTGTTTGGGGGTTAACAAGGCAATAGAGTCCACTTATAGTTTAATGATGAATCAGTTGGAACCAATTGGCTTAACGAGCGTAATGTGCGCTCGTCTTGCCACGACCACAGCGAGGTGGGCGGTTGGCATCTACCACTCTTTAAGTCAAACGGTTGCTTATTTGCTCGCGGGTATCAAAAAAGATACCCGCGAGTGTTTTTGTGGGAGAAATGGGAGATATGAGAGATACGGGAGTTCCACAACCATATCCCCACTCCTAATTTAGTGGAGGGTAGTTAAGGTCGTTAAAGTCCTTAAACTCCTTATCCTCCTAAAAATTTCGGGCTCGGCAAAAGTGCCGAGCCCGCGACTATTGACGTTAGACGTTCGACCTCTCTTGCCATTAGGCAAAAATGGTGTGTTCGAGGAGGATTTTAAGACCAATCAGTATGAGGATGATGCCGCCGGCGAGTTCGGCTTTCGACTTATACTTAGCACCGAAGACGCCTCCCATTTTCACACCCACAACCGACAGCACGAAGGTCGTAACGCCAATAAGTAGTGCCGAGAGCCATATGTCGACACCCAAAAAGGCAAAACCCACACCCACAGCCAAGGCGTCAATGCTCGTGGCAATAGCCATAGGCAGCATTTTGCGAGCCGCCAGGGGGTTGCCCTCACACCCTTTGTTCTCCGCATTGTCCTCCTCCTTGCCGAGCGCCTCGCGAATCATATTGATACCGATGAGTGCCAGCAGTGCAAAGGCAAGCCAATGGTCGAAACTCTCTATGGCGTCCTTGAAATGTATGCCCACAAAATAGCCCAGAATGGGCATAAGTGCCTGAAAACCACCAAACCACAAACCCACAACGGAGCACTTGTCCGCTCCCGCACGAGGCAGTGCAAGCCCCTTGCAGATAGCCACCGAGAAGGCGTCCATTGACAGCCCCACAGCAATCAAAAATAGCGACAAAAAATCCATTGTTTCTCTCGGGTTCGGGTGGTTTATAAAAGCAAGTTCGGTGGACTTGCTGCGCCCACCGAACACTCTCTATTACAGTACGATGTTGATAATCTTACCGGGAACGATGATGACCTTCTTGGGGGTCTTGCCCTCGGTGTAGCGGGCAGTCTGCTCGTCTGCCATCACAAGTGCCTCAATCTCGCCATTGGAGATACCCAGAGGCAGCGATTTTTTGAATCTCATCTTGCCGTTGAATGACACAGGGTACTCAAACGAGTTCTCGACCAAGAAGTCGGGGTTGAACTCGGGGTAGGCGGCATCGCAAATAGAGCCCTCGCCACCCAGCAGGTGCCACAACTCCTCGGTGATGTGGGGTGCAAAGGGCGAGAGCAACACTGCAAAGGGCTCCAAAACAGCCCTCTTGTTGCACTGACCGAGTTCGTTAAGGCATATCATAAATGCCGAAATGGAGGTGTTGAACGAGAAATTCTCGATATCCTCCCTAACCTTCTTGATGGTCTTGTGGAGGGTTTTCTGTTCGGCAGGAGTGGGCTCTTCGTTGCTTACGGCGAAGTTACCCTCCTTATCGAAAAATTTGCCCCAGAAGCGGCGCAGGAATTTGTGTACACCGTCAATGCCATTGGTATCCCAGGGCTTGCTCTGCTCCAAAGGACCGAGGAACATCTCGTACATACGCAACGTGTCGGCACCGTAATTATCTACAATGTAGTCGGGATTGACCACGTTGAACATACTCTTACTCATCTTCTCGATAGCCCAGCCGCAGACGTATTTGCCGTCCTCCAAGATAAACTCGGCATCGTGGAACTCGGGACGCCAAGCGCGGAAGGCATCAAGGTCGAGGATGTCGTTTTTCACGATGTTTACATCAACGTGAATCTCCTGCGTCTCGTACTCCTTGCGCAAGCCGAGCGACACGAATTTGTTGGTACCCACAACGCGATAAACAAAGTTCGAACGCCCCTGAATCATACCCTGATTGACGAGTTTCTTGAAAGGCTCGTCCTCGCAGATAACGCCCAGGTCGAAGAGGAATTTGTTCCAGAAGCGCGAGTAGATAAGGTGACCCGTAGCGTGCTCAATACCACCCACATAGAGGTCTACATTGCGCCAATAGTTGTTTGCCTTGCGGCTCACAAGAGCATCCGCATTGTGGGGGTCCATATAGCGCAGATAGTAGGCAGAAGAACCTGCAAATCCGGGCATTGTGCTGGTCTCGTAGGCGTAGCCCTCGGCGGTGTGCCACTTCTCGGAGCGAGCCAATGGGGGTTCGCCCTCAGCGGTGGGGGTGAACTTCTCAACCTCGGGCAATTCGAGGGGTAGTTGCTCTGCCGACAAGGGGTGTGCAATGTCGTCTTTATAGTAGATGGGGAAGGGCTCGCCCCAATAACGCTGGCGGCTGAAAATGGCATCACGCAGGCGGTAATTCACTTTGCGTTTGCCCAATCCACGAGCCTCAATTTCGTCCCACATACGCTCAATGGCAACCTTCACATCCAAACCGTTGATAAAGTCCGAATTGATAAGTTTTCCCTCTTTGGCATCGTAGGAAGCCTCCTCTACATTGCCGCCTTCTACAACGGGAATAATCTCCAAACCGAAGTGTTTTGCAAAAGCCCAGTCGCGCGAGTCGTGGGCGGGAACCGCCATAATAGCGCCCGTACCATAACCAGCCAACACATAGTCACTTACATAGATAGGAATACGCTTGCCCGTAAAGGGGTTGATGGCGTAGGAGCCCGTAAAGACACCGCTCACACGTTTCGTCTCGGCGATACGCTCGCGCTCGGAGCGTTTCTTCGTTGCCTCCAAATATGCCTCCACGTCGCTTTGGGCATCGGAGATTGTCAGCTCCTTAACCCACTCGTGTTCGGGGGCTATGACCATAAATGTAACGCCAAAAATGGTGTCGGGGCGGGTTGTGAAAATTTCGAGTTTCTTGTCGCTACCCTCAATGTCGAAGAAGACCTGAGCACCGGTGCTCTTGCCAATCCAGTTGCGCTGAATCTCTTTGAGCGACTCACTCCACTCCAACTTATCCAAACCCTCCAAGAGGCGGGGTGCATAGGCGGTAACCCTAAGGAGCCACTGTTTCATCCTGCGCTGCACAACGGGGAAGCCGCCGCGCACCGAAAGACCATCCTTAACCTCGTCATTGGCAAGCACGGTGCCCAACTCGGCGCACCAGTTTACCATTGTGTCGGCACGGAATGCAAGGCGGTAATTTTGGAGTACCTCTTCGTGTTTTTTCTCGCCCCACGAGTTCCACTCCTCGGCAGTGAACGAGAGTTGTTCGGTGCAAGCAGCATCCAAGCCCTCGGTGCCTCGAACAGCAAATCGCTCGACGAGTTTTTCGATAGGCTCAGCCTTGTCGGAGGTGTTGTCGTAGTAGTGCGAGAACATTTCGAGGAAAGCCCACTGTGTCCACTTGTAATACTCTGGCTCACAGGTGCGTACCTCGCGCGACCAATCGTACGAGAAGCCAATCTTATCGAGTTGCGAGCGGTAGCGTGCCACGTTCTGCTCGGTGGTCACTGCGGGGTGCTGACCGGTCTGTATGGCGTACTGCTCGGCGGGCAGACCAAAGGCATCGTAGCCCATAGGGTGGAGCACATTGAAGCCGCAGGAGCGTTTGTAGCGCGAGTAGATGTCCGAGGCGATGTAGCCCAGAGGGTGACCAACGTGGAGTCCCGCACCCGAAGGGTAGGGGAACATATCCAGAACATAAAATTTTGGTTTAGAGTCGTCTACATCGATCTTATAGGTCTGTTGCTTTTGCCACTCTGCTTGCCACTTGGCTTCGAGTTCTTTGAAGTTGTATTCCATATATTTTGAAGTTTTTTCTCTTTTGCACAACCTTATGAGCCACAAAGATAAACATATTTGTGGTGCAAATTGCAAATCCCCACAAAGTTTTTTGTAATACTCACATTGTCAGCAAAATACAAGAGTGTCCCACAAAAAGCAATAAGTAAAACAAATACCTTTCAAAAAACAATAAGAAAAAAGAATTGACCAAAGCCTCAAAAAGGGGCTAAAATGCTGAAAAATCGGCTCAAAAGGGGCAAAAAATTTCTCATATATATTGTAGAAAAGAAAAAATGCCGTATCTTTGCACGCCCGAAAAATGGGAAACGCGATGTTCCCTACGGGAAACGAGAATTAAATGTTTAACAAAACAAAGGACTAAAAAACAGTAAAATGCCAACTATTCAACAGTTAGTAAGAAAAGGCAGGGTACAGTTGGAGATGAAGAGTAAATCTCCCGCCCTTGACGCATGTCCTCAGAGGCGCGGCGTGTGCGTGCGTGTTTACACCACCACCCCCAAGAAGCCTAACTCGGCAATGCGTAAAGTTGCTCGTGTGAAACTCACCAACCAGAAAGAGGTGAATGCCTACATCCCTGGTGAAGGTCACAACTTGCAGGAACACTCAATCGTTTTGGTGCGCGGTGGTCGTGTAAAAGACCTCCCCGGTGTACGTTACCACTTGGTTCGTGGTGCATTGGATAGCGCAGGTGTGGATGGTCGTCGTCAGCGTCGTTCGAAATACGGTGCTAAACGTCCCAAAGCAGCCAAAAAGTAATCTCTCACAACAAAGTTAGTTAAGAACACATTAAAGATTTAAGACAAAATGAGAAAAGCAAAGCCTAAAAAGCACATTCTACTTCCAGACCCCAAGTTTGGTGACGTTATGGTTACCCGCTTTGTGAATAATTTGATGCTGGACGGTAAGAAGAGTATTGCATACACCATTTTCTACGATGCGTTGGATATGGTGGGCGAGAAGATGAAGGATGCAGACAAGGCTCCTCTTGAAGTATGGAAGCAGGCATTGGAGAACATCACTCCCCAGGTTGAGGTAAAATCTCGCCGTATCGGTGGTGCTACCTTCCAGGTACCTATGGAGGTTCGTCCTGAGCGCAAAATTTCGATTTCGATGAAAAACATGGTCCTTTATTCTCGTAAGCGCGCAGGTAAGTCTATGGCAGAGAAACTCTGCGGTGAGATTATGGCTGCCTACAACAACGAGGGTGCTGCCTTCAAACGCAAAGAGGAGATGCACCGTATGGCAGAGGCAAATAAAGCATTCGCACACTTCAGATTCTAAGAGATTCGATGGGAAGAGATTTAACATATACTCGTAATATCGGCATCATGGCGCACATCGATGCTGGTAAGACCACTACTTCCGAGCGAATCTTGTTCTACACCGGTAAGACTCACAAGATTGGTGAGACTCACGATGGTTCGGCTACTATGGACTGGATGGTTCAGGAGCAGGAGCGTGGTATCACCATTACTTCGGCAGCAACTACCGCTTTCTGGAATTACAAAGGCAAACAGTACCAGATTAACCTTATCGACACTCCCGGACACGTTGACTTTACTGTTGAGGTGGAGCGTTCGTTGCGCGTGTTGGACGGTGCTGTGGCAACTTTCTGCGCTGTTGGCGGTGTTGAGCCCCAGAGCGAGACCGTATGGCGTCAGGCAGATAAGTACAATGTTCCCCGTATCGGTTACGTTAACAAGATGGACCGTACCGGTGCAGATTTTATGAATGTCTGCGCACAGGTTAAGGAGCGTCTTGGTGCCAACGCAGTGCCTATCACTTTGCCTATCGGTAGCGAGCAGTCGTTCCGTGGTGTTATAGACCTTATATATAATAGGGCTATCATCTACGACGATGCAAAGAAAGACCAACTCGTAAACTATACCTACGAGGAGGTACCCGAGGAGATGAAAGCAGAGGTTGAGGAGGCAAGGGCACACCTCGTAGAGGAGGTTGCTACGGTCGATATGGCTCTTATGGAGAAGTTCTTCGAGGATCCCGATTCGATTACTCCCGATGAACTCATTGCTGCAATCCGCAAGGCTACTATCAGTATGCAGATTATCCCTATGTTGTGTGGTTCGTCGTTCAAGAACAAAGGTGTTCAGCTTCTGTTGGACTCGATTATGATGTTCTTGCCTTCGCCCCTCGACATTGAGGCTATTGTTGGTACCGATCCTCGCAACGAGAGCACCGTTAAGCGTTACCCCACCGATGAGGATCCTTTCTGCGCTCTCGCGTTCAAGATTGCAACCGACCCCTATGTAGGTCGCTTGGCATTCATCCGCATCTACTCGGGTAAACTCGATGCAGGTACCTACGTCTTCAATACCCGCTCGGGCAAGAAGGAGCGTATCAGCCGTATCTACCAGATGCACGCCAACAAGCAGAATCCTATGGATACCATTGGTGCAGGCGACATCTGTGCTGTTGTAGGTTTCAAGGATGTTCGCACCGGCGACACCTTGTGTGTTGAGGATAAGCAGATTACCTTGGAGTCGATGACCTTCCCCGAGCCCGTTATCGGTATCGCTGTGGAGCCTAAGACTCAGAAGGATTTGGATAAACTCGGTATCGCACTCGGCAAGTTGGCTGAGGAGGATCCCACCTTTACGGTTAAGACCGACCAGGATAGTGGTCAGACCATTATCAGCGGTATGGGCGAGTTGCACCTCGATATTATTATCGACCGTCTCCGCAGGGAGTTTGGTATCGAGATTAACGTAGGTGCTCCTCAGGTATCGTACAAGGAGGCTCTCAATGGCACCTTCCAGATGCGCGAGGTATTCAAGAAACAGTCTGGTGGTCGCGGTAAGTTTGCAGATATCATCTTTGAGATTGGTCCCGCAGACGAGGGCGTTCAGGGCTTGCAGTTCATTGACGAGGTTAAGGGCGGTAACGTACCTAAGGAGTTTATCCCCGCAGTTCAGAAAGGCTTCGAGTCGGCAATGGCAAACGGTCCTTTGGCTGGCTTCGGTATCGACTCGATGAAGGTAACCCTGAAAGACGGTTCGTTCCACCCCGTAGACTCCGATGCACTCTCGTTCGAGATTTGCGCTCGCAACGGTTTCCGTGAGGCTACTCCTAAGTGTCAGCCCGTATTGAAGGAGCCCATTATGAAGGTGGAGGTTGTTACTCCCGAGGAGTATATGGGTGACATCATCGGCGATTTGAACAAACGCCGCGGTCAGATTGAGGGTACCGAGAGCAAGGGTGTTGCAACGGCAATCAAAGCCAAAGTGCCCCTGTCGGGTATGTTCGGCTATGTTACCGTATTGCGTACGCTCTCTTCGGGTCGCGCAACCTCGACTATGGAGTTCTCGCACTACGACGAAGTACCTCAGAATGTAGCAAAAGAGGTTATCGAGAAGTGCGGTGGCAAAAAACAAGAATTGGAATAAAAGAATAAATAACCATGAGTCAGAAAATTAGAATCAAACTCGAATCTTACGATCACAACTTGGTTGATAAGTCGGCTGAGAAAATCGTAAAAACTGTGAAATCGACAGGCGCAGTAGTTAGTGGTCCTATTCCACTTCCTACTCAGAAAAAGATTTTCACTGTGAACCGTTCGACTTTCGTTAACAAGAAAGCACGCGAGCAGTTCCAGCTCTGCACCTTCAAGAGGATTCTTGATATTTACAGTTCAACCCCCAAGACTATCGACGCTCTGATGAAGTTGGAGTTGCCCTCGGGTGTTGAGGTAAACATCAAAGTCTGATAAACTGCGGGGTGATGCAAAATAGGGGGTTCCTTGTCCGATACCTATAAATAAATACGCACGCGCGAGGAACCCGCCTTACTGCGCTCCCGAAGAAGGACAACAAAAGCGATAAAGTAGAAGAAACTTTATACACACAAACTTTTTATTTAACAAACAACAAGTAATTAAAGACAGGTAAAATGTCAGGACTTATTGGAAAAAAAATCGGAATGACTTCCGTTTTCAGTGCCGAGGGTAAAAATATACCATGCACTGTTATCGAGGCTGGTCCCTGTGTAGTTACGCAAATCAAGAACGAGGAGAAGGATGGCTACTCCGCAGTTCAGATTGCCTATGGCGAGAAGAGTGAAAAGCACACCAGCAAAAGCTTGTTAGGTCACTTTGGCAAATCGGGTGTATCGCCCAAAGCCAAATTGGTGGAGTTCAAGGAGTTCGATGAGGTAACTCTGGGTCAGACACTCACCGTTGCAGACACCTTCGCAGAGGGTGACTGGGTAGACGTAGTGGGTGTATCGAAAGGTAAAGGCTACCAGGGTGTTGTAAAACGCCACGGCTTTGCGGGTGTGGGTGGTCAGACCCACGGTCAGCACAACCGCCAGCGTAAACCTGGTTCGCTTGGTGCATCTTCGTATCCTTCGCGCGTCTTCAAGGGCAAACGCTTGCCCGGTCAGACCGGCGGTGAGAGGGTTAAGGTTCAGAACCTTAAAGTCCTCAAAGTTATTGCCGAGAACAACCTTCTCTTGGTTAAGGGTTCGGTTCCCGGTGCAAAAGGTACTTATGTAATCATTGAAAAGTAGGATTGAGGAGATGGAACTTACAATTTACACCACCACAGGAACTCAGACCTCGAAGAAAGCAGTTCTTTCGCAGGAGGTCTTTGGTATCGAGCCCAACACTCACGCTATCTACTTGGCTGTAAAGCAGTACTTGGCTGATCAGCGTCAGGGTACTCACAAAGCAAAACAGCGTAACGAGGTAGCAGGCTCGACCCGCAAACTCAAACGTCAGAAAGGTACAGGCGGTGCTCGTGCAGGTAGCATCCTCTCGCCTCTCTTCCCCGGCGGCGGTCGCATTTTCGGTCCCGTACCCCGCGATTACAGTTTCAAACTGAACAAGAAACTCAAATCGCTTGCACGCCGCAGCGCACTCTCTCTGAAAGCCCAAGCAGAGGCTATCACCGTTGTAGAGGATTTCGTTATGGAGACTCCCAAAACCAAATCGTTCGTAGCAATGGCAGAGGCTCTCAACTTGGCTGGTAAGAAGGTATTGCTCGTAGTAGCAGAGACCGACCACAACATTTGCCTGAGCGTTCGTAACCTTCCCAAAGTGAAGGTAATGCAGGCTGCCAACCTCAACACCTATGACGTGATGAACGCAGGTGTGATGTTGTTCACCGAGAGCGCATTGGCTAAGGTAAACGAGAATTTCTAATCACTAAAAAACCGAACAGACAATGAATGTAATTATCAAACCCATCTTGACCGAGAAAATGGCAGGTCAGGGCGAGAAACTCGGTCAGTATGGTTTTATCGTTGACCGCAGGGCTAACAAATTGGAGATTCGCGCAGCCGTAGAGCAGATGTACAACGTAGTTGTTGAGAGCGTAAACACCATCAACACCAAAGGTAAGCTCAAAGCACGCTACACCAAATCTGGCTACTTGGTAGGTCGCACCAATGCAGTGAAAAAAGCAATCGTAACCTTGAAAGAGGGCGATACTATTGATTTCTACAGTAATATCTAATTGAGAGATGGCAGTAAAAAAGTTTAATCCCGTAACTCCGGGAACAAGACATAAAATCGCAGGTACCTTTACGGATATTACCTGCTCGGTGCCTGAGAAATCGTTGCTCGAGCCTAAGAAGAGCAGCGGTGGTCGTAACCACGCCGGTAAGATGACCGTTCGTTACATCGGTGGTGGTCACAAACAGATGTACCGTGTTATTGACTTCAAACGTGCGAAAGATGGTATGGCTGCAACTGTTGCAACCATTGAGTACGATCCCAACCGTTCGGCTCGTATCGCTCTGATTGTTTACGCAGACGGCTCGAAGAGCTACATTTTGGCTCCCAACGGCTTGAAAGTAGGTCAGACCGTAATGAGCGGCACTGAGGGCGTTGCTCCCGAGGTAGGTAACACCCTGCTTTTGGCAAACATTCCTCTGGGTACCATCATCCACGCAATCGAACTCTACCCCGGTCAGGGCGCAGTTTTGGCTCGTTCGGCTGGTACCTACGCACAGCTTTTGGCTCGCGAGGGTAAATATGCTATTATTAAACTTCCTTCGGGCGAGACCCGTATGGTTCTCTGCACTTGCCGCGCCACTGTTGGTGCTGTGTCGAACCCCGACCACAGCCTCGAACAGCACGGTAAAGCCGGTAGGAAGCGTTGGCTCGGTCGCAGACCTCACAACCGTGGTGTAACCATGAACCCTGTTGATCACCCCATGGGTGGTGGTGAAGGTCGTTCGAGTGGTGGTCACCCCCGTTCGCGCAAAGGTCTGTTGGCTAAGGGTTACAAGACTCGCAATCCTAAGAAGACCACCAGCAAATTCATTATCTCCAAGAAAACAAAATAAAAAAATAGTAGCATAATGAGTCGTTCACTTAAAAAAGGACCGTTCATTGAGCCCAGGCTCGAACAGCGAGTAATCGCTCAGAACGAGAGCAATCAGAAGACCGTAATTAAGACTTGGTCGAGAGCAAGTATGATTTCGCCCGACTTCGTAGGTCAGACAATTGCTGTACACAACGGTAACAAGTTTATACCCGTTTATGTAACTGAAAATATGGTAGGCCACAAACTCGGAGAGTTCGCACCCACACGCACCTTCCGCGGTCACGCCGGTAACAGAAAAAAATAAAGTAGGATATGGGAGCAAGAAAATATCAAATGGCCGAGAAAATGAAGGCCGCAAAGAAGCAGGTGGCTGTTGCCTCGCTGCGTGATTGCCCTACCTCGCCCCGCAAGATGCGTATCGTTGCCGACACCGTTCGCGGCGTAGAGGTTAATAAAGCATTGGGTCTTCTCCGTTACTCGAAGAAAGAGGCTTCGGTGAAGTTGGAGAAACTTCTCCGTTCGGCTATCGCCAACTGGGAGGCTAAGAATCCCACCGAGCGTTTGGAGGATACCAAACTCTGTGTTAAAGAGATCAAGGTTGACGGTGGTCGTATGCTCAAACGCATTCAGCCCGCACCTCAGGGTCGTGCACACCGCATTCGTAAGCGTTCCAACCACGTTACGATTATTGTAGACAAAATGGTAGTAGAAACTAAATCAGCTGAGTAAGAGATGGGACAGAAAGTTAATCCAATTGCAAACCGTCTTGGTATCATCCGTGGTTGGGATTCCAACTGGTACGGCGGTAAAGATTTTTCAACCCGCTTGGTTGAGGACTCGAAAATTCGTACCTATCTGAATGCCCGTCTTGCAAAGGCTAGCATTTCGAAAATCATTATCGAGCGCACTCTTAAACTCGTGACCGTAACCATCAGCACCGCTCGTCCCGGTTTGATTATCGGTAAAGGTGGTCAGGAGGTTGACAAGCTCAAAGAGGAGCTCAAAAAACTCACCGGCAAAGAGGTACAGATCAACATCTTTGAGGTTAAACGCCCCGAGATTGACGCTGTAATCGTTGCAAACCAGTTGGCTCGCCAGTTGGAGGGTCGTGTATCGTATCGCCGTGCCATCAAAACCACTATCGCATCGACTATGCGTATGGGTGCTGAGGGTATCAAGATTCAGATTAGCGGTCGTATTGGCGGCGCTGAGATGGCTCGTAGCGAGACCTACAAAGAGGGTCGTATTCCTCTGCACACTTTCCGCGCAGACGTAGACTACTGCCTTGCTGAGGCACTTACCAAAGTAGGTATCCTTGGTGTTAAGGTATGGATTTGCGTAGGTGAGGTTTATGGCAAACGTGACCTGTTCGAGATTGCAGGCGCATCGTCCGTAGCAGGTCCTGCACAGGGCGAGCAGCGTGGTGGCAAACCCCGCGGCGACCGCAAGCGCAGGAGAAACAATAACAACAAATAGGAACACTTCTAAATAAGATAAGACAATGTTACAACCAAAAAGGACTAAATTTAGAAGAATGCAGAAAGGACGCATGAAAGGTCTTGCTCAGCGTGGCAACCAGCTTGCGTTCGGTTCGTTCGGTCTGAAAGCAATGGATTCGACCTGGATTACCGGTCGTCAGATTGAGGCTGCTCGTCAGGCTATCGTGCGTTATATGAAACGTGAGGGTCAGATTTGGATCCGCATCTTCCCCGATAAGCCCATTACCAAGAAACCCGCCGAGGTTCGTATGGGTAAAGGTAAAGGTAACCCCGAGGGCTATGTTGCTCCTGTTACTCCCGGTCGTATTATGTTTGAGATTGAGGGTGTTCCCTTCGAGGTAGCCAAAGAGGCATTGCGTCTTGGCGCACAGAAACTCCCCATCGAGACCAAACTCGTTGTACGCAGAGATTACGTTGAATAGTTAACCATTAAAGCAGACAAGAGAAGTTATGAAAACAGCAGAATTGAAAGAGATGGCAGTAGCCGATTTGGTAGAGCGCATCGAGGCTGAGCAGGCAAAACTTGCCACTTTGAAGGTTAATCACGCCGTATCTCCCGTGGAGGATACTACCGTTATTAAGAAAGCTCGCAGAGACATCGCTCGTATGAAGACTGTACTGCACCAGAAAAACACTAAATGTTAATTGAGGCTATGGAAAGAAATCTTAGAAAAGAGAGAATCGGTGTGGTAGTCAGCAATAAGATGGAGAAATCCATTGTCGTTGCAGTTCACCGTAAGGTAAAACACCCTATCTATGGTAAGTTCGTTAACAAGACCACTCGTTTTGTGGCTGAGGACGAGCAGAACACCTGCAACGAGGGCGACACCGTTAAGATTATGGAGACGCGACCTCTGAGCAAGACTAAGCGTTGGAGATTAGTAGAAATTATTGAAAGAGCTAAATAGTCATGATACAACAGGAAAGCAGATTGGTAGTAGCCGACAACAGTGGTGCCAAAGAGGTTCTTTGCATCCGTGTTTTGGGTGGTACCAAGAAGAAGTACGCCTCGATTGGCGACAAAATCGTTGTGACCGTCAAGAGCGCAACCCCTTCGGGCGACATCAAGAAGGGTACCGTATCGAAAGCGGTTGTAGTTAGAACAAAGAAGGAGATTCGTCGTGCTAACGGTTCGTACATTCGTTTCGACGACAACGCCGTAGTATTGTTGAACCCCCAGGGTGAGATGCGTGGTACTCGTATCTTTGGTCCCGTTGCTCGTGAGTTGCGCGACCAGTATATGAAAATCATCTCGCTTGCACCCGAAGTATTGTAATCTTAAATACCGATTAGCAGTATGAAATTACATATCAAAAAAGGTGATACCGTTTTCGTAGTTTCGGGCGGTAGCAAAAGCAAAGAGAAAACCGGTCGTGTTTTGGAGGTAGATACCAAAAATCAGCGCGCAATCGTTGAGGGTTTCAACATCATCAAAAAACACACCAAACCCAGTGCCAAGAACACCCAGGGCGGTATTGTTGAGCAGGAGGCTCCTATTCACATTTCGAACCTTATGCTTGCAGACCCCAAAACCGGCAAACCTACCCGCGTAGGTCGCAAAGAGGGCGAGAATGGCAAACTTGTACGTTACGCTAAAAAATCAGGAGAGGAGATTAAATAATGGCTTACATTCCTACACTCAAAACCACTTATAAGGAGCAGATTGTACCTGCCCTTATGAAAGAATTTGGCTACAAGAGCATTATGCAGGTACCCAAATTGCAGAAAATCGTGCTGAACGAGGGTGTTGGCGAGGCTGTTGCTGACAAGAAACTCATCGAGATTGCTCAGGAGGAGCTCTCGATTATCGCTGGTCAGAAGGCTGTTCAGACCCGTTCGCGCAAGGATATTTCGAACTTCAAACTCCGTAAGGGTATGCCCGTAGGTGTTCGCGTAACCCTCCGTGGCGACCGTATGTACGAGTTCTTGGAGAGGCTTATCGCAGTTGCACTTCCCCGTATCCGCGACTTCAAAGGCATCAACGAGAAATTTGACGGTCAGGGTAACTACACCCTCGGTATCAAAGAGCAGATCATCTTCCCCGAGATCGACATCGACAAGATCACCAAGATTCTCGGTATGGAGATTTGCTTCGTAACTACCGCAAATACTGACGAGGAGGGTTATGCTCTTCTCCGTGAGTTTGGTCTTCCATTCAAAAACGCTAAAAAAGCATAAGGTATGGCAAAAGAATCAATGAAAGCACGCGAGGTTAAACGTGTTAAACTCGCACAACGCTATGCTGCAAAGCGTGAGGCTATCGCTGCCGCTGTTAAGGCAGGTGAGATGAACGAGATGGAGGCTTGGCAGGCTCTTTCGAAACTGCCCCGCAACTCGAACCCCATCCGCCAGCACAACCGCTGCCAGATTACCGGTCGTCCCAAAGGCTACATTCGCCAGTTTGGTTTGAGCCGTATTCAGTTCCGCGAGATGGCTTCGCACGGTCTTATCCCCGGCGTGAAGAAGGCATCGTGGTAGCGACCAACTGAGGGTAGAAACCTTAATGTGGCTGTCAATCCAAGGGCGTAGAAGAGAGCATTTGCGAGGTTAAGAAATCGTAAAATGTTGAATTTCTGCCCAAAAGTTTGCAATTTATCCACAAAAAGTTCCTATCTTTGGCGGCTTAAAAAGCGAAAACAACAAATCACCAACATTGCCGACTATCCCTCACAAGGGGTGGTCGGCAGTTGAGGTGTTATGAGAGAGGTGCCTGAACAGATGTTGTGACGAAGCTTTGGCTGAGAAGTGACAGAATGTGTAAGGTGCTGACCTCGAAATAATTAACTTACATTTTTAACATTTTAATCCATTAAAACTATGACAGATCCTATTGCGGATTTCCTCACGAGGATTAGAAACGCGGCGAAAGCCAACCACAAAACGGTTGAAGCTCCCGGTTCAAAAATGAAGGAAGAGATGACCAAGATTCTCTACGAACAGGGTTACATCCTCGCCTACAGGTTTGACAAGAACGAGAAGGGCTTTTCGACTATCAAAATTGCGTTGAAGTACCACCCCCAGACCAAGCAGTGCGCTATCAAAGGTTTGGAGCGCGTATCGCGTCCCGGTCTTCGTCGCTACTCTTCGGCAGCCGATATGCCTAAGGTTCAGAACGGCTTGGGTATCGCTATCGTTTCGACTCCCAAAGGTATTATGACCGACAAAAAAGCACGTCAGGAAAACGTAGGTGGCGAGGTTCTCTGCTACATCTACTAGTATTAACTTTACAAAACAAACAAAAACAATGTCAAGAATTGGTAAATTACCTGTAAACTTGCCCGCAGGCGTAACCGTAGAGGTTGCTGCTAACAACGTGGTAAGCGTGAAAGGACCTCTTGGTGCGTTGAGTCAGAAAGTTGATTCGGACATCACCGTAACCGTTGAGGGTAACGTATTGACAGTAACTCGTCCTACGAACCAGCCACGCCACCGCTCTATGCACGGCTTGTACCGCGCACTCATCAACAACATGGTAGTGGGCGTTTCGAAAGGCTACGAGATTAAACAGGAACTCGTAGGTGTTGGTTTCAAAGCAGAGGTTGAGGGTCAGCTCCTGAAACTCTCTTTGGGTTATTCGCACGATATTTTCCTTATGTTGCCCGCCGAGGTTAAGGCTGAGGTACAGCAGGAGAAGAAGGGTAACCCCATTCTCACTCTCAAGAGCATCGATAAACAACTTGTTGGTCAGGTTGCTGCAAAGATTCGCTCGTTCCGCAAACCCGAGCCCTACAAAGGTAAAGGTATTAAATTTATTGGTGAAACCTTGCGTCGTAAGGCTGGTAAGTCTGCTAACGCTAAATAGTAAAATCGCGTAAATATGGCATTGAATAAAATCGAAAGAAGAGAGAGGATTAAAATGCGTATCCGCAAAGTAGTTGAGGGTACCGCAGCAAGACCTCGTATGACTGTATTCCGCAGCAACAAGCAGATCTATGTACAGTTGATTGACGACACTAAGGGTGTAACTTTGGCAGCCGCTTCGTCTTTGGACAAAGAGATTGCTGAGGCAGCACAGAAAGTAAATGGTATCGAGCAGGCTAAGATGGTCGGCAAACGTATCGCAGAGATTGCTCTTGCAAAGGGCATCGAGGCTGTATCGTACGACCGTAACGGCTACCTCTACCACGGAAGAGTAAAAATGTTGGCAGACGCCGCTCGCGAAGGCGGTCTTAAATTCTAAGAAGCAACTATGGCAAACAGTAATATCAAAGTAAAAACAAGCGACCTCGAACTGAAAGACAGGCTCGTAGCAATCCAGAGGGTGTCGAAGACTACCAAAGGTGGTCGCACAATGAGTTTTTCGGCAATCGTAGTTGTTGGTAACGAGGCTGGCGTTGTAGGCTACGGTCTTGGCAAGGCAAGCGAGGTTCAGTCGGCAATTGCGAAAGGTGTTGAGGACGCAAAGAAGAACTTGGTAAAGATTCCCGTAATCAACGGCACAATTCCCCACTCGCAGGAGTTCCGCTATGGTGGTTCGCAGGTGCTTATGCGCCCCGCAGCCCCTGGTACCGGTGTTAAGGCAGGTGGTGCAATGCGTGTTGTGTTCGAGAGCGTAGGTATCCACAACGTACTTGCAAAAAGCAAAGGTTCATCGAACCCCCACAACTTGGTGAAAGCAACCGTAGGTGCTCTTATGGAGCTCCGTGACGCTGCTTCGGTAGCTCAGTTGCGTGGTATCTCTATGAATCAAGTATTTAACGGCTAATCAAGAAAGGAGAAATTATGGCAAGATTGAAAATCACTCAGGTAAAGAGCCGCATTGGTCAGACTAAGAACCAGTGCAGCAACCTCGATGCACTTGGTCTGCACAAAGTAAACCAGACCGTTGAGCACGAGGATTCGGCCATCATCCTCGGTATGATTAACAAGGTTAAACACCTGGTTAAGGTTGAGACCGTTAAAGAGTAAAGTTCACAGAAGTAAAAAAGTAAAAAAAGAGAATAACGATGAATTTAAGCAATCTTAAACCCGCAGCAGGCTCTACTCACCACGAGAAGAGAATTGGTCGCGGTCAGGGTTCGGGTCACGGTGGTACCTCCACACGCGGTCACAAAGGTGCACAGTCGCGTTCGGGTTACAGCCACAAGTTGGGCTTCGAGGGCGGTCAGATGCCTTTGCAGCGCCGTATGCCCAAGTTCGGTTTCACTAACATCAAACGTGTTGAGTACAAACCCATCAACTTGGATACTCTCGAACAGTTGGCTGCAAGCAAGAACATCACCGACATCAATATCGAGACTCTCATCGAGGCTGGCTTCATCTCGAAGAACAACCGCGTGAAGATACTCGGTAAGGGTGAGGTAACCAAAGCACTCAACGTAACTGCTCACGCTTTCAGCCAGACAGCAATTGCTGCTATTGAGGCTAAGGGTGGCAAAGTTGAAAAACTCTAATTACAACCAGACTAACAAAGTAAGCGATGAAACTTGTCGAAACCATTAAGAATATATCTAAGATTGAGGAGTTGCGTAAGAGGATTCTCTACACGCTTGGTCTTCTTCTTATATATAGGTTCGGAAGTTTTGTGGTGATTCCCGGCATTGATCCCAACGCCCTTAGCGCAATGAGCGCACAGACCGCCGATGGTCTTATGGGTCTGTTGGACATCTTCTCGGGTGGTGCATTCTCGAATGCGTCTATCTTCGCACTCGGTGTAATGCCCTATATCTCGGCTTCGATTATCGTACAACTTTTGGGTATCGTAGTTCCCTACTTCCAGAGGTTGCAGCGCGAGGGTGAGAGCGGTCACCGCAAGATGAACCAAATTACAAGATATCTGACCATTGCAGTTTTGTGCTTGCAAGGTCCCGCTTATCTTGCAAACCTGCACAACCAGGCTCCTGGCGCATTCGTCATGGAGTACAACGCCTTCTTCATCTTCACAGCACTTGTGGTACTTATTGCCGGTACTATGTTTGTGATGTGGTTGGGAGAGAAGATTACCGATAAAGGTCTTGGTAACGGTATTTCGCTCATCATTATGGTGGGTATCGTTGCACGTCTGCCCCACGCGCTTTTGGCTGAGTTGGACGCGAGGACCAATGCTGCAACTGGTGGCTGGGTAATGTTGGTTGTGGAGTTTGTGCTTTTGTACTTTATCTTCATGGCTGCCATTGCACTCGTGCAGGCAACCCGCAAGATTCCTGTGCAGTACGCAAAACGTATTGTGGGTAACAAGCAGTACGGAGGTGTTCGTCAGTACATTCCTCTGAAAGTGAACGCTGCGAATGTGATGCCTATCATCTTCGCCCAGGCACTTATGTTCATTCCTATGTTGTTTGGCAACTGGGAGTCGACCCGAGGCATTGCTGCTGCATTCAACAACTACACCGGTTTCTGGTATAACTTTACCTTTGCAATCTTGGTGTTTGCATTTACCTACTTCTACACAGCAATCATTGTGAATCCCCAGATGATGGCGGACGATTTGAAGCGTAACGGTGGCTTCATACCTGGTGTTCAACCTGGTAAGGAGACTCGAAAATTCATCGACACCATCATGACGAGAATCACCCTTCCCGGTTCGATTTTCTTGGCTATCGTGGCAATTTTGCCCGCATTTGCCGAGATGCTTGGTATCAACCGTCAGTTTGCGCTCTTCTTCGGAGGTACCTCGCTGCTGATTTTGGTGGGTGTAGTTCTCGACACTCTCAAACAGGTCGAAAGTTACCTGCTCCTTCGTCACTACGATGGTCTTATGAAAACCGGTAGGATTAAGGGTCGTTACTAATAGACTTGTGCTTGCTGGAAGTAAGAGTTCTTAAAGAAAAGAAGAGATGATATATCTCAAAACACAGGAAGAGGTCGAACTGCTGCGTGAGAATAACCTGTTGGTGAGTGCAACACTTGCCGAGGTTGGCAAACATATCCGTCCCGGGGTAACAACCTTGGAGTTGGATAGGATTGCGGAGGAGTTCATCCGTTCTCACGGAGCAGTTCCTGGCTTCCTGGGCTACGGAGGCTTTCCCAACACACTTTGTGTGTCGGTGAACGAGAATGTGGTACATGGTATTCCCTCGAACTATGCACTCAAAGAGGGCGATATAGTGTCGGTGGATTGTGGTACCATCCTCAAAGGCTTCTATGGCGACTCGGCATACACTTTTGGTGTGGGCGAGATTGCTCCCGAGGTGGAGCAGTTGCTCAGAGTTACCAAGGAGTCGCTCTATAAGGGCGTGGAGAAGGCCGTTGCGGGCAATCGCGTAGGCGACATATCGTCAGCGGTGCAGACTCATGCCGAGAAATATGGCTATGGCGTGGTGCGTGAACTTGTGGGTCACGGCTTGGGCAGGGATATGCACGAGTCGCCCGAAGTTCCCAACTACGGCAGAAGGGGCACAGGACCACTCCTGAAAGAGGGGATGGTCATCTGCATAGAGCCAATGATTAATATGGGCTCGAAGAATGTGGTTTTTGAGCGTGACGGCTGGACGGTGCGCACAAAAGATCGTAAACCCTCGGCACACTTCGAATTTGCGGTGGCAATACGCAATGGCGAGGCAGATGTGCTGACCGATTTCGGCATCATAGAGCAGGCGTTGGCAGAGCGTAAGTAGTTGAAAATTTGGTAATCCAAAGAAAATTACTATCTTTGCGCGCTAAACAAAGAAGGAATTTCGTAAAATAGAACAAAAACAAGAACTTTTATGGCAAAGCAAGTTGCTATTGAAAAGGACGGAACTATCGTGGAAGCGCTCAGCAACGCAATGTTTCGCGTAGAGCTGGACAACGGACACGTTATTATCGCCCACATTTCGGGAAAGATGAGGATGCACTACATCAAAATTCTTCCCGGTGACAAAGTAAAGGTAGAGATGTCGCCTTATGATTTGACCAAAGGTCGCATCTCGTTCCGTTACAAATAACCTCCCCGCCGACGCAAAGGGGTCAAGGGTACAGAGTGTTGCTTTTATTGCAGCGGCAAAGATAGAAGGATAAAGGAATTTGCTGTTGCGGAAAGTGGCAAGGGGCGCCGAAAAGGGCGTTCGTTGCGCAAGAAGGAGTGGGTGGTTGTATTCAAGGAGTATAACACCGACTCGAATAAGAGAGCAGGAGTGACAGTCACTACTTTTGGTTATCCTTTCGGCGAAGAGATTATGCCACAAAAACAAACTAAATTAAAAACTTTTCAAAGATGAAAGTTAGAGCATCAATTAAGAAAAGAAGCGAGGATTGCAAAATCGTAAAGCGTGGCAACCACCTCTATGTTATTTGCAAGAAGAATCCTAAATTCAAAATGCGCCAAAAGTAATTAACTAAAAAGAAAAAGAAGAAGATTTATGGCACGTATAGTAGGTGTAGATTTACCTAAAAATAAACGCGGCGAAATCGGCTTGACCTATATTTACGGTATCGGTCGTAGCACCGCACGAATGATTCTTGATATGGCTGGCATCGACTACAACACCAAAGTTGATGACTGGACCGATGAGCAGGTAGGTGCAATCCGTAACGCTATCGCAGAGAGCGGTATCAAAGTTGAGGGTGAGTGCCGTTCGCTCGTACAACTCAACATCAAACGCCTGATGGATATTGGTTGCTACCGTGGTATCCGTCACCGTCTTGGTCTTCCCGTTCGTGGTCAGAGCACCAAGAACAACGCTCGTACTCGCAAGGGTAAGAAGAAGACCGTAGCAAACAAGAAAAAAGCAACTAAATAATTAAGTAGAGAGTTATGGCAAAGAAACCAGTATCAGTTAAGAAGCGCGTAGTAAAAGTAGACGCAGTCGGTATGGCTTTCGTACACTCGACTTTCAACAACGTAATCATCACCATCACCAACGCTGCTGGCGAGGTTATCAGTTGGAGTTCGGCAGGTAAGATGGGCTTCCGTGGTTCGAAGAAGAACACTCCCTACGCAGCACAGACTGCTGCCGCAGATTGTGCAAAAGTTGCATACGACTTGGGCTTGCGTAAAGTAAAAGTTTATGTAAAAGGTCCCGGTCAGGGTCGTGAGTCGGCAATCCGCACCATCGACGGCGCAGGTATCGCTGTGATGGAGATTATCGACGTTACTCCACTGCCCCACAACGGTTGCCGTGCTCCTAACCGCCGCCGCGTATAATTCGGGCTCGCAAAAAAGGAGAGTAAACATTTAGTTTCAACACAAGTAAAACAAGAAGAACAATGGCTAGATATACAGGTCCAAAAAGTAAAATCGCTCGTAAGTTTGGCGAGCCTATTTTTGGTGCAGACAAGGTTCTCGACAAGAAGAACTATCCTGCTGGTCAGCACGGTCTGAACCGCAAACGCAAAAAAGTTTCGGAGTACGGTACCCAGCTGAACGAAAAACAGAAAGCAAAATATACCTACGGTTTGTTGGAGCGTCAGTTCCACAATGCGTTTGAGAAAGCTGCCGCTATGGGTGGTATCACCGGTGAGAACCTTTTGAAATTGCTCGAAAGCCGCCTCGACAACGTAGTTTACCGCCTTGGTATTGCTCCTACCCGTGCTGCTGCACGTCAGTTGGTGTCGCACCGCCACATCACCGTTAATGGCAACGTTGTGAACATTCCTTCGTACAGCCTCAAAGCTGGTGATGTTGTTGCAGTTCGCGAGAAATCGAAAACTCTCGAAACCATTACCGAGAGCCTTGCAGGTCGCCGCGCTAACCAGTACGCTTGGTTGGAGTGGAATGGCGAGACCCTTACCGGTAAGTTCTTGCAGCGTCCCGAGCGCGAGGATATTCCCGAGAACATCAAAGAGCAGCTCATCGTGGAGTTGTACTCGAAATAGTGCTTAACAAAAAAGAAAGGATAAACAATTATGGCAATTTTAGCATTCCAGAAACCCGAGAAGGTGATTATGCTCGAATCCACATCCACGTTCGGAAAATTCGAATTCCGTCCATTGGAGCCTGGCTTCGGTATGACCATAGGCAATGCTTTGCGTAGGGTGCTTCTCTCCTCGTTGGAGGGCTTTGCTATCACTACTGTGAAGATTGCTGGGGTAGACCACGAGTTTGCCGCCATCCCCGGAGTTATGGAGGGAATGATTGATATTGTCCTCAATCTCAAACAGGTGCGTTTTGTTCGCACTGTTGAGACCGCCGAGTCGGAGAAGGTTACTATCAATGTGGCCGGTCAGACCGAACTCACAGCAGGCTATATCTCGAACTTCCTTTCGAACTTCAAAGTGTTGAATCCCGAGTTGGTTATCTGCCACCTCACCCCCGATACCAAACTGACCATTGACCTCACTATTGGTAAAGGTCGCGGTTATGTTCCTGCCGAGGAGAACCGTCCTGCCGACGCTGAGTTTGGTCTGTTGCCTATCGACTCGATTCACACCCCTATCATCAATGTTAAGTACTCTGTTGAGCCCTATCGTGTTGAGCAGAAGACCGACTACGATAAACTCAACATTGAGGTTACTACCGATGGTTCTATTCATCCCAAAGAGGCCCTCAAAGAGGCTGCTAAAATTCTCATTCACCATTTGATGCTCTTCTCGGACGAGAAGATTACGCTCAACATGGAGGAGGCTTCGCCTGCCGAGGAGTTCGACGAGAATGTGCTTCACATGCGTCAGCTCTTGAAAACCAAGCTCTCCGATCAGGATCTCTCGGTTCGCGCCCTCAACTGCTTGAAGGCTGCCGAGGTGGATACTGTTGGCGACTTGGTGCGTTACAACCGCAACGATTTGTTGAAGTTCCGTAACTTCGGTAAGAAGTCGCTCACCGAGTTGGATGACCTTTTGGCATCTTTGAACCTCCACTTTGGTATGGATGTATCTCCCTACAAGTTGGATAAGGAATAACCCACAAAAAAGAAACATTAATCTATGAGACACAATAAGAAAGTAAACCACTTGGGTCGTCAGGCTTCGCACCGCAAAGCGTTGATGTCGAATATGGCAGCAAGCCTTATTCTCCACAAACGCATCGAGACCACTGTGGCAAAAGCAAAGGCTCTGAAAAAATTTGTTGAGCCCATCATTACCAAATCGAAAGAGGACACCACCCACCAGCGTCGTGTTGTTTTCAGCTACTTGAAAGACAAATTTGCAACTGCCGAGTTGTTCCGCACCGTTGCTCCTAAGATTGCTGACCGTCCCGGTGGTTACACTCGTATTCTCCACACCGGTTTCCGCGTAGGTGACGCTGCCGAGATGTGTATCATTGAGCTTGTTGATTTCAATGAGACCTATGTAGAGGGCGTAGCACCCAAGGCTGCTGCTCCTAAAACCCGCCGTAGCCGTGCTAAAAAGGCTCAGGACGCAGAGGTTGTAGCCGAGGGCGAGGCTGTTGCTGAGGCTCCCAAGGCTGAGAAAAAGCCCGCTGCCAAGAAGCCCGTAGCCCCCAAGACCACTGCAAAGACTTCGGGTGCTAAGGTAACGGCTGTTAAGACTTCGGCTTCGAAGAAGGCTTAAAACGCATATAAGCAGCGCCTCTGGCGTTGCACTGCGATAAATCCCCTCCGCATTTACGATGAGTAAAGTGCGGAGGGGATTTTCTTGTGCGCCTAAAATCCGCTCGCTCGTCTGCGTTTTTTTGGGGTGGGGGACTTTTGATGCTCTTTGACCAAGTCCCTTCTTTTTGTCAGAGGAGGAATTTATGGATGGAAGCCGAAAGCGAGAGAGGTCTGTATGATTTTGCTCCATAATATAAGCGGCCCCGCACAAATGCGGAGCCGCTCTGTTGTTTTTACAATAAGTCGCGATTACTCTGCTGTGGTTGCCAGGGGCGAAGGTACGCTATACACCCTTGCTGCGAGTTCCTTGTCGTACTCGTACAAGCCATACTTGTTATCACCGATTTTCTCCAAAATATCGATAATGTCTCGGGCGCTCTCCTCTTCCTCTACCTGCTCGTCTACGAACCATTTGAGGGTGCTTTCCGAGGCGTAATCCTGCTCCTCTTTGGCAATAGCCATAAGGTTGTTGATGCGAGCTGTTACCACCTGCTCATGCTCCAAGGTTTTCTCCCACGCAGCCAGGGGTGTTGCCCACTCGGTATCCACGGCGGCAATGGGCTGCAATTTAACCTCAGCACCGCGCGAATTGAGCATATTCATAAATATGCGTGCGTGATCTTGCTCCTCTTGGAACTGAATGAAAAACCAATTTGCAAAGCCTTTGTTGCCCTTGGCTTCTTGGTCCATCGACATCGAAAGGTAGAGATATGCCGACCACAACTCGGCGTTAATTTGGTCGTTAATAGCCGCTACAAGGCGGTCACTAATGTTCTTTTTCATATTGTGTTCGTGTTTTTTGGTTAATTATCGTTTTTCTGTATTACAAAGATAGTGCAAAATTTGTGAATTGGTACTCTTTTGTCGGATTATATTATTTGATGATAATATAAGCAAAACTTATACTCTTCTCTCTTTAAGGGAGAGAAGTGCCCTTAACTCCCAGACCTCAACTCCTCTATGAAGTTGCTGTTTGCACGCCATAGGTGTTCGGTTTGGAGCCACAGTTCGCGGGCGAGAGCCTCTTTCGAGGGGCGGTCGGAGGCGACATCTGCCAAGTAATGCTCATCTGTAGGGTGGTCGGTGGCGCACCATTCCCTAAGGTAGTGTGGGTGGAAGCGACGGAGCGTTGCCACCACATCTTTATTAATAGTGCCATTGCGCAGAAATTCACTCCATAGCACCACCAGAGCCTTTTCGGGGCTCTTGTCGTCGAGGTCGGGCAGCAGGTCGTCGAGCGACTCCCACTCCTCCATAGCCACATATACAAAGGCGAGGAGCGTGGTAGCCTCCAAGTGGTCGTCACTATCAATGTCGAGCACCATCTCCAACTGTGCCGCAGCCATCTCCCAATCGCCCACAAGGAAGAAATCCACTGCCGAGGAGTAGAGCAACACCACAGCATCACGGGTGTAGTGGTCCTCCCAATCGAGTTCTATCTGTTCGTCCTCGGGAAACAACTCCACAAGGTGCTGCACAGCCGCAAAGCGTATCTCGCACGCCTCCTCCCAACGTCCCTCCTGCTCCGCCTTGTGCGAGCGGGCGAGTGCGGCAGAGAAGTCGGGATCGGAGCCTTTGGCGTCCTTGTTGAGAGAGATACGGAAGTTCTGAGCGAGGGTTGGTTTAAGAGAGTTTCTTGCCATAAGTGTAGATTTTACGCACCATATAGTAGGCTATGACGAGCGTCAGCACACCACCAAGCAGGTATGCTACAAGGCGGTTCGACATACCGAACATAAGGGGCGAAACAAAGATGTAACTTGCACAAACGTAGGTCATTACGAGTGCAGGTACAAGCGCAATCCAAATGCTCTTGCCCCTCTCGTGTAGCCATACGCAGATGGTCCAAAGTGTGAATACAGCCAGAGCCTGATTTGCCCACGCAAAGTAACTCCAAATGGTGCCGAAGGGGAGCAGCAGGATGATAGCCAAGCCCAGAGCGAAGATAGGGAAGCATATCCAAAGGCGTTTGGCGATGCTCTTCTGCTCCACGCCGAACATATCTGCCGCAATGAGCCTTGCGCTACGGAATGCAGTGTCGCCCGAGGTAATGGCACACGCCACAACACCAAAAATCACGAAGTAGGCGATGGTGTTGCCGAGTGTTGAGGTGGCTATCTTGTCTACCAACACAGCCGCCTTGCCACCATACTCTCCGATGGCTCCGTTCAAACCCTCTACACCGCCCCAGAATGCCATACCGATAGCAGCCCAAATGAGGGCGATAACGCTCTCGGATATCATAGCACCGTAGAATACAACTCGGCTCTCGTTCTCGTTGCGCATACAGCGAGCCATAAGTGGCGATTGGGTGGCGTGGAAACCGCTGATGGCACCACACGCAATGGTCGTGAAGAGCATCGGCACAAGCGGGAAACGCTCGGCGTCAGCCTTCATATTCTTGAAACCGCTAAACTCGGGGATAGCCGAGCCGTACTCGGTAAAGAGAGCCCAGAGGATACCCAATGCCATAAATATCAGCAGACCTCCAAAGACGGGATATATCTTGCCGATGATTTTGTCGATGGGGAGTAGGGTTGCTATGATGTAGTAGACGAGAATAGCCGCAAGGATGATTATTAAAAGGGTGCTGAATGTGTGACCTGCGGGGCTCTGGAATGCAACATCAGAGAGCGCAGGCGAGGAGATGCGCTCGGCAATCAACTCGGCAGGCTGCGACATAAATACCGCACCGACCAAAATCATCAACGCCAGCGAAAACCAACGCATAACCGCTTTGGGACCTCCTCCGAGATATTTGCCCACAATCTCGGGAAGGCTGAGTCCGCCATTGCGGAGCGAAATGACACCCGAGAAATAGTCGTGCATAGCACCGAAGAAGATACCTCCGAGGGTAATCCACACGAAAGCCACAGGACCATACGCCGCGCCGAGAAGTGCGCCAAAGATGGGACCTAATCCGGCAATGTTAAGCAGCTGAATAAGAAAGGTTTTCCAACGAGGCATAGGGATGTAATCCACGCCGTCGTACATAGTCTTTGAGGGCACCTCGGTGGTGTTGCGAATACCAGCCACACGGTCGAGATACTTGCCATAGAGGAAGTAGGCTGCCACGAGTGCCACAAGGCAAATAATGAAGGTAATCATAAGAATTTATTGTTTTTGTTTTTGCCCTTTTTTGTGTGTGCATGTTGCGCTTTTTGTCGCCACAATGTGGCACGAAGATACAACATTTTTGCTCCCGATGCAACGCCAAGCCCCAAAAACCACCCTTCGGCTCGCCTTCGAAGGCGTATGCCGAGCGATAATTTTGCGTTTTGCATTTTGCATTTTGAATTCCCCGTAGTATCTTTGCGCCCGATAAAGCCGAATTCGACATCGGCGGAAGGTGCCGAAATAGCTCAGGTGGTAGAGCGTTTCACTCGTAATGAAAAGGTCGCGGGTTCGAGTCCCGCTTTCGGCTCAAAACAAAAGGGAAGCATTTGTGCTTCCCTTTTGTTTTGAGCCGAAGTTTCGGCATCTATTATTCGACCACCCCTCCTAAATCCTCCCCTCTCGTAGGGGAGGACTTACTATTAGATGTCTGATACTCGAATCCGCGACCTTCGAAGCCCTCCTTTCAAAGGAGGGTTTTGGGAGGATTGTAGATTGTCGACTCACAAGCAACAAAAAAACCACATCGCGTCCGATGTGGTTTTTCTTGTTCTGCCTACCAGAGCGGGTGACCTTGTCACCATCCGAGGCAGCGAATCAACGTCTTAGTCCTCTCGACTATTTGTTGCGCAACTCGTCCGAAACGGTGAGTTTCTTACGACCTTTTGCGCGGCGAGCAGCAAGTACTTTGCGACCGTTCACGGTAGCCATACGAGCGCGGAAGCCGTGTTTGTTGATTCTTTTCCTCTTTGAAGGTTGATAAGTCCTTTTCATAGCGCTATTTTAATTATTTATCAGTTTTTTCGTAATTTTCGGACTGCAAAGATACACATTAAATTCAAAATTCAAAATTCAAAATTCAAAATTATTGTTTTTGAGCCCTTTTTGCACCCTATCGCCTTGCGTAAATTACTTGTTTTGTGTAGAAAAACTCCTCCTCGAAGAGGTCGCTGATGCGGTGTATGTCGCACCTGAGGCGTGCAGTGGCAATCTCCTCCGCAAGGTCGCCACCCTTCAAGACCAACATTCCGTTGGGCAGCGAGCCTCTCTGTCCCGTGCGGAGTTTGGGTAGTGCCCAGCCTTTGAGGGTTTTCATATCCGTAACGGCACGGCTCACAACATAGTCAAACTCCCCCTTCACAGCCTCTATGCGGGCGTTTACGGGCGTGACATTCTGCAATCCCAAAGCCGAGGCTATCTCCCTCACAACCGTAATCTTCTTGCCTATGGAGTCCACAGCCGTAAACTCCACTTCGGGGAACATAATAGCCAACGGTATAGTAGGAAAGCCCCCTCCGCAGCCAATATCGACAACCCTTGCACCCGCCTCGAAAGTGCAGACTTTGGCGATGGCGAGAGAGTGCAGAACGTGGCGCACATAGAGTTCGTCTATATCCTTGCGCGAAATGACGTTTATCTTGGCGTTCCACTCCTCGTAGAGCGCACCAAGAGCATTAAAACGGCTCTGTTGTTCGGGAGTGAGGGTGAAGTATTTTGAGATAATTTCCGGATTCATACTCTCTTATTGGTTTCTCTTTTTGAATAGTTTGCCCACCGATTTATAGCCATACATCAGGCGGTAGTAGCCGATGCACGCAAGGTAGAGTCGCCAGCGGCGGTGCCAAGCGATGTGGTGGTTGTGGAGGATGCTGTGGCGGTAGGCGTAGGTGCGCTCCTTGAACTCCTTCGAGGAGAAAACACCGCCATTGAACGCCCTGCGCACAATGTTGTGTATCATACGCTCCTCCACACGCGCGTAGAACTCGTCGCCCTTCATCAACTCCAAGCAGTGTCTTTTGAGGTTACTCTCGCGCTCAAAATCCCTCGCCGAGTAGGTGTGGGTGAGCGAAGAACTATTGGCATCTTGCAGATAGTGGTAGTATGCCTCGGGTTGGTAGGCAATCTTCACATCGGGGTTGCGAAATAGCGAGAAGCAGACAAAAAAGTCTTCGCCGTGCGAGATGTCGGAAGGTATGTCCACTTTATATTTGGTATAGCACTCGTGGCGCACAAGTTTATTAGCCAAACTTGGACTTATGCGGCGATATTCGAGCATCTCGGACAGCACGCTCCTACTGTTGAGGTTGAGAGGTTTCTGTCCCCTTCGCTTCAAGGGTTTGCGCCCTTGGTAGTCGTAGTAGAAGTCGCAAATTACCACATCGGCACTCTCCCTTTGGGCTATTGTGTATAACTCCTCCAACATTGTAGGTTCCACCCAATCGTCGGAGTCTATCTGTATGGAGTACTCGCCCTTGGCAGCCTCAATACCTCTCTTGCGGGTAGCAGCCACGCCCTCGTTGGGTTTGTGTATGACTCTCACTCGCCCGTCAGAGGCTGCATATCGGTCACAAATCTCACCACTTGCATCTTTGCTGCCATCATTCACAAGCACCAACTCCCAATCGGTAAAACTCTGTGCCAAGACACTCTCTATACACCTGTCAAGCGTATGCTCGGCGTTGTAGACGGGGATGATGACCGATATGGTCGGTTGTTTTGGTTGCATTGCTATGCGTGTGTTAGAGTGTTATGTTGAGTTTTGCGGTTATCCAGCGTTGGAACATCTCTTGCTCCTCTATGGTGGTCTCGCCAAGTGAGTTGATGCAGCCGAACTTCAAGTCGCGGTTGCCATCTGCCTCGGCAATTTTGCGTGCCATATAACCTCCCCTCTTCTCCACCGAGGGTTTGAAGAAGCAGGTCGTACCCTTCGAGGGGAGCAGTCTGAGCAATCCCTCGCGGTAGGCACTCACATAGAAAAGCGTAGGCGAGGAGAACTGCGAAGGCTCGCGGAAGCGGTGGCAGATGTTGCTCTCCAAAAGGGCGGGGTGCTCGCCAAAGAACCTCTCATACCAACTCCTGCGCATAGGCACAGGGGCGTGAGGGAAGAGGAAGAAATAGCCCGAGTGGAGCAGGTCTGCCGCATTGAGCATAGGGTCTTTATGACCGAAAATTTTGTGTTTTTTGCCCAAGTGCTTAGCCCAACGCAGAAAGCGTGCGGCAAATGCGGGCACCTTGCGGGCATAGAGTGTTGTGCTCTCGCCCTCGAACCACATCTCTGGCTCGGCAGGTGCAGCCAAAAAGACATCGTCGTTGAAGTAGAGGTAGCGGTCGGCAAGTCCGGGTATGCGCCACAACAAGGTCGATATGGCAAGTGAGTTGAAGGTAGGGAGGTATTGCTCGTAGCCCCTGAATAGCACCTTGTGGTCGACAATCTCGAAGGGTATCTTGTTGTCGGGGAAGTTGCGAGCCACAAACTCGTCCACCTTGGGGTCTTGGTTGTCGGTGACAATCCAAATTTTCCTCACCCAAGGTGCGTAGCGCAAGATGGAAGCCACACAGAAGTATATCTCGCCCGTGGCACGATAGCGCATATCTCCTCCTACATCGTTGTGAGTGGTTGCCACCTTACCGCCATATTGGAGGCGTTTGGCTCGGTGTGCGGGGTCGTCGCCATCAACCCAGGCAATAACAACATCTACTTCCTCTCTCATAATCCTTCGTTTTTTATACTATTTTGGAAAACCTCTCGGGGATGCGGACAACGTATTTGCGGATAGTGTTCCAGGGCTTGTTGATTGCCCATATGGGGCGTACCCACTGGTGTATGAGGCGCAACAGGCGGGTGGTGCGCTCCCACTCCCTTGCTTTGGCTGCTGTCACAAGATAGATTGTGCGAGCCCTCTTCTGGATGTGTTTGAGCCTGCCTGTCGACACCAAGTCCATATTACCCATCCTATCCTCTATCATCTTCAAATCGACACTTCCGAAGTGGAAGAGGAAGAGGTTGCGGTCTATGCGGAAATCGTGACCTTTGACACGGTGGAAGCCCGAGCCCCAGCGTACGGGACGTGCTATGACCGATGGTTTGGTGTAGCGCGAACATATATAGGCGTTGTGGCGTTGCTCCAAGAAGGGACGCGAACCGTCAATAACACCCTCTGTTTCCAGGTGCTGTCCTACATCTATGCCCAATGCCGAAACACTTGTGCGTATTTTGAGCCCACTCAAATACTCTGCCAGAGGGGTGCCAACTTTCGGGTCTACAACCAAGAACTCGTCGGCATCGGTACCGATGACAAGGTCGTAGCCCTCGTTGCGCATAAGAATTGCCGCCTGCTCGGATAGGAATCCGAGGCGGTCTTTCTCTGCCTTTACAACGTGCTGAGGGTTGCGTTCCCTGAGGCGTGAGGTTGTACCCTCGCAGAAGTCGGGAATCCTCTGGTCGGTGCCGTCAAAGAAGATGTAGAGGTTCTCCTTGCCGAGTTCTCTGCCGTAGTACTCTACCCACTTGCGCAGGTAGAACTCGTCATTGCGAACCATCGTTATTGCTGCTATACGTTTCATAAAAAAGAGGTTGGTCGAAATAATGTATCTACAAATATACGAATAAAACTCGATAGTTGCACACTATTGTCCTCCTTTTGTGTGCTTTTGGGCAATCTTCTCTGCCACACGAGTGCCATCGAGGGCTGCCGAGATGATGCCACCGGCATAGCCTGCACCTTCGCCCGTGGGGTACAAACCCTCCACAACGGGGTGCATAAGGCTCTCCTTGTCGCGAGGTATGCGCACAGGGGTTGAGGTGCGCGACTCCAAGCCGATGATTTGTGCATTGTTGCCCACAAAGCCCCTCATACGGGAGCCCCACTGTCTAAAACCTCCCCTCAGCGACTCGGCAATATAGTCGGGTAGCCACTCCTCGCCCTTCATCGGAACAGTTTTGGGTAGATAGGAGGTGCGTGGCAGGTCAAAAGATTGTCTGCCCGTCACAAAGTCCGAAAGTCTTTGTGCGGGTGCCGTACCGCCGCCACCCACAATCTCCGCTGCCCTGCGTTCCAACTGCTGGCGATACTTCAAGCCTGCCAACACGCCCCACTCTTCTTGGAGGTGGGGGAAATCCTCGGGGCGTACTTCGGTGACGATACCCGCATTTGCCCAACGCGAGGAGCGTGCCGAAGCACTCATACCATTTACCACACACTCTCGGTAGTCGGTCATTGCGGGAACTATCACGCCCCCCGGACACATACAGAACGAGTAGACACCCCTGCCACCCACCTGTGCGGTGAGGGTGTAGGAGGCTGCGGGGAGCCACTCGCGCATATCGTCCGAGTGGTATTGTATGCGGTCAATGACCTCCTGAGGGTGCTCAACCCTCACGCCCATAGCCCACGCCTTCGACTCCAAGAGTACGCCTTTGTGGTGGAGCATTTCGTAGATGTCGTCTGCCGAGTGACCCGTTGCGAGCACCACTGCGGCACCCTCCACAAGAGTGTCGCCCACCCATACGCCTACCGCTTTGTTGTCCCTTATCTCAATATCCGTAACCTTTGCTCCGAAGTGTATCTCTCCGCCCGAGGAGAGTATGGTTTTGCGTACCTGCTCGATGATTTTGGGCAGTCGGTCGGTGCCTATGTGCGGATGTGCCTCATAGAGTATCTCGGGCGAGGCTCCGTGGAAAACAAGGGTTTGGAGTGCGCGGTTGTAGTCGCCACGTTTCTTGGAACGAGTGAAGAGTTTGCCGTCCGAGAAGGTGCCCGCACCGCCCTCGCCAAAGGCATAATTCGACTCGGCATCAACTCCTGCACCGCGATGAATTTGCGCAATATCCCTGCGGCGCTCGGTCACATCCTTGCCCCTCTCCAAAAGTATGGGGCGCAGTCCGAGTTCTATGAGCCTCAGTGCGGCAAACAATCCCGCAGGACCGCCTCCCACAATAACAACGGGCGTTTTACCGTTTACATCGGGATAGTCGAAATGAATTTCAGCGGGCATCTGCTCGCTGTCAATGAATACCTCGACCGTAAGCAGCACCTGAGGTGTGCGATGACGTGCATCGACAGAGCGTTTTACCACTCGCGCAAGAGCCACCTGCTCGCGGCGTATGCCGAGAGTGCGTACCACAATGGAGAGCCACCCCTCGGTGGAGGCTGCCTGCTTGGGCGAAAGAGTTAAATTTATTGTTTTGGGCACGATGTGTGTTCTTTTCGGCAAAAATAACTATTTTTGTGCAATATCCTACCGATAAAGATGCGTAAACTCATAATAATACCCACCTACAACGAGCGCGAGAACATCGAGGCAATGGTCGCAAAGGTTCTCTCGCTCCCCGGCGACTACTCGCTATTGGTAGTCGATGACGGCTCGCCCGATGGCACTGCCGCTATTGTCCGCAACCTTATGACCGACCACCCCGAGAGGCTCTTCCTTGTAGAACGAGAGGGCAAACTCGGACTTGGCACCGCCTATATTGCTGGCTTCCGCTGGGCTTTGGAGAGGGGCTATGAGGCTATCTATGAGATGGATTGCGACTTTTCGCACGACCCCGATGACTTGCTGCGCCTTACGGCAGAGTTGGAGAGTGGCGCGGATGTGGCTGTTGGTTCGAGGTATGTGAGTGGTGTGAATGTCGTTAATTGGCCTATGCGCCGCCTGCTGCTCTCTTACTGTGCCTCTCGCTATGTGAAGTGTGTTACCCGTATGCCCGTAAGGGATGCTACGGCGGGCTTTGTGGGCTACCGTGCAGAGGTGCTGCGCACTATCGACCTCGATAGGGTAGGGATGCACGGCTATGGCTTCCAGATAGAGATGAAATATACGGCTTGGCGACTCGGTTTCAAAATCAAAGAGGTGTCGATAATCTTCCGCGACCGCACAGCCGGCACCTCCAAAATGAGTGGCAGCATCCTCGGCGAAGCCTTCTGGGGTGTTCTCGCTTTGCGCTTCCGCCGCTTTAAGAGAATGGGCACACGTTAAGGTACTTTTAGTTTAACCCAAATAAGAAAAGTCCGCATTTACGAGAGGTAAATGCGGACTTTGTCGTTTTTTGTATCTTCGGTGTCTTTATTTCACGAATGTGATGCGTTCCCAGAGGGGGCGGGGGATGAGGCTCCAACCAACCACAAGCAGTCTGAAACGCCAGTCGATGGTGCAGATGCGGCGGCGATGGTCGATGGCTCTTATGGCGTGGCGAGCGACCTTCTCGGGCGAGAGTACTGCGGGATATTTCTTGCCGGGGGTTAGTATGCTGGTTTGAGCATAGCCGGGGCGTATGTCGGTGATGTGGAGCCTTACGCCGTCCATTCGAGCGTGTTGCGCAAGTGCGCTCAGGTAGGTCGTCTGCAACCTCTTGGTCGCCGAGTATGCCGGAGCCAAGCCCATACCTTTGGTGCCCGCAATGGAGGTTACGGCAGCAATGTGTCCCTTGCCACCGTGGGTGCGAAACCAGTGGTAGGCGTGGTCAATGATGGTCACAAAACCCACCGAATTTACATTGGCGATATGGCGTTCTTTGCCCTCCTCCAACGCCGGGTTCTCAAAGCCTGCGCCAGCAACGTGGAGCAGCACATCCATACCTCCCATACGCTCAATCAACTCTTCGAGTGCAGTGGTGGCACTCGGAGAGGTTACATCCATCTCTTGCCACTCTATCGGCTCGGCGCAAACGTCCTTATACTCCTCCACAAAGGAGTTGAGCAATTCGCCCCTACGCCCTGCGATGCCGACCTTGTGACCAGCCCTGACAAGTTGGGCAGCCATTTCGCGACCTAAGCCCGATGTGGCACCAACCACAATGAATTTCTTTGCCATAAATCTCTGTTTTTCCATCTATTCGGAGAGTAAATCCGCAACCACAAAGGTGCTACCTCCGACAAAGACAAAGTCTTCGCTCTCTGCCAACTCTATGGCTCTGCGGTAGGCGGTGTGGACATCCTTTGCAACCTCGCCCTCGAAGCCCTCGCGGCGGAACTTCTCGGCAAGACTCTCGGCAGCGAGCGAGCGTGCAACCGAAGCCTCAGTGAAGATGTAATACGCCTCCTTTGGCATAAGGGGAATGACGGCATCGAAGTCCTTGTCGCTCACCATACCGATGACCATATAGAGTTTGCGGTACTCCTGAGCGCGGATTTGAGCCACCACCTCGGCGAGTCCGTGAGCGTTGTGCCCCGTGTCGCAGTACACCCTCGGATTGTCGCCCAACTTCTGCCACCTACCCATCAAGCCCGTAGAGGAAGCCACACACCTCACACCCTCGACCAATGCGCGGGTTGAGATGTTCAGTGGCGTATGGTGGCGTAGGATGCTAATGGCGGTGCGGACTGTGAGGATGTTTTTGCGTTGATAGGAGCCCATAAGGTCCAAATCGAGGTTTTGTGTCCTGCCATCGCGAGGACGCTGTATGTGGTAGCGGATGTGGTCGCCCGAGGGCTCGCTCTCGACAACCTCCCACTCCCTATCGGCATAGACCAACATCGAACCTCGCTCGGCGGCTGTGCGATCGAAGACCTCGTTGCTCTCGGGGGCACTCTCGCCCACCACAACGGGCACTTCGGGTTTGATAATTCCCGCCTTCTCGAAGGCTATCTCGCCAATCGTGGAGCCCAAAAGTGCCGTGTGCTCCAAGCCTATGTTTGTGATGACCGAGAGGATGGGTTTGATGATATTTGTGGAGTCGAGCCTGCCACCCAAGCCCGTCTCGATAATCGCCACCTCCACATCGCTCTCCGAGAAGTGATGGAAAGCCAGGGCGGTGGTCATCTCGAAGAACGAGAGTCCAAGAGCCACCATCTCCTCCTTGTGCTCCTTCACAAAACTGACAACCTCCCTCTCGCTGATGGGCACACCATTTACTCGTATGCGCTCGCGGAAATCCACAAGGTGGGGCGAAGTGAATAACCCCACGCAGTAGCCCGCCTGCTGCAACACCGAGGCGAGAATGTGCGATGTGGAGCCTTTGCCGTTTGTGCCCGCAATGTGGATGGTGAAATAGTTGCGCTGGGGGTTGTCCAAGCGGCGGCACATCTCCGTAATGTTTTGCAAGCCCTCCTTATAGGCGCCTGCACCCACATTCTGGTACGAAGGAAATGAGTTGAAAAGGAAATTGGTGGTTTGAGAGTAGTTCATTTTGATTTTTCAATTTTCAATTATCAATTCACAAGGTGGCTGCGCTTGCGGAAACGGTAACTTACATAGTAGAGCAGCGAGAGCAGGAATAGGTAGCCTCCCAAGCGTCCCAAATAGTCGCCTGCCTTGGCATAAAAGGTAACCTCTCGCGAGGGGGTGACCTCGGCAGAGAGTGTGCCTCGCTTGTCCCAGCCGAGGGTGTCGCCCACCTTGCCTGTGGGCGATATGAAGCCGCTGATACCCGTGTTGGCTGCCCTGCACACCCACCTGCGGCTCTCGATAGCCCTCAGGCGTGAGAAGGAGAAGTGTTGGCGGTAGCCCTCCGTATCGTACCACCATCCATCGTTGGTGATAACCATCATAAGTTCTGCCCCGTCAGCCGTAAAAGCACCAAAGTGCTCGCCATAGACCGACTCGTAGCAGATGGGGGCTGCGACCGAAATGCCGTAGGGATAGTGGTTGTTGCGCTGGTGGAGCAGGTGGCGATACTTGTCGGTGCCGAGTTGTCCCGTTGTGCCGCCCAAGTCGACAATGAGTTTTTCCAGCGGACGGAGAATATCCATAAAGGGCATCTTCTCCACGCCCACCACAAGTCGCGACTTGTGGCTTACTTTGAGTACCGAGTCCCCATCGAGCGCAATGGCGGCATTGTAGCGGTCATACCACATAGAACCACTGCGGCGAGCCGTTGGCGAGGCGTCCTTTGCGCCATTGTAGCGGTGATAGGTCATTGCACCCACAATGAGTTGAGCATCGGGATTTTTAGCCCTTCGCATAGCCTCCACACCCTTTATGGAGTGGCTGCGGTAGATGTCCTCCTCCCAGATGGGGTCACCCGCATCGCCAATGACCGTCTCGGGCAGAACTATGTAGTCCACATCCTCGGGAGCCTCCTCAATCAGAGAGCCAATGATGGCGAGTTGTTCGTCTACGGGTAGGTTGTATTTCTCCTCGTAGGGGTCGAAGTTGGGCTGTACGAGTGTGACAGTAGCTTTCTGTGTGTTGGGGTTCTCGTGGTATGATGCGCCGATAATCAGCGAAGCCACCATAGGCGCAACGACAAAGAATAAGGCACTAATTCCCAACCCCTTGTTCTTGCGGTTGAGTAGCCACTCAAAGAGCAACACATTCACAAGCAATACCCATAGCGAGCCACCGAGTACGCCCGTCAGTTCGTACCATTGCACCGCCCACACATCATTGGCAAAGCCGTTGCCCAGCAGGAGCCACGGGAACGACACCTCGCCACCGAGATAGAAATGCTCTGCCCACAACCAGCCCGCAATGAGGGTTGTGTAGGCGTGTACGGGGCGTGCCCTCTTGGAGAAGTAGTGAAAGACCATAAAAATACCGCCAAAGAGCAGTATCTGCACAATAGTTGCGGCAACAATGCCCACTGCCGCAGCATAGTATATCCACCAGCAGGTGGTCACACACCACAGCCCCATAACCAGAGCCGTCCAGCCCGCCATCTGCCACCACTCGCGCCTTGAAGAGCCATAGGAGGCAGAGATTAACAACATTGGAACGAAGGCAATAAGCAACGGCAGACCGCTTGTTCGGAGCCAGCCGAGCGATAGGAGCACCACGCTGAGCAGTGCCAACAGCAGACGCTGGTATGTTTTTAGTGATATTCTCATTTTGGTCTTTTATTTTCTACAAAAATAAACCTTTTGGCGGGATATTTACCTCTTGGCGCGAAATAATTTTGTCTGTGCACAACTTTTGGTGACCAAAGCGACAAATGCTCGGCAAAAATACATATCTTTGTAGTCGGTGAATTTTGCCCCAGAACTAACAATAGATAGACTATGTGGTTGATGACTTTTATAGGAGGTGTGATGGTGGGATGTATGGCGTCTATACCGCCAGGTCCCACGGCGATTCTCTGTCTGCAACGAAACATTAGCAAGGGTATACGCTCGGGTATAACCACAGGATTTGGTATCGCCACAAGCGACACCTTCTATGCCTCCATTGCCTTCTTCTCGCTCTCGTTTGTGACGGGATTTATAGAGAGCAATATGCTCCTTATAAAGTGCATAGCAGGAGTGTGTATTGCCGCGTTTGGTGTGAATATCTTCCTGAAAAAACCCGACCTGCGACTCCGCCGCAACCGCTCCGAGAAGGATAGGGCAAATTGGAGAGATTACGTTTCGGGCTTCCTGCTGAGTTTTGCCAATCCTGCCTACATCTTGGTGCACGTTGCGCTCATTGCCACCGTTAAGTCGCTCGGCTTCTACGACACCGATGGCAACGCCTTCTCGAATGCCTCAATGATTTTGGGTATCTTTACCGGTTGTGCGGGATGGTGGTTGATTTTGGCATCTGTGATGAAGGTTGTGAGAAAATACTTCCGCCCACGCCATATGTTGTGGATAAACCGCATCTCGGGTATCATTATCACCCTCATTGGCGTGTCGCTCCTTATCTCAATGATTTCAGACTTGCAAATAGACATACAATTCAATGAACTTTTCAAGACCAAACAATAAGAAAATAGTCATAGCCGTAGATGGTTTCTCTTCGTGCGGCAAGAGCACCTTTGCCAAGATGGTGGCAGCCCACCTCGGCTATATCTTCATCGACACGGGTGCAATGTATCGTGCCGTAACCCTGTGGGCTATCGAGAACGGCTGTGTCGAGAATGGCATCCTCAATGAGGAACGACTCGTCAAGGGGCTTGATGTGATACAGATAGACTTCCGCTTCAACCCCGACCGAGGGGCGAGCGACATCTACCTCTGTGGCGAGTGGGCAGAGGGTAAAATTCGTACCATTACGGTCAGCAATCTTGTGAGTGCCGTTAGTGCCATTGGCGAGGTGCGCCGCCGACTTGTGAAGTTGCAGCAGGCAATGGGGCGCGACAAAGGCGTTGTGATGGACGGCAGGGATATCGGTACGGTGGTTTTCCCCGATGCGGAGTTGAAAATTTTTATGACTGCCGACCCCGAGGTGAGGGCAGAGCGTCGCTATCAGGAGTTGCTCGCCAAGGGCGAAGAGGTGAGTCGTGAGGAGATAATCGAAAATATACGACAGCGTGACCACCTCGACCAAACTCGTGCAATAAGTCCCCTGAGGAAGGCAGACGATGCCATAGTCCTCGACAATGGCGGTATGACTCTCGCCGAGGAGATGGAGTGGTTTGACGAGATATTCAAGTTGAGAGTAAAGGAATGAAAGTTACCATAGATGATAAATCGGGATTTTGCTATGGGGTGGTGAGTGCCATCTCGAAGGCAGAGGAGTTGGTTGCCGAGGGAAAGAGGGTGTATTCGCTGGGCGACATTGTACACAACGACCTCGAAGTGGCTCGCTTGGAGGGTATGGGCGTAAGGACCATCTCGCACGCCGACTTGGCAGCCATAGAACCCTCCGATGAGAGTAAAATCCTCATTCGCGCACACGGCGAACCCAAGAGCACCTACCGACTCTTGGATGGGCTGTCGCTCGGCTATGCCGATGCCACCTGCCCTGTGGTTGCGAAACTCCAAAGACTTACCATTGAGGCTGATCGCCAGATGAGGGAGCTGGGAGGTACGGTAGTGATTTTGGGCAAGAAGGGACACGCCGAGGTAGTGGGACTCAACGGTCAGATAGAGGATAGGGCAGTGGTTGTCGAGAAGGTTGAGGATTTGGATGATGTGGACTTTTCGCACCCCATCTTTCTCCTGTCGCAGACCACCCAAAGTTTGGCACTCTTCGAGCAGATTAGCAAAGAGGTTATGAGGCGTTCGGCGGTGCCCGCAGAGGTTACCGTAAGGGATACCATCTGCCGCCAGGTGGCAGGCAGGGAGGAGCACCTGAGGGAGTTTGCCCGCGGGTGCGATATGGTAGTCTTTGTGTGTGGCGCAAAGAGTTCCAATGGCAAGGTGCTCTTCGAGGCGTGCCACAGCGCAAACCCCAACAGTGTGAAGATTGAGTCGCCCACCGAACTTACGCGCCAGATGTTCGAGGGGGCAGAGAATGTGGGCATCTGCGGTGCCACATCCACCCCACATTGGCTTATGGAGCAGGTGAGGGATACAATTTTGAGCCTCTCGGAGCGTTAGAATGGAAGAAAACCAAACAAAAAAATATGAAACAGACTTTTAACCAATATATGGGGCGTGCCGTAAGGCACTTTGTGAGGCTTACGGTGCTTGTGGGGCTGATTTTTGGAGTGATGTATGCCACAAAAACTCTCGCAATTGAGCCTGCCGACCTCTTGGGCACAAGAGGTGTCGTCTTGTTGGTTGCGCTTGTGTTAATCTCTGCTGCCTATCCCCTCTATGGCTTCTCGACAGCCTCTGTGAGGGCTTCGATGGCGGAGGACAGAGAGCAGATTGTGGAGGCACTTCTCAGGGGTGGCTACACATTGGCTGCCGAGCGTGAGGGCGAGATGATCTTTCGTGCTTCGAGTGGGCTCAAACGCCTTGTGCAGTTGGGTGATGATGCGGTTGTTGTGAGGCAGCAAGAGTGGGGCAACATCTCCATAAGTGGTATGCGCAAGGAGGTTGAAAATGCCCGCTTCCGCATAGGCGGTTATATTAATGCAAAAAATAGCAGATAGAAATGAACGGGAAAAGAGTGTGGCGCAAGGTGGGGGTTTGCGGTGCTGTGGCGGCGTGTGTGTTGCTGGGTGCCGCTGCGAGTAGCAATACCCACAACTTGGGAAAGTCGGTAGAGATATTGGTAAATATGCTTCGCACCATCAACCTCTTCTATGTGGATGATGTGCCGAGCGATAAGATAATGAACGCCGCAGCAGAGGGTATGACCAAAATCCTCGACCCCTATACCGACTACATACCTGCCGAGGAGATGGAGGCTTTCACAACCCTTACTACGGGTAAGTATGGTGGAGTAGGCTCACTCATACGACTTGCGGGCGACTATGTGGAGTTCTCGGGACCCTACAAGGGCTCGCCAGCCGACCGCGCAGGCATACGCCCCGGAGATAGGATTGTGGAGATTGACGGCAAGAGTGCCAAAGGTCTTACAACCCAACAGGTTAGCGACCGACTAAGAGGCGATGCGGGTAGTAGTGTAAAAATCACTGTCGAAAAATTCCCCTCGCGCGAGCGTGTGACGCTCAAATTGGAGCGCGAGAGAATAGCCATTCCGGGTGTTCCCTACTACGGAATGATAAACGACAGCGTGGGCTACATCTCGCATGTTGAATTTACGGAGGGGTGTAGTGGTGACCTCTTAAAGGCCTATGAGAGTCTTAGGGCGCAGGGCATGCGCTCGCTCGTGCTCGACTATCGTGGTAATGGAGGAGGTGTATTGCAGGAGGCCGTGAGTGTGCTCTCGCTCTTCCTGCCCGAAGGTTCAGAGGTTGTCAGCACGCGCTCCTCGAAGACAACAGGCGAGAACCACTCGTTCAAAACCCAAAGTGCACCCGTTGACCTCGAAATACCCATTGCGGTGCTTGTCGGTAGTGGTTCGGCTTCGGCTGCCGAGATTGTGGCGGGAGCCTTGCAGGACTACGACAGAGGAGTGCTTGTTGGTCAGCGTACATTTGGCAAAGGCTTGGTGCAGAGTAGTTTCCCGTTGGGGTATGACGCTATGCTCAAAGTTACCACCTCGAAATACTACCTACCCAGCGGCAGGTGTATCCAAGCCATCGACTATGCCGCCCATAACGAGGATGGTAGTGTGGCTCAGGTGCCCGACTCGCTCATAAGAGAGTTTAAGACACGCGCAGGGCGCAAGGTCTACGATGGAGGTGGAGTGATGCCCGATGTGAAGTTGGAGCCCGAATATGTCAGCACTTTTGCGGTGGTGGTCTATGCTCAGGGCTTTGTAGATGACTTTATTGCCGACTACTGCGCACGCCACTACGAGGAGTTGGAGGGGAAGGTTGTCCCCACCGAGTATCGCTTCTCGGAGGAGGCATACGGCGAGTTTGTGGAGTTTATGAAGGATAAGGAGGTCGCTTGGGAGAGTGCTGCCAGCCGACTATGGAAGGAGTTCCGCAAGGCTGCCGAGAAGGAACGTTGGCAGGAGAGTATGTCGGAGCAGATGGCGCACATAGAGGCGAACATCACAAACACCACCGAGGATAACCTATGGCTCTACAAGCAAGAGTTACAGCAGATTATCGAGGACCAAATCGTAACCCGCTACTGCTACAACGAGGGAGGGGCGGAGCACTCACTGCCCACCGACAAAGAACTTGCAAAGGCTTTGGAGATTTTGGGCAACACCGCGGAGTATAACCGAATTCTTGCCGAGCAAGATACGGCGCGTAAATAAGTGCAACAACATTGAGTGAGGGTAATATATATGAGGAGTCTTTTGGATAGAATGTGGCACAAAATCAAGAGTGCGCCCTACAAACGCAGGGTGTTGGTGGTGGCTATTGCCCTTGTTATTGGCTCGCTGTCGATACTCTTCACAACCCGCATGTCGCGTATGCTCCAACACAAGGAGATGAACGAGATGGCACTGTGGTCGTATGCTATGGAGCGTATGGGCGAGAGCACCCACAACGATCCGCTCATCTTCCAAGTGGTGCACAACCAAAATATCCCCTATATAATGCTCGACGAGAGTGGGCGAGTGGAGAAATCGCACCTCATACCCGAGAGTATTGTCAATAATCCCGACCGCAGGATGAAGGCGATTATGAAGTTGTCCCGACAGAACACTCCCATAGAGATTACCACTCCTCGCGGCTCGCGCTACATACTCTTCTATGGCAACTCGGCACTTTTGGATTGGCTCATCTTGTTTCCCTATGTTCAGTTGGCAGTGGTGGCGATATTTGTCTTTTTTGCCTTTATGACCTTCCGCACCACCAAGCAAGATGAGCAAAACCGTGTGTGGATAGGCTTGGCAAAGGAGACCGCACACCAACTCGGAACCCCCATATCCTCGCTTATGGGTTGGCTCGAATACCTTCGCTCTCAGGGCGTTGGCGAAGATGCTGTTGAGGAGATGAACAAAGACTTACAAAGGCTTGTGAAGGTTGCCAACCGCTTTGGCAAAATCGGCTCCGAGACCGAACTCTCCGAAGCCAATCTCGGCGAAGTTGTGGGCGACTGTGTTCTCTACTTCCGTACACGCATACCCCGCAAGGTGAGCCTCGACTACAACGGACTCGCCATAGCACCTATTGGGGTTATGATGAATGCCGCACTCTTTGAGTGGGTGGTCGAAAACCTGCTCAAAAACGCCCTCGATGCTTTGCAGGGTGTGGGTAATATCTGTGTGACCATTAGTCAGAGTGACGAGTGGGCTTACATAGACGTGAGCGACACGGGCAAAGGTATCCCCAAGAGCAATTGGAAAAAGATTTTCGAGCCAGGCTTTACGACCAAAACCCGAGGTTGGGGTTTGGGCTTGTCGCTGAGTAAACGCATCATTGAGGAGTATCACAAAGGATATATTGCCGTAACCGAGAGCGAGTTGGGCAAGGGTACCACCATCCGCATCTCTCTGCGCAAGCGTGATAACTAAAATCATAATTGAGAGTTTTTTGGAGTATAAATGATAGACACCGCAGTACAAACTCAATCGTTGGACTCGCTCGGAGGAGGTCTGCAATCCCTCTTTGGCAAGAGCGCAAGTCTTGTACCCCAAAGTGTGGAGGACCTTTCCGTGGGCTCTACGCTGGCGGGGAATTGGGTTGTATGGTTGTTTGTTGCGGGGTTGTTCGTCCTCTATCTTTTTGTGGTGTTTGCCTACGGAGGTCACATTGGGCAGATGGGAAAAATTGCTTTTGGTCGCAATCTTGGCATAAGAGTTGCGGACGAGATGAGTTATCTCTTCATGAGGGCGGTGCGTTATTCGCTCCTTGTGGGAGTTGTTATGTGGTCGTTGGTGGGCGTCAAATGGCTTGAAGTGTCGGGAGTTAACAGCCTTGGCGTCGAGCCTTTGCTACTTGTTCCGATGTTTGTGGCGGTAGCCGTTGCATTGGGTGCTCTCCAACGCATGGTGACCAATGGTATGTGTGCACTTGTGCGCCGCAAAGATATTGCAGAGGGTATCAATATTCTTGCCGATACGCTTATGGCTTTGGCGGCAATAGTCACCACCCCCATTGCGCTGCTCTTTGTGGCCAATACGGGTGCCTCGGCAGTTGTCTTGGGCTGGGTGTGTGTGGCTGCTGCCGGGGTGGCGCTATTTTTATTCTGCACAAAAAGTTTAATTTTCTTTGTTGAACAAAAAGTTTCTATTTTACTTTTGATTTTGTACCTTTGCACCGCAATTTTGATTCCCATCGGTATTGTTGTCACTTTGGTGGTGAGAAATAGTGCCGTTTAATGTCGAACCGAACAAATACAAAGAGTTGAAAATTAAGAACGTACTGATTTCGCAGCCCCAACCTGCGGTAATCGAAAAATCGCCATTCTACGAGGTTGCAAAGAGTCAGAACCTCAACCTTACTTTCAAGCCTTTTATGCGCATTGAGGGTGTGTCGCTGAAAGAATTCCGTAGCCAAAGGACAGAAATTTTGGACTATTCGGCAGTGATTTTTACCAGTCGCACGACCATCGACAACTTTTTCCGCATTGCCGAAGAGGCGAGGATTAACATCCCCGAGTCGATGAAATACTTCTGTATTACCGAGGCTGTGGCTCTCTATTTGCAGAAATATATCGTCTACCGCAAACGCAAAATTTTCTTTGCCGATGGCAAGTTCGATAGTTTTATGGAACTCATCCTCAAACACAAGGACGAGCGTTTTATTCTTGCTCTTGCCGAACCTCACAACCCCGAGATTCCTCACACTCTCGAAAAGTTGAAACTCAACTTCCGAAGCCTCATCTTTGCGCACACCGTAAGCGCAAATCTCGACGATGTAAACATTGCGGACTACGACCTTTTGGTCTTTTACAGTCCCAACGAGATATCCTCTTTGGTGTCAAAGTTTGGAACCGAAAATATCCCCATGATTGTGGTGTTGGGAGAGAATACCGCCAAGGCGGCCGTTGAGGCGGGATTGAAAATCTATGGCAAGGCTCCTTCGCCAGGAGTACCCAACATTGTGAAGGCTGTGGAGTTGTTGGCGGCTGATGCCAAGGCGGGCAAAACGCTCGAACCCATTGAGTTTAGCCATAGCCACAAGGCAGAAAACTTCATCAAGGCTCAGGAGGCAAAGCCCACCAAGCGCTCGCGTGCAAAACGCAAACCTGCCGAGGGTCCCGTTGCCCCCAAGAGTGCAAAATAGAGAGAGGATATTAGCAAGGGGTGTCGGAGTGATACCCCTTTTATAATAAAGACCAAAGACGTGCTACCAACCCGAAGAAATACACTTTGTAAGGCTGAGCGATTGCATGGCGGTGCTGTCGATGCGCTCTTTGTGCATAGCAAGAGCGGCGTTGTACACCCCTATCGCTATGTCTTCAAGAAGCGTGCTGCCACCCCCGAGGATGGTGTAGCGGTGTCGGTACTTGTTGTCGTGCCCAAGCGCAACATCAAGCGTGCCGTAGGTCGCAACCTGCTGAAAAGACGCACCCGCGAGGCGTACAGACTCTCTAAACACCCCCTTGTGGAGGCTGCCGTAGCAAAGGGTTTGCACATAGATATGGGGCTTATCTACAACACCAAAGAGGTGGTGGACTATAATGTCATCAAGAATGCAGTGGAGGAGATTTTGGCAAAAATTGTGGGGCGGCTGTAAGTGGTTGCTGAGCGCACCATTTGTGGCACTCATCCGCTTCTATCAGATTTGCATCTCGCCCCTTAAACCACACGCCTCGTGTCGGTTTACCCCCACTTGCTCACAATACGCTTTGGAGGCTATCCGCAAATATGGACCTTTCAAGGGCGGTTGGCTCGCCCTGAGGCGTATCCTGCGGTGCCATCCGTGGGGTGGTAGTGGGTATGACCCCGTTCCATAGCGAGCGCATCTTGCGGGTAAATTTTGCACCGCACTGCGATAGGCGAGTACAAGGCTTGCGAAAAGAAAATCCCCCGCAGTTTGCTTGGCGCAAATGAGGGGGATTTTGTTGAGCGTAACGAAGTAATCGTCCGCCAGACGCGCTTGGAGACTATTTCTCCTTTGCGACGTAACGTTTCTCTTTGATACGAGCCTTCTTACCGGTGAGGTCACGGAGGTAGTAGATGCGTGCACGGCGTACAACACCAACTTTGTTAACCTCGATAGACTCGATGTGGGGCGAGTAGAGGGGGAAGATACGCTCTACACCTACACCGTTAGAGATTTTGCGGATGGTGAACATTTTGGTTACACCACGACCTTTGATTTGGATTACCACACCGCGGAAACTCTGGATACGCTCCTTGTTACCCTCTACGATTTTGTAGCTAACGGTGATGGTGTCGCCGGCTTTGAACGAAGGAACCTCCTTGGGTGCCCACATAGCCTCTTCTGCGATTTTGATTAAGTTGTCCATCTTGTTTTTAATCGATTAAAATGTTAAAGTAGGGAATGTTACGGACCCCTATGTTCTCGTAAGAGATTCCGCTACCGGAGCGCAAAGATACGGACAAAATTCAAAATTCAAAATTCAAAATTCAAAATTTCTCTAAATTTTGCAACTATAAAATAGTTAAAGCACTCGAAAAGAGTGCTTTAACCGCTGAAAATCGCATCTAAAAAATGCAACTACTTTTTGTCCGATGGCTACAATTTCAGTCCTTTGAGCATATCCAAGCGTGCATAATCTGTCAGATCGACCTTGATGGGTACTACTGCAATATACTTGTTTTTCAGTGCCCACTCGTCGGTATCCTCCGCTTCGGGCTCGTGGTTGCAGAAACCGCCCGTAAGCCAAAAGTAGTCCCTGCCTCGGGGGTCTTGACGGCAGAAGAACTCCTCTTTCCAGAAGCCGCGAGTCTGTCGGCATATGCGGTAGCCTTTAATCTCCTCGGGGCGAGCAATAGGTACATTGATATTAAGACATAGCGGTTCGGAGAGCTTGTCAAGGGCGAGCATTGCGGGTATTATGCGCTCAGCAAAGGCTATGGTGGCATCGAAATCGGCATTGTGGTCGTGATTATCGAGCGAAAGCCCAATGGAGGGTGCGCCATAGAAACTCGCCTCTATTGCTGCTCCCATAGTACCCGAGTAGAGCACGTTTATGGCGGCATTGGAGCCGTGGTTGATGCCGCTGAGGTTGAGGTCGGGGGTGAGTCCCAACTCGGGCAGGAGCCAATCGTAAGCCATCTTTACACAATCTACGGGTGTGCCGTTGCACGAATAGACCTTTATGTGTGGCTCATCGCGGCACAGTGTCAGATAGAGTGGGTCGTACATCGTTATGGCGTGCGCCTTGCCCGATTGTGTCTCGTCGGGTGCAAGGGCTATGACATCGCCAAATTTTGCCGCACAGTTCACTATCTCGTTGAAACCCTTTGCGCGGTATCCGTCGTCGTTGCTTATAAATATAATAGGTCTTTTCATACTGTCTTGGGTTTTGTGACCACAAAGATAGCACGAGGCGAGCCAAATCGCAAAAATTTTGTGAGCCTATTTTTGGCGTGTAATTTGTAACCTCCTACCCAACAAAACCAAACACAATCAGACTATGAAAAAGTTGTTACTCTATTCTGCCCTATTGCTTTGGCTGCTCTTGGCGTGCGATAGGGGCTCCAAGAGCGTAAAACCAAGTGTTCCCGCGCCGCGTGTGGAGGTTTCCGAGGTGGTGGGCGAGAGGGTGGTGATGCCTATGCGCTTCCAGACTCTGCTCTACTCCAACTACGACGCGACCATCCAGCCTCGCGTGAGTGGCTATCTGCTCACAAAGGAGTTCTCGAAGGGTATGCCCGTAGAGGAGGGGCAGGTACTTTTCACGCTCGATGCAGCCCCCATAAGGCTTTCGGTAATCTCCAATCGTGCGGCACTCGCCTCTGCCGAGACATCGCTTGCCGAGGCTAAGAACAACTATCGCCGAGCCGTACCGCTTGCGCGTATAGACGCCATAAGCCAGAGCGCACTCGACCAATACGAGGCTGCCTATGCCTCGGCAGAGGCTCAGGTGGAACTTGCTCGCTCCCAACTCGAAGAGTCGCTCCTGCAACTCGACTACACCACCATAACCTCCCCCATAAGCGGTATTATTGACGATTCGGGGGCTACGGTTGGCGATTGGGTGGGTGTGGGTACCTCCTATTCGGTGCTGGCTACGGTATCGAACATCGACGAGATAGGTGTGCACATTCAGATACCCTTTGCACGCTACTTCGAGGTGCGTGGCGGGGGAGAGGACGACAAGACACCCTCCTACGACAACTCCACGCTGCTGAGCAACATACGTCTCTACCTGCCCGATGGGTCGCTATACCCCTTCGAGGGTACCTATGCCTACACCAAGCGCGAGGCGGGCGACCAAACGGGGACCATCATCATTGTTGCCTCGTTCCCCAACCCCGAAAAACTTCTGAAAGTGGGGCAGTCGGCTATTGTCACTGCCGATGTAGGCTCGCCCGAGGGGGTTGTTTTGGTGCCCCAAGAGGCGGTGGTGCAGACTCTCAATAAAGCCTCGGTGTGGGTTATCGACAAACAAAACAGGGCAACAGTGCGCCCTGTGGTGCTGGGTAGTAAGTTCGGCACCCATTGGATAGTGGAGAGTGGGCTCTCGGTGGGCGAGATGGTCGCAACGAGTGGCTTGCAGCACCTGCGCAGCGGAGAGCAGGTGGTAGTTTCGGTGGCACAAAAGTAGGGGAGGGCTCGGAGTATGGAAAAGTTCTTCGTAAACAGACCAATTTTCGCCATCGTCATAGCCATCATCATCCTGCTCTTGGGCGGCTTGTCGATAGGCTCGCTACCCATAGAGCAGTACCCCGACATCACCCCTCCTGTGGTGGAGGTTGAGGCTACCTATACGGGTGCAGACGCCTCTACGGTAAACAATTCGGTGGCAACACCTCTTGCCGAGGGGGTTATGGGTGTGAGCGATATGCTCTATATGCAGACCACCTCGGCGGGCGATGGCTCTATGTCGCTCCAAATCCTCTTTGACATTGGCAGCGATGCCGACCTCGATGAGATTTTTGTGCAAAACAAAATCTCCTCCTCCACGGCAGGCTTGCCCTCGGAGGTTATTCAGCAGGGCGTTACAACTCAGAAGTCGCAGACGGGTTTTTTGCTCATCTACGCACTCTACTCCCGAGGAGGGATGTATGATGATAACTTCCTCTCGAATTGGGCGTACATCAACATCCAGAACGAGTTGTTGAAGATTGACGGCGTGGGCAAGGTGCAAATCCTCGGTGCGGGTAAGTATGCTATGCGAGTGTGGGTAAATCCCTACCGTATGGCACTCTACGACATCTCGGTGGAGGATATAGCCTCTGCCATACAGAACGAGGCGACAATCTTCTCGGCAGGTAAACTCGGAGCCGAGCCCCTTGCCGAGCCCGAGGCGTTTACCTATACCGTTACCACCCCTCCTGCACTCTCCGAGGCAGAGCAGTACGAGCAGATTGCCCTCCGAGTTACGCCCAAAGGGGAGGTGGTGACGATTGGCGATGTTGCCCGCGTGGAGTTGGGATGCCAGACCTATGGTGCTTTCTCTGCCTTCGATGGCGATCCTGCTGCCCTTGTGGTGGTCTACCAAACCCCCGGTAGCAACGCCGTAGAGGTGGGAGGCAAGGTGAAGGCAACCATAGCCTCAATAGAGGATAGGTTCCCCGAGAGTGTCGAAACAGCCACCATCATAGATGCTACGGAGAGTATTGAGGCGGGTATTGAGGAGATTTTCTCCACAATGCTCTTCACGCTTGCCCTGGTTATTCTCGTAATCTTCATCTTCTTGCAAGACCTGCGAGCAACGCTCATCCCTCTGATTGCCATACCTGTTTCGATTGTCGGAGCCTTTGCGGTCTTTCCGCTGCTGGGATTTTCGATAAACATCATCTCGCTCTTGGGCTTGGTGCTGGCTATTGGCTTGGTGGTAGATGATGCCATTGTGGTTGTGGAGGCGGTGCAGGTGGGTATCGAGGCGGGCAAGAGCCCTCGCAAAGCCACCTTGGAGGCTATGCGTCAAGTCTCCTCGCCCATCGTAGCAACCACCGTAGTGCTATTGGCGGTTTTCATTCCGGCAACACTTATGGAGGGTATAACGGGCAAAATGTTCCAGCAGTTTGCTATGGGTATATCGGTGGCATTGGTCATCTCGGCATTCAATGCCCTGACGCTCTCGCCTGCCTTATGCTCGCTCCTTCTGCGCCCCAAAGTGCGCACCACAAAGGGAGTGCTGGGGGCTTTCAACCGCCTCTTCGATAGGAGCGTGGATGGTTATATGCGCTCCACGCAGGTGGTGGTGCGCCATTCGGCGCGCACGCTGCTCTTGGTTGTACTTACGGGTGGTGCAACGCTCTTCTTCTTCAAATCTTTGCCGAGCGGTTTCCTCACGAGCGAGGACCAAGGCTACCTTATGGTGTCGGTGGAGTTGCCCGATGCGGCGAGCGTCTCGCGCACCGATGCGGCAATAGAGAAAGCGGTCGAAATCATTCGCTCTACCGAGGGTGTGCACTACGAGGCTTCGACAGCGGGCTTCGACTTGCTGACGGGAGTGGCAGCAACCAATAGCGGAGTGATTTTCGTCACCCTCGACCCCTACAAGGAGCGCACCCGCTCTGCCGAGGAGATAGCCGCCGAACTCAATGCCACTCTCTATACCGAGGTGCCCGAGGGAGTCTTCTACGCTTTCGAGCCGCCCTCAATCCCCGGTCTGGGTGTCGCCTCGGGCGTTACGTTTATGCTCCAAAATAGAGGAAGCGGAGATGTGCGTTACCTCGCCGAGGAGGCAGAGCGTTTTATGGCTGCGGCTGACAGCCTGCCCGAGATAGCCTCCATCTCCACCCAGTTCGATGCCGAAGTGCCACAGCGCAAACTTGTCATCAATGAGCCTCTTGCTCTCCAAGAGGGGGTGGCACCAGCCGACGTGAGGGAGTTGCTGTCGGCTATGTATGGAGGTCTTTATGTGGGCAACTTCAACCGCTTCGGCAAACTCTACCAGACCTACATTCAGGCAGACGCGGAGTATCGCCGAACAGAGAGCGACTTGGCGGGCTACTATGTGAAAAACTCTCGGGGCGAGAGCGTTCCCATAGCCCCCTTTGTGGAACTGAGGGATACGGTGGGTGTGGAGTATATCACCCAATTCAACCTCTACGATGCCATAGCCGTCAATGCAACGCCCTCGGCGGGCACCTCCTCGGATGATGCAATGAAAGCCCTCGAAAGCCTTGCCGAGAGCACCCTGCCCGATGATGTTACGTTGGCGTGGAGCGGAGTATCCTACCAAGAGGCAACAGCCTCGGGCGGAGGCTTAACCTACCTGTTGGCGGTGGTCTTTGTCTTCTTGGCTCTGGCGGCACTCTACAACTCGTGGTCGCTACCTATGAGCGTACTGCTCGGTGTGCCCCTCGCACTCTTCGGGTCGCTGCTGTTTGTGTGGCTTGCTCACCTTTTGAACCCCATCTACATCGACAACATCTTTATGAAAGTGTCGCTTGTGATGCTCATTGGTCTGTCGGCAAAGAGTGCTATTTTGGTGGTGGAGTATGCCGATAGAAAGTTCTACGATGAGGGACTGTCACTCCACGAAGCCTCGATTGCGGCAGCAAAACTGCGCCTGAGACCAATCCTAATGACGGCATTTGCCTTCATTGTCGGCATCTTGCCACTTGTCTTTGCTTCGGGAGCCTACTCGGTGGCTCGCAATGTGATGGGGGTGGCTCTGGTGGGTGGTATGCTCATAGCCACAACGCTCGGCATTTTTGTCTATCCCGCACTCTACCACCTTGTGGGACGAGTGGCTAAGTTTGAAAAGAAGCGCGAAAGAATGATTCAAAAACGCAAAGAGTATGAAAAAGAGAGCACTTTGTAGATGGCTTGTGGGGGGTGTGGCTTTGGTGTCGGCGTGTGCCGTAACTCCGCCCGAGATAGTGCCCGTCATCACGCCCGATGAGTATATCTTCGCCCATAGGGGCGACACGCTCTTGGTGGTGGGCGTGGAGTGGTGGGAGGTCTTTGGCGACACAACGCTCAACAGACTAATCCTCACCGCCCTCGAAAACAACCAAGACCTCGCGGTGGCACTCTCCAACGTGGAGGTGGCACGACAAACTATGGCTACGGCAAGGGCATCGCTTCTGCCACAAGTGGATGTCGGGGTGAGCGGTTCGGCAACCTACACAACACCCTCCGATGGAGGCAAAAAACGCATTGCCCAGAGTTACTCGCTGCTACCCAGGGCGAGTTGGGAGTTGTCACTCTTTGGCGCAGGAGCCACCACCGATGCTGCCCGCGAAGAGTTTTTGGCAAGCGAGTGGGGCTATCGTGCCGCACGCCTTACCTTGGAGGCAGAGGTGGCAACGACCTATTTCGAGTGGTTGCAGTATGCCCGCTCGCTCGAAATCTCCGAGCGCAGTTATGCCCTGCGCTTGGAGGCTCAGCAGAAGAGCGACTCTCTCTTCTACTACGGCTACACCTCGGGCGTGGACCTCTGGCAAGCCCGCTCGCTAACTGCCACAGCAGCCACCGACATACCCTCCTACCGCCGAGCGATGTTGCAGGCAAACCTCGCGCTTAACACCCTTGTGGGTGGCGAGCCCGAGTTGCTGCCTATGCCATCCCACTCTCGTGAGTGCGAACATTCGCGTGGCGCAAGGCTCGATGGGCTCTACTGCGGGCACCTTACGGCAGCCCCTCTGCCCGTCTATGTGCCGAGTGGTCTGCCCTCGGCAATGCTCGAAAGACGTCCCGATGTTATGGAGGCGTTCCACAAGGTGGAGGCTGCCGCTGCACGCACACGCATAGCCCGCGCCAATCGCCTACCATCCTTTGCACTCACAGGCGAAGGAGGACTCCTCTCCTCCACGCTCAAAGGGCTCACTTCGCATAACCCCGCCTACTGGACAGCCTCGCTATCGCTCACTCAGCCACTCTTCCACTTTGGCGAGTTGCGTGCCGAGGAGCGTAAGGCATACGAGGGGTGGCGACAGGCGATGCTCAACTACCAGAGTGTTGCTTTGGGGGCTTTGTCGGATGTGGAGAGTGCACTTGTGGCTATCGAGACCTACAACAATGAGGTCGAGAAATATCTCGAACTGCTCACAGCCAATGCACGACTTCAAGAGATGACCGCTGCACTCTATGCCGATGGTCTTGCCTCCTCGCTCAACCTCATAGATGCCGAGCGCAATCTCTACTCCTCGCAACTCGACTATATTGCGCTCCTGACAGAGCAACTTTCCGCCTATGTGTCACTTTACAAAGCACTTGGCGGCGGCTGGTAATCCAAGTGCATCTTGCAGGTGCTTTTTGCACCAAAATTCAGAGAGCGGCTTCCTCATTTGCATTTAGCAAACTGCGGAGTCGCTCCCTCTTTTGGCACAAAAATCCCTCTGCAATATGCACTTGGATGGGTGTGGGGGTGGAAACAACAATAAAACCAAGAGCAATAGGAGCGAAAATAAAAAAAGAAAGACAAGAGTTTCCTACCCCCCCCTCATCTTTCCTGTTACTCCTCTCCTGTTGCTCCTACTCTTCCTCGCCTCCCCTATTTCACAATGATTGTTTTCACGAACTCTTCGCCGAGGATGGCGTTCATTTCGTGGCGGAAGTTTTCGCGGTTGATGAATATCTCGTGGCGCACCACCGAGGCACCAACCTGCACAAAGAGTGTTCCGCGCACAAAAGTGACCTTCGTGGCATTCGCAAGCCCCTCGCCCGCAACCCTACGCCACACATCGGGCACCGAGCCCTCGGCAATAAGGCGCGAGATGGTGGGGTGTTCCTCCTTGAAGCCACTCCACAGGTCGCCGATGCGTGTGGGATAACATCTTCTCATAGGGCTACACCTCCTCTTGGGTTACTTCGCCATCTGTCACCGAGAAGAGTCTGAACTCCTTGCCACTCTCTTTGAGGATGGAGATTATGCGTTCGCGGTTGCAGTCCGTAATGAATACCTGACCGAACTCCTCGTTGGAGGTCAGGCGGATGAGTTTTTGGAGTCTTTGCTCATCGAGTTTATCGAATAGGTCGTCAAGCAGTAGCAGCGGACGTTCGCCCAGACGCTCGTGCAGCAACTTATATTGGGCGAGTTTGAGAGCCAGCAAGAACGACTTTTGTTGTCCCTGCGAGCCGAATTTGCGCAATGGGTAGCCACCAATCAACATTGTCACATCGTCACGATGAATGCCCGAGGTTGTATAGCCCATAACGAGGTCTTTTTGGCGGTTTGCCCTAAGGATTTCCAAGAAAGGTGTGTCATTCAACTCCGAGCGGTACGAAAGGCATACACTCTCGCCCTCGGCGGCAATCTCGCCATAGAGTCTTTCGGCAATGGGAGCCAGGCGCTCCAATACATCACGCCTTGCCGCAGCAACCCTCTCGCCCTGCTCGGCAATCCTCTCATCAATGACATCGAGCAGTTCGGGCAACAGCATCTCGCCCTGTTTGAGCATAGAGTTGCGCTCCGCCAGCAGTCGGTTGTAGCGCATCGTGGCATCGAGATAGGAGTGGTCGAGTTGCGATAGGAAGGCGTTGAGCCAGCGGCGGCGTTCGTCTGCCGCATCACTCACAAGCACCCCGTCCGATGGCGACACCATAACAATAGGCACAACGCCAATGTGGTCTGCCAATCGCTCATACTCCTTGCCGCAGAATTTCAGCGACTTGCCTTTGCCCTTCTCGAAACCACAAGTGACCGTAACGCCCATATCGCCATCGGTGGTGTAGTCGCCCGAGAGCATAAAGAAAGGCTCGCCGTGGCGCACGCTCTGACCATCGGTCATCGAGAGTGCCGACTTGCTCATCGAGAGAAAATGTATGGCATCCACCACGTTGGTCTTGCCTGCACCATTCGAGCCGACAATGCAGTTGATACCCGCCGAGGGCACTATGCGACACTCGGTGATGTTCTTGAAATTGAGCAGTGAAAGTTTTTCGAGCCTCATTGTTTTCTTCGCTTTTGACCTCTCAAAGGTAGTGATTTTGTGTGAAAGAAGAAAAAAAATACCCACAACCTGCTGTTTTTCCGCAAAAAGGTGTACTTTTGTGGTTCGAACACTCGCACGAGAGATAATTAAAACACAATAAAAACTATGGCAAACAACAAACAACAGGAGAACACCTACGAGGAGGTAGTAACCGAGACCGTAAGCAAAACCGAAAAATTCTTCGAGAAAAACTCTAAACTTGTAACTTGGGTATTGGTGGCAATCATCGTAGTCATCGGTGGCTACTTTGCTAACAAGTACCTCATCGCTCAGCCTCGCGCCGAGAAAGCATCGGCAGAGATGTTCGCAGCAATCCAAAACTTCAACGCCGAGGAGTGGCAGTTGGCTCTCGATGGCGACGGCAACTATGCAGGTTTCTTGGAGGTTATCGACAACTATGGCTCAACCCCTCAGGCTTCGCTCGCTGCTCACTACGCAGGTATCTGCTACATCAAATTGGGCGATAACGCGACCGCTTTGGAGTATCTGAAACAGTATGACGCTACAAAAGGCGCACCCGCAGAGATTATCAACGCTCAAAACCTCGGTTTGCAGGGCGACATCATCGCCGATGGTGGCGACTTGGCAAAGGCTGCTGCTATGTACCGCAAGGCTGTTGAGGCAAGCAACAACTCGCTCACCGCTCCCTGCTATCTGAAAAAACTCGGCTTGGTAGAGGAGGCTCTTGGCAACACCGCCGCTGCGCTGGCTGCTTACGAGCGCATCGCCGAAGAGTTCAATACCTCGATTGAGGCGCGTGATATTGATACCTACATCGGTCGCCTGAAATAAAAATGCATATAACGGGTGCTTTTTGCACCGCACTGCGATAGGCGAGTTCCTCATTTGCGAAGAGCAAACTGCGGACTCGCCTTCTTGTTTGGCACAAAAATCCCTCCGTTCTCTACATTTTTACCGCTTGGGAGAAATCCCAGCACAAAAGGGTCGTTCCGACCCTGCCTTGCATCCATCGCGTTCTCTACATTTTTACCGCTTGGGAGAAATCCCAGCACAAAAGAGGCGTTCCGCCTCCGCCCTTAACTTTTTTCGGTTTTGTGGGGTGGGGAGAGGAAAAAAGCACTATATTTGTGTAAGTAAACGTACAATAAACAGAGTATGACAGCACTGAAAATCGGTTTTGTGGTTGTGGAGGGGTGCGGAGAGCAGACAATGCTTGCCGAGCATACGCTCCACCAGATGGTAGAGATTGAGGGCGAGGTGGAGTATCGCCTTGTGCCCGGTACAGCCGAGACCGTGCTTGCTGCCAAGTGTTTTGCCGAACTGACGAGTGTCGATGCTGTATTGGTTTTTATGCCCACTGAGGAGCACCCCCAGGTGCTCGCAGCGGCACTCAATGGGCTTACCGATGTGGTACTCGACTGGAATATGCCTGTGGTAACAACAATCTCCTATCCCGATGGCACCTCCCTTGCAAGGGCTGCGGTGGCGATGGTCGGCTTGCAAATGGAGATGGAAGCCCGCGCCGAGAGAGTCCAAATGGACACTTCGGTAAACTAAAAATTCCCTTCCAAAAACCAACAAAGCATACGAGAACATTCTCTCGTGGGCTTTGTTGCTATTTTTCAACCGACCAGCCTTCGGCTGCTCCAAGTCGCTCTTGCTCGGCATCGTGTGCAAGCCCGCTCTGCCCTCGCTCGACTCGCGATTTTCTCAACCCTCCATTCTCAACTCTCCATTCTCCCAAATCCCACGCATTATTGCGCCATCGGAGCGAACAAAGAGCCCCTCGCCCTCGCGCAAGCCCTCGTGCCAATAGCCGCACCACCACGAACCATCTGCCCAGCGGTAGATGCCCCAACCTTGGCGCACACCATCGCAACTCTCGCCCTCCCAACTGTCGCCATTGGGCAGCACTTCGTATTGCCAGCGATAGCGGGTGTAGGGGGCTGTGGTGGGGTAGGGCGATGTTGGGGTTCCCATCCTGAAATCACCATAATAGGTAACCTCGCCTTGTGCGTTGTAGAGCGTTCCAATGCCGTGAGGTAGTCCATCTTGAAAGTAGCCCACGTAGCGGGTACTGCCTTTGGCTCCCGCAAGGTACTCCCCCTCGGCAGTGATGATTATGGCTCCATAGCCCGCGATCTGCCCCTTTCTGTGAGAGCCGTAGATGTGCTGGTTGTCGAAAATGGTAACCCCTAAGCCATAGCGCTCGCCATCTTCCCACTCGCCACGATAGAGAGTGCCATCATCCCACACAAAAGTGCCATAGCCATCCATCGCACCTCCGAGCAATTCGCCATAGTAACATCCATTGTCAAAGGAGTGGTAGTGGTAGTCGGCAGAGGGGGCGTTCTTTCCACTCCAATGGGCGGCTATCTCGGGGGCAAACAAGGCGTGATGTTGAACCAAAATCTCCTTCGCTTCCGCCAAACCTCCCTCAGCAGCAAGTCGCATCAAGTGTAGCCACTCGGTGTGATTGGGGGGTGTGCCCCAACCATAGCGATAACATTGTGCGGCATTGTACTGTGCCGTGGGGTTTCCTCTGCGGGCTGCGGGCAGAAAATCGCTGAGAGTCTGCGCCGAAACACTGCCCAATGCGCACGCACACATTATATATATAAGTGTAAATCTTTTCATTGCCAACCTCGTTATAAGACAAAGGTAGTGAAAAAATGGGGTTTGGGAGCAAAAAACTCGCCCAATTATTTTTTTATAAGGAAAAGAGTTGTATTTTTGTCGCCGATTTTCAGCCATTAGCACTTGGATGTTGGGTTGAGAATAGGGTTCTTAGAGATACGGAAACGAATTTTTGGAAATTTGTTGCGCAAAGTTTTGCGGAATAAAAAATTTCGCATATATTTGCAACCCCAAATGAGGGCAAACTAAGTGCCGATGTAGCTCAGTTGGCCAGAGCAGCTGATTTGTAATCAGCTGGTCGGGGG
>CALDPX010000066.1 GCA_937911745.1 uncultured Alistipes sp. | reverse complement strand
GGGGAAATGTAATTCCTTTTCATCTTGTTTTTAATAGTTTTTTGTTTGTTGTGTTAATAATGTTGTATATAAAATGTTTCTCAGTCGTTGTGGCACTCACGCTACATTGCGTGTCGTGCGTGCGCATAAAGCGGCGCAAAGATAGCATAAAAATTCAGACTTGCACAAAACCGAATCCGAAATACCCAAAAATGGCGACGAATGGCAATAAGAGGGGGAAATATGAAATAGGGTAGGGCGTTTAGAGGCACTAATATAACCACTCTACCACATAAAAAAAGAACGACCTCCCTTCTCGGCGAGGTCGTTCTTTTGGAAAGCGCGGCACGCTACTCCTTATTCACTGCAACAAGATTACGGTCGCCATAGCCGTTGTCAATCTTGGTGACATAGGGGAAGAACTTCTGCACCCTTACCCACTCCAAGGGGAACACCGCCTCCTCGCGCGAGAAGTCGTGAGCCCACTCGCCAGCCACCTCGGCAGCCGTATAGGGCGCATTCACAACAATCTGGGGGCAGGTCTGAGCCTCGTGGAGAATCTTCACAAGGGCATCGCAGAAGCGATCCATCTCCTCCTTAGACTCACTCTCGGTAGGCTCCACCATCAGCGTGTCGTGAACGGGGAACGAGAGGGTGGGTGCGTGGAAGCCGTAGTCCATAAGGCGGTGTGCTACATCGCCCACCTCTACGCCATACTCGCGGCGGAAATTGGTCAAATCCAAAATCATCTCGTGACCTACACGTCCGCTCTCGCCCGAGTAGAAGGTGCGGTAGCTTTCGCGCAGTTTGCACGACATATAGTTGGCATTGACGATGGCCGCCTCGGTGACCTTGCGCAAGCCCTCGGCACCCAGCATCTTAACGTAGCCATAGGTGATAGGCAGCAGCAGTGCGCTACCCCAAGGCGAACTCGACACTGCGGTGATGCCGTCCGAGCCACCGGTGCTTACAACCGAGTGCGAAGGCAGGAACTCCACCAAGTGTTCGGCAACGCATACGGGACCCACACCGGGACCACCGCCACCGTGAGGCATTGCGAAGGTCTTATGCAGGTTCAGGTGGCACACATCGGCACCAATGAAGCCTGGGTTGGTCAAGCCTACCTGTGCGTTCATATTTGCACCGTCCATATATACCAGACCGCCAAACTCGTGGATTGTGTCTACAATCTCCCTGATGCGGCTCTCGAAGACACCGTGGGTGGAGGGGTAGGTAACCATCAAACCTGCAAGTTCGCCCTCATACTGCTCGGCTTTTGCCTTCAAATCCTCAACATCGATATTGCCCTTGTCGTCGCACGCAACGGTAACAATCTTCATACCTGCCATAGCAGCCGATGCGGGGTTGGTGCCGTGTGCCGAAGCGGGAATGAGGATGATATTGCGGTAGCCCTGCGAGCGGCTCTGGTGGTAGGCTCGGATAATCATCAAGCCCGTATATTCGCCCGCCGCACCCGAGTTGGGCTGCAAGGTGCAACCCGCAAAGCCTGTGATGGTTGCAAGATCCCTCTCCAAGTCGGCAATCATTGCAAGGTAGCCCTCAGCCTGAGCCGTAGGAGCAAAGGGGTGCATATTGGTAAAGCCCGCCAGCGAGAGTGGCATCATCGTTACGGCGGGGTTGAGTTTCATAGTGCAAGAGCCGAGCGAAATCATACTATCTGCCAGCGAGATGTCGCGGTGTTCGAGACGTTTGATATAGCGCATCAGCTCGGTCTCGGAGTGGTATTTCTGGAATACGGGCTCGGTCAGGATTGCACTCTGGCGGCGGAGCGAGGCGGGAAGAACGCTTGCATCCTCGTCAATCTTGACGCTCTTGGGAGCCTTCTTGCCCACAGCCTCGGCAAAGATTGCCACAACCTCCTGAACCTCCTCATCGGTAGTTACCTCATCGAAACTCATCCTCACCTTATCCTCGGCAGGGTAGAAGAAGTTGATACCTCGCGAGAGGGCGATGTCCGACACCACAGCAGCCTCAGCCTCCACCTCTAAAGTATCGAAGTACTCCTCGGTGCGGAGTGCATAACCCAGAGCCTTCAAAGCCTCAGCAACGGCTACGGTACGCGAGTGGATGTGTTTTGCAATGCGCAACAAGCCCTCGGGACCATTATAGACAGCGTAGAAGCCCGACATCGAAGCCATAAGTGCCGAAGCGGTACAGATGTTCGAGGTCGCCTTTTCGCGTTTGATGTGCTGTTCGCGCGTTTGGAGAGCCATACGGAGTGCGCGGTTACCGAGTCTATCTACCGACACGCCAATGATACGACCAGGCATATTGCGTTTGTAGGCGTCCCTGGTCGCCATATAGCCCGCGCTGGGACCACCAAAGCCCATAGGCAGACCGAACCTCTGAGAGGAGCCAATAGCAATATCGGCACCCCACTCGGCGGGAGCCTTCAATACCACAAGACTCATAAGGTCACAAACGGCAGCAACCTTTGCGCCAGCCTCGTGAGCCTTCTTGGCGAAGCCCTCGTAATCTCTTACCTCGCCGGCGGCAGCGGGATATTGCACCATTGCGCCAAACTCCTTGCCCGAGAATTCGTAGGTTGCATAGTCGTCAATAACTATCTCTATGCCGAAGGGCTCGCTACGGGTGAGTAGTACGTCGAGGGTTTGGGGATAGATGTTGCTATCCACAAAGAGAATATTGGCACCAGCCTTCTGCTGGTCGCGGCTACGCAGTGAGTACATCATAAGCATAGCCTCGGCAGCAGCCGTAGCCTCGTCCAAAAGCGAGCAGTTGGCAATCTCCATACCCGTCAGCGACACAATCATCGTCTGGAAGTTAAGCAGAGCCTCCAACCTACCCTGCGAAATTTCTGCCTGATAGGGGGTGTAGGAGGTGTACCACGAAGGATTCTCAAAGACGTTGCGGATGATAGCCGCAGGCATCGAGTTGGGATAGTAGCCCATACCGATGAATGAGCGGAGTGTTTGGTTCCTATCGGCAAGCGAGCGGATGTGGGCAGCAAATTGTGCCTCGGTCATAGGCTCATCGAGTGCAAGGGGTTTGCGGAGGCGAATACTCTGGGGCATAACCTGCGAGAGCAGCTCCTCAACACTGCTCACACCAATGGTTTCGAGCATCTGCTGAAAATCCTTCTCCGAAGGACCAATGTGACGGTTTACGAATTGTTCTAACATAAGATTAAACGGTTTTTATTTTAGGTTTTGATTTCTATTCTTTTGGTCTAACGTCCAACGTCTAACGTCTAACGGTGCGGACACTGCGTGTCCGAAAAAATTCTCAATTCTCAATTCTCAATTCTCAATTCTCAATTGCTATTGCATAGCCATTGCGATTGCCTCTGCCATTTGGTCCACCGCACCCTGCAACTTCTTGCCAATCATCATTCGCATCATCATATTCAGTTCGGCGTGTACCACAATGCGCATACGGGTGTCGTAGGGGGCAACCTCTTTGAGTTGGAGCCAAAAGGTAAAATCCATAGGTGAGCCTTCATCGCCCTGAATTTTTATGGTCTTTGAGGGCTCTCGCTCCACCATACGGAGTCTTATGGGCATACCTTTGACCTTGAACGAGCATACATCATCATCTGCACTCCACTCCTCCACCTTGCCTTCAATCATTGGCGTAAAGTTGTTGAACGAAGAGAGGGCAGTGTAAATCTGCTCTGCCGAGCGGCGTATCTGTTGTTGTTTGCTTTCGTATTTTTCCATTGCTTAAATTTGTAAAATTGCCATAAAATTAGTTATTTTGTAGAGTTATGCGACTATTTTTTGAAAATAAATTTTTCTTTTTTTCCTCAGAGTCTGATTATCGGGAAGTTAGCATCTCGGATGGCGAGATGATGGCAACTCCGATATTGCATATCGGGCAGGAGGATGTGCCATCTCCCGAGGAGTTGCTTGCTGCTGCGGGCGACAATCGCTCTCTTGTCATTCTTGCACCCGATGGAGAGGCTGCGGGCGAGCGTTTCTGTGCCCAAATGCCCATAGTAAAGGCTGCCGGTGGCTTGGTCGAGAACCAGAGGGGCGACATCCTTGTCATCACTCGCAAGGGATGGCGCGACCTACCCAAAGGGCACATTGACGAGGGCGAGAGTGCCGAAGAGGCTGCACTCAGAGAGGTGCAAGAGGAGACGGGCTTGCAGGAGGCGGAGATTGTGGCTCCGCTCTGCACCACACGCCATTTCCATCGTGCATACGGCAGTTGGGAGGTTAAGCAAACCGAGTGGTTTTTGATGTTTGCGCCCGGCGAGGAGCCTGCGCTCTGTCCTGAGGAGGGCGAGAGTATTACGGCAGCCGAGTGGCTTGGCGGCAGAAGGTTATGGCAAGCAGTAGAAAGTAGTTACTCGACCATTAAGGTGGTTTTTGAGGAATTTTTGAAATACAAGATTGGTTATTAAGAAAATTTATTTATTTGATAAATTATTTTAATAATAAAGTGTGTAGGATAAATAAGGAAAGAAAACAAGTGTTTATATATTAAATTAATTTACTAACCTAATATGAATTTGCGCAATTTATTAAAATCTGCAATGGCGACACTTCTGCTTGTGGGGTGTAGTCAGAGTGCAACTTTGGAAGTTATGGAATTTACAAACAACCTCACACCCGAAGAGATTGCAGCGGGTAAGTTTACCCCCGAGGTAATGTGGAAGATGGGACGTGTGAATAGTCAGAAGATTTCGCCCGACGGCAAACTCGTAGCATTCACAATTACCTATTATAATATGGCGGAGAATAAGGGTAAGACCGACCTCTATTTGATGCCCACCGAGGGTGGCGAGGTAGTACGCCTTGTAGAGAAAGCCTCCTCGCCCCAATGGGTTGGCGACCGTCTCTACTATATGGCAGATGGTCAGGTATGGAGCATTCTCGCAAGTGGCAAGGACAAAAAGCAGCTGACCGACATCGAGGGCTTGGAGAGTTACGGCATTGCTCCCTCGGGCGATATGATGTTCTACACCAAGAAGGTGCACGTTGTGAATATCAAAGGCTCGGATGTTTATGCCGAGGCTGACAAGTCCAAAGCACGCATCTACGACGACCTTATGGTGCGCCACTGGGACTATTGGGATGAGGGCGACTACTCCCATATCTTCGTAGCACCCATCGGTGGCGGTGTTGTAAAACAGGGCAAGGATATAATGGAGGGCGAACCTTGGGATGCGCCCCTTGCGCCCTACTTCGACAGCGAGGAGATTGCTTGGAACAATGCTGGCACAGCCCTCGCCTACACCTGCAAGCACCTCACAGGTGCGGCATACGCCGTATCGACCGACTCGGACATCTTTGTGTATGATGTAGCCTCGGGCACCACTCGCAACATCTGCAAGGAGTGGGGCGCGATGCCGGGTTATGACAAATACCCCGTATGGAGTCCCGATGACAAAATGATTGCCTTCCGCAGTATGCGCCGTGCGGGCAATGAGAGTGATAAGGAGCGTCTGTTTGTATGGAACAGCGAGGACGGCTCAATGAGCGACCAAACCGCATCGTTCGACTACAATGCCACAAACGTGGTGTGGGAGGGCAACAACACCCTCTACTTCATCGCTCCCATTACGGCAACGCACCAAATTTGCCGTGTGGAGATTGGTAGCGGCAAGGTTGAAGTTCTCACCTCGGGCGACCACGACATCAACACTTTCAGCAAGGTAGGGGACAAAATTGTGGCTCATATGAACACCATTATGAAAGCCCCCGAACTCTACCTTGTAGGCGAGGATTGGTCACTCCGTCAGACCACCTTCATCAACCAGCAAATCTACGACCACATCCTTATGGGCGAGTGCACCAAGCGTTGGATTAAGACCACCGATGGCAAGCAGATGCTCGTATGGGTAATACTGCCTCCCAACTTTGACGAGAACGAGAAATACCCCACCTTGCTCTACTGCCAGGGTGGTCCTCAGAGCGTTGTCAGCCAATTTTGGAGTTACCGTTGGAATTTCCAGCTGATGGCTTCGGAGGGTTACGTTGTGGTTGCGCCCAACCGCAGGGGCTTGCCCTCGTTCGGTCAGGAGTGGCTCGACCAGATTTCGGGCGATTACAGCGGTCAGAACATCCGCGACTATCTCGCAGCCATCGACAATGTGGCTTCGGAGCCTTGGAGTGACGAGGAGCGTCTGGGTGCAGTGGGTGCAAGTTATGGCGGTTACTCGGTATACTATCTGGCAGGTCATCACGAGGGACGCTTCAAAGCCCTCATCTCACACTGCGGCATCTTCAACTTCGAGAGTATGTATGGTCACACCGAGGAGATGTGGTTTGTAAACAACGACTACGGCGGCGCATATTGGGACACCAAAAACCGCACCGCTCAGCGCAGTTACCGCAATTCGCCCCACAAAGCAGTCGCTAAGTGGGATACCCCCATCCTCATCTTCACGGGCGAACAAGACTTCCGCATCCCCTTCACACAGAGTTTGGAGGCATTTACGGCAGCAAAATTGCAGGGTGTACCCGCACGTCTTGTGGCATTCGAGAACGAAGCACACCAAGTATTCCAGCCCCAGAACTCGCTTGTCTGGAATCGCGAGTTCTTCGGATGGCTCAATAAGTATTTGAAGAATTGAGAATTGAGAATTGAAAATTGAAAATTTTGGTGCGCCTCTGGCGCAGTAATAAAATAAGCAGGCGCAATCTGCACCACAACTTTCAACTTTTAACTTTCAACCCAAAAAGTCGTTGGACAAAAAAACTAAGGTATGAAAAAAGATTTTGTACAAGACCGCAGGGCGGGAGATAGCAGAGGTGATATTATTTTCGCTCTGTTTGGGCACGCAACAATAGGTTTGGAGTGGGACGGCAAGCACGTCTATGTAGACCCTTGCTGTTCGGAGGCAGATTTTACGACTCTGCCTAAGGCTGACGCTATACTCATAACCCATCACCACGATGACCACTTCGACCCCGAAGCAATCCGAATGCTCCGCAAGAGCGATACGGTAATCATTACCAATGCTGTTGTGGCTGCGGAGTTGGAGGGTGCCGAGGTGCTTAGTGAGAACAATCGCACCTTTATGAACTCGTGGTTGGCGGTGGAGCGAGTGCCTGCCTACAATATAGAGCGCACGCAATATCATCCCCGCGAGAGGGGCGACAATGGTTACATCATTGAGATGGCAGGAAGACGCACCTATGTTGGTGGTGACACGGAACTGACGCCCGAGATGAGGGCTGTGGAGGGTATCGACTACCTCTTTTTGCCCGTAAATCTTCCTTATACGATGACCGTAGAGATGGCCGTTGAGGCTGCTCGCACCATAAAGCCGAGTGTTTTCTACCCCTTCCACACCATAGGCTATGCGCCCGAGGTAATAGCCCATATTCCCACGCTCCTTGCTGACGAGGGCATGGAGGTTGTTGTCGCGCCTATGGAGTAGTAAGCCACACTGCTGTGGAGAGTTTGGCAAAAAGATGACGTTCGAAATGCTCCGTACTCGATTGTGGGAGCCGCATGTGGCGTGGTCAATTATATACCAACGATAAAAAACTGAGCCTTCGACTGTGGAGGCTCAGTTTTTTTTGTCTATTGACTTGTGTTTGATTGTAAACTTTTCAAGGTGGAGTTTATATGTTCTTCAACCTTAGGAACGAATAACCAAACCTCTCACAAGCAGCCCTTTCCAACTCCTCGCGCACCGAGGGATGGGCAATCTCAATGAGTGCTCTTGCTCTCTCTGCAAGGTTCTTGCCTTTGAGGAATGCTGCGCCATACTCCGTAACCACATATTGCGTCTGGAAGCGGGTGGTAACAACGCCTGCACCCTCGGTCAAGACGGGTTTGATTTTCGACACACCCTTGGGGGTTATGGAGTTCATAGCGATGAAAGTTTTGCCACCCTCGGAGAGTGCTGCACCATACATAAAGTCGTGCTGACCACCCACGCCCGAGAAGATGCGGGTACCTATGGAGTCGGCACACACCTGACCCGTAAGGTCAACCTCGATGGCGGAGTTAATAGCCATAGCCTTGGGGTTTTGGCGGATGCGGAAAGGATCGTTAGTCCACGCCACATCTTTCACCAATAGGTCGGGGTTGTAGTCCATATAGTCATAGAGTCTGCGTGAGCCGAGCGAGAGGCAGCAAACGGTTTTGCCCCTTTCTACAACCTTCTGAGAGTTGTCAATAACACCACTATTGATAAGTGGCACCACGCCATCGGTCAGAGCCTCGGTATGCAGACCGAGGTTTTTGTGGTTCGTAAGTGCCGCAAGTACAGCATTGGGAATACCGCCCACGCCAATCTGCAATGTTGCACCATCGGGTATCTGTTCGGCAATATAGCCGCCAATCTTCCTCTCCTCCTCGTTGGGCTCAACGGTGGGCAGAGCAACAGGCTCGCAATCAACTCTCACTGCGGCATCTATGCGGTCGATGTGTACCAGCGCATCGCCATAGGTGTAGGGAATGCGGGGGTTAATCTGTGCGATGATGATTTTTGCGGTCTCGGCAGCGCTCACTGCCAGGTCAGCCGAGATGCCGAAACTGCAATAACCGTTAGCATCTGGCTCCGAACAGTTTAGCAGCGCGACATCGTACTTCACATAGCCTTCCCTAACCAGCGCAGGTACCTCGCCCAAGAAGCAAGGTATTATGGAGCCATAGCCCGAGGCGATAGCCTTGCGGTAGTTGTTTGCTACAAAGAAACTCTGGGGCGTGAAACTCTCCATCATCTCGGGAGTGCCATAGGGGATGTCGCGTGTGCCGATGGCGAAGGCACTATACACCTCCACACCGCGCAACTCGTCAGCCCTCGCAACCATAGCATCCACCAACACCTCGGGGATACTTGTGGAGCCCTGAACATATACTTTGTCGAAACTCTTAATCAATTTTGCTGCCTCGGCAGCTGTAACATAGTTTGCCATATATTTTCGAATTGAGAATTGGGAGTTGAGGATTGAGATTTATTCTACTAATTTCTCGAACATTGCCAAACGCTCATCCAGCAGGTCGTAGTGGTGTGGTTTGATGGCCGATGAGCAGGCACGAATACCCTCATACTCTGCTCCTGTGGTGGTCAGTACAATACCGCTCACACCACACTGCAAGAGTTTTTCGAGCAACTCGCCTCCCTTCATATCCTTGTAGCCAATAGTGAAGAAGAAGCCACTACCAACGGGTTCGTCCACATCCTTGTCGTAGACCAAATGGAAGCCGTGGCGCGAGAGAATTTCGCGAATACGCTCTGTGCGCAAAGCATACTCCCTAACCTCCTCTCGGTAGTTGTATGTTCCCTCGGCAGCACGACCAAGCATCTCGGCAAGAGCCATCTGAGCCGAATGCGATACTCCCGATGAGAGAGTATAGATGAGTTTATGTACAAAGACATTTCCGAATGAGGGCAGACCAAAACGCTCCCTGAGGTCTTCGCTCTTGCGGGCAAAGAGGTGGTCGGAGATGCAAGCTACGGCAATGCGCTCTCCTGCATAGGAGAAAATTTTGGATGCACTCATCAGCAAAATGTAGTCCTTTGCCCAAGGCGTTACACTCACTTGTGTGGGGAGTCCTGTTGTGGGATTTACATCCTTGCGGAAATCCATAGTGAGATACGCCAAGTCCTCAATTACAACTGCTTCGTACTTATTCGCAAGTTCTCCGATGGTCCTCAGTTCGCTCTCGGTAAGACACATCCACGAAGGGTTGTTTGGGTTGGAGTAGAGGATGGCGGCAATCCTGCCCGTCGAGAGGTACTCTTCCAACTTGGGAGCCAATTTCTCGGCTCGATAGTTGTAGACGTCGAAAGCTTCGCGCCTTATGCCAAGCACGTCTGCCTGAGTCTTCTGCACAGGGAACCCCGGGTCAATATATAAAATTGTGTCTTTCCTCTTATCAAGAGCCGCCACAGCCATCAGTGAGGCGAAGGTTCCCTGCATAGAACCTACGGTGGGGATGCAGTGTGCGGGGGCGATGTCAGCACCTATTATTGCTTTGACAAACTTTGAGGCAGCCTCTTTGAGTTCGGGCTCGCCTTCGAGCGCGGGGTAGACCGATGCCACTCCGCTATCCAAAGCCCGCTTTTGTGCGTCAATACCTACTTGCGATGCGGGCAGTCCCGGTACGCCGATTTCGAAGTGTATAAACTCCTCTCCTGTTGCCTGCTCGCACTTCTTTACCAGCGATACGAGCTGTCGAATGGAGAGGTCCTCCACGGAGTTAACCTCCATCTGGTGCAATGCGCTCTCAATCAGAGCGCGGTCAATTAAAGTATTCATTGCGTAGTTTTGGTAGTGGTTTTTAGGTTTAATCCACAAATATAGGCAACTCAACCGAGATTTCAAAGCCCTAAAACCACCAAAAATGCCTACTGCTAAAAAAATAACAAATAATGTTTGCCGAAAGAGAAAATAGATGTATCTTTGTGGTTAATAAAATTCGAAACAAACACTAATAACTCTAATAACTAAACACTATGAACATTCCCGCAGAATTGAAGTACTCGAAAGACCACGAGTGGATTAAAGTTGTAGATGGCAACGAAGCATTGGTTGGTATTACCGACTTTGCACAGGGCGAGTTGGGCGACATCGTTTTCGTAGACGTTCCCACTGTTGGCGAGGTAGTTAACGCTCACGAGGTTTTCGGCTCCATCGAGGCTGTTAAGACCGTTTCGGACGTATTCCTGCCCGTTACCGGCGAAGTACTCGAACTCAACCCCGAGGTTGATGCCGATCCCGCACTCGTAAACAAAGAGCCCTATGAGGGTGGTTGGCTTGTACGTATCCGCATGGAGAACCCTGCCGAACTCGACGACCTCTTGGACGCCGAGGGCTACAAAGCACTTTTGTAATTCAAAATTGCGGTTAAACGAGGGCAAAGCAAATTTATTTGCTATGCCGAGTGAGAACAATTAAAAGACACCAAAGGTGGATTAAAATTCACAATTCAAAATTCATAATTAGTTAGGAAAAAATGGCAACAAAAGTAACCGTAGTTGGCGCAGGTAACGTTGGCGCTACCGCTGCCAATGTAATGGCAATCCGCAAGGTTGCAAGCGAAGTATGTCTTATCGACATTAAACCCGACCTCTCGGAGGGTAAAGTTTTGGATATGTACCAGACCTCGACTCTTTTGGATTTCGACACCAAACTCGTAGGCGTAACCAATGACTACAAGGCTACCGCAAAGAGCGATGTTGTGGTTATCACTTCGGGCGTTCCCCGTAAACCCGGCATGACCCGTGAGGAACTCATCGGCGTAAATGCTAACATCGTTAAGTCGGTGGTTAATAACATCTTGGAGTACTCGCCCAAAGCAATCTTTGTTATCGTATCAAACCCTATGGATACCATGGCATACCTCACCTTGAAGGCTACCGGTCTTCCCAAAAACCGCGTGATTGGTATGGGTGGTGCTTTGGACTCTTCGCGCTTCCGCTGCTACTTGGCAAAGGCTCTGAAAGCAGATATCCGCGATATTGATGGTATGGTTATCGGCGGTCACGGCGACACCACTATGATTCCTTTGGTAGAGAAAGCAAGTTACCGCGGTGTGCCCGTAAGCCAGCTCCTCAGCAAGAAGAAACTCGCTCAGGTTGCTGCCGACACCATGGTAGGTGGTGCTACCCTTACCAAACTCCTCGGCACTTCGGCTTGGTATGCTCCCGGTGCTGCTATTGCAAGCGTTGTTGAGAGCATCTTGGGCGACCAGAAACGTGTTATCTCTTCGAGCTGCTACTTGGAGGGCGAGTATGGCGCAGAGGACCTCTTCATCGGCGTTCCCGCTGTTATCGGCAAGAACGGTATTGAGAAGATTCTGCCCCTCAAACTCACCGCTTCCGAGAAAGAGCAGTTTGAGAAGAGCGTTGCAGCCGTGAAGAAGACCAATGAGGTTCTTTACGAGATTGGCGCCCTCACAAAATAAGCGCATCTAACGGGTGCTTTTTGCACCAAAATTCAGAGAGCGGACTCCTCATTTACGCTTAG
>CALDPX010000065.1 GCA_937911745.1 uncultured Alistipes sp. | reverse complement strand
GAAGGCTGTGATTATGTGCGATGGCGATATTATCATCCCCGACCACCTTGAGCTTCACTCCGCGCAACGCCCCGCAACCGAGGCACAAACACTCGAAGAGATAGAGCGCCAGACCATTGCCGCAGCTATCGCGCAATGCGGAGGCAACCTATCACAAGCAGCTACTCAGCTTGGCATAACGCGCCAGACTCTCTACAACAAAATTAAACGCTACGGACTGTGAAACGACAGCAGAACATACCTTACGGTAAAATCATTACTTATGTAATGGTCATTATCCTTATGGCTGTCATCTCGGGGTATGTTTTGGCTACAAATCACCCAACGCATCTGATTGCTACCGTAGCAATTATCATATTGTGTATTATCCGTCTGTTCCATATCTATGGTTCTCTGGTCGAACAGCTTATGTTTGTATTTAATGCTGTGCAAAATGATGACTACTCGTTCCGATTTACCGAGAATCCCAACATTACGCGCCACGCGCTGGTAAACCACGCACTCAATCGCATCAAGAAGGTGATGGATAATGCAAAACTGAAGATACGCGAACGAGAGAAGTATTTTGAGCTGATTATGGAGTGCGCCAATATCGGTATTATCACCGTAATGGAGAGTGGCTCGGTGGTGCAGACCAACACAAAGGCTCTGCGCATTGTGGGTATGGAGCGACTGAATCATATAGGACAGCTACGCCTTCTGAGTAAGGATTTTTATGAGTCAATGCTCCGCATAGAGCCTGGCGAGCAACTTACATCGCACTTTACGACCGAGGTTGGCGACCAGAACTTGGTGTTGAGCTGCTCGGCAATGGAGTTCGACGGGAAGAATCTGAGGGTTATCTCTATCGGCAATATTCACGAGGAGCTCGACCGCAAGGAGGTGGAGTCGTGGGAGAAACTCACCCGCATCCTTACGCACGAGATTATGAACTCGCTTGCACCCGTAACCTCTATCAGCCATACGCTCCTCTCATCGTCGGGCGATGCCGAGACAATGCACCAAGGATTGGAGACGATACACGCAACCTCAGACCGTCTGCTCCGCTTTGTCGATTCGTTCCGTGCCGTAACACGCATCCCTGCACCGCAGAAAGCACCGTTCTACCTCTCGGAGTTGGTGGCGGAGTCGCTGTCGCTCATTCCGCACGAGGGTATCGAGGTTGAAGTAAGCATCGAGCCCGAAGATACGATGCTCTATGCCGACCGTGCGCTGATGTCGCAGGTGATGGTCAATCTTCTGAAAAACGCTACCGAGGCACTCTTGGCGCAGGATTGCGACCGCAAGATAACTATCCGCTCAGCGATTGACTCGGAGGAGCGCATCCAAATCGAGGTAACCAACAACGGCTCGGCAATCCCCGCCGAGGTCGCCGAAAATATCTTCACGCCATTCTTTACGACCAAAACCGACGGTTCAGGCATCGGCCTTGCCGTTTCCCGCCAAATCATCCGCCTTCACTGCGGCACCTTGCGCCTCAAACACAACGAGGAGGGTCGCGTGACATTTGCAATAGTCGTGGAGTGATATTCGAACTGAAATTTTGATGCTGTTATGGTAATTTTATTTGTGGCAGGTATTATTGCATTGTGTGCTGTATTGGTGCTATTTCGCCCCGATTTGATCAATGTGCTGTCGGAGAATGACCTCAAAAAGATGAATCCTAAGAAAACAGGGCGAGTTGCTTTTTGGGGGCTTATGACCACTGCGTTGATATTGGTAGTCCTGTGGCTTTGTGGCATACGCAACGAGCTTGTACCAATGTTTGTCGGCATCCCAGGCGCCATCATCACCGCCACAGTGATTCAGTGTTCACTACCAAATAAGTAGTGAATAATATTTATGTTTAGATTAGCTACAATTTTTGCCTAACTTTTATAGCTCGCCAACAGAATTTCGTGCCGATAATAAGACCAAATCTAGCTTAAATCGGGGTCCAGAGAAAAGGTAAATCTCCTAAATCGCTGTTTGATAGCATTTAGGAGACTCTTCTTTATGGTGCCACCAGGAAATGAGTTTCATTTCTAAATGGCTCTATATCTTTGTGTTAA
>CALDPX010000064.1 GCA_937911745.1 uncultured Alistipes sp. | reverse complement strand
GCGACAGCGACTCCGCCACCAACTCCGAGAGGTAGAACGGTGCTTTCTGCGGTGCGGGGATGCGTGTAACGGCACGGAACGAATCGACAAAGCGAAGCAGACGATCCGAGGTCGCGTGTATCGTCTCCAAGCCTTGGCGCATAGTCTCAGCATCACCCGATGACGAGAGAAGTGTATGGCTGATAGATGTTACAGGCGCAAGCGAGTTCATAATTTCGTGTGTGAGGATGCGGGTGAGTTTCTCCCACGACTCCACCTCCTTGCGGTCAAGCTCCTCGTGGATATTGCCGATAGAGATAACCCTCAGTTGCTTGCCCTCAAACTCCATAGCCGAGCAGCTTAGTACCAAGTTTTGGTCGCCAATCTCGGTGGTGAAGCGTGCGGTAAGTTGTGCGCCCGGCTCGATGCGGTGCATAGCCTCGCAAAGCTCCTCGCTCAGAATGCGCAGCTGGTCGATATGGTTCAGTCGCTCCATACCTACGATGCGGAGAGCCTTCGTGTTGGTCTGCGCTACCGTACCGTTCTCCATCACGGTAATGATGCCGATACCCGCGCACTCCATTATCAACTCAAAGTATTTCTCACGCTCGCGTATCTGCATCTTGGCATTGTCCATCACCTCCTTGATGCGGTTGAGCGATTGGTTCACCAAGGCGTGGCGTGTGATATTGGGATTCTCGGTAAAGCGGAATGAGTAGTCATCGTTTTGCACGGCGTTAAAGACGAACATCAGTCGCTCAACCAGCTCGTTGTAGATACGGAATAGTCGGAATAGGCAGAAGATGATAATCGGAATGGTGGCAATCAGGTGTGCGTGGCGGTTAGTAGCCCACACATAGCCCGACAAGGCCGCCATCAGGATAATGACCGCCACATAAGCACAGATTTTGCCATAAGGTATGTTCTGCTGTCGTTTCACAAGCCGTAGCGTTTAATCTTGTTGTAGAGGGTCTGGCGTGTAATGCCGAGTTGTTGTGCCACTTGCGAGAGGTTGCCACCACACTGCGCTATGGCGTTGGCGATGGTCTGACGCTCCATCTCTTCGAGGGTCTGGCTCTCGTTCAGCGGGCGTTGCGAGGTGTGGAGTTCAAGGTGGTCGGGCGAGATAATATCGCCATCGCACATAATCACAGCCTTCTCTATGGTATTCTGCAACTCGCGGATATTACCCTCCCACGAGTGATTTTTGAGTTTCTCTGCCGCATCGCCCGATAGCATCAAACCTGCCTTGCCATATTTTTGTCCGTAACGCTCGATAAATCGCTCGGCAAGGGGTACAATGTCCTCCTTACGATTACGCAGGGGTGGAATATGGATATGTATGGTGTTGATGCGGAAGAGCAAATCCTGACGGAACTCGCCCTTTGCGACAGCCTCGTGTAGGTCGCGGTTGGTTGCCGAGATTAGGCGAATATCTACGGGCGTAGCCTCATTTGCACCGAGGCGCGTTACTGCACGATTTTGCAACACAGCGAGCATCTTGGCTTGCAGGTGTAGTGGCAGGTTGCCAATCTCGTCCATAAAGAGCGTTGAGCCGTTGGCGGTCTCGAACTTTCCCTCTCTATCGGTGCGGGCATCGGTGAACGCCCCCTTAGTATGACCAAACAACTCGCTCTCAAAGAGCGTATCGGGAATGGCACCCATATCGAGCGACACCATCGTCTTTCGACAGCGTGCCGACTGGCGATGAATCTCACGCGCAAGCACCTCCTTACCCGTGCCATTCTCACCCGTAAGCAGGATATTGGCATCGGTGATGGCCACACGCTCGACCATCTGCCTTATGCGCTTCATCTCTGCGCTCTCGCCCCAATACATCTCCGCCTGTGGCTCGGCAGTCTGCTGCTTGGTTGGCTTCTTTGCCTTGCCTTTGGCTGCCTTGTAGGCATTTTGGAGCGTGGCAATCAGCTTGGCATTATCCCACGGCTTGACTACAAAATCAAAAGCCCCCTCCTTCATAGCACGCACCGCCAACTCAATGTCGGCATAAGCAGTAAAGAGTACAACTTTGGTTTCGGGGAACTTTGCCAGCACCTCTTTGAGCCAATAGAGCCCCTCGTTACCTGTATTGATGCCGGCGTGGAAGTTCATATCGAGGAGCACCACATCGGGAGCAGCCTTCTGCAAGGTGGAAATCAAGGTGTTAGGAGATGGCAGTGTCAGCACCTGATCAAAAAATGATTCGGTGAGCAACTTCACCGCCGAGAGTATCGAGCGGTTATCATCCACGATTAACAATTTACCTGCCTTTGCCATTTTTCGCCAATTTTCTTTCCACAAAGTTAATCCAAAATCGCACGGTGTCCAAACCTTTTACACCGATTGTCTAATTATTAGACACTTTGCAAATTTGCCATAAATCGTAAAGTATTGAGTATCAACGTTTGGCATACTTTGGCACACCTTTGGCACAAAATCAAGCAGAAACCGAAAAAAGTATGAAACGATTGATTATGACCCTATTAGTGTCTAATTTTTTGACACTTGTGTGCGTAGCACAGCCTCTCACAATAGATGAT
>CALDPX010000063.1 GCA_937911745.1 uncultured Alistipes sp. | reverse complement strand
TTATTTGTTCACTTTCTCAAAAATGGGACTTGGAAAAATGGCCCGAGGGCAGATACCGAATCCGCACCGGGGTGTACACCCTCCCAATTCTTTTTATAATTTTTACACCGTTGAATATCAATGTTTTAGAATGTTTACTTTATAGAAAAGTGAACAAAAAAGCCTATTAAAGTAACAAATTGAAACAAAAAATTATTTTTTCGTTCATTTTCACCTATATATAAAAGAATTGACTTTGTAACTACTTGATAATCAGTGTAAAATACTTTGTTTCAGTTGTTTATATATGTTGAAACGGGCAAAAATTGATTTTTGCAAAAATGAAAAATTTTTCAACTTTTTACAAATGATTGATTTTCAAAGGTTTAAGACAAGCCCTCGCGCGTGGGCGTTCCATACTTAAGCAAAAATTAAAATCGCTATCCATCACAAAAAAATTTTTCGCAAAAGTTTTGGAGTTTGAAAATTCGGTGTTACTATAGTGCTGTACTCAAACGCCAACAACAACGGCAAAGAGTAAACGAAAAAATAAATGAAAAAATAAACACTTAAAAAACAAATTTACAAAACAGACAAACCAAACCGCACAAGCGAGAAAACAACAGCCCTTTTTGTGGGAAACCTATTTTTGAGGCTGGGAAAATCAAAAATTGTCCGTGCGTTTCGGAACGCTTAAATAGGGTGTTAAATAACCACACCGAGCGGAACTACAGACCAATGTAGCAAGTTGGAGCGGTCTATTTGTGCAAATAGTCCGTACACGCAAAGCACGCAAATTTGGGAGTGCGAGAGCCGTGTAGAAAAGAGAGGTAACAAAATAATGCCATAAATGCGCCCTTGTGCGCTCGGAGATAAAAGTTACTATGCAGGAAAAACACCCTGCACGGAGCCTGAGAAAAGGGTATTGCCAATGTTATGCCCATAATCACCAACCGCCAACCGCTCGAATGTGTTGCTGCCAGACTGAAAAAGGTCTGGGGTGTGCCAAAGAAACACCCTGCCGAAATTGGAGTACGCAGGTATTGTGCGATGACACACGGAGCAGAACGGTGCTGATGCACTTATGCCACCACTATGCTCTGATGGATAGCCAATTATAGGGTACACTTATAGGTGCGACAAAGTTACGAAAAATGTGCCGTGCAGGGTGAAATGCACGGCATATTTTTGGGTGCGTGGCGTATGGTTGCCACACTTTGCACTATAGCGTGTAAGGTTCTCGGTTCGACTCCGAGAGTGCCCGCAATGCGTAATTTTGCGCAGAGTTTGTAAAATTTTAATCATTATGGCAACAGCAAAATTGAACAAAGAACAGTATGCAAATCTTGGTGCATTTGCAGGTGTAATGTTGGTTTACAACTCAACCAACAAGGACGGAGAATTGGTGCAAACTGCACAACATTTCTGGGGCAAGGATTTCGAGCCTGCAGATAACTCGGACAACGAGATTTTCCGTGTAGTTAAAAACCTCGTAGCCACTATTTGGCACACAGTCGCAGAGGAGAAAAAGTTGCGTGCAGATGCTGACGGTATCCGCTCGAAATTCCGTGCCACCACTCCCGCAGAGATTATTATCTGCGATAATCGTAACAGCCGCATCAAAAAGTACGACCTCACGGATAGTGTGTGGGCTCGCATTGGACTTGTGCCTACAAAGGTAGACCTCGAGAAGTCGAGCAGAGATTTTGCCAAGACTATCCACTCGGCTGCAAAGGCAATCCGTGATGCAATGAACTTTGCCCCTAACCTTGCAAAACTCGATGCCGAGAAACCTGCAAAGAAGGGTGCAAAGGGTGCAGAGAAGCCTGCAACAACCGCCGAAACCCCTGCACAAGCGGCTTAATCCGTGGAGTAACTATCCGACAATCTGCCTGAAATAGGTCTGCAATAGTTATCATTTCGTAATTGCGTGAAGAGCGTGTTATCGTGTGTATGCCGATAATACGCTCTTTTTGTTTCGGGCAAGAGGTATCGTAACCGTGATGAGCGAGAGAAATTCTGCCGCAGGTATGCCCGCAGTGGAGCGAGTGCATACCGTAGACGATGTGAAGACGGCATTGGAAGCATCTGCCACCGCCATACACGAAGCAATCCATATTGCCCGTGAGGTGTGGGAGAAAGATGCCGATGCCCTGCATTTTGAGATTGACGACCTTGTGCAGATAGAAACTGCACTGCAAGAGATCTGCAACCTTGCCGCAGGTATAGACTGCGATGACGAGGATTGAACCCTGCCAAGAGTGCGCATATAGCGAGGAGAACTATGCCCGAACTATGTGCGCACCCTTTTTTAGACACTAATACACACTATGCCGAGATTGCAACTCGGAGTGTCTGCAAGTAACATAATCGAAGCAAAATGATAGAAGTATTCAATGCAAAACGCACCCGCCATTTCGGGTGCTTTGCCAGTTTTAAGAGTGCCGAAGATACGCTTAACCGCCTTGCCCGTGAGAACATTCTGGGCGATGTTCCGTGCGTATCAATCTCGGCATACCGCAACAATGAGTTGCAGAGAGAGTATCAAGCCGTCTTTGTCGGAGGCAAATGGCGTATGCCCAAGGAGCGTAAAAAGCGAGCAATCGTAGTGCCACTTCCAGCCAAGAAACGACGCAGGAGAAAACTCTGCAAGGAGTATCTGACCGCCGAACTGATGTTTCGTGAGGCGTTCCCTGACCATCTCAACAAGACCTATCCGCTATCTGCCGACACCCTCAAACTATGTAGTCGCAGGTGCAAGGTCTATGCGTAAAAAATCAACCGATGTAAACCGCTATGGAGTCTTTGGCTCTATACTTTAACAAAAACAGTGTACTATGCCTAATTGGTGCAATACCTCCTATGTCGTAACGGGAGATGAAAACGAAGTGTGCGACCTCTACGAGAAGATGCGTTCCCTCGAAGAGCGTGAGGAGTCGCTTGTCGAAAATG
>CALDPX010000062.1 GCA_937911745.1 uncultured Alistipes sp. | reverse complement strand
GAATATATGCCACTAAGGAGCCTTGACCGAACTCAATGTCCGTTCTACCCCCCCCGTTGGGATTAAACCGTTAAGTATCAATGTATTACAATATGACATATCTCGACAAACAGTAATGTCTAAACCAAATTTAATGCCTAAAACACTCTCCTTTGTGCGCAATCTTTCGGCATTTCACACCACTGCGTTCCGCAAATATAATTATATTTGCAGAACATTGAAACATTTTTATCAAAAATTTTAGAGTTTTCGGAATTTTCCCGACAGCACGTTCAACTTTTCCGCTGCACCCATACGAAAAGCGGGCGATACGCATCGCCCGCTAATAGACATATTCATCACTCAGTGACACCCACCGCTCCGATGGGAGAGAGGTGCTTATTTTATCTCTCCGTAGAGGTCGTACTCTTCGCAGTCGGTAACCACAATGTTTACCATATCGCCCTCGGCAAGAGGCTTGGTGGCAGCAACGAGTATCTCCTCGTCAACCTCGGGGCTGTCGTACTGCGAGCGAGTGACATAGTAGTCGCCCTCCCTCCTATCGACAATAACCCTCATCGTTTTGCCAACCCTCTCGCTATTGAGTGCCAACGAAATACGTTTCTGAATCTTCATAAGTCTATCTACCCTCTCCTCCTTGACCTCTTCGGGAACATCGTCCGTAAGATGGAGAGCCGAAGGGGTACCCTCCTCCTCGGAGTAGGCAAAGGCTCCGAGTCTATCGAAGCGCACCCTCTGCACAAAGTCACACAACTCCTCGAAGTCCTCCTCTGTTTCGCCGGGGAAGCCCACAAGCATTGTGGTGCGGAGTGCAATGTCGGGAATCTCGCGCCTCAGACGTGCCACCAACTCCTCGGTTTCGGCTTTGCTGATGCGGCGGCGCATAGCCGATAGTACATTGTCGGAGATATGTTGCAGGGGGATGTCGAGGTACTTACACATCTTGGGCTCGTCCCTGAGCACCTCAATAACATCCTGCGGGAAGTCGGTCGGATAGGCGTAGTGGAGCCTTACCCACTCCACACCCTCAATGGCGCACAACCTGCGGAGCAACTCTGCCAACTTGCGCTCTCCGTAGAGGTCCTTGCCATAGTATGTGGTATCTTGTGCGATGACGATTATCTCCTTAACACCCACAGCCACAAGACCTTCCGCCTCTTCCAAAACCTTCTCCATAGGCACGCTGCGGTGGTTACCCCTGATGAGCGGAATGGCGCAATAGGCGCAGTGCCAATTACACCCCTCGCCAATTTTCAGGTAGGCATAGTGGTCGGGGGTTGTCAGCAGTCGGTCGGTTTCGAGTTCGGGCAGATACTCTGCATCCAGAGCCTCTACAACCTCCTTCAAGGAGCGAGCACCGAAGTAGTCGTCCACTTCGGGTATCTCCTCCCTTAGTTCATCGGCATAGCGTTCACTAAGGCAACCCATCACAAAAAGTCTCTCAATCCTACCCTCAGCCTTAGCCTCTGCACACTCCAAGATGGTCTGTATGGCCTCCTCCTTGGCATCGCCAATGAAGCCACAAGTGTTGATAACCACAATTTTGGCGTCCGTAGAGTTCGAGTCGGTAACTATCTCATAGCCCGCCTCATCGAGTTGCGCCATAAGGTGCTCGCTATCCACCAAGTTCTTCGAGCAACCGAGCGTTATGACGTTAATCTTCTGTTTACGCTGTACCATATCGTCCTACTATTTTTTGCCAAAGAGGGCGTTTACATACTCCTTGCGGTCAAAGACTTTCAGCTGGTCCACACCCTCGCCAATGCCGATGTAGTGTACGGGAATGGAGAATTGGTCGCTAATGCCGATGACAACTCCACCCTTTGCCGTACCGTCCAACTTGGTAATAGCAAGCGAATTGACCTTTGTGGCAGCAGTGAATTGGCGTGCCTGCTCAAAGGCGTTCTGCCCCGTTGAGCCGTCAAGCACCAACATCACTTCGTGGGGCGCATCGGGGATGATTTTAGCCATCACGTTGCGAATCTTCGAGAGTTCGTTCATCAGTCCGACCTTGTTGTGCAACCTACCGGCAGTGTCTATCAACACCACGTCTGCACCGTTTGCCACAGCCGATTTGAGCGTATCGAAAGCGACCGATGCGGGGTCGGAGCCCATATCCTGACGTATCATCGTAGCCCCAGCCCTATCTGCCCACACCTGCAACTGGTCGATAGCCGCAGCACGGAAGGTATCGGCAGCACCGATGTAGACCTTCTTGCCCGCCTTGCGCAGTTGAGCAGCGAGTTTACCGATGGTGGTGGTCTTGCCTGCACCATTCACACCCACAACCATCACAACATAGGGGGTACCCTCAGTAATACTCAGACCGAAGTTTTCGTTCTTCTCTTCGCACTCCTGCAAGAGAGCCGAAATCTCCTCGCGCAGGATGTCGTTCAACTCGGCGGAGTTCATATATTTGTCCTTAGCAACTCTCGCTTCAAGGTTTTTGATAATTTTTACGGTGGTCTCCACACCCACATCGGAAGTGATGAGCACCTCCTCCAACTCGTCGAGGAACTCCTCATCGACCTGCGACCTACCTGCCACAGCCCTTGCCAACTTGCCAAAGAAACCCTCTTTGGTCTTGCGGAGTCCTTCGTCAATCTCCTCTTGCTGAGAGATGGGCTCGGGTTGCTCAGTTACTACCTCCTCCACTTGGGGAGCCGCTGGCTCCTCGCTCTTGCGTCTTTTGAATATATCAAACAGTGCCATAATTTTCAATTATCAATTATCTACTTTCAATCCGACAAAAATACTACCTATTTTTGAATTTTCGAACTATCGGGGTTCCTCCGAACAAACTTTCTGCCTCCTCGGGGGAGAGATTGTCCCAAAAGGCTCTGTCGTAGTCGGTGGGGTTGAACGTGGGTGCGAATGCAGGATTGCTAAATAGCGGTGCTGCCTGGTTATGAGGGCAACAGGTCTGACACTCATCGCAACCAAACACCCAACCTCGGGTGTCGAAGGGCTCATCGTGGCTCGCTTCGATGGTACGATTGGAGATGCAAAGGGCAGTTTTTATGGTACGATTGGGGGCAATTGCGCCCGTTGGGCATCGTAGCAAACAGCGACCACAACCCACACATCCATCCCCCTCGAAGGGTGTGCTGTATTCATCACACTCCTCGGGCACAACAAGCGCGCACAAGACCAAAAAAGAACCAATCAACGGACTAATAATCAACGAATTGCGCCCCTGCCAGCCAATACCCGCAAGCCTTGCAAGGCTCTTCTCGGCAAGCGGAACACTATCGACGCATATTTTCACACTTCGTGGATTTGTAAACCCCAATCCCAGAGCCACCTTTCGGAGCATATTGCGTAGCGTGGTGTGGTAGTCCTCCGACAGTGCATAGGAGGCTATACGGGCGTCAAAATCGGGCTCATAACCCTCTGAGAAGCGGTTTTTGTAACTCACTGCTCCCACAATTACGCTCTTTGCACCCGCAAGCAACTCGCGTGCATCAAACCTCTTTTCGACATTGCGGCGCAGGTATTCCAAACGATAATCGCCACCACCCTCCAACCACTCCTCAAAACGCGCTTTGGCATCGGAGAGTTTTTCTGCCCTTACCACCCCCCACGCATCAAAGCCCGCAAGTGACATCTGTTCGGATATTTTTTCTCTATTGAGCATCCCAAATTCGGAATGAAAATTGGTTGGTTGTTTTAACAATAATTCTACCTTTGCACGCCGTTTCACAAAGAAAAGACGTATCTTTGTGTGGTTTTGCGACCAAAGGTAAATAAATTTTATAAAACAATGAAATTCGAAACTCTCAAACAACTCTTCGACAATAGCGTAAAACGCTTTGCAAAGAACACCGCACTCTCGATGTTCGAGCGCGAGAGTATGACTTATAGCGAGATGGCAGACCGCGTGGCTTATGTTGGCGAGTTGCTCGTGGGTGCAGGTCTTTCGGCTGGCGACAAGGTGGTGCTCCTTAGCAGCAGTATGCCCAACTGGGGCGTTTGCTACTTTGCAGCCGTAAATCTTGGTATGGTTATCGTTCCCGTAATGACCGAATTCTCGGGCAGTGAGCTCGACAAAATTATCGCCCACTCCGATGCTAAGGCTCTTTGCGTGAGCGATAAACTCTATACTAAACTCTCCGAGGAGACCACCCAGCGTATGAATATCATCATCCGCACCAAGAATCTTGGCGTCATCTCCCAGACCGTGAACGAGAAGGGTACCCCTAAGGTTCCCGAGCCACAAGATTTGGCAGCCATCATCTATACTTCGGGTACCACCTCCACGCCCAAAGGCGTTATGCACACCCACCGCTCGCTCGCAACGCAGGTTTTCCTCTGCTACACAATGCAAAACATTGATGAGAACGACATATTTTTCAGCATTCTCCCCTTGGCACACACTTATGAGTGTTCACTTGGTCTGTTGCTGCCTCTGGGCTATGGTGCACAGGTGGTCTATATGGATCGCCCACCTATTGCCTCGGCACTTATGCCTGCCTTCAAGAAGGTGCGCCCTACCATTATGCTCTCCGTACCTCTCATTATGGAGAAGATTTACAACAGTCAGGTGAAGGCAAAGTTTACCAAGACCAAGTTTATGAGTGCGCTCTACTCCACCGCTCTTTTCCGCAAACTCTTCCACCGCTTGGCGGGCATTGCCATGAAGAAACTCTTTGGTGGCAGGATGCGATTCTTCGGCGTGGGCGGTGCCAAACTGAGCCGACAGACCGAGCAGTTTATGCGCGAGGCTAAGTTCCCCTACGCAATCGGCTATGGTCTGACCGAAACGGCACCCCTCATCTATGGTGCCACCCCCTTCAAAACCAAGTTGCAACAAGTGGGTCTGCCTGCAATCTACGTAGAGGGTAAACTCATCAACGTGAAACCCGAAACGGGCGAGGGCGAATTGGTTGTTAAGACCCCTTGCATTATGGAGGGATACTACAAAAATCCCGAGATTACCAAGGAGGCTTTCACCGAGGACGGATGGTTCCGCACCAAAGACCTTTGTGTGATAGATAAAAAGACGGGCTATCTTGCCATCAAAGGTAGGGCTAACGATATGATTATAGGTTCTACGGGCGAGAACATCTACCCCGAAGAGATAGAAAGCGTTATCAACTCACACAAATTAGTAACTGAATCGATAGTTGTGGCCGATAAAGGTTCGCTTGTGGCATTGGTAACGCTCGATAAAGAGAAACTCGAAGAGACCCTTTCGGAGTTCAAAGACAACGTACAAGCTAAGTACGATGAACTCATGAAGGAAATTCGTGACTATGTCAATACGCGCGTGGCTAAGTTCGCCCGCGTATCGAAGGTCGAGGAGCAGAAGGATGGTTTTGAGAAGACCCCTTCGATGAAGATTAAGAGATTTCTCTACAAGAGGGACAAATAAAAAGAGCCCTAAATCATGTGGAGCCTCCCCAAAAGTTCGTTTTGGGGAGGCTTATTGTTTATGAGCGGTTGTAAATTGTTATAATTTTCAACTCTCTTTCTTTCGAAATTCATTTTTTATTGCTATTTTTGTGATTGGTTAGGTGTGTTGCACCAAGAAAAATTAGACCGAGAGATGGCAAAACAACAAATTGTAAGCGCATTGGCGGAGAAAGTGGCAAGGGTGATAGAGGAGAACACCCGCCTCGAGCGTCAGCACGAAGCAGCCGAAGCAGACCTCGCACGACTCCGTAGCGAGAACCGTGCTCTGCGTGAGAAGTTGGACGCAGCCGAAAGAAAGGTTGCGCTGCAATCGCTCGGTGAAGGTTTGGTGGGAGGCGCAGCAGATGACGCCTCGCGCAAGAGGGCAAGGGCACAAATCAATCGTCTTATGCGGGAGATTGACCGTTGCATAGCCCTCATGAACAAGTAGAGAAACATTTGAGAGTGAGAGATTAAGTTTTTTTGGTAAAGCAGTATGGCAGAACCTCTGAAAATACATCTTACGGTTGCAGGTCGCAAGTATCCATTCACTATCGACCGCGCACAGGAGGAGTTGTATCGCAAGGCTGAGAGGGAGACTAACGAGATGATTTCCAAAATCAAATCGACCTTCGAGCTCGACGACGAAGGAGTGCTTTCGTATGCGGCATTGCTGCTTGCGCTGGGCAAGGTGCAGCAGGCTACCTCGCGCAGTCTCGACGACGATATGGCAGAACTCACTCGCCTCGACCGTATGCTCGAAGCGCACCTTGCAAAACTCAAATAGAGGGGCGCAATGGGAGGATAACAAAGGCTGCACACTCTAAGACCAACACGTTCTTTGTACACATACAAAAGGAATAAAGACTGATATAGAACTCAATATGTATTTGTCATATTGAAATATCTATATTGGGAGGTTGTGCAAATTATTTCGAGGTAATTTTGGGAACTATTTTGAGTAGATTCCTCGACTCCTTCGAGGGCGCAATGCGCGGGCATTGTAACCGAGAAGAGGCAAGGAAGGTACCAAAAGAATTCCAAAAGCAGCCGAAAATAATTTGTACAACAACCCAACCTACCCGCATTGATTCCATTTCAGATTTGCGAAACTCAACACTTAAAAAATTGAGAGTTACTCGTAGTATCAAAAACAGGCTTAGGTAACCCCGCAAGGGGGAGTGCTACTTCGGTGGTGCCGTTAGACGTTTGCGATATATAATACGGAGCTCTCACCTATGACGATTCGGTAGTTTCGTCAAACATTTCTTGGAATCTATGTGGGTTTTTTTTGAACAACATTTTACTAATAACTAAACGATAACAACATTAACAAAGTAAGGTAAATTATGATAACAATAGTATTAACAGCGGTTATCTCGGCAGTGGTAGGCGTAAGTGTCTACATTGTTGTGTCGAATACGATAACCAAGAGCACCGTGAGAAGTCGCCGAGAGGCTCTCTTGAAAGAGGCAGAAGCACAGGGCGAAATGATTCGTAAAGAGAAAGAGTTACAGGCAAAAGAGAAATTCCTCGAACTCAAAAGGGAACACGATCGCACCGTCAATGAGCGCAACCAGAAACTCAACCAGCGCGAGCAGGGTATCAAACAGATAGAGAACAACCTCAATCAGCAGCGTAGCGAGTTGGACAAGAAGAACAACGAGGTAGAGAAACTCAAAGACAACCTCAATGGTCAGTTGGCATCGCTCGATAAGCGCAAAGAGGACTTGGAGCGTATCATCCGTGAGCAGAACGTCAAACTCGAACAGATTGGCGGTATGAGTGCCGAGGAGGCGAAAAATGTCCTTATGGAGAATATGAAGTCGGAGGCGGAGCAGGAGGCTCAGACCTACATCAACGACACCATCGAGGAGGCAAAACTGACCGCCAACAAGGAGGCAAAACGCATCGTTGTGCAGACCATCCAGAGGGTGGCAACCGAGACTGCTATTGAGAACTCCGTAACCGTATTCAACATCGACTCCGATGAGGTGAAAGGTCGCATCATTGGTCGCGAAGGTCGCAACATCCGCGCTTTGGAGGCTGCTACGGGTGTGGAGATTATCGTTGATGACACTCCTGATGCTATCATTCTCTCGGGCTTCGACCCCGTTCGTAGGGAGATTGCACGCCTTGCTCTGCACCAACTCGTAACGGATGGTCGCATCCACCCCGCACGCATCGAGGAGGTTGTAGCAAAGGTAAAGAAACAGATTGAGGACGAGATTGCCGAGGTGGGCAAACGCACCACCATCGACCTCGGTATCCACAATATGCACCCCGAACTTGTAAGGCTTATCGGTAAGATGAAGTACCGCTCTTCGTATGGTCAGAACCTCTTGCAGCACGCACGCGAGACCGCCAACTTGTGCGGTATTATGGCTGCCGAGTTGGGTCTGAACGTCAAGAATGCACGCCGCGCAGGTCTGTTGCACGACATTGGCAAGGTGCCCGATGACGAGCCCGAACTGCCACACGCAATGATTGGTATGAAACTCTGCGAGAAGTACAAAGAGAAAGCCGAGGTTTGCAACGCCGTTGGTTCGCACCACGAGGAGATGGAGATGACCTCTCTCATCGCCCCCATTGTGCAGGTATGTGACGCCATTTCGGGCGCACGTCCCGGTGCTCGTAGCGAGATTGTGGAGAGCTACATCAAACGCCTCAAAGAGATGGAGGATATCGCACTCTCCTACCCCGGTGTTATGAAGACCTACGCCATCCAGGCAGGTCGCGAGTTGAGGGTTATTGTTGGTGCAGACAAGATTTCCGATGCCGACAGCGAGCAGCTCAGCCACGATATCGCCAAGAAGATTCAGGACGAGATGACCTATCCCGGTCAGGTTAAGATTACTGTTATTCGTGAAACTCGTGCCGTAGCCTACGCAAAATAGCAATATAATCGGCGATTTAGTCGTTGCACTGCGATAAACTCCCTCCTCATTTACGCTTAGTAAACTGCGGAGGGAGTTTTCTTGTGCGCCTATAACTCGCTCGATTATATTGCTATTTGCACCTCCCTACATTTAGGGGGGGATATGGCTGTGGTCCAATCTCATATCTCTCAGTTCTCCCATATCTCCCATATGCCCCAAAAAAAACGATTTTAACGGAGAAACTTTTGTGCTAAACAAGAAGGCGAGTCCGCAGTTTACTTGACGTAAATGAGGAACTCGCCTATCGTAGTGCAACACCAAAGATGCCGCTTATTTGCGTAAGACTTTCCGAAAGAAAAGTTGGTTTTGCTGAGGGAGTTTTTTACTAACAAAACGCACCAAAAAAAATAGTGCAAATAAGTGAGCAGATTTTAGGCGGAGACGTAACGCCTCTTTTGTGCAGGGATTTCTACCGACAAAAAAACGATTTTAACGGAGGAAATTTTGTGCCAAACAAGAAGGCGAGACCCGCAGTTTACTCATCGTAAATGAGGGTCTCGCCCGTTGCCGTTAGTGAAAAAATCACCAGCAAGGCACGCTTTTACTCGGAAAGTTATTTTACCTCTTCAAACTCTACATCCTCAGCCTGCTGCTGACCACCATTCTGCTGGGGCTCGCCCTGAGGTGCACCCTGAGCCTGCTGTGCGCCAGCCTGAGCGTAGATGTCCTGCGATGCAGCCTGCCAAGCGGCGTTGAGTTTCTCGGTTGCTGCGTCAATACCTGCAAGATTCTGCGAGGAGTGAGCGGTTTTGAGCTCTGCGAGTGCGCTCTCGATAGCCTGCTTCTTCTCGGCAGGAATCTTGTCGCCATACTCTTTGAGCTGTTTCTCAGTCGAGAAAATCATACTATCGGCGCCGTTGATTTTGTCTACCCTCTCGCGCTCCTCTTTGTCTTTTGCCTCGTTTGCCTTAGCCTCGTCACGCATACGCTGAATTTCTGCCTCGGTCAAGCCGCTCGAAGCCTCGATGCGGATGCTCTGCTCCTTGCCGGTACCTTTGTCCTTAGCCGACACATTGAGAATACCGTTGGCGTCGATATCGAACGAAACCTCAATCTGGGGAACGCCACGGGGTGCTGCGGGGATGCCATCGAGGTGGAAGCGACCAATGGTCTTGTTGTCGCGTGCCATCTGGCGCTCGCCCTGCAAAACGTGAATCTCAACCTCGGGCTGGTTATCCTGTGCAGTGGAGAATACCTGGCTCTTGCGTACGGGAATGGTTGTATTGGCATCAATCAGGCGGGTGAATACACCACCGAGAGTCTCGATACCGAGCGACAGAGGAGTAACATCCAAAAGGAGCACATCCTTAACCTCGCCGGTCAGCACGCCACCCTGAATTGCTGCACCGATAGCCACAACCTCATCGGGGTTCACGCCCTTGGAGGGTGCTTTGCCGAAGAACTCCTCCACAACCTTCTGGATTGCGGGAATACGAGTCGAACCACCCACGAGGATAACCTCGTCAATCTGGCTTGCGCTGAAACCTGCATCGCTAAGTGCTTTGCGGCAAGGCTCGATGGTTGCGCGGATGAGGTTGTCGGCAAGTTGCTCGAATTTGGCACGAGTGAGAGTCATCACAAGGTGCTGAGGAATACCGTCTACGGGCATAATGTAGGGAAGGTTGATCTCGGTCGAGGTGCTGCTCGAAAGTTCGATTTTAGCCTTCTCTGCTGCCTCTTTCAGACGCTGCATAGCCATAGGATCTTTGCGGAGATCAATACCGTGTTTGCTCTGGAACTCGGCAGCCATCCAGTCAATAATAACGTGGTCGAAGTCGTCACCACCGAGGTGGGTGTCGCCATTGGTCGACTTAACCTCGAATACACCATCACCAAGTTCCAAGATGGAGATATCGAAGGTACCACCACCAAGGTCGTATACGGCAATCTTCATATCCTTACCTGCCTTGTCAAGACCATAAGCCAGAGCGGCTGCGGTAGGCTCGTTGATGATACGGCGAACTTTCAAACCTGCAATCTCGCCTGCCTCTTTGGTTGCCTGACGCTGTGAGTCGCTAAAATATGCAGGAACGGTGATGACAGCCTCCGAAACGGTGGTTCCGAGGTAGTCCTCAGCGGTCTTTTTCATCTTTTGGAGCACGATAGCCGAAATCTCCTGAGGAGTGTATTTGCGGTTGCCAATCTCCACCATAGGAACATCGTTGGCACCTGCCACAACCCTATAAGGTACGCGGGCTACATCTTTTGCCACCTGAGCCATCTTCTCGCCCATAAAGCGTTTGATGGAGAATACGGTGTTTTTGGGGTTGGTGATAGCCTGACGCTTTGCAGGATCGCCCACCTTACGCTCGCCACCCTCAGTAAATGCCACGATAGAGGGGGTTGTGCGGTGTCCCTCACTGTTGGGAATAACTACGGGCTCGTTGCCCTCCATAACTGCTACACACGAGTTGGTTGTACCCAAGTCAATACCAATAATCTTTGCCATAATTCTTAAATAGTTTTATTTGTTATACTTTTTTGTTGTTATCTCTCTGTTATGCGGCTCTATTTTCACCGCTCTTGCCTTTTGTTGTTCAATCTCTGTGCCAAGCAGAAAATGTCTGCCACGACTGACAATTATATACTATTGCCAAACTCTGCCACTGACAAAATGTCAGTTTGAGATGTCAAAATATGTAAGTTGCAAAAAAGTGGTGGCAAAATTTTTTTATTCCACAAAAGGGTTGTAACTTTATGGTGCTAATTTTTAGCGTTTAATGGATTAACAACAACTAATACTTATATTACTATGATTACAACCTTTAATGAATTGCGCCGCATCAAAGACCGCCTTCCCAGCGGAAGCATGCAGCGCATCGCAGACGAAGTAGGCTGCGATGCTGACGAAGTAAGGAACTATTTTGGCGGTCGCCACTTTGAGGGTGGAACGACCGCAGGTGTACATTTCGAGGAGGGTCCCGATGGAGGTACCGTAAGTTTCGATGATGACACCATCTACAACGCCGCACTCCGCATCCTTGCCGAGTTGGAGAAATAGACGTAAAAAGAGTTCCGAGGTTGGAACTCTTTTTTTTATTCGCCCACGAACCAAAATCACAAAAAAGGAGGTGACGTTTATCACTACCTTTATTCCCAATTTTCATTTACGCATATTGAACTTCGGTAAAAAGTAGTTATATTTGTGTTGATTAATCAACACAAACATCTGCCTATGTAGAGACATTGCTTATTTTTTGCGTCTTACTATGACGCCATACATATAACCAAGCGTTTGCTTACATTCGACTGGTCGAAATCTGGAAAATTTTATAAAGTCATCGGAATGGAAGTTGCGCTCACGCTCAAAAGGCGTGGGACTTTTCTGTTTATTGATGACTTGGGTTTTCCAGAACCTCGACCAATGATAAACAAGCAATAAGTCCCACGTTTTGTTATACTATTATATATACATAAATCAAACTTCTGTCTGGGGCTTCAGAAAACAAACTAAATTATAATGTTATGAAGAAATTTTTTGTTCTAATTGCAACTCTTATAGGTTGCGTAGTGGTAGCCAACGCCAACACCACAAATGGTGCAGCAACGAGTTGTGTGCTAAACTCAACAGAATTGGTTGATAAGGCTTTATTGGAAGAGGTTACCACCCACCTCGCTGACTTCGCAGAGTTTATTGCCATTATTGATGGTAACACTGTAAATTCTTCCAAAATCAACCAATGGGTGGCACTTAATAAAAAGTATTTTACTAATAAACAACTCCGAACCCTAAGAGATCGATTGGCACAAGTAGATGATGCCGCCTTTCAAATGATGCTCACACAGGACTACAAAAGTCCGTCAACAGCCCTTATCCTATCCGTTCTGCTTGGATATTTAGGCGTTGACAGGTTCTATATAGGCGATGTTGGACTTGGTATCGCCAAGCTGCTTACAATGGGAGGTTTTGGTGTATGGACCGTAATAGACTGGTTCTTCATTTCAAATGCCACCCGCAGGAATAACTACGAAGATCTGATGGAGTACTTGATGTTTACCGGGTATTAATCGTATTCAGCAGAATTTACCACACCATCTGTAATTATAATATAGAATGGTTCTGTCTTGACAAAAGCCCTCCACAGCACTGTGGAGGGCTTAATATTCAATTATACTCCACCGAATTAGGGATAGAGTAACGCTTAACCCCTTCCAAAAGAGTTCGGAGTCTTTTTAATCAAGAAGCGAGAAGTGCAACTCCGAGTGCAGGGATTTCTTCGCAGACTCACAACCATAACGCACAAGCACAAAAAAAGGTCAACCCTTTCGGCTTCCCCAAAACAAGAAGTCCCCCTCACAGGAGGAGAAAACATTGGCAGAAGTATAAATGATGGCATAGTTACAAGAGGGTATTTTTGTTTACATTATAATCAATGGAGGTGAAAAAAAATTGGCGGAGGGGTGGTGGTGTCGAAATTAATTACTATCTTTGCGTTGCAAACGGAGCCGTGAACGACCTGAGCGTCGGGAGCGGTGAAAAGGGAATTTGGTGAAAAACCAAGACAATACCAGTTGCTGTAAGTCCCATCCTGCGAGGTAATTAGCTCTTTAATCTGCCCTCCACAGAAAGGATGAATGTTGGACGCACTCTTTGCCACTGATCGACAAGATTGGGAAGGCGCGACAACGGGACAAGTCAGAAGACCTGCCTTTGCATTATTGTTTCTTTGCCTGCTGGGATACGGGCTGGGAGCGACGATGAATTTAATCGTTTACATTTTTTTGTTTGACCAAAAAGCACTCGAAACAGGGGCATTGCACCTTGTTTATTGGGTTGCTCATAAGGTCGAGTTTGGGCGGTTAATGTCGGATAAAAACCCTTATAATAGTTCCGTCAGGAGTATGGATTCGGTCCAAACCCAAGCTCACAAGGGGGAGAACTATATTCTCAAAACCAACTTGTGGAAGTTTTTTAAGTCGTTGCGAGTGCAGGCAAACCCTCTCTATTGTTTGCTTCTGGCGAGTCCTGTCGATACTGCCTTTGTCGAGATAGTCGGCAGGGGCGATGGTGTGCGCTATCGCAGGCTCTCTGTTGCGCAATTTGTGGCGTCACTCACCAAGCTGCCAACCAAGCAGGTTACCTATCACATTAGTATAAAGGTATGGGGAGAAGATGGCGAGGCTCTCTGGTCTGCCACCCGTCGTGAGCACCTCTCGGTAGAGGTTGCTGCCGAACTTCTGCCCGCAATGATTATGCACCTCTGTCGCTCGGCGGCATCCGAGGGGCACACCTTTGTACTCACCCCTGAGGTCATCAATCACTATCATTTCCGTCGGCGTTACATCGAGGAGTTGACACTCCTTGTTTCAAACTGCAACGCACGAATAGCAAGCGAAAACCTTAATCAATCAAAATAAATCACTAAAAAACAAAGAGTTATGAAAAGATTTTTATTTATTGCAGCAGCCACTCTGGTAGGGTTTACGCTGACAGGTTGCTCGTATGACGACAGTGCAATTTGGGATGCTATGGATGAGCTCGAAGAGAAGGTAGAGCAGAATGCCGAGGATATTGCCACCCTCTCGGCACTCATTGAGGCCTCCAATCAGGGCAAGGTAATCACCTCTACCGAGTACACCACCGAGGGTGTGGTGCTCAATTTCAGCGACGGCTCATCTGTTACTATCAAAAATGGCAAAGATGGTGCTGACGGCAAGGATGGCGAAAATGGTAAAGATGGTGCCGATGGTGAGAAAGGCGAGAAAGGCGATGCTGGCAAGGACGGCCAGGACGGCGACTCGTTCTTTGTATCGGTAGAGGAGACCGAAACGACCGTTATTATTACTCTTGCCGACGGTCGCGTTATTACCCTGCCCAAAGCAACCGAGAGTGGCGAAGAGGGAGGTGAGGAGCCCGAACCCGAACCCGAACCCGAGTTGCCCTATGAGTTGCGTGTGCTCTCTTTCGAGGATGCAGATACTCGTTTTGAGCCCTACACTTTGGATTATGCCTATGATTGGGCGGGAGCAGAGATTACGACTTGGAGCGATTTGATTGACGATCCTCAATATGGCGGTCCTCTGACCTATGCAGACCAGATGTCGGCAGAGTATCGTTGGTGTGACGAGGGCAACACCGAGCTCACCCACACCTTCCCCTACAACTACTCCTACTGTTTCTGGGGTGGTGGTCACGCCATCTCTAACTATTGGGGTGAGGGTTGGAGCGATGAGGATAGAGATCTTCACATCGCAAAGTATTATGGCGAGGACTATGTTGCGGAGAATGCTGGTAACGACCAGATGCTTGGTTGGTTCAACCTCCAATATATGATACCCGTAGAGGCTCATTCGGGCGACAACTTCGCAGTACACTACGGCTACAAGGACGACCAATCGTATGTCGAGAACTTGCCCGAGATTTCGTTTGGTGATGATGTGGCTCGTGTTATCGACCATATGTATGTCATCAACACCAACTATACACTCAATCAGCTCTACAACGGTGTGAAGAGTGAGGCGGGCAATAACTTTGGTGGCAATTGGGAGGGTCTCACAGAGGATGCTTGGTTGAAGATTGTGGCCCAAGGCTTTGATGATGTAGATGCCGATGCTTACGCCGAGCCTATCAGCGAGGTGGAGTTCTACTTGGTGCAGGGCGAAAATGTCGTAACCGATTGGCAGAAATGGGATCTCTCGGGACTTGGCGCAGTCAAGAAGGTTCGCTTCAACTTCCTCTACTCCGAGGAGATGGGTGGCAAGTATGGCCTCACCATTCCCGGCTACTTTGCCTACGACGATGTAGCAGTTCGTTTCGACAAGTAAACACATTCATTTATTATGACCTTTCGTAAAGGATTTTTATTTATAGTTAGTTTGATTGTCGGGGTGGTCTGCTGGTCGTGCAATTTCGACCAGGAGATTACCACCGACATAGGAGGCGAGGATGGTAGTGCTATGGAGCACTACCGCCCCGCTCTTATCGGTAGTAGTCCCAATTGGAACAAGGTATATGACTACACTCCCGCTCCGGGGCAGTTCATAAACGAAACCAAAACGGGTGGATTCGATGGCTCGCAGACCACACCCGAGGCGGCCGCCACCTATGCCGAGAGCCGAATGAGAGATGACATTTGGGTGTCGCTCGGTGGCTTTGGTGGCTATATAGTTGTGGGCTTCGACCACAGCATCGACAACTCCGGTGGATATGACATCGGTGTTATAGGCAACTCTTTCAGTGGCTCATCGGAGCCGGGTGTGGTGTGGGTTATGAGAGATGAGAATGGCAACTCGCTGCCCGACGACACTTGGTATGAACTTGCAGGCTCCGAGACGGGTAAGGAGGGCACCATACAGAACTACTCGGTTACCTACTACCGCCCCGCCGAGCCCCAAATGCCGGTGCAGTGGACCGACAATCTGGGTGGTAGTGGCGAGGTGGACTACCTCGTGCAGTTTCATCGTCAGGATTACTACTACCCTCTGTGGATCGAGGCGGATAGTTACACCCTCACGGGTACCCGCCTCACGGCCCGCAACTACGACGCTTCGGGCAATGGTTCCTATTGGGTGAATGGCGAGTACGATTGGGGGTATGCCGACAATTTTAGTTCGGTTGACCGCCTGACCGATGACGCCAATGTGGGCGCGGCGGCAAATGCCAACCACTTCAAGATTTCCGATGCGATAGATGGCGAAGGCAACCCTGTGGAGTTAAAATTCATAGACTTTGTGAAGGTGCAGTGTGCCGTCAACGCCAAGAGTGGCTGGCTCGGTGAGGTCTCAACCGAGGTGCTCGGTCTTTATGATTACAATCTGAAACAAGCACAACAATAGAGCGCTACGATGATAAGGTTTGTTAGGCTACTGCTATTCGGAGGGCTCCTGCTTGCCACTTCGTGTATGAAGTGGGAGTATGGCTTGGTGGAGGAGTTCGACACATCCTCCTCCCCAGAAGGACTTTTTATCTGCAACGAGGGTAATTTTCAGTATGGCAACGCCACGCTCTCCTACTACAACCCCACATCGGGAGAGGTCGAGAATGAGGTGTTCTATCGCGCCAACGCAATGAAGCTCGGCGATGTGTGTCAGAGTATGGTCATTCGTGATGGCATAGGTTGGGTAGTGGTCAATAACTCCCACGCCATCTTCGCCATAGACACCCGCACCTTCAAGGAGGTAGGGCGCATTGTCAATTTCACCTCGCCCCGCTATATTCATTTCATCTCCGACACCAAGGCGTACGTTACGCAGATTTGGGACAATAGAATTTTTATCGTAAATCCCAAGCGCTACGAGATTACGGGATATATAGAGGTGCCCAATATGACTATGGAGAGCGGTTCGACAGAGCAGATGGTGCAGTGGGGTAAGTACCTCTATGTAAATTGCTGGTCGTACCAAAACCGAATCCTCAAAATCGACACCGAAACAGATACCGTGGTTGATGAACTCACGGTGGGAATCCAACCCACATCTCTTGTTCTGGATTGCAACGATAAACTCTGGACCATCACTGACGGAGGCTACGCAGGCTCGCCCTATGGACACGAAGCGCCATCGCTCTATCGCATTGATGCCGAGTCGTTCACCATCGAAAAGCAGTTCCGATTTGAGTTTGGCGACGCTCCCTCCGAGGTGCAGCTCAACGGCACGGGGGATAGGCTCTATTGGCTCAACGATGATGTATGGGAGATGGATGTGACCTCAGAGTGTGTGCCGAGCGAGCCCTTCCTGTCATACAACGGTACGCTCTACTATGGACTCACAGTGAGCCCCTACAATGGAGATGTCTATGTGGCGGATGCGATTGACTATGTTCAGCAGGGCAAAGTCTATCGCTACTCGAAAGAGAGGGAGTTACTCGATAGTTTCTATGTGGGTATCATTCCGGGTGCATTTTGTTGGAAATAGTCCGAAATTATGAAAATTATCCTCTCCATAATAGCACTTATACTCTGCCACACCTCACTCTTTGCGCAAGAGGTCGAGTGGCACAAGCGGCTCCACGCCATACCCGAAGTGACCGTCTATGGCAAACGCCCCCTGAAAGAGATTGGCACGCAGCAGACCAAGTTCGACTCGGTGGTGCTGAAAGAGAGTGTAGCCCTCTCAATGGCGGATATTCTCACCTTCAACTCCTCGATTTTTGTCAAGAGCTATGGTCGTGCAACCCTCTCTACGGTCGCCTTTCGTGGAACTTCTGCCTCCCACACGCAAGTGACTTGGAATGGTATGCGCATCAACAACCCTATGCTCGGTATGACCGACTTCTCAATGATTCCCTCCTACTTCATCGACGACGCCTCGCTACTGCACGGTACCTCCTCGGTCAATGAGACGGGTGGCGGTATGGGTGGTGCCGTCAAACTCTCCACCAAACCCGCCCAGAGCGATGGTTTTGGGATGCAATACATTCAAGGTCTGGGTTCTTTTAGGACCTTTGATGAGTTCCTGCGCCTGACCTATGGCGACGAGAGTTGGCAGGTATCAACCCGTGCAGTATTCTCCACCTCGCCCAATGATTTCGAGTATCGCAACCACGACAAGAAGGAGAATATCTACGATGATGATATGAAAATCATTGGTCAGTATTACCCCACAGAGCGAAACCGTAGTGGCTCGTTTAGAGATTTTCACCTTTTACAAGAGGCATATTATAATACGGGGCGGGGTGACCGCTTCGGGCTCAACGGGTGGTATATCAACTCCAACCGCGAACTCCCAATGCTCACTACCGACTACGGCAACGCCACCGATTTCGACAACCGCCAAAGGGAGGAGACCTTCCGAGGCATCCTCTCGTGGGACCACCTCGGCGAGCAGTGGAAGGTTGCGACCAAGGCGGGCTACATCCACACTTGGATGGCATACGACTATAAGCGTGATGTGGGCAACGGTACAATGGCACATATGACCCGCTCTCGCAGTAAGATAGACACCTTCTATGGTCAAGCCGAGGGCGAGTACTATATCGGTAGCGATTGGCTTTTCACCGCCAACCTCTCAGTCCATCAGCACATTGTGCAGAGCGAGGATAAAAACATCATCCGTCAAGACGGAAACAAGGCGATTGTAGGATACCGCAAAGGTCGTGCGGAACTATCGGGAGTGCTCTCCGCCAAGTGGCGACCCACCGACCGATTCGGCATTTCGGCAACCCTGCGCGAGGAGATGTATGGCACCGAGTGGACACCACTTATTCCTGCTCTGTTTATAGATGGAGTGATCTCTGAGAGGGGTAACATCACAGCCAAAGCTTCCCTGTCGCGCAACTATCGCTTTCCCACGCTCAACGACCTCTACTTCCTTCCTGGTGGCAATCCCGACCTCAAAAAGGAGAGCGGTTGGACATACGATGCAGGACTCTCGTTTGCCGCTGGCAGAGAGGGGAGTTATTCATTGAGCGGCTCGGCAAGTTGGTTTGAGTCCTACATTCACGATTGGATACTCTGGCTACCAACCGTTAAGGGTTTCTTCTCGCCCAAGAACATTAAGGATGTACACGCCTATGGTATTGAGGCAAAGGCAAATCTCTCGGTAGCACTCACCCCCGAGTGGCACCTCTCAATAGATGGCAACTACTCGTGGACACCCTCCATTAACGAGGGCGAACCCATGAGCGAGGCGGACCGCTCGGTGGGCAAGCAGCTCCCATATATACCCCGTCACTCGGCAAACCTCACGGGAAGAATCTCGTGGCGCAGTTGGTCATTCCTCTATAAGTGGTGCTACTACTCGGAACGCTTTACGATGTCCTCCAACGACCTCACGCTGACGGGCAAACTCCCCAAATACTTTATGAGCAATATCACGCTCGAAAAAGCACTTTCGTTCAGTAGGGCTGACATCTCTCTAAAAGGTACAATTAACAACCTCTTCGACGAGGAGTATCTCTCGGTGCTCTCGCGACCAATGCCGGGTATCAACTTCGAGTTTTTCATCGGCATCACGCCCAAGTGGAGTAAGAAATAATAAGTATTTTTGTGGCTATGATTGAGTACACACGAGAGGAACTGACACAAACCATCCCCACCGAGGAGCTCTTCCGCCGCTTCCACAATGAGGAGGTGGTGGGTGGCTATTGCCGCGAGTGCGAAAACTATGGTAGGAGTTGGGGATGCCCGCCGTTCGACTTCGATGCGAAGGAGCGACTGCGCCAATATCAGAATGTATTGCTAATTGCCACAAAAATCACCCCACGAGAACAAGGTTTACCTCTGAATGTTGCCGAGGAGTTGATTTTGCCGGAGCGCAGACAGATTGATAAACACCTGCTCCGTTTGGAAAAGGAGCATAATGGCTTGGCGTGTTCCTATGTCGGAAAATGTTACTATTGCACCGAAGAAGAGAGCTGCTCGCGCCTGTGTGGAGAGCCTTGCCGGCACCCCCAATTTGTCCGCCCCTCGCTCGAAGCCTATGGCTTTGATGTCGCCCAAATGACCAAGCAAGTGTTTGGGCTTAAACTGCTTTGGGGCAAAGCGGGCCTCCTTCCCGACTACTTGGTAATAGTCTGCGCACTCTTCCATAATGACACCGAACACGACATTGGATGAGTTCCACAAAAGTATACACAACCAAATGGTCTTTATAAAGAAATCTATTACATCCCATTCCATATTATTTTAACATTCTTTGCCACTTTAATACCCACACAAATTCCTATTAGTTTAAGGTTTTATGTTAAAGAAATATCCTTTTTTGTTATATATAATATAGTTTGATTACAGCTTCACCCTTACTTGGTTTGCTTACGGTCACCATATAGATAACCTTCTTCACGATCTCAACCTTCTCGCGGAGTGATAATGTAGAGTCGTCTATCTCTTTCGACAACATCACATCGTTTATCTGACAATGTTTGGCTGCCGACTCCTTGTCCTCAATGAGAATAACCTCCTCTTCCTTAAAACCATCCTTGTAAACCTCCCTTAAAATCTCCTCGGTCTGCTGCTTCAAATCCTGCTGCAAGGTGCTCACCCTGCTTAAAACAATCGCCTTTCTCATCCATAATACACTGATTTGTAATAATATAACAAATCATCGCACCTATTTAGTGAGAACTCATATTTTTACCATTGTTTTATGGGGGATTTAGGGGGAGGGTAACACAAAAGGTGGCGGCAAGCAGCCGCCTCTTTA
>CALDPX010000061.1 GCA_937911745.1 uncultured Alistipes sp. | reverse complement strand
CATAGTCTGCAAGCAGCCTCTGCCCTCGCTTACTCGCATTTGCCTCAATTCTCAACTCTCCAAAAGTGGTTTACCGGTCCGTGACCGCCACCGATGGAGTATTCGGCACCCGAGCGGATGGCTCCCTCGATGTAATCTTTGGCTGCGCGTGCAGCCTCCGTAAGGGGCAATCCTTGTGCTATGGCTGCGGCAAGTGCCGAAGAGAGGGTACAACCTGTGCCGTGGGTGTTGGGGGTGGTTATGCGCTCCGAGGGCAACTCCGTAAAAGTGTCATCCTCAGCATTATAGAATAAGTCCATTACCGTTGCATCCGTCAGGTGTCCTGCTTTGAGCAGTACGGATACTTTGCCCCCTTGCGAGAGTCGTCGGGCTACCTCGCGGAACTGTTCCGAAGAGGTTATTGTAACCCCTGCGAGAATCTCTGCTTCGGGCACATTGGGGGTTATAACCCTTGCCATAGGTATGAGCACTTTGCGAAGGCTCTCTATGGCACTCTCCTCAATTAGTCGGTGTCCCGAGGTTGACACCATAACAGGGTCGAGCACCACATTTCTCACGTTGTGACGTGCGAGAGCATCGGCTACTACCGCCACCACCTCCGAGGAGTGGAGCATACCGATTTTCACAGCATCAGCACCGATGTCCGAGAGCACAGCATCTATCTGCCCCCTGACGGTGTCGAGGGGTATGGCGTGAACGCTCTCCACGCCGAGTGTGTTCTGTACCGTGACGGCTGTTATTGCCGAGGCAGCATAGCACCCCATAGCCGAAATAGCCTTTATATCTGCCTGAATACCAGCACCTCCGCCCGAGTCACTGCCGGCAATGGTCAGCACCCTTTTGTATTGTTTCTTTTTCTGTTCCATACTCTTAAAAATGGGTAAACCCCATAGTGTTAAACTCTATCTCTTTGCCCTCTTTGAGCCATCTGATTTCTGCCTTGCCCTCTACGATTTTGCCAATGGGATAGAGCGGAAAATCGACCATTTCGGCAACCTCTTCGGGGGCAGTGAGGAGCAACTCGTAATCCTCGCCTGCCGAGGCTGCAAGGGTGTACTTGTCCCACCCTTCGCTCTGACAGATATGCTCCAAGGCGGTCGAGAGGGGTAGGGCGGTCATCTCCACCTCGGCACCCACGCCCGAGGCGCGGAGTATGTGCCTGAGGTCTGAGGCTATGCCGTCCGAGATATCCATCATAGCCCCCACCAAACCCGTGCGCGAGAGTGCCAAGCCCTCCTTGATGCGGGGTGTGGGGCGGAGGTGTCGTGACACAACATAATCCACCTCTTCGCGGCTATTGTCGAGGTCGGCAAGCAGAGCCTTTAAGCCCGCTCCCGAGTCGCCAAGTGTGCCCGTGACGAATATCGTATCGCCTACCTTTGCGCCACTCCTCAGTAGTGCCTTGCCACGCTCGCAACGTCCCATAACTCCCACATTTATAGCAATATCACGCAAAGAGGAGGTGGTGTCGCCACCCAGCAGAGCAGCACCATAGAGCCTGCTGATTTCTGCATAACCCTCCACGAAACGCTCCGCCCACTCGCCTTGCGCATCGCTCGGCAGGGCAATGGAGAGGAATGTTGCCGTAGGCTCTCCACCCATAGCGGCAATGTCGCTCAGATTGACCGCTGCCGACTTCCAACCCACATCCTCGGGTGAGGCTTTCGTGCGCAGGAAATGAACCCCTTCGAGGAGCATATCGGTGGAGAAAATGGTGTCGAAGACTTCGCCCTTAACGATGGCGCAGTCGTCACCAATACCCACCATTCCCTCGGGGATAGTGGTGTGGCTTTTTATGAAATCTATGAGCCCAAATTCGCCTTTTTTCATTGTCTTTTTTGTCTAATGTCTAACGTCTAACGTCAATAGTCCTAAGGCTAATGAGAGAA
>CALDPX010000060.1 GCA_937911745.1 uncultured Alistipes sp. | reverse complement strand
TTCTCTTTGCGTGTCATAATCTATTCAGTATTAAGTGTTTAAGTCTGCTTTATTGTAGTGCAAACATAACATCACTATTTGGAACACGCAAGTTAATTCGCGAGAATCTGCAATACATTAAGCACTTTATTTTCAATGTGTTAGAATAGTCGCTGTGTATTATCGTAGTCGTCCATCTTTTGCTCGATTTGTGGAAATGTACGACCATAGACAAAACCCTCGGAACTCTTGTTTTCCACCTTCGATAGTATCTGCAATTCGCGCCATAGGTGCGGGTGTTTTTTGCGTAGGTCGCAGAATACGGGAATGCGGCAGTTCGGGCAAAACCAGCATCCTCCACGATGGGCGGTCTGGTATAATGGGGAGAGCAGTCCGTACTCCTCACACTTGCGCCAGGCATCGGCTTCGGTGTAACCATACTTCTCCAGCAGGCTGACCTTGCGGATATATCCCTTATCCTTCATCCTGGCGAGACGCCTTGGCTCGTCCAGCGCGATGCCTACATACTGCACCACACCTCTTTCACGATACTGCTTATAGTAGCGGTGGATGGGTTGTAGCTTGAGGTCGCGGTTGGCGTTGCACTTGCCACCCATAAGCCACCCTCGCTTCATTCCTTTGTGCGTTCCACTCTGTATTATCGTGTGAAAGAGTGTTACATAATCCTTCTCCGAGCGAACAACATCTACTTTAACGCCCAGCTCGGCAAGGCGTGGTATGGCTACCGAGTAGACCCACTCGATGTGTTCGGGTATCTCACCGCTGATGTTACGGGAGTGGTCAAACATCACTTCGGAGAATACCGCAACATCGAGAGGCTCGCCATGTTCGAGTGCGAGGAGTATCGTGGCGATGCTATCCTTACCGAAGGAGCACGAGGCAATATAAACGGGATCATCGTATACCTTTGCCATTTAGTAGTTCGTAACAATCCACTCCTCCTGGCGTCTGCGCGAGGTCTTTGATGCGGTGATGGTGCGCTCGATGCGGTGGATAGTCCAGCCGCAACGATCTGCGTACTCCTCGATCTTCTTGTGCGGGAACATCGTCAGCATAAACTTACCCTTAACCTGCGACAGCGTTTCGAGCAGCTTGGAGAAATCCTCCTCATTGAATGCTCCGTTGTAGTGTCCGCAGTCCGTTCCTACATAGGGCGGATCAACGAAGTGGAACGCCTCCTCGCAGTCGTAGCGTTTGATAAGGTTAGTGCCATCCTCACACTCGATGGTCACATAGTCGAGCCTGCCGCAGAGCTCCTCGGTAAAGGCATCCTTGGCGTTGCGGAGCTTCTGCGTTGTCGTTCCCGTACGGTCGTAGCCAAATGTGCCATCAAGCATCGATGCGAAGCCGAGCTTCGAGCATACCCACACTGCCCAGGCACGCTCTACGGGAGTGAAGAACTGCGGGTGAGAGTTGATATGCTTGGCGTGGGCGTGTATCTCGCGGCTGTGGAGTGTGGCATCGATAAGTTCTTTGAGCGCGGAATACTTGCGCTGCGCTACCTGGTAGAAGTTGACAAGTTCGGTGTTGATGTCGTTGATGACCTCACACTTTGCAGGCTCTTTGGCGAAGAGCACTGCGCAGCCACCGCAGAATGCCTCGGTGTAGAGTGCGTGTTCGGGGATCAGCGGGATGATGTGTTTGAGGAGGGTTTGCTTACCTCCGTAGTAGGATATCGGTGTTTTCATAGGTTGGGGTTTACTTAAATTTTAGGATTGCGATTATGAGTAGCAACAGAGCCAGGCAGCCTGCGCACCACTTGAGCCACGATGAGCCGCTGGTGTTCGGGGACTCTTCGAGCGAGGACTGCTCATCGCACCTGGCAGCAGTGTTTATGCGGCTGTGCGAGAGTGAGTCGGTATTGGATTTACTCTCTGTCCCATTCACGAGCTCTGTCTTTGTGATGCGCTTGACCGCACCACGCTGGGGCGTTGTCCTTCGAGGTGCGACCGCTTCTGGACTCTTTCCAGGCTCTGCCTTCGGCTCTTCGGGCATAGGTTGCGGAGGATAGAACTCCACCTCGGTCTGCGTGAGCGTTGTGATGCTGCGCTCAATTTCGGAGCGTATCAGCCTGGTAAGTGTTGAGTCCGCAATGGCGACATCGAAGTGCCGCTCCGTCTGCGCATTCTTCAGTGGCGAACATCCCAGCGTGGCTGTGGCAAGTGTTAGCGTTATTACTTTTCGATACATTGCATTATTTCGTTTACGCGCTCTCTGCGCTCTTCAATAGATAGGTCTGGTGGTGTTATGTCAGCCTTATCCCAGGGCAGCGGGTACATCTCGTGCATAGGCTTGCGGTCTTTCTTGTCGAGCTGAATGGATGTCAGCACCCACGCCTCCCAGCGTGTTCGCTCCCAGGCTTGCTGCTGCAGCTCCACCTGGCGGCTCGACCAGCCGACCCAGGCGTAGTAGAACTCGGCAGCGGTCATCTGCTCGAACTCCTGGGGACGCATTCCCATCTGCCCAACGGCAATGGAGTACCATAACTCGTAGGTTACTTTTGTCTCCTCTTGGTCGTTGGGCGTTTCGAGTTTTTTGGGAGCTTGCCGAGCCTCTCTGCCAGCGGTGTGATGCTCTCCACGAACATCTCGCTTACGATGAGTATCAACTCTGGCTCCTCCTCGAAGATGTCCCACACATCGTTCTCTGTAAAGCGGTGGTCGCTGCCAGCACGCTCCGCGCCATCGTTTAGACCCATGACAGCCAACTCGACAATCGCATCAAACGATGCCAGAGCGTTCTTGGCTGTGAGGATGTCCGAGAACTCCTCGTTCCGCATTATGGCAAAGCGGTTGAGTGTGCGCAGTCCGAAGTGTATCGGGTAGGCTTTACCCTTGATAGTAATCTCTGCCATAGGCGTTAGGTTGTTGCGGGCGTGAGGTCGCCACTACCCGAAAGTGAGAAGTTGTAGGTCGAGTTATCGCCCGCAGGCGTTGAGAGCGAGAACGAGGTGATGTATCCCTCGCCAGAGTAGGTCTTCTTGAGTCCCGATACGGGCGACTTCAAGACCACCTTGACGAGCTTCTTGGAAAGCACCAGCGCGAGGACATCCTCCGAGGAGTGCGAGGAGGCGATTGCGGGGTCGATGACCACCAGACCATCGCCATCTACCGACCACGAAATGTCGCCAGGGAACTTCTCCTTGCCGTTGGTATCCTTGGTGCGGATATCCTTGAGTTCGAGGTCTACTTTGAGGTTGTGCGTGGTGGCGTGGAGTGTAGGTTTATCGTCCAGGAGGATGATGATATCCTCGCCTTGCACAATTTTTCTGTTATCAGTTTCAGCCATAGGTTTCAATTATTAGGTTTACACAATTCTAAATGTCATCGTAGCACCATGTAGGTCGTAGTCGGGATAGTAGTCCGTTGTAGAGGAGCGATAGGTGCATATTTTTGCACCCAGCTCCTTGCGTTCCAGGGCGGCAATCACTCTGTGGCGCAGCAGTTCGAGCGAAGCGATGCGCTTGTCGTAGAGCGACACCTCGAAAGTTGTCAGATAGCCAGCAATACCACTCTTGGTGCGTATGGGAGTCTCTTCGGGCGTGGTATAAGCAGCAAAGGGCGTGGCTGTGCGTTCATCGACAGCTCCCGCCTGTATGCGGTCGCCCAACTCTGGAAGTGCCGCCTCCAGGATGGCGAGTATCTCGACTTTGAAATCGGTCATTTCTCTACGGGTTTGAAGTTCTTACTGACAAACTTTTCGACTGCCGTTGCGAGTTCATCTCCGAAGGATGCCACCACGCGCTCCGAGTTCTCGGTGTACGCCTGCTCCAGGTAGGGCGTAGGACGAATGCCCTTGACGCTCTTGACAAATATCTTCTCGCCAGAAGCATTCTCAAAGACGAGTGTCTTGCCCTTCTTGCGTGGCACACGCGGGTTGGCTGTTCCTTCGTGGATAAACTTGCCGTAGTATTGGTTGATCGCGCCCTTCTTCTTGGTCTTCTCGAAGACGGGTTTTACCGCTATCGACACCTCGGACTTGGGAGCACCACGATCGCGGAAGCGAACGATGCGCAGCTGGCGTTTGAGCCTGCCTGACCTTACGGGGACTTTGCTCTTTGCGCCCTGCAACATCGGCTTTGCCGAGGAGCGAAGTGCCGCCAGGAGCATACGCTTCTGCATATTGTTCGGCAGCTGGTCGAGCAGTGCCTTCGCCTCCTGGTAGCCTTTAACCTCAATCTTCAGCATCTGTCTTTGTGGTTTTAAGGTGCAGTCGCCACCTGCGTCCCTCCTCGTGTACGGAGGTTATCTTGCGGAGCGACTCCCCATCCTTGACGACCATTCCCGCCAGCAAGCCTGCACGATAGCGGATGGTGTAGACCACCTCGTTCTCGTGGACGATGCGACCCGCATAGAGATTCTCCCTGCCGCCCGCCTCGGTACGCTGGGCGTAGCATACGGCTACGGGCTGCAACTCCTTCGTGCGGTCGTTGTAGGCATCGCGTACCTCTCGGTACTCGTGTATCTCTATGCGGTGGTTAAACATCGTTCTCGTTGCTATAAGGGTGGACGCGCCAAGGTTGGAGGAGCTTCTCGGCTGTGAGCGGCAGCTGCGCTACTGAGCGACCAACAACTACATCGGCTTCGTTGTCAAAAAGAGTCCCCAGGATCAGAAGAATCGCTGCTCGAATGGACGCAGGGAGGCTTTCGGCAGAAAACTCCTGCGTAAGTTTCCGATTGGTATAATCCTCGGCAATAGCGAAAGCCATCTCCAGATACTGCTCGATAAGCGTATCGAGCGAGGTATCATCTCCAATGCGGAGGTGCGCCTTTGCGAGTTCTAATGAAATGGGGACTGACATA
>CALDPX010000059.1 GCA_937911745.1 uncultured Alistipes sp. | reverse complement strand
GTTAGTTAATTGGTTTTATTAGTTTGTAAAAAATATAAATCTCAACTTGTTTTAAGTTGTTGTTAACACAAAATTAGAAAACCTTTTTGGATATTCCAAACGATTTTGCACTTTTTTTAACGCATGGGGGAGGTGCTTTGAATGAGGATTGATATGCAATTACTATCCATTGGTGCTTAGGTAAATACTTCATTAGCATAGTTCATTAGTTATGAGCCATGTATATCTTGTACCTGATTGTTGTAGTGATATTCGATTAGGGTTGATTTGTGATAGGTGAGGTCTTATAGAGAAAACCATAGAGTTCTTCCCCTTTTTTCCGATATATGATGTGTTGCCAAATTACCCATTTGGGGTAAATGGTATCAATAGTAGATGTCGAAGAGGTTTTACTTATGATAGTACGTTGTTGGTCCAGATTGGGACGCATACGCTTATAGTCGCGGTGTGCTCGGTAGACCTCGCGCGCAAACTTCCACTTTCCCGTAAGCGCATAGACTACCCACGAAAGCCTATCCATCCACATCCTTGCCCTGAGTCGCCAACGCTCCCCATCTGGTAGGCATTTGTGCATCATACAGAGCGAGTTGCGGAAGTTGAGATATATTTTTCGGGGTGAATTATTGGGCAGCGTTCCTCCGCCAACGTGATATACTACACTATGAGGTTCTGCAAAAATCTTATAGCCCATCAATTGCAGTCGCCAGCATAGGTCAATTTCCTCCATATGGGCAAAGAAGTCGCCATCCAAACCTCCCGCCTTACGCCACGCCTCAGCCCTCACAGCCATACAGGCTCCACTTGCCCAAAAAATGGGTATCGAGGTGTCGTACTGTCCCATATCTTGCTCTGTGGTGCCCATTATGCGACCTCGGCAGAAGGGGTAGCCATAGCGGTCTATGTAGCCGCCTGCGGCACCCGCGTACTCAAATTTTGTAGGTTCAGAGTAGGAGAGTATCTTAGGCTGAACGGCAGCAATTTTATCACTCTCCATTAGCCTCTCCACGAGTGGAGTGAGCCACCCTTCGGTAGGCTCAACATCACTATTGAGGAGTACAAACACATCTCCTTCCATATCCGCAAGTGCCCTATTGTAACCCTCCGCAAAGCCGTAATTCTTGCCCAAAGGTAGCCACTCAATACCATCAAAACGGCTTACCACCTTCTCGGAAGAGTCCTCGGAACCATTATCTGCCACCACAAGGCTTGCCCAATCGGGTAGTGTAGCCACAACACGAGGCAAGAAGCGAGTGAGCCATTCCTCGCCATTCCAATTGAGTATTACAACCTTGGTATTGAGCATTGCTGGATTATTTTCGATAATTACTCTGCTGTGGTTTGTTCGGCTTCTTTGCGGTGTTTCCACCTATCGTGTGACCAGAGCCACAACTCGGGACGGCGACGTATCATCTCCTCGGTTTTGGATACATAGCGGTCCATAATCTGTTCCTCGGTGATATCCTCCTTACCATCGTAGAGTTGTATGAAGTTGCACTTGTAGAATGAGGGTTTAATTTTTTCTATGTCAAGTGTATAGACCATCATGCCAAAGCGCTTTGCGTAGTTGCCTATACCGCCAAAGAAGCGAGCGTCTTGATTGAGGAATGTACGCCATATCCTATCGCTATCAACAATGCGAGGACGCTGATCGGCAATGAGTCCGAGAGCCATTTGCTCGCCAGCTTTGAGGTTTTTCAATACGGGACGTGCCAGCGAGTTCATAGGAGCAACCTCCATACCGAAGCGGCGGCGTATGTAGAGCATAAAGCGGTCCATAACCTTACTACTCAGGGGATGATAGACGCCAATGTTGTGGTAGGGGTGGTCTATGGCATAGACCGAGAAATACTCCCACTCACCAAAATGCGCAAGTGCAGCAATCCAGTTGCTCTTACCAATCTCACTATCGGTCTGTTCCATATTCTCTACTACCATACGACGTTTGAGCTCCTTTGGCGTCATACTTGTCATATCTATCACATCCACAAAGACTTCTGCAAGATGGAGATAGAATTTGCGTTCTATGATGCGTAACTCTTTTTCGGACTTTTCGGGGAATGAGTTACGGAGATTTTTGCGCACAACTCTCAGGCGGTAGCGTATAAGGTGGCGCAGAACAAAATAGATGAAGGGAACAAAGATGCGATAGAGCACAAAGTAGGGTAGCAGTCCCACAACTTTTGCAACACCCAATAATGTGTAGTAGGCAACATTCTGCCCCCAAACCTTTATTTTACTCTCCTTCTGAGCCATAATGATTGCGTTATTTTACTCTTTAATGACTTTTACATTTCCGTTCTTGGTGCGTACCGAGAGCCACATACGGATTTTTTCCAAGTCGAGCGGTTCTTTCTCGTCGGCAGGCTTAACCACTGCCACCACCGATGTGCCCTCGGCAGTGCCGTTGTTGTAGGTGGTGTGTTTCGAGAGCGATACGGAGCCAACGTTGGAGGTTACGAGTGCAAGTTCGCGCGAAATGTCTGCACCCGACAAAGTGTCAATGGCAGTGAGTGACGACAGGCGACCTCGGAGTTCTCGGATTTGGTTGTTCTTCTCCTCTATGATGTCGGCGTAACTACTCTGCAACTTGCTGATATCCATTTTGTCGTCGCTATCGGCTTGTTTTACAATGAGTTCGGTTTTGTGGAGCCCGAAGTCGTCCATCTGTGCGCGAGCATTGTCGATGACATCTTCCGAAAGGGGTTCTCCAACGAGCCTAATCTCTACTCGTGAGAGATCATCCTCGTAATGGAACTCTTTGGAGTAATCCACAATCATTGTGCGGTTGAATTGGAACACTTTGCTGACATATCTGTCCACATTCTCCTCAAATGTTGTGCGGCGTACAATCTGTGCGCCCAACAATATGCTCGGAACACCAACCAAAATGATTACAAACGTGATGTAGCGGGTGTTCTTTTTTTGCTGTACGGGGTCGAGAATGGTCTTCTTTTCGTAGCGCAAAAAGAGTACTACAAGGTAGGTTGCCACTGCAATGAATACGGCATTGATGGTAAATAGGTAGAGCGCACCAAAGAAGAAATTGAAGTTGCCTGTTGCGATACCGAAACCAGCCGTACACAAAGGAGGCATCAGCGCAGTGGCAATAGCCACACCCGACACCACCGTCATAGCCTTATCCTTGCGAGTTTGGGCAACCATACCCGCCAAACCGCCAAAAAATGCTATCAGTACATCGTAGGTGGTGGGGCTTGTGCGTGCCAAAAGTTCGCTCTGTGCAGTAGAAATCGGCGAAATAAAAAAGTAGATTGTGCTGGTTATAAGGCTTACAGCGACCATTAGCAAAAAGTTGCGCCAAGAGGTTTTGAGCATCTCGAAGTCGTTTATGCCCAACGAAAGACCTATACCCGTAATAGGTCCCATAAGTGGCGATACCAACATTGCACCAATAATCACAGCCGTAGAGTTTACGTTCAGACCAAGCGAGGCGATAAAGACCGCAAACATCAATACCCAAAGGTTGGTGCCACGGAAATCTACTCCTTTGCTAATGCCCTCAACAACTTCTGCTTGCGGTGCGCTGTCTTCCCTAAGGTCGAAACGTCCGTGCATAAAGAGTCGGGCACCACGCCACAAGCGCTTTGCGAAACCCAGAATGTCGAATCGGGGATGTTTGAGAGGGGCTTTTTCCTCCTCTTGTATGGTGTTGTTTTGGTTTTCTGTCATAGTGGTTGTATTTTACTTTTATTGCTGTTATTCCTCTTCGTTGTCGTTGGTATGGCGCGAGGAGGCTCCTTCCACAATAATCACAAATTCGCCCTTTGGGGGATGAGCCTCAAAGTGGGCAATAACCTCGCCAAGTGTGCCACGAACGGTTTGTTCAAATTTTTTGGATAACTCCCTCGATACGCTTACCCTACGCTCTGCGCCAAAGACCTCGGCAAACTCGCCCAACGCCTTCAAAACCCTAAACGGTGATTCGTAGAAAATCATTGTGCGAGACTCCTCGACAAGCGCGGCAAGGCGTTTTTTGCGCCCCTTCTTCTGTGGCAAAAAGCCCTCGAAGCAAAATCTGTCGCAAGGGAAACCGCTCTGCACGAGCGCAGGAACAAAGGCTGTTGCTCCGGGGAGTGTCTCAACCTCCAAACCTCTCTCCAAACAAGTGCGCACCAATAGAAAGCCGGGGTCGGAAATTCCGGGCGTGCCCGCATCCGAGATGAGAGCCACACTCTCGCCCGCCTCGATGCGCGAGGCAACAAATTCCACAGTTTGGTGTTCGTTGTACTTGTGGTGCGAGAAGAGTTTGCGCTCTATGCCGTAGTGTTTCAGTAGCACCTGCGAGGTGCGGGTGTCCTCGGCAAGCACAATGTCAACCTCTGTGAGCAATCGCACTGCTCGGTAGGTCATATCTTCGAGATTGCCGATGGGTGTTGGTATGATATAGAGTTTTGGCATCGCTTAGTACTTATTACTAAAAAAGTTTACGAGCCAAGAGTTCCATTAGCAGGCGAGCACCCTCGCTATTGGGATTCCAATGGAAATGGTCGTAGATGTAGAGCATTGCCTCGTCGAGGTTGTCGAACGAGTCGAGTTTTTCGATGGCTGCTTCGTAGTAGTCGTTATTACCCCCAAATAGGTCGCGCAGGAGGATGAACTTGTCGTTTATGGCTATCGTCTGACGTAGCGAAAGGTTTGAGCCAACGGCGGTTGCTACGTCCGTACCAATCTGTTCGGCAAGATTGTCGGCAAGGGTGGGCTGGTCGGCAGAGAGAATATCGCCCAACACTACCGATTGTGACTCTTCCTCTTCTTCCATTGTGATAGGCTCTTCCTCCTCCTCTACAACAGGCTCCTCCTCTTCTTGCTCTACTTCAATGATGGGTTCCTCCTCTATGAGTTGCTCTTCTTCTGCCACTTCTGGCTCTTCGGAGGCGATTTCCTCTGTGCTCTCTTCCTCAACGGCGGGCTCCTCCTCATCGTCATCATCGTAGAGCGAGATTAAAGCCTCGTGGTCTATCTCGTCGCTCTCTGGCTGAGAGCCAGGCTGTGTTTCGGCTGCTTCTGCGACTTCTGCAATATCTTCTTTCTCTTCCTCAATAGGCTCGGGTTCTGCTGTGGGCTCTGCTGTGGGTTCTGCCACCTCCTCCTCTATGGAGGTGGCAATAGGCTCCTCTGCAACCTCCTCTTCGGGGATTATCTCCTTGAATTCTGCGGGAGGACAGCCGTACATTTCTTCATCGCTTGGCTCAAAAAACTCTTTGGGCAAACCCAATAAGGCATCAATAACCTTCTCTTCTTCGGCTACGGTATCAATGGAGAGAACGGATGTATACATTCTGCGCAGGCTCTCCAATAGAAGGTCGCGCTCTATCTCATAGATGCCTTGTTCGGCGAGGCAGTCAATGTGCTCTTCGAGCAGTTCGAGGGTTTTTAGGGTATCTTTCATAGTTCGAGAAATTAAATTCGCTTAATATATCCCTCAAAATTACAAATTTTGATTTTAGAAAGCAAATTTATGGTTATCTTTGCCGAAAGTTTTAGAAAAAAAGAACATTTATATGGCTTTACAATGCGGCATAGTGGGACTTCCTAATGTGGGGAAAAGTACCCTTTTCAACTGCTTGTCGAACGCTAAGGCGCAGGCAGCAAACTTCCCTTTCTGTACCATCGACCCCAATGTGGGCGTGATTACTGTACCCGACCAGAGGCTTACGAAACTCGCGGAAATTGACAACCCTAAGCGAGTGGTGCCTACGACTATCGAGATTGTGGATATCGCAGGTTTGGTGAAGGGTGCTTCCAAGGGCGAAGGTTTGGGTAATAAGTTCCTTGCCAACATTCGCAATACGGATGCTATCATCCACGTTCTGAGGTGCTTCGACAACGCAAACATTACCCACGTTGACGGCTCGGTAAATCCTGTGAGAGATAAAGAGATTATCGACACCGAGCTTATAATGAAAGACCTCGAAACCATCGAAAATCGCATCGGCAAGACACAAAAGCAGGCTGCCTCTGGCGACAAGGTTGCTAAGCGTCAGTATGAAATACTCTGCCGCTACAAGGAGGCTATGGAGCAGGGTAAGGCTGCACGCTCGGTGGAGATAGATAATAAAGAGGATGCTAAGTGGGTGGCAGAGTTGTGTCTGCTCACCAATAAACCTGTGCTCTATGTCTGCAACGTTGACGAGGCGAGTATCACATCGGGTAATGCATACGTTGATGCTGTGAGGGAGGCTATCCGAGAGGAGAAAGCCGAATTGCTGATTGTGGCAGCTGCAACGGAGGCTGATATTGCCGAGTTGGAGAGTTACGAGGAACGTCAGATTTTCTTGGAGGAGTTGGGTATTGAGGAGTCGGGCGTGAGCCGCCTTATTAAAGCCGCATACGCACTGCTCGGCTTGGAGACGTTCTTCACTACGGGTGCAGACGAGTCGAGGGCGTGGACCTACACCAAAGGTTTCAAAGCACCTCAGGCTGCGGGAGTTATCCACACCGACTTCGAGCGAGGCTTTATTCGTGCAGAGGTTATCAAGTATGACGACTATGTGGCTCTTGGTAGCGAGAAGGCGTGCAGAGAGGCTGGTAAAATCGGCATCGAGGGCAAAGAGTACACTGTGCAGGATGGCGACATTATGCACTTCCTCTTCAATGTTTAAGAGTAAAATTAACGAGTAACTTTACGTCAAACGTCAAAAGTCGAACGTCAAAAGTCGCGACCTGCGGTCGAAAACAGACAGACGTTAGACGTTGGACGTTAGACGTTAGACAAAACAAAATTATATGAGCAGAAAAGTAAGAGTACGTTTTGCGCCATCTCCTACGGGCGCACTCCACATTGGCGGCGTTCGTACCGCACTCTATAACTACCTCTTTGCACGTCAGAGGGGTGGCGACTTCATCCTCCGCATTGAGGATACCGACTCGACACGCTACGTTCCCGGTGCCGAGGAGTATATTATGGAGTCGCTCGAATGGTGTGGCATCAAGATTGACGAAGGTGTACGCGAGGGAGGTCCCCACGCACCCTACCGCCAGAGCGAAAGGAAAGAGATTTACCTCAAATATGCCCTGCAACTTGTAGAGTCGGGCAACGCCTACTACGCATTCGATACTCCCGAGGAACTCAACGACCTGAGGGCTGAGATGGAGGCTAAAGGCGAAACCTTCTGCTATAACTATGCAGTGCGCGAGAAGCTCGCCACATCGTTGCGCCTTTCGGCAGAGGAGGTTGAGGAGCGCAAGGCACGAGGCGACCAGTGGGTTATTCGTTTCAAGATGCCCGAGAACGAGGTTGTGGCTATGGATGACCTTATTCGTGGTCACGTTGAGATGAATACATCCACGCTCGATGATAAGGTGCTCTATAAGTCGGCAGATGCACTTCCTACCTACCACTTGGCAAACATTGTGGACGACCATCTGATGGAGATTAGCCACGTTATTCGTGGCGAAGAGTGGCTGCCTTCGTTGCCCCTGCACTATCTGCTCTATCGTGCTTTCGGTTGGGAGGAGAGCCGCCCCGAGTTTGCACACCTTCCACTGCTCTTGAAACCCACAGGTCAGGGTAAACTGAGTAAACGTGATGGTGATAAGTTGGGTTTCCCCGTATTCCCCTTGAAGTTTGTGGCTCCTTCGGGCGAGGTTTCCAGAGGTTATCGTGAGGACGGATACTTCCCCGAGGCGTTTATCAATATGTTGGCACTGTTGGGCTGGAACCCCGGTACCGAGCAGGAGATTTTCTCTATGGATGAGTTGATTGATGCGTTCTCGTTGGAGAGGGTAGGCAAGTCGGGTGCACGTTTCAGCCCCGATAAGGCTCATTGGTTCAATGCTCAGTATATGCACGCAAGGGACAATGAGGAGATTGCCGACATCTACGAGGCACAACTCCGCGAGCGTGGTATCAACATTGAGCGTGAGAAAGTTGTTAAAATCGCTTCGCAGATTAAGATGAGGGCAACCTTCCCCGAGGAGTTCTGGTCGCTCTCCTCGTTCCTCTTCGAGGCTCCCGCTGCCTACGATGAGAAGGCTACCAAGAAGTATTGGAAAGCCGACGCTCCCCGCATTATTGGTGAGCTGAGGAGTCTCTTGGCAGGCATAGAAGAGTTCTCGGCTGCTGAGATGGAGAGGGTTTGCGGCGCGTGGATAGCCGAAAACCAGATTGGTATGGGATTGGTGATGAACGCTTGGAGGCTTACGATTGTGGGCGAGCCCAAAGGCTTCGGTATGTACGATATGTGTGAGGTGCTTGGCAAAGAGGAGTCGCTCCGCCGTATGGATGCCGCCCTTGCCACACTGCCCAAAGCAGAGTAGAAAAGTTGCATAATCGCACAAAAATTATTAACTTGCGCTCGATAAATGTGTTGGGCGCAAGTTTTTTTACAAAAAAATCATTGCTCGTGCAACGTAATGGGGCTTTTGCGTGTCTATACATTGAATGTCCACCACTAAAAACAAAGATATATGAAAAGTAGAGTTGTAAAATGGCTGCTTGGTGTGCTCGGCTTTTCGAGTGTAGCAACTTCGTGTGAAACCATAGAAGATATTATTCGTGGTCCTGTGGCAATGTATGGCTGCCCATCTGCCGACTATGTTTTCAATGTCGAGGTTGAGGATTTAGAGAGCGGTAGTCCCATTGAGGGTATTCGTGTGAGTGCCATAGAACGTGGCGAACACCAGTATTGGGATAGCGAAACGGGTATTGCCTATTACGAGCCCTATACCGATACTCTGGCTGTGGGATTTACATCAGCAGAGGGTAAGGTTACGTTAACTCATAATTCCTTCCCGCGCGACAAACACGAGATTGTGGCAGACGATGTGGATGGCGAACAGAATGGCAACTATGCTTCGGCAGCCGTTGAGGTTACCTTCGGGTCGCAAGATTATAAAGGGGAGGGTGAGAACGGCTGGTATGTAGGCACTGCCACCGAAGATATAACAATCAAACTCGCTGAAAAGTAGAGCGGTAGTTATGAAAACAATACGGGCAGACAATCAACATTGTCTGCCCGTATTGTTTTAGTTCTTTGCCCAAGTGTTGCCAAGTATCAAAACAAGGATGCAGAGGGGGAGTACGGTGGCGAAAATGAGCCATCTTAGATGAAGAATGGCATCAAGCACCATAATCACTGCAACTGCAAGACTTGTAATACCCATAATGAGCCTAAGGCGGCGAATGTTGTATTGCGCTTTCTCTTCGGGGCTGGCTGTATTGTAACCCGAAATCGCCCAATCACCCTTGCCTACGAGTATTAAAATACCCATAGCAATCAGTAGTATGGCAAGGGGTATTATCACATAAAGTTCTGCTTCAATTTGCATTGGTTAATAGTTTTATTATTAGTCAAATGATTGCATACCACTCTGTGCAATCTCAATCATACGTTTATATTCGTGGGGAGTGAGTTCCATAAAGAAGTAATGAATGGGGTCTACCCTCATACCATTAAACCTTACCTCGTAGTGGAGGTGGGGCGAGAGTGACAAGCCGCTGTTGCCCGTCAATCCTATGATATCACCTCGGCTGACCTTTTGCCCCTTTTTCACGTCTATGCGCGAGAGGTGGCTATATTGTGTTTCGTAGCCCGAGCCGTGGTCGATTACAATATAACGTCCAGAGGTGGTCTTGGTGCTCTTCACCTCCTTGACCTTGCCATCGGCTGTGGCAAAGACTCGCGAACCTACGGGTACGGTGTAGTCCACTCCCTGGTGCGAAACAAGGCTCTTGTAGAAAGGATGAATAAGCATACCGTAAGGGGCGGTGAGAAGCGTAAGTTCGGTGTTGATGATGGGTTGAATGGCGGGAATGTTATTTGCCTTTGTCCCCATACTATCAACTGCTTTGCCCATTCTTTGATAGAGTGTTGCAAGATGCCTTTCTCCACTCTCCAAACGGCTCATGCGCTCACCAAGTTCGCGATAGAGTTCCGTTTCGCTCATCGCGGAGAGTCGCTTTTGGTTGTTCCAGCGAATCTCTGCCGAATTATCCCCGAATTCGTACGGTTCCGACTCGAAGAGTATGCGAAACACGTTTTTGTCCCTTTCGATGACATTGTCGAGCACCTGTTGTACTGTGTCGTAGCGGTTTTCTATGGAGATGAGGTCGGCTGAGAGTCGCTCGTTTTGCTTGCGTTGATGATGTTGCGTAGGAGTATCAAAAAGCGTAAATAGCATGTAGACACCCACCAATAACACTCCAAATATGAGTGTGTCGGAGAGTATGCGACCAAGAGCAGAAGTGAATCTGCTGGTCCGACTTTCGCTTGGAGGGTATGTGTTATAACGCCTGCTCATAGTTTACTCTTCGAGTGTTTCGTAGGTTGTGGTCTTCGCCTGCTCAATAATGCGGTCAAACTCGGCTTCGGTCATATCTCGGCGGAAGTAGTTGATGGGGTCTACATTGTTGCCCATATATATGACCTCATAGTGGAGGTGGGGACCTGTGGAGCCGCCCGTAGAGCCCATGTAACCAATCAGTTCGCCACGCTTAACCTCTTGTCCGACCTTTACAAGTCGTTCGCTGAGGTGGGCATAGCGGGTTTTGTAGCCAAAGCCGTGGTCGATGACAAGTTGCTGACCATATCCCTTACGGCGAAGTCCCTTCTCGGAGTGCACCACCACGCCATTACCCGTGGCATATATAGGGTCGCCCTTACGCCCGCCAAAGTCAATGCCCTTATGCTGAATGTAGCGTTTGTAGATGGGGTGTAGGCGTCGACCGTAAGCACCAATGGGACCTTTCAAATCTCGCTTATCGATGGGCCAAATGGCAGGAATGGAGGCTGCCATCTTCTCCTTGTTTTTTGACAGCACCTGCAACTCGTCGAGCGAAAGGCTCTGGCGATATGTTAGGCGAGTGAGCGCATCGAGCCTCTGCCAAGCACTCCTTACAACTCCGTCATAATCGTTGTTGTAGGCGTTGTATACGTCCTCGGCATAGGGAGTATATACTCCCGCAACGTCGAGCGTGTCGGCACCAAAGAGTGAACGGTAGACGTAGTTGTCGCGGTGGGCGAGTTCGGCAAGTTTAGCCTCCGTAGAGCCAAATCTCGACTCTAAAACACCAAAACGATGAGCAATACGATTGCCTTCTTGTTCCAGAGAACGCAGTTTGGGCGTGTAATATGTCAGCGAGTAGACGAGATTTATAACCATTGCTGCAAGAAAAAAGAGCAGACATCTGCGGATTAAAAAGTATCTTTTTAATCGGGCAGGTTGCTCCACAGGCTCATAGGTGAGCGTTTGAGGGTTGAATTTGTACTCTTTTTTCTTCATTTGGCAAAAAATGCACTCCTTTGAATGGCAAATTTAGAGAGAAATATGTAATTTTGCAACCTTGAAAAGAGAAGTAGTAATTTAACAATATATAGACTATGATGACATCTAACGAAATCAGGAAGAAATTTCTTGAATTTTTCGAGAGCAAACAGCACACCATTGTGCCTTCGGCTCCTATGGTTGTGAAAAACGACCCAACACTCATGTTTACCAATGCTGGTATGAACCAGTTTAAGGATATTTTTCTTGGTAATGCCGAGAAAAAGTACAATCGTGCTGCCGACACCCAGAAATGCCTTCGTGTTTCGGGTAAGCACAACGATCTCGAAGAGGTAGGACACGACACTTATCACCACACCATGTTCGAGATGCTCGGCAACTGGTCCTTTGGTGACTATTTCAAGAAGGAAGCTATTGATTGGGCTTGGGAACTCCTCACCGAGGTCTACAAGATGCCCAAGGATAGGCTCTATGCCACCGTATTTGAGGGTGCGCCCGAGGATGGTGTGCCTATGGACCAAGAGGCATACGATATCTGGAAGCAGTATCTGCCCGAGGACCATATCATCCTTGGCAATAAGCACGACAACTTCTGGGAGATGGGCGAGACGGGTCCTTGCGGTCCTTGTAGCGAGATTCACTTCGACTTGCGTAGTGATGCCGAGCGTGCCGAGAAGGATGGTAGGGAGATGGTAAATATGGGACACCATCTCGTGATTGAGATTTGGAACCTTGTGTTTATGCAGTTCAACCGTAAGGCTAACGGCTCATTGGAGCCTCTGCCTCACAAACATATCGATACGGGTATGGGCTTTGAGCGTCTGTGTATGGTTTTGCAGAACAAGCAGAGCAACTACGATACCGATGTGTTCCAGACCCGCATTAGCGAGATTGCAGCCCTCTCGGGTAAACGCTATGGCGATGACGAGAAGGCAGATGTTGCAATGAGGGTTATTGCCGACCACCTGAGGACTATCGCGTTCTCGATTGCCGATGGTCAGTTGCCCAGCAACGTGAAAGCTGGTTATGTTATTCGCCGCATTTTGCGCCGTGCTGTAAGGTATGGTTACACTTACCTCGGTTTCAACGAGCCTTTCATTTGCAAACTTGTTCCCGGTCTTGTGGAGCAGATGGGCGAGCAGTTCCCCGAACTTAGGGCTCAGCAGAACCTTATCGTAAGCGTTATTTGCGAGGAGGAGAGCGCATTCCTCAAAACCCTCGCTACGGGTATCAACCTCTTGGAGGGTGTTATGCAGAAGACTCGCAAGGCTGGCGGCTCGGTAATTGACGGCAAGTCGGCATTTACGCTCTACGATACCTACGGATTCCCCATTGATCTTACCGAACTCATCGCAAGAGAGAATGGTATGAGTGTCGATTTGGAGGCATTCGACGTGGAGTTGCAGGCTCAGAAGGCTCGCTCGCGCAACGCTGCCGCAGTGGAGAATGATGACTGGGTGGAACTCGTACAGGGTGCTACTACCGAGTTTGTGGGCTACGACAACCTCTCGGCAGAGGTTAAAATCGTGCGCTACCGCCGTGTGACAACCAAGGGTAAAACCCTCTATCAGCTTGTCTTCGACCGCACACCTTTCTACGCCAATAGCGGTGGTCAGGTGGGCGACAAGGGTGTCATCTCGGCAGATGGCAAGACTCTTGCGGTTGTAGATACCATCAAGGAGAATGGTCTTCCTATCCATATCGTCTCGGAGTTGCCCGAAAATGTGGAGGCTACTTTCGTGGCAGTGGTAGACGAGGAAAGCCGCCTTGCTTCGGCTCGTCACCACTCCGTAACCCACCTTATGCACAAGGCTTTGAGGGATATCCTCGGCTCTCACGTTGAGCAGAAAGGTTCGCTTGTATGCCCCGAGTACTTGCGCTTCGACTTCTCGCACTTCCAGAAGGTAACCGATGAGGAGTTGCGCCAGGTGGAGCGTGAGGTTAACCGTATGATTCGCGCAAACTACGCCCTTGACGAAAACCGTGAGTGTTCAATTGAGGAGGCACAGAAGGCGGGTGCAATGATGCTCTTTGGCGAGAAATATGGCGACAAGGTGAGGATGATTCGCTTTGGTCAGAGCGTGGAACTTTGTGGCGGTACTCACGTTAGCGCAACGGGTGTTATCGGTCAGTTCAAGATTGTCAGCGAGAGCGCAATATCGGCAGGTGTAAGGCGTATTGAGGCTATCGCAGGTTCGGTGGCTGAGGAGGCTGGCTATAAGGTTGAAGAGACTCTCAAAGAGATTCAGAAGACCGTTGGCTCGCCCGTATTGTTGCAGGCTATTCGCAAAATGATGGACGACAATGCCGATCTCCGCAAGGAGATTGAGGGCTTCCGTGCCGAGAAAGCAAAATTGGTGGCTGCCGAGATTGGCAAACTCTTGGGCGATAAGAGGGTGGTGTCGAAGATTGTCGATATGCCCGTAGAGATGGTCAAGGATGCCGTTTATGCTCTGCGCACCGCCAATCCCGATGTGGCTATCGTTTTGGGTAGTCGCGAGGGTGGCAAGCCTCAGTTGGCTGTTGCTGTGGGCGACAACCTTGTGAAGGCTGGTGTGAAGGCTGGCGATGTTGTACGCACTGCTGCCAAAGAGATGCAGGGTGGCGGTGGCGGTCAGCCCTTCTATGCTACGGCAGGCGGTAAGAACCCCGAAGGCTTGGAGAAGGCTATCGCTGTGGCTGAGGAGTTGATTCTCTCTGCTGTAAAATAGTAAGGCAGAGCAAACTCATTCCGAAGCAAGGCAGTGGGTAGAACCACAAGGCGTTGGCTACACTAAAAGTTTTTGGTTACGCTTTTTACAAAAAGGCGTCAGAGTGACGCTCTTATGTAGGTGGCTCCGAAGCAAGACAGTGAAAAGAACCGCACAGAGTTGGTTACACTAAAAGTTTTTGGTTCCGCTTTTTACAAAAAGCGGAGAAAGAAGTTAGGTTAAAATAAAATAGAAAAGAAAATGGCACAAAAAGTATTGCTGATGATTTTGGATGGTTGGGGAAAAGGCAACCACTCCAAAGCAGACGTTATCTATACGGCACAGCCCGAGTTTATGAACTCGTTGGAGGCTAAATATCCCAATGCCGAACTCCGCACCGATGGCGAGAATGTCGGTCTGCCCGAGGGACAGATGGGTAACTCGGAGGTAGGTCATCTCAACATTGGCGCAGGTAGGGTGGTCTATCAAGACCTTGTGAAGATTAACCGTGCTTGCCGCGACAACTCCATTATGGAGAATAAGGAGATTAAGGCTGCCTTTGAGTACGCTAAGGAGAAGGGCGTGAAGGTACACTTTATGGGCTTGGTGAGCGATGGTGGCGTGCATAGCCAGCAGTCGCACCTTAATAAACTCTTTGACATTGCTCAGGCTTACGGTCTGTCGGATAGGACCTTCGTGCACTGCTTTATGGACGGTAGGGATACCGATCCCCAGAGCGGCAAGGGCTATATTGAGGCTCTCGAAAATCACCTCAAAGTGAGTGGCGGCAGGATTGCCTCTATCATCGGTCGTTACTACGCAATGGATAGGGACAAACGCTGGGAAAGGGTAAAGATTGCCTACGACCAAATCGTTAAGGGCGAGGGTAAGCACTCGCGCGATATGTTGGCAGCTATGCAGGAGAGTTATGATGAGGGGGTAACGGATGAGTTTGTGAAACCCATTGTGGCTGTTGATGAGAATGATAAGCCCATCGGCTTGATTGAGGCTCAGGATATGGTAATCTTCTTCAACTTCCGTAACGATAGGGCAAAGGAACTTACCATCGTGCTCACTCAACAGGATATGCCCGAGGAAGGTATGCACACACTTCCCCTTTACTACTGCTGTATGACCCCCTACGATGCGAAATTCGAGGGGCTGCACATCCTCTTCGACAAGGAGAATGTGGAGAATACCATTGGCGAGTACGTTTCTTCGCTCGGTATGAAGCAGTTGCGTATTGCCGAGACCGAGAAATATGCACACGTTACTTTCTTCCTCAATGGTGGTAGGGAGGCTGAGTTCGAGGGCGAGAGCCGAATCTTGATACCCTCTCCTAAGGTTGCGACCTACGACCTCCAACCAGAGATGAGCGCACCCGAAGTTGCTAAGGCTCTGGTTGCCGAACTCAAAAAGCAGGAGTTCGACTTCATAGCCCTGAACTTCGCAAATGGCGATATGGTTGGGCATACGGGCGTGTGGGAGGCTATCCACAAGGCCGTTAAGACTGTTGATGCGTGCGTGAAGGACGTTGTTACCACAGCAGTGGAGAATGGTTACGAGGTGGTTGTTATTGCCGACCACGGCAATGCCGACAACGCTGTAAATGAGGACGGCTCGCCCAATACCGCTCACTCTTTGAACCCCGTGCCCATCATTGTTGTATCGGAGAGGGTAAAGAGCGTGGAGAATGGCGTGCTGGCAGACGTAGCCCCCACAGTGCTGAAACTTATGGGTGTGGCTCAGCCCGCCGAGATGACAGGCAAAGCACTCGTGGAGTTCAAATAGGTCCCATCCGTGACGGATATTGTTTGGGTAGGCGTGTGATATTCATACGCCTACTTGTTTTTTTACATTCCATTTGTTATATTTGCGAATAAACTACTACCGCTATGAAAAGATTTATGACCTTATTGTGCTTTGTGAGTCTTGCAGTGATGGCTGCGGCACAGAATTTAGATGACTACAATACCCAAGGACAAGGGGGAGATGTTTTGATGAGGGGGTTTGCCGAAGATAGGTTCGATGAACAGCCACAAGAGCGTCGAGCAAAGTCGGTATTGGTAGATGAAACCTACCCAAGTGGCGACCGCTATGTTGGTTATAAGCGTGGCAATGTGTGTCATGGTCATGGCACTACTATTGGGCAGACGGCTCGCGCTACGAGGGTAATTTCAACCAGGATCAACTTGAAGGTTACGGCATACTTTACAATCCTGACGATACCAAAGCCTACGAAGGCTATTTCCACAAGGATAATCCGCATGGCGAAGGCACGCTCTATTTTACCAATGGTCGCAAATATGTAGGAGAGTGGAAAAATGGTGCCGAGTCGGGTAGAGGAGTGCTCTACGATGCTGATGAACGCATTATCTACGAGGGTGATTGGAGTAATGGTAAGCCCAATGGAAAGGGTACTTATTATTGGGCAGATGGGCGTAAATATGTTGGTGATTTTCGTAATGGTCTTAGCCATGGCAAAGGCATCCTTTATGATGCTAACGGCTCGGTAATCTATTCTGGTGAATGGAAAGACGATAAACCCGTAGAGTAGTATGATAATTTGGTAAGCGGTCGGGTGGTATATCCGACCGCTTATTTTATGTTCCTTTGCGGATGATAATGGCCAAAAACAAGGGGGCGCACGGTTAGTGCGCCCCCTCTCCTTGAAGTTTTAAGTGGTCAAATAGATTTTTCCGTATTGTATATTCCTATTTGACCGGTGGAGATTTCTTAGGTAGTGTGGGGGGGAGATTCCCCCACACTTACCATTCCTTCTTACTCGGCTTTGTGAACGAGTTTAATAATCTCGCCACCGTGAACGATAGCCTGCTCGTTGGCGGGAAGGGTCTTCCAAGCACGCTCGGGCAACGACTTCTTCAAGCCAATCTTCACATACTCCATATCTACAATGGGGCACACTTTCAGGTAACCACCCAAAATCATTGTGTTGAACAAGCGGGCGTTACCCATCTTAGCGCACTCCTCGGTAGCGTTGATGGTGTAGATGTTGATATCTTTACGAGTGGGGTGGTGAGTGATACCATTGGTGTCATAGATGAGGTTGCCACCGGGGCGAACGCTCTGCTCGAACTTATCCATACTTTGCTGGTTAAGAACGATAACGGTATCACACATCTGAACGATAGGCGAACTTACGGGCTGGTCGCTAACCACAACGGTTACGTTAGCGGTACCACCACGCATCTCGGGACCATAGCTGGGGAGCCACGATACCTCATAACCCTGCAACATACCCGAGTATGCCAAAATTTTACCGGTCGAGAGGACGCCCTGTCCACCGAAACCTGCAATAATCAATTCCTGTTTCATATCTCTTTGCTGTTTAAGGGTTTATTCGTCTTTGATATCACCAAGAGGATACTCAGCAACCAAGTTCTCCTCCATCCACTTATTAGCCTGTACAGGGCTCATCTTCCAACCGCTATTGCAGGTTGCAACGAACTCTACAAACGACAAACCTTTGCCTGCAAGCGAGTTCTCCAAAGCCTTGCGGATAGCCTTTTTAGCCTTGCGAACAGCAGCGGGAGTATGTACGCTCTGACGAGTAACGTAGCATACACCAGGCAATTGGCATACAAAGTTAGCAACCTTATAGGGGTAGCCGTGCAACTGGGGATCGCGACCATAGGGGCAGGTTGCGGTCTTCATACCAATGAGGGTATTGGGCGACATCTGACCACCGGTCATACCATAAATTGCATTGTTTACATAGAACACAGCGATGCTCTCTCCACGGTTACATACGTGGATGCTCTCAGCAGTACCGATAGCAGCCAAGTCACCGTCACCCTGATAGGTGAAGACGAGTTTGTCGGGATAGAGTCTGTGAACAGCCGTAGCAACTGCTGCTGCCCTACCGTGTGCTGCCTGAATCCAGTCGATGTCGAGGTAGTTGTATGCAAATACAGAGCAACCTACGGGCGAAACACCGATGGTCTTCTCCTGAACACCCATCTCGTCAATAACCTCGGCAATAAGTTTGTGGATTGTACCATGGCTACAACCGGGGCAGTAGTGCATAACCTTATCGGTTAGGATGGGAGTCTTTGAATATACCAAATTTTCTTTGGTTTTCTCAACAATATATTCTGCCATAACGATTTAACTATTTAATGATTTTGGTTTTGAGTGCCTCATATACCTGATCGGGGGTATATACAGCACCGCCTGTACGACCATAGTGCTCTACGGGCACTGCGCCATTGACTGCGAGTCTTACATCATCAACCATCTGACCCATATTCAACTCGGCAACAAGTACGCCTTTTGTCTTGGCTGCAACCTCGGCAATCTTCTTGCTGGGGAAGGGCCACAGTGTGATAGGACGGATAAGACCTACCTTATGACCATTTGCGCGAGCAATCTCGATAGTCTCCTTGCAGATACGAGCCGAAGAACCGAAAGCTACGATGAGGTAGTCGGCATCCTCACACTTGTACTCCTCGAAACGAACCTCTTCGCGCTCGCAGCGTGCGTACTTCTCGAAAATCTTGTAGTTAAACTGCTCCTGTGCATAAGGATCCAATTCAAGTGAAGTGATGATGTTGTAGGGGCGGTCTGCGGTTTTGCCGGTAGTAGCCCAACTGCTATGCATCTGGCGAATCTCCTCGTCTGTCCAGCGGGGACGCTGCTCTGCGAGCTCTACTTTCTCCATCATCTGACCGATAACACCGTCAGAAAGAATCATAACGGGGTTACGATACTTAAATGCCAAATCAAATGCATCAAATACAAAATCGTGCATCTCCTGAACCGAAGCGGGAGCCAAAACGATGGTCTTGTAGTCACCATGGCCACCGCCCTTGACTGCCTGATAGTAGTCACTCTGTGCGGGCTGGATTGTACCCAAGCCTGGACCACCACGAGTAACATTAACAACCACGCAAGGAAGTTCGGCACCTGCCAAATAGGTCATACCCTCACACATAAGGCTGATACCGGGGCTCGACGAAGAGGTCATAACCTTCTTACCGCACGACGCACCGCCATAAACCATATTGATAGACGATACCTCACTCTCTGCCTGAACAACTACCATACCGGTAGTCTCCCAGGGTTTGCGCTCCATAAGTGTCTCCATTACCTCGCTCTGGGGGGTAATAGGATAGCCGAAATAACCATCGGCACCGCAACGAATCGCAGCTTCTGCGATAACTTCGTTGCCTTTCATCAATTTAACTTCTCCCATAGCGCTTACTCAAATTTTTGTCTGTAAACAGTGATACATGTGTCCGGGCAAATAATTGCACAACTTGCACAGCCGGTGCAGTTGTCGGGGTTTGCCATGTGGGCGTAGTTATAGCCTTTGCCGTTTACGTTGGGCGAGAGTGCCAACACGTCGCAGGGGCAAGAGGCAACACATACCTCGCAGCCTTTGCAGCGCTCGGTATCAACAACGATTGTTCCCTTGATTTTTGCCATACTTTTAGTAGTTAATTATAAATAGGTATAAGTTAGTTCTTCTTAAAACTCGTGAATAACAACGCCGCTACGCAACTTAGGCTCGAACCAAGTGGTCTTGGGAGGCATAATGTTGCCGCTGTCGGCGATGTCGATGAGTTGTTGCATAGAAACGGGATAGAGAGCGAAGGCAACCTTCATCTCGCCACTGTCAACCCTCTTCTGCAACTCACCCAAGCCGCGGATGCCACCAACGAAGTCAATACGTTTGTCCCTGCGGAGGTCCTTGATGCCCAAAATCTTGTCCAAAACAAGGTTCGAGAGAACAGTGACGTCCAAAACACCGATGGGGTCGTTGTCGTCATAAGTGCCCTCTTTGGCAGTCATCGAGTACCACTCGCCATCCAGATAAAGACCAAAGTTGTGGAGCGCATTGGGTTTGTAGATGTCTGCACCCTTCTTCTCAACAACAAAATCTTTCTCTACCTCTGCCAAGAACTCCTCTTTCGACAAACCATTCAGGTCTTTCACTACGCGGTTGTAGTCGATGATATTGAGCTGAGCATCGGGGAAGATAACTGCCAAGAAGTAGCAGTACTCTTCCTCACCGGTGTGGTTGGGGTTAGCCTGCATCCTCTCTTTGCCAACACCAGCAGCAGCGGCAGTACGGTGGTGACCATCAGCCACATACAATGCGGGAATCTGCTCAAAAATGGCAGTAATGTTCTTGATATCCTCATCGTTATCCACAAGCCACAGGGTGTGACCTACGCCATCTTCGCTCACAAAATCATATTTTGGAGCCTCGGCAATGATGCGGTTTACGATAGCGTTCATATCCTCCCTCTCGGGGTAGGCGAAGAACACGGGTTCCAAGTTTGCGCTCTGTGCCCTAACGTGTTTCATCCTATCCTCCTCCTTGTCGGCGCGAGTGAGTTCGTGCTTCTTGATGCGGCCCTCCAAGTAGTCCTCAAAGTGGCAGCAAGCAACCAGACCATATTGGCGTTTACCATTCATAGTCTGTGCGTAGATGTAGTAGCACTCCTTCTCCTCCTTAACGAGCCAGCCTTTCTCCTTCCAAGCCTTGTAGTTCTCTACGGCTTTTGAGTATACGGCCTCATCGTGCTCGTCAATGATGGGATCAAAGTCAATCTCGGGTTTAATGATGTGCAGAAGGCTCTTCTCGCCTGCCTCTGCTTTTGCTTCAACAGAGTTGAGAACGTCGTAGGGGCGCGAGGCTACCTCGTGTGCCAGAGCCTGAGGTGGACGTACACCTGCAAATGCTTTAATTTTTACCATAGGAGCCCGAAATTATTTGTTTACCTGGAATTTGCGGTTGCCGTTTACGAAGAAATCAACAATCTGCGAAGCGGCAGCCTTAGCAGCGTTATAGTTAGCCTCGGCGGTCTCTGCACCCTGTTTCTTGGGGGTTGCAAAGACGCGGTTGCCATACTTCTCGACGAGTTCTGCCTGGCAAGCAGCAGCGATGTCGCTTGCATATTTAAGGTCTTCGCGCTCGCCAAGGACAGCCATCAGGTCATCCTCGTTGATAACCTCCTTGCGGGCGGTGTTTACCAAGATGGCACCCTTAGGCATACTCTCCAAGAGATGACGATCTACCGATTTGAGGTATTTGGGCGATGCGGGAATATGCAACGAGATGTAGTCACACTTAGCATAGAGTTCCTCGGCGGTCTCAACGCGAGTAACGCCATTGTTCTCGAAGATGCTCATGTCGGTAATCGAAGGCGAGAGGGCGTAAACGTCCATGCCGAGAGCCTTGCCATAGCGACCAACAATCTGACCGATGTTGCCGTAGCCGTGGATGCCGAGTTTTTTACCGCTAATCTCTTTACCTGTACCGGGTTTGAAGGTATTGCGCGACATGTAGATCATAAGACCGAGAGCGAGTTCAGCCACAGCATTTGCGTTCTGACCAGGGGTGTTCATAACAACAATGCCACGCTCCGAAGCAGCAGCGCAATCAACATTGTCGTAACCAGCACCTGCACGAACAACGATTTTCAGCTGGGGAGCAGCAGCGATAACCTCAGCGGTTACCTTGTCGCTACGAACGATAAGTGCGTCAGCATCCTTAACAGCCTCCAAGAGTTGTGCTTTCTCGGTGTATTTCTCCAACAAAGCGAGTTCCATACCCGCCTCTTTAACAACATTTGCAATAGCCTCTACGGCCGCTTTTGCAAAAGGTTTTTCGGTTGCAACTAAAATTTTCATAGGTTCTACTAAGCCATAAAAGTCCACAGCACGCTCCTCTTTATGCTCGTAGGTATATGGCACAATGGTAGGCATACTGCGGACTTTTATGATAGGTTATAAGTTTTGTGAACAAAAATTATTTAACGTGAAGTTTCTCGAACTCCTGCATGCACTCTACGAGGGCCTTAACGCTCTCCAAAGGAAGTGCGTTGTAGCAGCTGGCACGGAAACCACCAACCAAGCGGTGACCTTTGATGCCGACCATGCCGCGAGCCTTTGCAAACTCCATAAACTCACCTGCCAACTCTTCGTACTCGGGGTTCATAACGAAGCAGATATTCATCCTCGAACGGTCCTCCTTAGCGGCGGTGCCACGGAAGAGGGCATTGCGGTCAATCTCGTTGTAAAGAAGATCTGCCTTCTCGCAGTTGCGACGATACATCTCCTTCATACCACCGATGCTCTTCATCCAGCGCAAGGTCTCCAAGAGAACGTAGATGGGGAATACAGGGGGAGTGTTGTACATCGAGTTGTTGTCAACGTGAGTTTTGGGGTGAACCATGCTGGGTACGTTGCGAACAACTTTCTCCAACATATCGTCACGGATGATGACGAAGGTAACACCAGCAGGTGCCAAGTTCTTCTGTGCACCACCATAGATGATAGCGTATTTCGAAACATCAACAGGGTGGCTCAAAATGTCCGAACTCATATCGCAGATGTGAGGAATGGGCGAGTCAATGTCGATGTGATTCTCAGTACCGTAGATGGTGTTGTTCATACAAGTGTAGAGGTAGTCACAGTCGGTAGGAATGGTGTAGCCCTTAGGAATAGCCGAGAAATTGCTCTCCTCGCCCGAAGCGATAACCTCAACCTCGCCAAAGAGTTTAGCCTCCTTGATGGCCTTCTTTGTCCAAACGCCAGTGTTTACATAAGCGGCTTTGGTGCCGAGGAAGTTGTAGGGAATCTGGAAGAACTGGGTGCTTGCGCCACCACCAACAAAGAAAATCTGGTAGTTGTCGGGAATCTCCAAGAGTTCACGGAAGAGAGCCTTTGCTTCGTCCATAACTGCATCGAAGTCCTTGGTACGGTGCGAAATCGAAAGAATCGATAAGCCGCTACCATTGAAATCCAAAACAGCCTCGGCTGCTTTTTTAATAACTACATCGGGCAAAACCGAAGGTCCTGCATTGAAATTGTGCTTTACCATGTGATTTTAGTAGGTTAAAATAGTTAGTTATAAATTAGTTAATTTGTGTGTGCAAAATTCAATCGTAGATTGCATCTGCAAATATACATCTTATTTTAGAGTAAAACAACTCATTCAATCTTTATTTTTGTCTTAAAGAAAGAAAAAATGCTCTATCTTTGTCGGTCAGAATAAAACCCGAAGAAAATGATAAAGTCTATGACAGGCTTCGGTAAGTCCGAAGTTACCATTGCAGGGCGTAAAATAACCATAGAAACACGCTCTCTCAACGGCAAGCAGTTGGATCTTTCGGTCAAATTGCCCGCCCGTTATCGTCAGTTTGAATACGAGATAAGAAATCGCGCAGCAAAGGTCTTGCAACGCGGTAAGGTTGATATGTTTATCACTGTGGAAAACACCTCGGCAAAGGCTTCGGCTGCTAACATTAATTCCGAACTATTCAAGGAGTACAGCGAGCAACTGATGGCAATGGCTCTCGCCTCAGGGTTGGGTTGCGGTAGCGAGGTGCAATCGCAGGTTCTTGCCTCGGTTATGCGTATGCCCGATGTGGTTTCGAGCGATGCGGATGCAGTAAGTAAGGAGGAGTGTGAAGCACTCTTGAAGGCAGTTGATGAGGCTCTTGCGGCACACGACAAGTTCCGCGAGCAGGAGGGTGCGGTGCTTATTGCCGATTTGTTGCATAGGGTAGACCTTATTCAGAACTACAAGCAGAGCGTTATTCCCTTTGAGGTGCGCCGTACGGAGGTTATTCGCCAGCGTATCCTCGACCAACTCTCTGCGCTTGCGGTAAACTACGATGCCAACCGTCTTGAACAGGAGATGATTTTCTACCTCGAAAAACTCGATATTACAGAGGAAAAAGTGCGCCTCGACAAACACTGTGACTACTTCCGCGAGGTGGCGGCAGGCGAAGATAGCGTAGGTCGCAAACTTGGTTTTGTGGCTCAGGAAATGGGACGCGAAATTAATACTATGGGCTCTAAGGCAAATGACTCCGAAATTCAGATTTTGGTAGTTAAAATGAAGGATGAGCTTGAAAAGATTAAAGAACAAGTACTCAATATCTTATAAATGGGTAAACTGATTATATTTTCGGCTCCTTCGGGCTCGGGAAAAACCACCATCGTACATCACCTTATGGGCTTGGTTGATGGCTTAGAGTTCTCTATCTCGGCGACCTCGCGTGCGCCCCGTGGTGTGGAGCAAAATGGCAAAGACTACTACTTTCTCTCGGGCGAAGAGTTCGATAAGCGAATTGCTGAGGATGCCTTTGTGGAGTGGGAGGAGGTCTATGCCGGTACCAAATATGGCACGTTGCGTAGCGAGATGGAGCGAATTTGGGCGAAAGGTCACACAATTCTCTTCGATGTGGATGTGAAGGGAGGCGTGAGACTCAAAGAGATTTTTGGCTCCGATGCACTTTCAGTTTTCATTATGCCACCTTCGGTGGAGGAGTTGCGTAACCGCTTAATCGGTAGGGCTACCGACTCGCCCGAAAAGATAGAACAGCGAATTGCTAAGGCTGACGAGGAACTCTCGTACGCCGATAGGTTCGACCGAGTAATCGTCAATGACGACTTGGAGGTGGCTGTTGGAGAGGTGCGCAGGATAGTAGAAGAGTTCATAAAATAACACACAGATGGCTCTTACGGCGCTCTATTTCGGCTCATTTAATCCCATCCACAATGGTCACTTGGCGGTGGCTCGCTATGTTGTGGAGTGTGGGTATGCCGATGAGGTGTGGTTTGTCATTTCGCCCCACAATCCCCACAAACAGACTGCCGACCTTGCACCCGAGAAGGCTCGTTTGGAGATGGCAAAAAGGGCTGTTGGCGGAGGGTATCAAATGCGTGTGTGCGATGTGGAGTTCACTATGGAGCGTCCATCGTATACAGTCAAAACCATAGACCGACTAAGGATGTTCTATCCCGAGCGTGAGTTTGCCATCCTTGGCGGTGGCGATGTAGCTCGCACCATCCACACTTGGCGCGAGGGCGAAAGGCTCATAAAAGAGAATAAGATACTGATTTACCCGCGTGGAGAGGGAGAAGAGTACGGAGAGCCTTTCGTGGTTATGAAGAGTGCACCAAAAATGGAGATTTCATCCACTCTTGTAAGGCAACAAATAGCAATGGGGGATGATTGGCAAAGCCTTGTGCCCCAAAGCGTTGCGGAGTATATAAAAGAAAACGGACTATATATGGAAAACAAAGAAGTAGAGAAGGAATTATCGCTCGGAAAAGAGGCTTTTGCTCGCTCTGAGTTTGGCGAGGCAAAAAACCACTTCGGAGCAGTCCTGCGCCTCGACGAGGGAAATTGCGAGGCGGAGCAGTGGCTCGATATGATTGAGGAGATTTTGGCATTTCGCCACAAGGACTACTACAATCCATAGTGGATTGAGAATTGAGAATTGAGAATTGAGAATTGAGAATTGAGATGAAAAATATAGCATTGCTGGCTGGTGGTAACTCCTCGGAGAGGGAGATCGCCTTGCAGAGTGCCGCACAGGTGGCGGAGGCTTTCGATAGGGAGCGTTACAATGTGTGGCTCATAGATGTCTACGGACGAAACTTTACCTACCGCAACGCCGAGGGAGAGTGGAAGGTGGATTTGAATGACTTTTCGCTCACGGTGGGCTCCGAGAGGGTGGAGTTTGACTTTGCCTATATAATGATTCACGGCACCCCTGGCGAAGACGGACACTTGCAGGGATACTTGGAGATGATGGGCGTACCATTCTCTTCGTGCGATATGGTCTCTTCGGTTATTACTTTCGATAAGGTTACGACCAAGAGGGCAGTTGCCGATACGGGTGTGGGACTTGCTAAGGGTATCCTTCTGCGAGATGGCGACTGGATTGCCCCCGATGCTATTGTTGCCGAACTCGGATTGCCACTCTTCGTAAAACCCAATGCAAGTGGTAGTAGTTGTGGTGTAACGAAAGTGAAGAGTGCAGAGGAGTTGCCCGAGGCAATTTTTAAGGCTTTTGATGAGAGTTCGGAGGTGCTTATCGAGGAGTTTATTGCAGGCAGGGAGATGGCTTGCGGTGTGCTTGTAACGGAGAATAGAGAGTATCTGTTTCCTATTACGGAAGTGGTGGCTAAGAACGAATTTTTCGACTACGAGGCTAAATATACTGCCGGTATGAGCGATGAGATAACTCCCGCAGATATCGCTCCCGAAATTGCCGAGAAATTGCACGAAATGACCCTCGCAGCATACAAGGCTTGCCGTTGCAAAGGTTTGGCAAGGGTTGATTTTATCGTTACCCCAGAGGGGGAGCCCTATATGATTGAGATTAATACCATCCCGGGTATGAGTGGTGGTAGCATTGTGCCCAAGCAAATCCGTGCTGCGGGTATGACAATGACCGAAGTACTAACGCTTGTAATTGAAGACGCACTATGCAATCAATGATTGAGATAGACGACAAAATTATCGCTACGGACATCCTTACCGAAGAGTTCTGCTGCCCTTTGGACGAGTGCAAGGGCGAGTGTTGCGTGGATGGTAACGCAGGCGCTCCGCTCGAAATCGAGGAGGTGGATATTTTGGAAGAGGAGTACGAAAACTATAAACCCTTTATGACGCCCGAGGGTATTGCCGTCATTGAACGCGAGGGTTTTATGTATGTCGATACCGATGGCGACTATTGTACTCCGCTCGTGAACGATGCCGAGTGCGCCTACTCAGTTGTGGAGAATGGAGTGACACTCTGTGCCATAGAAAAGGCTTACAGGGCGGGTAAAACATCGTTCAAAAAACCTATTTCGTGTCACCTCTATCCCATTCGCGTGAAGAAATTTTCGCACGGTTTCTATGGACTCAATCTACACCGTTGGGATATCTGCCGATGTGCTTTTGCGTGCGGCAAACGCAATGGCGTGAAACTCTACAAGGCTCTCCAAGAGCCGCTTGAAAGGCGTTTTGGCGAGGAGTTCTACTCACAACTCTGCGAGGCTGCCGAGATGATAGAGAGAGAAAACGAATAAGAAAACTACCCCAAACAAAAACAGATGAAAAGAGGCATTGTGTTGTTGGCAGTGGTGTGTGCGGTGTTGATGTGGTCATCACCAGCTTCGGCACAGCGTAAATACAACCTCGAAGACCTACCAGAAATCCCTCTTGATACACTCGATACATCAAACTCTAAGGCAAAGATAATTACCTATACGAACAATACTTGGCGCTACTGGTTTCCCGACTATGACGACCTTGTAAACAAGGATGTATACCTTAATCATTGGGTTACCAATCAAGTATTTGCCTATCGCGATATAAGTATCTCGGATGTGCCAGAAACAATGGAAATTCAACTTGTGGAGAGTCTTGCAGACTACCACGTCCCCGTATTAGGGCGTGTCTCCTCGCGCTATGGTCCACGTGGTAGGGGTATGCACAAGGGAATTGATATTAGCCTGCCTACGGGCGAACCTATATATGCCACCTTTGAGGGCAAGGTGCGCTATGCACGTTGGAACTCGGGCGGCTATGGCTACCTTGTTATTCTGCGCCACCCGAACGGATTGGAAACATACTATGGACACTTATGTAAACTCAATGTCGATGTGAATGACTATGTGGTTGCAGGACAAGTGATTGGATATGGTGGTAACACGGGGCGTAGTAGGGGAGCACATCTCCATTTCGAGGTGCGATATGCCGATCTTACTTTTGACCCCGAGAGGATTATTGACTTCTCTACGGGCGACCTGAAATGGCAAAATTTTGTTCTCGAAAGGGGGTATTTCAATGTGTCGTCAAAACTCACCGAGGCACTCGAAGAGGACGAAGGGGATATGGGCGATATGTTTGTCGATAAAGATGGAAATCCGCTGTCGTCAGAGGAGATTGTAGATAATCTCGAAAAGGCTGCCTCCAAGCCCCGCCCAACGGTCAATGATGCTGTGTACTACAAAGTGAAGAGTGGTGATAACTTATCCAAGATTGCCGCAAAATATGGTACTACTGTTGGCGCAATATGTCGCCTAAATGGTATTAAGAGCAGCACGCCTATTCGTATTGGTCAGAGGCTGAGAGTAAAATAAATCCCAAAGTAATATAAAAACCGCTCGATAAACTACTTGTCGAGCGGTTTTAATGTATTTGCATACTATACTACATACTCTTCATTCGTGCACCCTTGTCTTTTGCATTCATCAAGATGGAGAATGCTCGCTGGATGTCGTTGCTATTGAGTACGATGGTAAACTCATTGGTGGTGCTAATAACCTCCACAATGTTGATATTGTCCCATGCGAGTTCCTTAAATAGGAAATAGTACACACCTGGGTAGAGAGTGTTGTCTGCGGGAAGTTTTACGGTAATGAGCGAAAGTTTGTTGTTTTTGGAGTTGAGATACTCGTCGGCAAAGATCTCCTCCACCATTTCACTAATGCTCTCGGTTACTACCAAAGTCGTTTCTTCAATGCCCTGAGAAAAGGTGCAGAAGATGTTGCTCATATCTTTGATGCGCTCCATCAAGATGGTCTGCTTATTGTGAAGGGTATTGGAATTGCGGAATGTATAATCGGCAAGATTACTTCTAACGGTTATGTCACCCAAATTCTCCACTACATTGTGTGCCTTTTGTTCGGTAACATCACCAAGGCGAGGCAAAAGACGATTGAGTGCCATAATGACGGCACTATCGTTTACCTCTCTGCAAACAATTTGCTCAATTTCGGGTTTGAGTTGGCGGGCAAGAGCCGAGAGATTGATCAGCCCCTCCAAAAGGGCGCTTTCAAGAAAAGGTCGCTTTTTGATTACAGTTTCAACTGCGCTTGGAATAGAAATCATCTCTTGTGGTAATTTGTGTAAAAATTTGACTTGTGGTTTTATTTGTGACACAAATATAAAGCATTATTGTCAATTTTGCAAAAATTTATTTACAAATTTTCCGCTTGGAGAGTAATAATGAAAAAATTTAGTCATATAGGACATCTCTTTTGAAATTGTAAGAAAATATGTACATTTGCACCCATATATATTATAGAAGAAAAGAATGAAAAATATACGCAACTTTTGCATCATCGCACACATCGACCACGGTAAAAGCACTCTGGCAGATAGACTCCTTGAAGAAACAGGAACGCTCTCCGAAAGAGAGTTGCAAAACCAGGTACTTGATGATATGGACCTCGAACGCGAGAAGGGTATTACCATCAAGTCGCACGCCATTCAGATGCAGTACGAAAAGTGTGGCGAGGTCTATACGCTCAATCTCATTGACACTCCCGGACACGTTGACTTTTCCTACGAGGTGTCGCGTGCTATTGCCTCGTGCGAGGGTGCACTGCTTGTAGTGGATGCTTCTCAGGGTATTCAGGCACAAACTATCTCGAACCTCTATCTTGCACTCGAACACGACTTGGAGATTATTCCCGTTATCAATAAGATTGATATGGAGTCGGCAATGGTAGACGAGGTAAAGGACCAGATTGTGGAACTGCTGGGATGTGATGAAAGCGAAATCTTGTGCGCCTCGGCTCGTACAGGTGTGGGTATTGAGGCCATTCTCGATGCTATTGTGGAGAGGGTTCCCGCCCCAAAAGGAGATGAGAATGCTCCCTTGCAGGCACTGATTTTCGACTCGGTATTTAACTCTTATCGTGGCATCATAGGCTACTTCCGTGTGATGAACGGCACAATTCGCAAGGGCGATAGGGTAAAATTCTTCAATACGGGCTCGGAATACGATGCTGACGAGATTGGCGTGCTGAAACTTAAATTCGTACAGCAGGACGAGATTAAGGCCGGAAACGTGGGCTATATTATGTCGGGTATTAAAGCCTCGAAGGATGTTAAGGTGGGTGATACCATTACTCACGTTGAAAATCCTTGCACTGAGGGAGTTGCTGGTTTCGAGGATGTTAAGCCGATGGTCTTTGCGGGCGTCTATCCCGTAGATGCAAGCGAGTATGAGGACCTAAGAGCTTCGCTCGAAAAACTCCAACTCAACGATGCCTCGCTCACGTTTGAGCCCGAGAGTTCGCTTGCGCTTGGCTTCGGTTTCCGTTGCGGCTTCCTCGGATTGTTGCATATGGAGATTGTTCAGGAGAGGCTCTACCGTGAGTTCGATATGGACGTTATCACTACCGTTCCTAACGTGTCGTTCAAGGTTACGACCAAAAAGGGCGAGGTTGTGGATGTTCACAACCCTTCGGGTCTGCCCGATTTGACTATGGTGGATAAAATTGAGGAACCCTATATCCGTGCACAGATAATCACCAAAACAGACTACCTCGGTGCGGTCATTAAACTCTGCATCGACAAGCGCGGAACGCTTGTAAATCAGGTATTTTTGGGTCCTGAGAGGGTAGAGATTAACTTCGATATGCCTCTCTCGGAGATTGTCTTTGACTTCTACGATAAATTGAAGAGTATTTCGCGCGGTTACGCCTCGTTTGACTATCACCAGATTGGATACCGCGAGAGTCGCCTCTCGAAACTCGATATTCTGCTCAATGGCGAGCCTGTGGATGCGCTCTCTTCGCTCATCTTTACCGACCACGCCTACGACTTCGGTAGGAAGATGTGCGAAAAACTCAAAGAACTCATCCCACGCCAACAGTTCGATATTGCTATTCAGGCAGCTATTGGTGCGAAAATCATCGCTCGTGAGACGGTGCGCCAGGTACGCAAGGATGTGACTGCCAAGTGTTATGGTGGCGATATTTCGCGTAAACGCAAACTATTGGAAAAACAGAAGAAAGGTAAGAAACGTATGCGCCAGATTGGTAACGTACAGGTGCCACAGTCGGCATTCTTGGCGGTGCTTAAAATGGATTAGAGTAGTGACTTTTTGTCATTGGTATGATGCACAAATGTTCCATACTTATATCATTCCTATCGTTGCTACTACTTGCCAGTTGCGGCGGTAGCGAAGATGTGCTCGAAAAGGAGTCGCCGATTATCATTTCACAATCCATTGTGAATGGGGCTATTGATGTTGCGGCTACTCCACAAAAGGTACTCATTGTTTTTGACAGAGCCATTCGAAAAGGTGACGTGGGTGGCGTATCATTGGAACCAAGTGCGCCAATGGATGTGTCCGTCGGGAATAATGTGCTGACCATTGACCTATATGAGGGATTGCAATACTCCACGACGTATAGGTTGACTGTGGGAGCAGGCGCAGTAAAGGACAAACTTACAGGAGGAGAAAATATTGAGCGTGTCATAAGTTTTATTACTGACGAAAAACCATATACCCCATCATTTGCGCCGAACTACAATTTGGTTACGGACAACGCATTATCTGCCGCAAGGTCCATATATGATTATTTGTGGAGATCGAATGGACATACTACCCTGTCGGGTGCTTCTTTTAGTCCCAAATGGAATGCAAATGATTGCGATTGGGTCTATCGCAAGACGGGAAAATACCCCGCTATTGCATCGTTTGACTATCGCTATCTCTATGCTTCGCCCTCGGCTTCAATGAACTACACCGACACATCAATGGTGGAGGATTGGTGGCAGTCGGGAGGCTTGGTCGCTGCAACGTGGCTGTGGATGGTACCCAAGCGAGAGGGGAGTAGTGCGTGCACTTTCAATAACGAAGATACAACCCTTAGTGTCGACAATATGCTCAAAGAGGGTAGTTGGGAGAGCCAAGTGATGCAACGCGATTTTGAGGAGATGGCAGATATTCTACTCCTCTTGCAGCAAAAAGGCATTGTGGTGCTGTGGCGTCCTATCCCCCATATTACTCATAGTACCAACGAGCCATATTATTGGTGGGAACGTGAAGGTGGTAAAAAGTATAGGCAATTGTGGCGTGCTATGTTCGACTACTTCGAGAGTCGTGGAGTGAGAAATCTCATTTGGATATGGACATTGGTGGGAGATGATGTGGAATACTATCCCGGCAATGAATATGTCGATATGGTTGGGGGAGAACTACACAATAAATACTATGCTGATACGTGTTTTGGTAGTTGGGAAAATATGAAGTATTGGTTTCCAAACAAAATACTGTTAGTCAGCGATTTGCAGAAGACAGCTCCGATTGGTCAACAGTTGGATGCGGGTGCAATGTGGGGGGCTTTTGTGAGCGCCTACGATAACGCAAATGACGGCAGTGATGATTATGTGCATCAAGCAGCCTCGGCGGAGTGGTGGAGTGCCGCATTTGCGGACGAAAGAGTCATCTCGCGTGATGAATTGCCGAATTTTGAGAAGTAAGGTAGGGATAATAACTCTGCCTCTTGAAAAATCCCTCTTGCAGATATATAAGAGGGATTTTTGTTTGTGCCGGAGCAATGTTCCACAATTGTGTTGCTCGTTTTGCGAAAAGTTTTCTTATATTTGTGGTGTCGTAGGACTTTGTGCCTTCGGCACCATATATTTTTGATGAAAGTGTATTAGCTTTTATCCTTGCGTAGAAATCTGGAAAATTTCAATGGAACAAGGAAAGCATCACACTCGTCACTCCGTATTGTATGTTTTTTGGGGTGTTCTGCCCCATACTCAACGATACGAGTGTGGGGTATGTTTATTTGTTCCATAGGTATTCCAGAACCTCTACGCAGATAGACTGATCAACTCCACACTTTCTTTATTTATAATAATCGCACATTGGGAGTTGGTGGGCAAAACAAACACAACCCAATGAAAAACTCTAAACTTTTAGTTTTACTGCTGAGCCTGTTTCTCTGCTCGTGTGGTATGGAACCCAATGCCGACACCCCTCAACTCAAAGCTTGGGTAATGATGAATAACATCGACAACGATGTTATGTACGACTTGAAAAATAGTTTCATTAGGCAGATTCTTGCCGAAGAAACCATCTCCCAACTACGCTCTGACTATTGCCCCGTTAAACTATACGGAGAAGAGGGCACCTATATGGCGAATCCGTGGAGAGTGTTATTGGAGTGGGAAGCATCGCACCACTATGGCAATCTTTACGAATGGGATTTGAACAGGACAAATATTTTCTCTTTTGACAATGCTCCTTTGTTACCTTGGACAACGGTTCTTTCCTATTACAGACCCGAGACGATGGAAGATGCTTATAGACTTGTTGAGATGAGTAGTCAATCATCTAATCAAGATAAAAACAAAAATATTTTAGACGCATACACATTTGTAAACAAAGAAGAGTGTAAGGCTGTGTATGAGGCGGTCGGCAGAGCGTATGTAGACTACATCTATGCAGATGCGGAGGAGTATGTGAGTGTGAAGGATTGGGAGTTTTGTGACTACGCCACCACCCAATCTTGCACGGGCTATTATGTGACTTACGAAATTGACGGATATTTTTATGTCCTGCTCCGCTATGTAGAGGAGGATGAAGACGCCGGATTTCAAATCAAGCAGTTGTATGCAGGCGACTCCATTGTAGAATTGGAGCAGGAGATGCAAAGTGATATGTACTATGCCATTTACTAATCAAAATATCTACTGACAATATGAAAAAGATTTACAAAACACGCGAACTTAAATGGTGGGAGAAACTTCTTCAAGCCTATTGGTCAAACCCCAAAAGTTGGATTTTGGAGGATTTTACAATTGAGGATGACGTTGTGACCATTAGGGTTAAAAATGGAAATATGATTTCTGCCCCCATCGAAGAGTTGAAAATAAGGACACAGACCGACAAATACGACCGCAGAGAGTGTTATGTACAGCATGGGGACAAGAAATTGCATTTCAAAGAGATTACTTGGATGCTCACTGACGAAGAGTGGGATGAGTTGTTTGCGATTCTGGACACTGTTCCCGACACCGGCTTAACAAAAGCAGCTTGGTTTGTCTCCATTGCCAAGGTGCTTGTAAATGGTGGCGACTTGCTTACCAACGATTAACAATCGCCCAAACCTTCTTGCTACTTATATTTCTCACGGGTATCTTTTTTAATACCTGCGACTTTGTGGCAGTTGTGGCAAGGCGGATAGGGCAAATCGAAGTTGCCCTTATTAGAGAAATCAGCAGGTGTTGATGCTATTTTTTGCCCACTTGTACGACCTCGACTGAGAGTGAGTCGGTGGTTTGGCGGATGGCGGTCGCAACGGCTTCTGCCTCGCTCTCCTTGGTGAAAATGCCGACAGTATAGAGCAATGAGCCGTCTGTGGCGTTGAACTTGGAAATCTCCTTGCGGGGAGCCTTCTCGCGTATCGCTCCGAGTACCTCGGTGGGCAGTACGGTCGTTGCTCCACTAATCTCCACACGCCACATTGCCACTTTGGGTGTTGTGGGCGCAGAGTTTCTATCTACAAAGTCGTCCCTGCGGATACCATCGCGCCACATCACAAGTTCGGGCTGCTTAAAGCCCACTTTACGCAACAGTGCAATGTCGTCTTGTGCACTGCGGGCAGTGGGGTAGAGTCCTATGTAAATGTAGGTACGACCGTCTTCACGGCGTTCGCGCAGGAGAGGTGTTGCGCCCCTAAAAACCTTTGTCGAAGGGGGTAGGGAAGCGTAGTTTGCAACCGTTATGGAGTACAGTTCGCCCTCGGATGGTATCTTGATGGTTGGGAGTGACGATACGGCTTTTTCTTTTGCTTTCTTATTAATGGTTACACCTTTGAACTCCACATTGGAGCGTTTGGGTGTGCCATAGGGCGAAAAGAGTGTGAAGGTCGTGTCGAAACTCTCCGCGCGAGCCATAAGTGAGTCGGCAACCTCGGGTGCCAAGTGCTGTGCAAGCAGTGCTTCCAAGTGCAGCGTATTGCGCAGACGATGAGGGTACATCGCAAGGTCGATGTCTGTACATCTGCCAGCCAACTTCTCGCTCATAGTCGCTTCGGATTGCTCAACAAGGGTGGTGTAGTGAGCCCTCAGGGTGTCGATACCCAACGAGTCGGCAAAACCGAGGTAGGAATTAGCCTTACTGGTGAGCATAAGGTCACTACGCAGCACTATCGAATCGGCAATTCGCCCGCTACGCTCCACTGCCGCAAGGTACTCTTTGTAATGGGCGTTGAGAGTGTTGAGTGATGTGGCGTCCTCGTAGCCTTTGAGGCTTGCAAGGATGCTGTTGTAAACCTTCCCATACTCTTCAACAAGCCCCGCAATCTCGCCCTCAATCAGCGCATAGCGGCGCGATGCGGTGTTAAATAAAGACTTTAATTCTTCGCTGATAACAATCGCGTTCTGAGGCTCTTGTGTTTCGGGTTGTGGTTGTGGCTGTGGTTGTGGTTGTTCTTCTACAACAACCTCCTCTTGTGGTGTTGGCTCTTCGGGGATAACCTCCGTTTCGGTGGGCTCAACTATGGTAGTGGGTTGTTCCGAGGCAACATCCTCTTTCTTTGCGTCTTGTTGTTGAGCATTGAGTCTTGCAATGGCATTCTCGATGGCTGCCAACTGCCTTTCGAGTTCGTAGATGACCTTCGAGAGTGAGTCGCTTGGCTGTTGTTGAAACTCTTGCTGTGCGCTGCGAATCGATTCGGAAACCACCTTGCCCCTAATAGACAATTGGTTGAGTTGGCGACCGATAAATCCATCGGGCTCGCTCTGCGCCACTACACAAAGAGGTAACGCACACAAAAACAACGATATGAAGACTCTTCTTATACCCACCATTTCATTGTAAAGAGATGTAATAAACCAAAAATTTCCAAACGTCCCAAAAGCATCTGCAAAGTGCTGACAATCTTGACCACAACGGGCATTGCCGAGAAGTTGTTGAGTGAGCCGACCTCGCCAAAGCCTGGTCCGATATTACCCATAGAACTTACAGAGGCGGTAAATCCTGTTAGGGTGTCGAGTCCGCAAGCGGTATTTATCAGCGTACCCACCAAAATAATCAGTACATAGATGACGATATAGAGAATGGCGAAATTGACCACACTTGCGTCTTGCACCACGCCATTGTTCTTTATGCGTATGACGGCACCCGGGTGTTGCTGTTGTTTGATTTGCGCCCTGATAACCTTGCCCGCCATAAGTATGCGGTCACTTTTAAGACCACCTGCCGTGGAGCCCGCCATACCACCCTGCATAGAGAGGTAGATGAGTATGCAGACACACAGAGGAGTCCAAAGATTGGTATCGGCGGTGGCAAAACCCGAACTCGTCACTATGGATACGCCTTGGAATATGCCTTGTCGTAGTGATTGCCAAATGGTAGTATATGTGCCAGAGGACCACAAATTGAGGCTCATAATAAGGCACAATACAATCGTTATTGTAATATAGAAACGGCAACCCTCGTTACGGAATATGTTGTTTCGATGTCCTGCAAGGGTGGCGTAGGTTATGCCAAGGTGCAAACTACTGAGAAACATAAAAAAGATGGTAATAACTTCCACCCATACATTGTCAAAGTAACCTATGCTGGCATTTTTGGTGCTAAATCCACCAGTAGAGCAGGTGGTAAGTCCGTGATTTATGGCATCGAACCAACTCAGACCGGCAAGTTTGAGAGAGGCGATATTGGCGATGGTTATACCCAAATATACGCCCATCAGAATTTTGATGATGGTAGAGGATGTATAGCGGTAGTTGTCACGAGCCATAGATGAAATTTCCAAGTTGGATACCGTCATACGGCTACGTCCTATCATAGGCATAATCACAAGCGCAAACATAACCACTCCTATACCACCGAGCCAGTTGGTTAGTGAACGCCAAAAAAGCAAACCTTTGGGCAAGGCTTCAATGTTGTTGAGAATAGAAGCACCGGTGGTGGTGAAACCAGAAACGCTCTCGAACCAAGCGTTTACAATGGAGAACTCGCCACCCCACAAAAGGTATGGGAAAGTGCCGACTAGGCACGAAGTGAGCCAGGCACCAATCACAATGGCATAGCTCTCTTTGGAACTAAGGCGCTGGCTTTTACCTACAAAAATCAACGGAAAACTACCAAGTAGTGCCGTAAGTAGGAATGATAACAACAATGGCACAAAGCCACCATCAATGCCGTTGGCATAGGAAATAATGGCGGAGAGGAGCATAAATGCCGACTCGAAGAGTAGCACCATTCCTATATACCTAAAAACTACTTGCAGACGCATAGGGGATACTCCGAGTTATTGTTGTTTTTTGATGTGGCTTATAATCTCCACAATGTTATCGTTTAGCGAAGAGAGCTCGCTTTTTTCTTCAATGTTAACCTGATAGGGCATCTTGTTTTTCAAATGATTGTCCAATGCCTTCGAGATGCGTTTTACGGGTTTTGTGTAGTAGGTGTCTATGAAGAAATAGAAAAGCAACAAAATAAGCACAGCCACCAAGAGGGTAAGAACGCTTGGTGTGATGGTTTTGTAGATATTGCTCTCCAAACGCGACATTCGTATGGCCACAGAGTTTTTGGGTGAGGACATATAATTCTTTATGGCACTATCGAGAGCATAGTATGCCTCCACGTACGAATCCACAAACCACGCTCTATCGTCACTCTCGTTTTGGGACACTGAGTGCTGCTCTACTATGTTGTGATATAGTGTGTTGGCATCATATATGGCGGCAAGGTGTGTACTATTGGGATTCCTCTCCATCGCCTCCACTATTGCCGAATTGAGTTCGTAAACGCCTTCGTGATATTCGGTGGAAGAGGTGTCGGAGTCTGTTAGAACCATATCGAGCACTGCGCGGTTTTGTTTTTGCAGGGCAGTCAACATGCGAGATGTGTATTCAGTGTTCTCTGCACCCTCGGCAATAATCTCCTGGGTGCTGCTGCGCAGACGCGAGATTTCAAATATGTTTATTATGATGGCACAAAATAGAACCAACGAGAGCGCAATAAAACCTACCGAAATCTTCTTTCGAATTGTATACATAACTTCTTAAATTCATCAAAATTTAGACAAATATACTACTTTATTTTATAGTTTGGCAACTCATTTCGCCATTGTCGTCTAATTTAATGAGTTTTACATGCTCGGTAATACCGATTTTTGAGCGGTCGAAGGGCGTTTTAACCTTTATGTAATTCTCTGTAAAGCCGACCATAAAACCTGCTTTGGGCGAACTCTCCCACAAAACAAATGCTTCGGTATTCTCGTAACGCTCGCAAAATCTGCGGTGGAGTCTTTCGCACAACTCTTCTAAACGAGCGGCTCGTTCGGTTTTGACCGAGTCTTGAACCTTATTTCTCATGGTTGCAGCCGGAGTGTTAGCACGAGCCGAGAAGGGAAAAACGTGGAGAAAAGCCGGCTCCAATCGTTCCAAAAAATCGTAGGTTTGCTGGAATTCGGCGTCTGTCTCGCCAGGAAAACCAACAATTACATCAATGCCTATAAATGCATCGGGCATTGCTTCGCGTACCGACTTGATGCGCGCTTCAAACATTGCAGTATTGTATCGACGCCGCATCTCTTTAAGCACTCTATCACAACCACTTTGGATGGGTATGTGAAAGTGTGGCTGGAACTTGGATGAAGCGGCACAAATGCCAATGATTTCATCTGTTAGTAGATTGGGTTCAATGGAGGAAATTCGGTAACGCTCAATGCCATCCACACCATCCAACGCCCTCAGCAAGTCAGCGAAACTCTCGCCCGTAGTGCGTCCAAAATCGCCCGTATTGACACCTGTAATGACAATCTCTTTATGCCCTTCGGCAGCGATTTGTTTTGCCTCGGCAACAATCTCTGCAATGGGTATATTGCGGCTTGCCCCGCGTGCATTATGAATGGTGCAGTAACTGCAACAATAGTCACATCCATCCTGAACTTTTAGGAATGCACGAGTGCGGTCGCCCGAAGAAAAAGCTGCAAAAAATCGAGTCAATTCCTCTGTGGTACAACTCGTAACCTCTTGCTTGTCGCCTTTTTTGCCAAGTGCCACAACTTTTTGATACATATCTCCCTTGTCGTTGTTGGAGAGTACAATATCAACACCGTCTATGGCGGCTATTTCGTGAGGTTTGAGTTGTGCATAACATCCCGTTACAGCAATGATGGCCTCTGGGTTGATTTTGTGAATGCGGCGTATGATATTGCGACACTTCTTGTCGGCGTGCTCTGTTACGGAACAACTATTTATGATACATACATCGGCATCTTCGAAACTCTCGGTGCGGGTGTGCCCATTTTGCACAAACTCGCGAGCGAGGGTTGATGATTCCGAAAAATTGAGTTTGCAGCCCAAGGTATAAAAACAGACCTTCATTTTCTCTGAATAAGTGGTTTTTTCGGTGCGAAAATATGAAATTTTTTGCTACTTTTGAGTAAATTTGCGCGTTTTTATTGCAAGAGTTTGCGACTATGGATTTTATTACGGCTATTGCAACATACGATTTCTTGCGTGATGCGCTTTGGGCGGCTGTGTTGTCGGGCATTGCGTGCGGTATTGTTGGTACATACATTGTTGCTCGCCGCATGGTTTTTCTTAGCGGTGGTATCACTCATGCCTCTTTTGGCGGCATAGGCATTGCCTATCATTATGGACTCAATCCCATAGGAGGGGCGCTTGTCTTTGCTATACTATCGGCTCTTGGCATTGAGTGGGCAGGCTCGAAAGGGAAAATACGCGAAGATTCTGCTATCGGCATAGTGTGGAGTGTAGGTATGGCTGTGGGACTTCTGTTTATCTTTGCCACACCAGGATATGCGCCAAATCTAATGAGTTTCCTCTTTGGAGATATACTCACCGTAAGTCGCTCAAATATAATTGCTTTGGCGGTGCTTGTAGTAGTGTTGCTTTTGGTGATGACTTGCTTTTCTCGCCCTATTATCTATTCGGCATTTGATCGAGAATTTGCCAAGAGCCAGGGTGTGAGAGCGGATGCGATACTTACACTTATGACCGTTTTAACCTCGGTAGCAATAGTGTTATCAATTAGGGTTGTGGGCATTGTGTTACTCATTTCGTTGCTGACAATTCCTCCTGTTATAGCCTCGTGCTTTACAAAATCCTACAACCGAATAACCCTATGGTCGGCAGTATTTGCAATGGCAGGCAATGTATTTGGTATCTATGTGGCATGGAAAATCAATTTTCCGGTGGGTGCCACCACAATAATTTTGTTGGCAGTTGTGCTTTTTTTCGTAAAACTGCTAACTTTGCGAAATGTTAACCGCCCTCGCAAGGCAAGAAGTTAGAATAGCAGACCTTAGCAAATGAAAACTATACATCGTTTTACGCTCAAATCCTTCCTGGGACCGATGATCCTCTCGTTCTTCATCGTGATGTTTATCCTTATGATGAACTTCGTGTGGCGATATATTGACGAATTGGTAGGAAAGGGTTTGAGTTTCAGTATTATTATCGAGTTGCTGTTCTATGCAACAGCCAATATGATGCCCCTCGGAATACCGCTGGCAACGCTTTTTGCGGGCATTATGACGATGGGTAATCTCGGAGAACACAACGAACTTTTGGCAATGAAGTCGGCAGGTATGTCTTTGCCACGAATTCTCGCTCCATTGATGGCTGTTGTGATGATTGTAGCAGTGGGTAGTTTCTTTGTTGTCAACAACTTAGTGCCGTATTCCAATAAGAAGATGATGGCGATAATCTACGATATTCGCCAGCAAAAGGAGAGTATGGAATTTAAGGATGGTATGTTCTTCAACGGTATTGACAATATGAGTATCCGAGTCGGACACCAAGATCCTGAAACGCAATTGCTCACCGATGTACTCATCTATGACACTCGTGAGAGCAATGGAAATATGACCACTACGGTTGCTGATTCAGGTTATATTTATATGTCCGACGACAAGAAATTTCTGATGGTAAAACTCTATAATGGCGAGACTTACGAGACTACACGAAACTATAAGTGGAGTACCGAAAACGCCATTCGCCACCAAAAATTTGCAGTGCAAAATGGCGCGATGAGCATTGATGGTTTCGATTTCTCTCGCACGGATATGAACCTTTTCAACAACCATCAAACAAAGAATGTTTCGGAGTTGCAGGTCGATATAGACTCGCTGAGGGTGGAGAGCGATAGAGGCTCCGCGCGTTCCTATGAGCCGTTGCTGAAAAACTACCTTATGACAAAAGACCAATCGGCGTGGGGACTCTTCGATACGGTGCAGGTGGACTATTCGTATAAAAGCAGTGCTGACCTTATGAAAGCACTCGATACGATGGAAATAGCGGCAAAAACCGATATTATCAATAAAGCAAAGAGCAATGCCCGAATGTCGCGTAACTCACTGAACCGCAATGAGGATACGGCAAAAGATACGCTCAATAAGCTCTACCGCTCGCAGGTGGAGTGGCATAGGAAGGTATCGCTGCCCATTTCGGTGATTATCTTCTTCCTCATTGGTGCACCTCTGGGAGCAATCATCCGCAAGGGTGGTTTGGCGATGCCTGTTGTGGTGTCGGTGTTGTTCTTTGTGGTCTATTATGTCATCAGCATTGCGGGCGAGAAGATGGCGAAAGAGGGTACTTGGGATGCTGCTTTCGGTATGTGGTTCTCGGCGATGATATTACTACCTATTGCACTCTATCTCACCCGAATAGCCACCAACGACTCCAACCTCTTCAATATGGATTGGTATGTCGTGCAGTACAATAAATTGAAGGCTAAGGTGCAGAGCCTCAAAATGTTAAAAAAGTAGAAACAATATGAGCGATAAAGCAAAACAACTCCGCATTGTATATATGGGTACGCCCGATTTTGCGGTGGCTCCACTGAGGGCTCTCGTGGAGGGTGGCTATAATGTTGTTGCGGTTGTGACCACGCCCGACAAACCATCGGGTAGGGGACTGAAAGTTAATGAGAGTGCCGTCAAACGATATGCTGTGGAGGTGGGACTGCCTATTTATCAGCCCGTTAAGTTACGCGATGAAGAGTTTGTGGAGGCTTTTAGGGCTTTGGATGCCGACCTCGGTATAGTCATTGCTTTTAGGATGTTACCCGAGATTATCTGGGCTGCACCACGCCTTGGAACCTTCAATCTGCACGCTTCGCTACTGCCTCAATATAGGGGCGCAGCGCCTATCAATCGTGCTATTATGAATGGCGAGAGTGAGACAGGTGTGACCACCTTCCTTCTCAATCCTCAGATTGACGAGGGGGCTGTACTGGGTCAAGTAAAGGTTGAAATTGAGCCGAGTGATAACGTTGGTACTCTGCACGATAAGCTGATGAATGTAGGAGTGGATTTGGTGCTCGAAACGGTCGAGAAAATCGCCGAAGGCAACGTGACACCCATCGAGCAGAGCGAAATGTTTGAAGGAGAACTCAAACCCGCCCCCAAGATTTTCAAGGAGGACTGCCATATTGATTTCTCGCTCTGTGGAGAACAAATCATAAACCAAATTCGTGGACTCTCGCCCTACCCTGCGGCTTGGGCAAATCTCTCGGAGGGCTTGTCGGCAAAGATTTTCGATGCCCGCTTTGTGGCGCAAAAGATTGATGCAGAGTGCGGTGCGATACTCTCGGACGGCAAAAAATACCTGCACGTTGTCTGTGCAGATGGTGTGATTGAAATAGGGCAACTGCAACTCTCGGGCAAGAAACGTATGACCGCCGAGGAACTCCTCCGCGGCTTCCGCAACCCCACCGACTACCGCTTTTCGTAGGAGGAGGAGTTATATATATGAATACGGGACTGCGATTGCAGTCCCGTATTTGTTATTTAATTACCTGATATATAATCTTTTATGTTGTTGGCAATGCACTCTACAAGTGTTTCAATGGACTCGACTGCCGACCAGGCATTGTGTGGCGAGAGAAGCAGTTTATCGGAATCTTTGACTGCAAGTAGGGGAGAGTCGGCAGGCATTGGCTCAATGGGGTAGACATCGAACGCCGCACCGGCAATCCTACCCTCATCGAGAGCCCTGCGCACAGCCTCCTCCACAACAATGCCGCCACGCGCCACGTTGACAATAAGTGCCGAGGGTTTCATAAGATTAATCTGTTCATTATCAATGAGTCCTCGCGTTGTGTCGTTGAGAGGGCAATGCACAGAAACTACGTCCGCCCAGCCCAAAAGTGCTTCGAGCGACATCTGTTCGTAGTTCTCTGTGCGAGTCTTGCCCGATGTAGAGGCGTAGGCGACTTTGCAGCCAAAAGCTTCGGCAAGACGTGCAACCTCTCTGCCGATATTACCCATACCTACAACGCCCCAATTTTTGCCCCAAAGGCGGTGGGTTGGGCGGTCGAAATTAACCCATTCGCCCGATGCGCTATACTCTCCGCTCTTGACATAACGGTCGTAGTACAAAACCTGCCTTTGTAGAGTCAAAATACTGCCCAGAGTGGCTTCTGCTACGGTATGTGTAGAGTATCCGACAGCATTGCGTACCGATATTTTGTGCTCCTCGGCAGCCACTAAATCTATGTTATTAACACCCGTTGCCGCTACGCAAATGAGTCGCAGGTCGGGCAATTGTTCCATTTCTCGTCTGCCAATGACAACCTTATTTACAATAACAACCTCGGCACCTGCGGCACGCTCAACGACCTGCTCGGCAGAGGTCTTTTCGTAACCCACATAGTCGCCAAGTGAGCGAATGGCACTCAAATCGGCACCTCCCAGGGTGTATTCATCAAGAAATACAATTTTCATAGTATCAATAGTTTAAGGTTAATTTTCAAACTCTCCAAGTAGGTCACGCACAACAACACTCGCACAAACGCAGCCAAATGAGGCGGGGATGTACGAAATGGAGCCTACATTAGACTTCTTATTGGTCTCCTCGGCAATAATCATTGCCCCCTCACGCACTGCCTCGGGCGAAAAAACTGCCCAAAAACCGCTCCTGATACCCAATTTGTGCAATCTTTTGCGCAACATATGCGCCAGAGGGCAGTGGTGGCTCTTGCCGATGTCCTTGACTTCGATTTTTGTGGGGTCGGTCTTGGCTCCTGCGCCCATAGAACTTACCAGCGGATAGCCCCTTTCGAGTGCACCCGCAATTAGGTTTACCTTTGGCGAAAGGGTGTCGATACAGTCCACAACATAGTCATATTTCGCAGCATCGAGTAGTTCGTAAGTCTTCTCGTCACGGATGTATTCGGTATGGATATGTAGCTCGATGTTTGGATTTATATCTCGCAGTCTTTCAGCAAGTACATCGGTCTTATATCTACCAATGGTTGAATGTAGTGCAATGAGTTGTCGATTGATATTACTCTCGCCAACGATGTCGGCATCAGCAATGGTCATCTCGCCTACGCCCGCCCTTGCGAGCATCTCGGCAACATAGGCACCTACGCCACCCAAGCCCACGACCAAAACGTGTGCCCTCTGGATAATTCCCAACTTCTCTTCGCCCAACAAAAGGCGTGTTCTCTCTCTCCAACTCATCGGAAAAATGCGATATAATTGTTTTTGATTGTATCTTTAAGTAACTCTATATTAATGTTTTTAGCCTCGGCAATGACGCTGTATAGTTCGCTAATGGGGTGGGGTGCTGTGTCGCTCTCCAAAAACAAGTGGTCAAGGGGTGTGTGACGCAGTGCCTCTATCGTCTTGGGCGAGCGAATGGAGCCAAAGCCATAAGAGATAAAATACCCCCTCCTAAGAATCTCTTCGGCAACTTCCACCGAGCCTATGAAGCCGTGAAACAGAGCCGTCTTGATGTTGTGTTTTGCCAAAATAGCAAGACATTCCGAGGTGGCCCTAACGCAATGCACAATGACGGGCAAGTCCCTCGTGGCGGCAATTGCAAGTTGCGCCTCGAAGAGTTCTGTTTGCACTCCCAAAGGCACCTTGCACGCTCTGTCGAGCCCCACCTCGCCAATGGCAACACACTCTAATTCCGAGAGTTGAGCAAGTAGGCTGTCACGCAGCGTGGTGCCCATCTCTGCATCCCACGGGTGTATGCCTGCCGAGAAGGGCGCGGCAGGTGCAGAGACATCTACTCCGAGTCTGAAATTAGCTATTCGCTCGGTGGTGCAGAGGGGGTTGTGGGTGTGTATATCAACAAAACTTGTCATACTAACTGCAAAGATAACTCTCTTTGTGGAAAAATTGCGTGAAAATAATAACAGAATAGTTACCTATTTATAAAAATAAAGGTTATCTTTGCGCGTGTTATTTAGGGGTAACACGTTTTAATAGTATTTTCAGAAACAACAAACCAATAATTTTTATTAACTTATCTAACAGATATGTCGAAAGTCATTAAACTCAAAAAGGGTCTCGACATTAAACTCGTTGGTGAGGCAGAGAAGAGTGTAATGGAACTTCCCATTGGGGAGCGTTACGCTGTTTCTCCTCTTGCGTTCGAGGGTGTTGTGCCCAAACTGTTGGTGGCTGAGGGTGATAAGGTCCTCGCAGGTGATGCTCTGTTCTACGACAAAGCGCATCCTGAGGTGATGTTCACTTCGCCCGTCAGCGGTACCATTTCGGCAGTTCGTCGTGGTGCGAAGCGCAAACTTCTTGCCATTGAGGTAGCAGCCGACACTGAGCAAAACTACAAACCTTTCAACATCGACCTTGCGAAGGCTTCGCGCGAGGAGGTTGTCGCTGCTCTCTTGCAGAGCGGCTTGTGGGCAACCATCATCCAGCGCCCCTATGGCATCATCGCTGATTCGAAAGACGAGCCTAAGGCTATCTTCGTTTCGGGCTTCGATACCGCACCCCTCGCACCCGATATGAATGTTGCCCTCAAAGATGATTTGAAGGCTGTTCAGGCAGGTTTCGATGCACTGAAAAAACTCTGTGCCAATGTTCATCTCTCGCTCAAAGCAGGCGAGAAGAGTATTTTGGAGGGTGTTGAAGGTGCCCAGAAACACTACTTTGCAGGTGCTCATCCCGCAGGAAATGTGGGCGTGCAGATTCACCACATTGACCCCGTAAACAAAGGCGAGAAGGTGTGGACTGTGGCTATCCAGAATGTGGCTATTATCGGTCGCCTCTTCTTGGAGCAGAGGGTTAATATGACCAAAACCTACGCCGTAACCGGTTCGCAGGTTGCTCATCCTCAGTATGTAAGGTGTCTTGTTGGCTCCTCGCTTTGCGATGTGCTGATGCCCGCACGCATCAAACCTCAGGGTGGTGGCTCTTCGTTCCGCCTTATTGAGGGTAACGTACTTTCGGGCTTGAAGGCTACTGCTAACGACTTTATGGGTATTTACTCCTCGCAGGTTACCGTTATTCCCGAGGGTGGCGAGTTGGAACTCATCGGTTGGTTGGCTCCCCGCCTTAACAAATTCTCCGTTTCGCGTACCTATTTCTCGTGGCTTATGCCTAAGAAACGCTACGACCTTCGCACAGGTCTTAATGGTGGCGTTCGTCCCTTCGTTGTGACGGGTCTTTATGAGAAATATCTGCCTATGGACATCTATCCTATGTACCTTTTCAAGGCTATCTTGGCAGGCGACATTGAGAAGATGGAGAACCTGGGTATCTACGAGATTGTGGAGGAGGACGTTGCTCTTTGCGAGTTTGTTGATCCTTCCAAACAGGATTTGCAGGCTCTGGTTCGCGATGGTATTAACCTCATGATTAAAGAGATGTAAGAGTATGAAACAGAATTACAATAAACCCCTTCCCAAACGACTGCTCGACAAGTTCGCTCCCACCTTCTCGGAGGGTGGCAAACTCTCGTGGCTGCACTCGTTCTATGAGGCAATGGAGACTTTCTTCTATGTGCCTACCGATGTGACCAAAAAAGGTGCTCACATCCGCGACTGTAACGATATGAAACGCACTATGTTTATGGTAATCATCGCCCTCATACCTACCATTTTGTTTGGTATGTGGAACATTGGTTATCAGAGGATTGACGGTGCTGACTTCAACATTTGGCAGAACTTCTGGTATGGCTTCTGGCAGATGCTTCCCTCGATTTTGGTTACCTACATCGTAGGTCTTTCCATTGAGTGTGCTTTTGCTCAGATCCGCAAAGAGGAGGTCAACGAGGGCTTCTTCGTATCGGGTATCCTTATCCCCTTGATTATTCCTATCGGTACTCCTCTGTGGATGACCGGCTTGGCAACCGCATTTGCTGTTGTTATCGGCAAGGAAATTTTCGGTGGTACGGGTATGAATATCTTTAACCCCGCGCTGTTGGCTCGTTTGTTCATCTTCTTCTCCTACACTTCGAGCATTTCGGGCGAGGCTGTATGGTTTAGCGATGCACGCACAGGTGCTACACCTCTTGGCGAGTTGGCAAATACGGGTACCACTAACGTATCTATGCTCGATGCATTTATTGGTACCATCCCAGGTAGCGTAGGCGAGACCTCCACATTGTGCATCTTGCTGGGTGCTATTGTGTTGCTCGCTACGGGTACTGCAAGTTGGAGGACTATGCTGAGCGTATTCGTTGGTGGTCTTGTTATGGGTGGTGTGTTCAACTTGCTTGCACCCGCAGATCCTCAGACACCTACCGAGTTCTATATGGCTCTTCCTGCTTGGCAGCACTTGTTGCTCGGTGGTTTTGCTTTTGGTGCTGTGTTTATGGCTACCGACCCCGTTACCTCGGCACAGACCAACTGCGGTAAGTGTATCGTAGGCTTTATGATTGGTGCTTTGGCAGTGTTGGTGCGTGTATTCAACACCGGTTACCCCGAGGGTATGATGCTCGCCATCATCTTTATGAACGCACTTGCTCCTGTTGTGGACTACTATGTTGTTCAGGCTAACATCAATCGCCGTAACCGCAGGGCTAAAAAGAGTATTAACGCATAAAAGATGGAGGATAAAGATATGAGTAAAAAAGGATTTTTGGGCGGCAAAGACTCTAACGCCTACATCGTATTCTACTCGACCGTAATGGTTGTTATCGTTGCCATCTTGTTGGCATTCACTTACCTTTCACTCAAACCCGCACAGGATGCAAACATTCTCAACGAGAAGAAGGACGCCATTGTGGCTTCGCTCGGCTTGGAGAAAGGTAGCTACGATAGCACTATCGAGGCATATGTAGTGAACAAGGAGGGCGAGGTTATCCAAACCGAGGTTTCTCCTCTGAATAAACTCTTCGACCTGCCTGCAAGTTTCGCAGCAGGCGAGTACCCCGTATTTGAGAACAAAACTACCGGTGAGGTGGTATTCCCCTTGACCGGTAAGGGTTTGTGGGATGACATCTGGGGCTATATCGCTCTTGAAGCCGACCTCAATACAATCAAAGGTGCTATCTTCGACCACGCAGGCGAGACCCCCGGTTTGGGTGCAGAGATTGCAACTGCCAAGTATCAGGCTCAGTTCCCCGGTCAGACTATCTATGAGGGTAGCGACCTGGTTGGTATCTATGTGGTTAAGGGTGGTGCACAAGGTGCCGCTCACTCCGTAGATGCCGTTACGGGCGGTACTAAAACCTCCGAGGGCTTGCAGAAAATGATTAAAGATTGCCTCAGTTGTTACGATGCTTTCATGAAGGGTCGTACTTCCGCTGCAACCGAAGAAGTATTAACCGAAAATGCAGAGTAAGACAATGAAAAACAAAACTTTTCAATCGCTGACTAATCCGTTGGCAAAGAACAACCCTGTTCTGGTTCAGATTCTGGGTATCTGCTCTGCATTGGCAGTTACCACTCAGCTCAAACCTGCACTCGTTATGGGTCTGTCGGTTACGGCTGTGTGCGCATTCTCGAACCTCGTACTTTCGCTCCTGCGAAATGGTATTCCCGATCGTATCCGTATCATCGTGCAGTTGGTGGTTATCGCTGCGCTGGTAACTATTGTGAACGATATCCTCAAAGCATACGTCTATGACGTGAGCAAGCAACTCTCTGTCTATGTTGGTCTGATTATTACCAACTGTATCATTATGGGTCGCGTGGAGGCTTTCGCCTTGTCGAACAAACCTCTGCCTTCGCTCTTGGATGGTATCGGTAATGGCTTGGGCTATGGTGCAGTGCTCGTTATCATCGGCTTTTTCAGGGAACTTTTGGGCAATGGTACTCTCTTGGGCTACCAGGTTATCCCCAACTGTTTGTATGAGGCTGGCTATGTGAACAATGGTCTGATGTTGTTCCCACCTGCTGCACTTATTATTGTAGGTATCATCATCTGGGTACACCGTTCGACAAATAAGGATTTGCAGGAAAAATAAAATGGAGGAGCATAGATTATGGAACTTTTGAAACTATTTATTCAGTCTACATTTATAGACAATATGGTATTCTCGTTCTTCTTCGGTATGTGTTCGTACATTGCCGTATCGAAGAGCGTGAAGACCGCCAATGGTTTGGGTTTGGCAGTTACTTTCGTAATGCTTATGACTGTGCCCCTGAACTACCTGCTCGAAAACTATGTGCTCAAAGCAGGTGCTCTCTCGTGGATTTCGCCCGAGTTGGCAAGCGTGGATTTGAGCTTCCTTAGTTTTATTCTCTTTATTGCTGTTATTGCAGCATTTGTTCAGTTGTTGGAGATGGTTGTGGAGAAATTCTCTCCCTCGCTCTATAACTCGTTGGGTATCTTCCTCCCTCTCATTGCAGTAAACTGTGCAATTATGGGTGGAGCGTTGTTTATGCAGCAGAGGAACTTCGCTACCGTTGGCGAGGCTGCCGTATTCGGCTTTGGCTCGGGCTTCGGTTGGTGGATTGCTATCCTTGTGATGGCTGCTATCCGCGAGAGACTCGCATACTCCAATGTTCCCAAAGGTCTGCGCGGTCCCGGTTTGGCTTTCATCATCACCGGTCTTCTGGGTATGGCGTTTATGATCTTCTCGGGCTTCCAAATGTAGAATTAATTAGCAAACACAAAGAGAGATGAATAATACAATTATTATTACAGCGGTCGTAGTCTTCCTCGTGGCTTTGCTGTTGCTCGTGGCTTTGTTGCTGGTGGCAAAGGCAAAACTCACCTCTTCGGGCGAAGTTACGATTAATATCAACGATGGGCAGAAGAGCCTCAAAGTTGCAAGTGGCAACTCGCTGCTGACTACTCTTGCTCAGGAGAAGATTTTCCTCCCCTCGGCTTGTGGTGGACAGGGTAGTTGCGGTATGTGTAAAGTGCAGGTGCTCGATGGCGGTGGCGAGATTTTGCCTACCGAGGTCGGCTTCTTCACTCGCAAGCAGCAAAAAGAGCACTGGCGACTGGGTTGCCAAGTGAAGGTTAAGAACGATTTGGATATCCGCATTCCCGAGAGCGTTTTGGGCGTTAAGAAGATGGAGTGCGAGGTTGTATCGTGCCGCAGCGTATCGACCTTTATGAAGGAGTTTGTTGTGAAACTCCCCGAGGGCGAGCGTCTGAACTTCAAGAGCGGTGGCTACATTCAGATTGATATTCCTAAGTATGAGGGTATTAAGTACTCCGATATGGATATCGATCCCAAATTCCATGCCGACTGGACCAAATTCAAGATGTGGGATTTGGTGGCAAACAACCCCGAGCCTACTTTCCGTGCATACTCAATGGCCAACCAGCCTGCCGAGGACGATATCATTATGCTCAACGTGCGTATTGCTACTCCTCCCTTCGATAGGGCTACCGGTGGCTTTATGAACGTGCCTACGGGTATCTGCTCTTCCTATATTTTCTCGCGCAAACCCGGCGATAAGGTAACCATTTCGGGTCCCTACGGTGAGTTCTTCATCAAGGATACCCCCAACGAGAAGATGTTTATCGGTGGTGGTGCAGGTATGGCACCTATGCGTTCGCATATCTTCCACCTCTTCAAGACTGTCAAGAGCGATCTGCCTATCTCGTTCTGGTATGGCGCACGCTCGAAGCAGGAGATTTTCTATCAGGAGCAGTTCGAGGAGTTTGCTAAGGTGTTCCCCAACTTCAAGTTTGCTATCGGTCTTAGCGACCCCAGACCCGATGACAATTGGGATCCCAAATATATTGGTTTCATCCACAATGTTATCTATAACAACTACTTGAAGGATCATCCCGCACCCGAGGATATAGAGTACTATTTGTGCGGTCCTCCTATGATGATTTCGGCAGTGGTAAATATGCTCGACAATTTGGGCGTGCCACCCGAGAACATTATGTATGATAACTTTGGTAGTTAAAATAAATTGGGACTCCGCAATGGAGTCCCAATTTATTTTAACTGCCAAAGTGTCGGTCTAACGTCAACAGTCCTTAGTCCTATATGGTTTATGGGAGTAATGGGAGAACTGAGAGTTATGGTTGCGGGGGAGAGGTATGTAAATAATCCGCACTTCGCATCGGCGGCAGAGAAGCGACCGCCTTGGCGGTCGTGGCGAGGGCGGAGCAAAAAGGCGTTAAGAAACGGAGACGGAAAATGCTTTACCCGCGCAGCGTCCGTTTTAGGCTTTTTGCTCCGTCCTCCTGTCAGAGACGCGGTGCGTTGCTTTTGCGCCACTTTTGGCATCATTACCTTAATTGACATTACCCCTTATCGCAAACTACTCATTATATAATGATAAGGCTAATAGCCATCACAGCCATTCCAAGAAATAGTCCATAGAGAGCAATATGGTTTTCGCCGTAATAGTGGGTGGCAGGTAGAAGTTCATCGAAAGCAATATATACCATTATGCCTGCAACGGCTGCCATAATGAGGCTTACGAGAGCAGGGGTGATAAATGGCAATAGCACCAACCAGGCAACCATCGCACCTATCGGTTCGGCAAATCCCGAAAAGAAAGAATACCAGAAAGCCTTCTTTCGACTACCCGTAGCGTGGTAGATAGGTACAGAAACCGCAATGCCTTCCGGAATGTTGTGAATGGCCACAGCTACGGCAATAGCAATACCTGCACCAAGGTCTGTGTAGGAGGTTACGAAAGTGGCGATACCCTCAGGGAAGTTGTGTATGGCAAGGGCTATGGCACTAAAAATTCCTGCGTGGCGCAGTTTTGCATTGCCTGCATGATGGTGATGTTGGTTGTCCTCGCCCCTCATTTCCTCCACATTGTGGAGTTCGTGTGGGTTGTCTGCCTCGGGAATAAGACGGTCGATGAGCGCTGCAAGCAACATTCCTCCAAAGAAGAGTAGGGCAGTGATAATGTCACCCTTACCATCCGAACCGTAGAACTCCCCAAGTGAAAGTCTGGCGTCGTACAGCATCTCCACAAATGATATATATATCATGACACCTGCCGATAGACCGAGTGAGAAGCAAAGGAACTTTTTGTTGGTTTTTTTTGCAAAAAAGCCTATCAAACTACCTATACCCGTCGCCAGTCCTGCAAAAAGCGTAACTAAAAGCGCAAAAAGAGTGTTATCGTTCATAGATTTTTTATTAACTTTGCAAATATATATTTTTTCCTTCAATGTTTGAGCCATAGGAGGGGATTAAAACAGATAATTACCAATAAATAAGTAGTGTGCTATGAGCCAAAATAACAACAAGCGTGTAAAGCTTCACGACAAAACTTTCGAACTCTCCATTCCCTACAATCAACTCAATGATGCAATACAGAGGGTAGCAGACAAAATCAACCAAGACTACAAAGACGTTGATAAGCCCCTATTCCTTGGTGTACTCAATGGTGCATTTATGTTTATGAGTGAACTCATGCAGAAAATTGAGGTCCCTTGTGAACTCTCATTCGTAAAACTCGCTTCGTATGTTGGCACATCATCCACAGGTAAAGTGCAAGAACTCATTGGTTTGCGCAACAATGTTGAGGGTAGGCATATAATTGTTGTTGAGGATGTTGTGGATACGGGCGAGAGTATGGAGCATCTGCTTCGTTCACTCGAAGGACACCACCCTGCAAGCGTGAGCATCGCGACACTTTTGTTCAAACCCACTAAATTTACCAAAGACTACGAAGTTAAGTACCGTGCATTGGATATTCCGGATGATTTCATCGTAGGCTTTGGCTTGGACTATGATGAACTTGGTCGCAACCTGAAAGATATCTACACTATTGTTAGCGAATAGTGGTTTAGCAACTTTGGGTGCTTGTTATGAGGGAAAAGTTAAGAGTGTATTGGCGTTGGGTGTTGGCAACAGGTATATTCTTGGTGCTGGTGCTCTTTTTGAGCGACCTTACGGTGGTAAACCTTGTGAGAACCAAAGCATCCGTGAGGCGTTTACACAAAGAGATAGAACGCTACGAGAAGCAGATACACGTCGACAGTGTCTTTATAGAGCAGTTTAAAGATGATGCATTTCTCGAAAAATATGCTCGAGAGAAACATCTAATGCATTCCGAAGACGAGCAACTTTTTATTATTGAGCAATAATAATGGCTAATGAACTGAAACACAAGGTCGTAAAGGGCGTTGCATGGAGCACGGTGGAGAAGATTTGCTCCGCTTTATTGCAACTTGCCGTAAGCCTTGTACTGCTCAATCTGCTCTCGCCAGAGGACTACGGACTAATGGCAATTGTGGCAGCTTTCCCCGCTATTCTTATGCCTCTTGTTGATAGCGGTTTCTCGCAAGCCCTCATCCGCAAAAAGGAAGTCGATGACCTAGACTACTCATCGGTTTTTTATGTCAATATAGCCATTTCGCTGACTCTCTATGGGGTTTTGGTGGCTATTGCTCCCGCCTGTGGCAGGTTCTTTGGCGCGCCCGACTTTGGGGTTGTAGCACCCATTCTCTACCTGCTCATACCCATTAATTCACTCTCAAACATACAGAATGCCATTCTGCAACGTAAGATGGAGTTCCGCAACCTCTCACTCTATGTGCTTTTGGCAAATGCAGTTTCGAGTGCGGTGGCAATATGGATGGCGGTAAAGGGAATGGGTATTTGGGCTCTTGTGGGTCAACGCCTTGGAGTTGTGGTTGTTAAGACTGCAATGATGTGGATTGGTAGTAAGTGGCGTCCACGCCTTATCTTCTCGATGGAGCGTATTGGCAGTATGTTTCGCTACGGCTCACGCATACTGCTGAGCGATCTTGTGAGTAACGTCTATTATCAAATCTCCAACCTCTTCATTGGAAAGTTCTACACCAAAGCCGATTTGGGCTATTACGATAGGGGCAACAAGATAAAGGAGATGCCCGTTACCTCCACCATTATGGCAGTGCTGAGCGTTACTTTCTCGGCCTTCTCGCGCCAAAAGGACGATAAAGTAAAACTTTACCATAATGCTCGTAAGGTGTATATTCTTTGGGCTTTTGTGATGTTCCCGCTAATGTGCGGACTTATAGCTATCGCCGAGGATATGTTTCGTGTGCTGCTGCCGGAGGTATGGTTACCAGCAGTGCCCTATTTGAGAATTTTGAGCATTGCGGGTCTGCTGGCTCCGCTGTCGGTCATCTCGTTCAACCTTGTGAAAGTATGCGATGATGGTAATGTAATTTTCCGTATAGAGTTCATTAAGAAACTGATTGCTACGGCAATACTCGCCATTACCATACCCATTAGTGTAAGGGCTATTGCGTGGGGTCAGGTGGCTATATTTGTGTCGGATATGACCATCAACTGTCTTACAGCCAGGCGTTACGTTCCCGAGTGGGGCTTGTGGCAGAGGGCGAAAGATGCACTACCTTACCTGGGTATTACGGGACTTATGGTGGCATTTGTGTGGCTTTTGGGTGTTGCGGGCGAGGCTCTTGGAATACAACTATGGATTGTTTTTGTGGCTAAAATAGTGCTCGGTGCAGGCTTCTACGCCCTGCTTGCCGAACTCTTCCACCTTTCGGCTTGGCGTGAGATGAAAGAGATCGTCGTCGGCTATTTTCCAAAGCGAAAGCGATAACCTTACTGGGATGATCACTACCAGACAATTTCAAAAGATACAATGATTATGTCGATAGAGGATGGCCGGATGAATAAATTTGTCTATAAATCATCCAAATTAACAGATAGTATTCGTACATTCACAAGAGTGGTGCCTAAAAGATAATGACTTGACATATGGTTAGGTCTAACTAATAAGGAGGAACATAGTGAGGGTACCCTTCACGCCTTTGCCTTCCCACTCTGCGCAAAGCCTGCACCACCCATTTACGCCATGTAAACTTCGGAGTCTGCTCCTTCTTTTGGCACAAAAATCCCTCCGTTCTCTGCTTGTTTTGTCTAACGTTGAGAGTCTATAATGAGAGATATGGGAGATATGGGAAAACTCTCAATTTTCAATTTTCAACTCTCTTTATCTGTTGTCGGTAGGTTCGGGGTGATACGCCCACCACACGTTTGAAGTACTTGCCGAAGAGTGATTGGGACTCAAAGCCGAGCGCATCGGAAATCTGTTGTATGGTTTGGTCGGTAGAGTAGAGCAGTGCCTTGCTCTCGGTCGTGACGTAACGCTCTATCCACTCTGTTGCCGAGGTGCCCGTAGCCTCCTTGATGGCTTTCGAGAGGTACTTGGGTGTCAGACACATCTGCTCGGCATAGAAACCGACCTCGCGCTCACGCTTGTAGTTCTGCTGCAATAGCTCAACAAACTGCTCATATATCTCATCTTTGCGCTCGCGCTTGTTGGTGTGAAAATCTGCACCTTTGATGGTCTCGGCGTGTTTTTGCCCCGTGTAGGAGTAGAAGAGTGCCAGCGTAAGGTGCTTGGCGGCTTCAAGACGGTAGGGGCTTTGTGAGCGACATATGAGGTCTTTGAGCATAGAGTAGTAACGGATAAGTCCCTCCTCTGCGCCTTTGAGGTCTATGATTGGATTGTCGGTTATGTGCTTTTGCAAGGGCGAAATGTTTGCCTGTGTGGAGAAGAGTGAGTCGGTAAACGAGCGCGACATAACCACAGTGCGAGTTACCAAGTCCTCCGACTTTTCGATTGTCTCTATAATGGCATTGTAGGGCATAATAATCATACAAGGCGCCTCGGCACGATACTCTTTCATATTGATACGGAAGTGCACCCACCCTTTAATATATATTATACAGGTGGTAACATCGGTCTTGAAGGGGCGGTCTTTGAGTGCCTTTATCTCGTCCTTTACAAGAAAAATATCGGTTCCGATACGCATATCTTTGTCGGAAACCTCATCGAGACGGTTGCGCCACTGCAAGTAGTCAATCTGTGCTTTGCTCATACACTTAGTGTTTTGTTTGTGACTACAAATGTAGTAAAATTCTCCATATTTTCGCCTGATAATACAAAAATGCCCAAAATCTTCCATTAAAAAGGAATAAAAGGCGAATTTGGCGCGATGTGTTGCCATACCTTTGCACCATCAAAACAAAGGAACAACAAAACAATAAGACTATGGCAGAGTATAAACTCAAAACAGGCAAGGTCGCAAAGGCTGTGACCAAAGGCTATAAGGCAATCGAGGAAGGTGTGGTTAGTGGCTACAAAGCGATTGAGGATGGCGTTGTGGGTGGCTACAAGCGCATCGAAAAGAGTTTTGTTGAGCGTTTCCTCGACGAGGTAGGTGAGAATGAGGACGGCACCGAGAGAGAAGACAAATAGCAGATACCTTATTATATTAACTAAACATTTTACGATTATGAAAAAGAGAACATTTTACCTCGCATCTATGGCGACACTTTTGAGCATTAATGCCGCAAACGCACAGGAGCCCGTAAAAGAGGAGGCTCAGGAGGTTGCAGTGGAGCAGACCGAAGAGAAAAAGGATGGCTTCTTCAAACGCGCATTCCGCGATATAAAGGAGAGCGCACGCCTCCAACACAAGATTGACAAAGCCAACTTCGAGGCTACCAAACTCGAAAGCAAAGCATTCTATCAGGAGCAGAAACGCAAATCGAACCCCAAAGTGCGCACCGCCGAGGAGCGCAAGCGTATGGAGAACGAACTCGAAGCAGCCAACCAACGCAAAGAAGAGGCTCAGCTCAAACTCGCCTCCATCAAGGGCGCAAAATAGTTTTTTCCAACATTTTTATATAACACAAAATTATAATACAAGAGATGAAGAAAATCATTTTGATGGCGGTTGCACTGCTTGGTTTGGCAGCGACAACTATGGCACAAGAGCAGAACGCAAACCCCCGTTTCGATAGGGGCTACACAGCCGATATTACCCTTTCGGCAACAACCAACAACATCTTCCATTTCAACACCTCGCACGGTTACAACTTCGGTGGTGGTTTCTACCTTGGTGGTGGCGCAGGTTTTGGTGCTGAATGGAGCGCAGAAGGTATCAGCGGTGATCCCCTCTATGTACCCTCACTCTTTGTGGATGCTCGTTGGAGTATGCTGAACTGCAAGGTTAGCCCCTTTGTTGATGTGAAAGCAACACAATATATTGACCTCACGGCAGGTGCAACCAACTATGGCGTAACTCCTTCGGTAGGTCTTGATATAAATCGCTTTTCGATTGGCGTGGGTTACTCGGTGCGTGGCTCGAAGAGCGGCTGGCAGGTGGCTGTTGGCTTTACTTTCTAATCCGCTCAGGCAGTTGTTAAATGTGTGAAGAAAGATACGCACCCCTCTATGGAGTGCGTATCTTTTTGTATTATAAATAGTTGATTAATTCGCTTGGATGGTCGATGATTGCCAGCGGTTTGTGCGCTGCGAGTTCCTCACGAGGACGAAAACCCCACGCAACGCCCAAAACGTCCACCTCGGCATTTTTGGCGGTCTGCATATCGACATTCGTGTCGCCCACATAGAGCACCTCCTCTTTTGCCACACCGCAGAGGTCCAATATCTCGCTCACAATCTGCGGATTGGGTTTTACAGGCACGCCCTCGCGCTGTCCGAGTACCACCTCGAAGTGGATAGTGGGGAAGTAGTGGGCTATGAGTTTTTGGGTTGCCGAGTGGTATTTGTTCGATGCAACAGCCATCCTTACGCCCCTTTGTTGCAACTCCTCCAAGAGTTCGGCAATACCCTCGTAGGGACGGCTGAGGTCGGCATTGTGGAGGTCGTAGTAGGGCATAAAGTGCTCCCTTATGCGCTCTATGTTTTCGGGCGTACGTTCCGCCTCGGGCAGGGCACGCTCAAAGAGTTTACGCACGCCATCACCCACCATAAAACGATACGCATCCTCGGGATGTGTGGGATAGCCACACGCCCTAAGTGCCAGATTGACAGCCACTGCAAGGTCGGCAATGGAGTTTAGGAGAGTTCCATCGAGGTCGAAGATGACAAGTTGCTTCATTGGGACTGTGCGTTAGTTTACAAAGTCGGCAAGTTTTACCTTCTCGTAATGGTAGCCTCGGCGGCGGAGTTCGATGGTCACGCCTGCACGGAACATAACCTTTGCCGAGCGTGCAAGGATGTAGAATGCGCGGGTGGTTTGGTGCTCAATGTTTTCGTGCTGTATGGCACTCATAACGGTGTGCGAGAGGGTGCGCATCATATTGTCTATACCTTTGCGGGCATCGCTGTCGGGCGCCACGCCTACGATTTTTTCGAGTATGTACTCATCAATGGTGTCGAAACCGCCACCACACTGTTTGAAGAGTGCGTAGGAGTCCCTTTTGTGAGCCTCCCAGGCAGTATCCCACAGGGCTGCTAACGCCATACCGTAGAAACCCGCAACGGCCAGAGTGAATGCGGGATAGGAGTTTATCTGCCCTACGGCATCAGCCATATATTCGGGTGCATCTTCGGTCCAACGCTCCTCCAACTCCTCTACGAGGAACATACCTCCCTCGGAACCGCAAATGCCTGCCAATAGTTTTTCGAGTCTCTTCTCGTACTGCTCCAAATACTCTCTCTCTTCCATAGTGTGTGATGTGTCGGTTTTTTCGTGGTGCAAATATCGCACAATGCCCCGAGAAAACCAAACACCGTGGGCAAAAAGCAGTATGCATTCATACTTCTCCTTCCACCACCGACATAGGCGACTCCCACAAAAAAAGCAGAGTTGTGGCAATATAAAACTCCCAACCTTATTGCAAGGTCGGGAGTTTGGGATTGGGCATACGAGAATCGTTACTCGTAAACCTTGGGAGTGAGTTTGCCTTCCAGAACCCTCTGGGCGTTCATTGCAAGTGCCTCCAACTCGTTCTCGCCGGGCATAACAACTACCTTCGCCATAGGCTCAATCATACCTTTGATATATCCCACAACATTCTTGTCGTAAGCGATACCGCCGGTAAGAATAACAGCATCTACTTCGCCTTTCAACACAGCAATCATCTGACCGATGAACTTACCAACGCCGTATGCCATAGCATCGGCAACCAAGATAGCCTCCTTATCGCCAGCGTTATAGCGGTTCTCAACCTCGCGCATATCGTTGGTATTGAGGTGAGCCACAACACCACCTTTGCCGTTAATCATCTTAGCTACCTCAGCAAGGGTATATTTGCCGCTCATACACATCTTAGCAAATGCCAAGGCGGGAACGGTACCTGCACGCTCGGGCGAGAAGGGACCCTCGCCGTCCAAAGCGTTATTCACGTCCACAACCAAACCTTTGCGGTGTGCACCAATCGAGATGCCACCACCCATATGGGCTACAACAAGGTTCAGTTCCTCGTAGGGTTTGCCAATCTTGTCAGCATAGACGCGAGCCACAGCCTTCTGATTCAGCGCGTGGAAGATGGACTGACGCTCCAAAGCGGGAATACCCGAGAGGCGTGCAACATCCTGCAACTCATCCACAACAACGGGGTCGGCAATGTAAGCACCAACGCCTGCGAGTTTTGCAATCTCGGCAGCCAAAAGTGCGCCCAAGTTCGAGGCGTGCTGACCTGCGGGGCGTTCCTTAATATCCTCAATCATCTTCTCGTTTACCTCGTAGGTGCCGCTGGGAATGGGTTTCAGCAGACCGCCACGACCAATCACAGCGTCCAAATCGGTCAGCGCAATACCCGACTGTTTGATAGCATCGAGAATCACGTCCCTGCGGAAGTCGAGTTGGTCGAGGATGGTCTTATAGCGACCAATCTCCTCGCTCGAATGACGCAAAGTGGTCGAGAAAAGCTCCTTATCGTTCTCGAAAACAGCAACCTTAGTCGACGTCGAACCAGGGTTGATGGTCAAAATTTTATAGGTTTTCTCCATAGTGTTATACAGGTGTGTTTTAGGTGTTTTGACTATTTTGCCGACAAGCATGCCAGAGCGATAGAATATAGTTTGGTCTTGGTCGAATCGCCACGCGAGGTGAGCACGCAAGGTGCGGTAGGACCTGCAACCATCGCTGCCAACTCAGCTCCGCCAAATTTCGAGCAGGCTTTGAAGAATACGTTACCACTTTCGAGATTGGGGAAGAGCAAGCAGTCTGCGTCGCCAGCCACAGGGCCGGTAAGTTTTTTGATCTTCACGCTCTCGGGATCGATAGCAACGTCGAGTGCAAGAGGACCCTGGAAGAGGGCGTTGCCAAGTTCGCCATTCTGGCCCATCTCCGAAAGAGCGGCAGCCTCCACAGAACTTACAACCTTGGGTAACAACTGCTCGCTGGGAGCCAAGAGAGCCACTTTGGGCTGCTCAATACCGAGGTTATTAGCGGTCTCTATGAGATATTTTGCAATCTGTTTCTTCTGGTCGATAGTGGGGCAGGGAAGAACTGCTACATCGCTAACCACAAGAAGTTTATGGTATGCAGGAACCTCCAAAACCGTCACGTGGCTGAGGGTTGTGCCTGCGGGAAGCAGACCCCACTCTTTGTTCAGAATACCACGCATGTATTTGTCGGTAGGAACAACGCCTTTCATCAATACGTCATACTCGCCATTGTGAACAGCCTTAACAGCGATTTCCACAGCCTTCACATCCTCGCTCTCTGCAATGATGGTATATTGGCTCATATCCACGCCCTCAGCCTCGCAAGACTTCTTGATCTCTTCGGGGTCACCCACCAAAGTCACATCTGCCAAGCCAGCCTTAATGGCCATATCGGTAGCACCAATCGAGTGGGTGTCCTGACCGTATGCAACAATCATTTTCTTTTTGCCACGAGCCACTGCTGCGGCCACAATCTCATCCAAATGTTTAATCATAGTGTTTTTGAATTTTAGGTTATACTATTTGAGTTTACTTACAATGTTGAATGTGTCGGTAGCGATTACGAGTTCCTCGTTGGTGCCGTATACCACAACCTTAACCCTCGAAGATGGGGTAGAAAGAATCTTGTCCTGACCTTTTACGCCATCATTGGCAGCCTTGTCGAACTCGATACCCATAAACTCCATACCCTCGCAGACGTACTCTCTCATCTCAGGACCATTCTCACCTACACCACCTGTGAATACCAACAGGTCGATGCCGCCCATTGCTGCTGCATAGGAGCCGATATATTTCTTAATACGGTAGAAATATGCCTCCTCAGCGTCAATCACCACCTGATTGCCGGCCTCTACACCAGCCCTGATGTCGCGCATATCCGACGATAGACCGCCAGAAAGACCATAGATGCCCGACTCCTTGTTAATAAGGTTCCAAATCTCCTCCATCGACTTACCCTCTTTGGTGTGGATGAAGTTGAGAACTCCTGGATCGATAGAGCCGCATCGAGTACCCATCATCACGCCGTCTACGGGTGTCAAACCCATAGAGGTATCTACACTCTTACCATTGAGTACAGCAGTTACCGAGCCACCATTACCGATGTGACAAGTGACAATTTTGGAGTTCTCGAAGTCCAAACCTACCATCTTGGCAGCCTGCTCGGCAACAAAGCGGTGGCTGGTGCCGTGGAAGCCGTATGCCCTCACGCGATACTCGTCATAGTAGCGACGGGGAATACCGTAGAGGAATGCCTTTGCGGGCATTGTCTGGTGGAATGCGGTGTCGAAATTAGCCACCTGGGGGATACCGGGAAGGAGTTCATTGATGGCATAAATACCTTTGAGGTTGGCAGGAATATGCAGAGGTGCCAAATCTACGCAACCTTCCACCATCTCCATAACAGCCTCATTGATGAGGGTACTCTCTTTGAACTGCTCACCACCGTGTACAACTCTGTGACCAACGGCATCCAACTCTTCGAGCGAAGCAATAACACCACTCTCCGGGTGGGTGATTGCCTTGATGATGAGGTCGATACCTACGGTGTGGTCGGGAATGTCACACACGTTCTTTACGGGCTCTTTGCCTGTGGGCTTGTGAGTGATAACGCCATTTTCAATACCAATACGCTCTACAAGACCTTTTGCCAAGAGCGTGTTATCGCTCTCGGTCATCTCAATTACCTGATACTTAATTGAACTGCTGCCGCAGTTAAGAACAAGAATTACCATAGTGCTTTTATATAATTTTGAATTTTGAACTTCTATTGATATTTGTAACCTACACCTTTGATGGTTACGATGTGGTCCTCGCCAATTTTGGTGCGAAGTTTACGAATGTGAACATCTATCGTACGGTCGCCCACAATCACCTCGCTACCCCAAACGGTAGCGTAAATCTCCTCACGCGAAAACACCTTTTGGGGCTTGGAGTAGAGAAGCGCCAAGAGTTGAAACTCCTTGCGGGGTAGGACAAGTTCCCTGCCATTCTTAACCACCACAAAACGCTCCTTATCAATCGTAATTGTGTCGTTGTTGGAGACAACTTCGACACTCTCCGACGCCTCTTCGCTACGTTTAAGTATGGCTTTCAAACGACTAACCAAAAGGCGCGGATGGATGGGTTTGGTAATGTAGTCATCCGCTCCGAGATCAAAGCCCTGCAATTGCGCTTCATCCTCTCCTCGTGCCGACAGAAAGACAATTAGGCAATTAGCGAGTTCTGGTATCTCTTTTAGATGCTTACATGTCTGCATACCATCCATTTCGGGCATCATAACATCGAGCAAAATGAGGTGTGGCAGAAATTCCTTTGCCTCATCTATGGCCATTCGTCCATTAGAAGCAGTACGCACCTCGAAACCTTCGCGCATAAGGTTGTAACCCACGAATTCGAGAATGTCGGGTTCGTCATCTACAAGTAGTATGCGGTAACTCATGATAGTATTCGGATTGTATTATACAATTCAACCCCGAAAGGTACTCTTTTCTTTTGAAACTTCCTATAAAAACCGCGTATTTATTTTGTTATGCAAAAAATCATGGCGAATAGGTTGGAAAATCGGCTAAAACACCATATTTTTGTAAGTTGTCTATACCCCTCTTCCAGCAACGAGGGATGTAAAACGTAAAAACTTACTTTTATGACTACCGAAAAATTGAATTCTGTTCCAGTGGAACAAGTCGGCATTGCCGAAGATGCGACAAGGATTACTACCGAAGAGAGCATCGTTTGTACTGATGGCTCTAATGTTGAGAATGAAGAGGTTGCACCTATCCAAGAAGAGGTGAACTTCGAAGAGGAAGAGGTGGCATTGGCTACCGAAGCTCCCGAATTCAGACTTGAAAATGACGAGATGGTGGAGGATGAGAGCGAGGTTGGAGATAAACTTTCCATCGCTTTGACAGAAGTTGGTGGAATGACCAAAAGTGAACTTGTGGAGTACTTCGCCGGATTATTGGAGCAGAAACCTATTCAGACGCTGAGATACAATGTTGAGGCTGTAAAAGTTGCCTTCTATAAACAACATCGTGCAGAGGTAGAAGAGGCAAGAAAAGAATATGCTCTGCAACACGGCTCGACCGAAGGATTTGCAGCACCCACCGATGCAGATGAAATCAGACTCAAAGAGTATTTTGCCATCTATCGCACCAAGAGAGAAGAATATATGGCAAATCTTGAAGAGATAAAACAAGAGAATCTTAAAATCAAACTCCAAATAATCGAAGAACTCAAAGCGCTGGTGGCAACTGGTGAAACTGTCGGACAAACATTTCAAACATTCAGAGAGTTGCAACAGCGTTGGAAAGAGACAGGTATCGTTCCTCAGGCAAACGTAAAGGATGTATGGGAGACCTACAACCTCCATGTTGAGAACTTCTACGACTTTGTGAAGATTAACAAAGAGTTGCGTGACTTGGATTTGCAGCGCAACTTGGAAGCAAAGACGGCATTGTGTGAGGCTGCCGAGGCACTCGCAGGCGAAGAGTCGGTTGTTGTGTCTTTCCGTAAGTTACAGGATTTGCACGAGCAATGGAGGGAGATTGGCCCCGTAGCCCGTGAGCAAAAAGAGGCTATTTGGGAACGTTTCAAAGAGGCATCTTCGCGCATTAATCGCCGCCATCAAGAGTACTTTGAAGGCATCAAGGAGGAGCAGAAGAAAAACCTTGCATTGAAGGCCGAGTTGTGTGAGAAGGCCGAGGCTCTTTCGGGCGAGATGCTAACCACACGCAAGGAGTGGAATAAGGCCTCCGATAGGCTTATTGAGATACAGAAGGTATGGAAGACCATCGGTTTTGCGCCCAAGAAAGATAACGCCAAGATTTATGAACGCTTCCGTCAGGCTTGCGATAGGTTCTTCGAACTCAAACGTTCGTTCTATGAAGGTATCAAGACCGAGATGGAGCACAATCTGCAACTCAAAATAGAGATTTGCGAGGCTGCGGAGGCTATTCAGGAGAGTGAACAGTGGAAGAAGAGTGCCGACGAACTCATTGAGTTGCAGAGGCGTTGGAAAAAAATTGGTCCAGTGTCGCGTCGCCATTCGGATGCAGTGTGGAAACGTTTCCGTGCTGCTTGCGACCACTTCTTTGCACGCAAGAGCGCGCACTTTGCTGGCGTTGATGCCGAGCACGCTGCAAACCTCGAAAAGAAAAATGCTCTCTTGGCAGAGATAGAGAGTTTTGACATTGTTGGTGGCTCCATTGAGGATATCAAGGAGTTCCAGAGGCGTTGGAGCGAGATTGGCTATGTGCCCATCAGGGAGAAAGATGCTTTGCAGAAACGCTATCGTGCAGCTATTGATAAACTTTTTGCAACCCTTAGGGGTGGCGACCGTGAGCGCAGGGCTGAGAATTTCAGGAATAAAATCAGCACCATGAAGGGCAATGGCAATAAGTTGCGTAACGAGCGCGATAGACTCTACAACAAACTAAAACAACTCGAAAGCGACATTGCTACATTGGAAAACAATATCGGCTTCTTCTCGCGCTCAAAGGGTGCAGAGGCGCTCATCCGTGACGTAGAGAACAAAATTGAGCGAGCAAAACAGGAGATGGCGGATGTTATCGAAAAAATCAATCTTATCGATAGTCAGCAGGAGTAATCAACAAATTTAAGTAAGTTAAATATATGTTCAACAACGAAAACAAAACCACGAAATATGTCTTTGTGACCGGTGGTGTGGCATCGTCACTTGGCAAGGGTATCATTTCAGCTTCGCTTGCACGTCTGTTGCAGGGTAGGGGATACTCGGTAACCATCCAGAAGTTGGACCCCTATATCAACATTGACCCAGGTACCCTGAACCCATACGAGCACGGCGAGTGCTACGTTACTGAGGATGGAGCCGAGACCGACCTCGACCTTGGACACTATGAGCGTTTTACGGCTATCACTACCTCGCAGGCCAATAACGTCACAACAGGTAAAATCTACCAAAGCGTTATTAACAAGGAGCGCAGGGGCGACTTCTTGGGCAAGACCGTGCAGGTTATTCCTCATATCACGGACGAAATCAAACGCCGCATCGTATTGCTTGGCAAAAAAGGTGGTTATGATGTTGTGATTACCGAGATTGGTGGCACTGTTGGTGATATTGAATCGTTGCCTTTTATTGAGGCAGTTCGTCAATTGCGCTACGAATTGGGTTGGGGAAATACTATGGTACTCCATTTGACGTTGGTACCTTATATGAGGGCTTCGGGCGAGTTAAAAACCAAACCCACCCAGCACTCCGTAAAACAACTCTTGGAGAATGGTCTGCAACCTGATGTGTTGGTTCTTCGCTCGGATGTGGAGTTGGGACAGGAACTAAGGAAGAAAGTTGCTCTGTTCTGCAACGTGTCGCCTAATGCGGTTGTGGAGTCGATAGATGTTCCCACAATCTACGAGGTGCCATTGAGGATGCAGGCTCAGAAGCTCGACGAAGTGGTACTTGAAAAACTCCACCTGCCTTGTGAGGGCGAGAGTGATATGGCTACTTGGAGGGAGTTTGTAGAGAAGGTTAAAAACCCCAAAGATAGAGTTAATATCGCACTTGTGGGTAAATATACCGCACTGCCCGATGCATATAAGTCAATTGTTGAAGCGTTTGTTCATGCTGGTGCGGTTAATGATGTGAAAGTCAAAGTGGAATATATCAATGCCGAAAAGGTAAATGATGACACCGCTGCGGAAATTCTCGGTGGCTGGGATGGTATCTTGGTTGCCCCCGGTTTTGGTCATCGTGGCTTGGAGGGCAAAATAGCTGCCGTTAAATATGCCCGAGAGAACAAGGTTCCATTTATGGGTATCTGCCTCGGTATGCAGTGTGCCGTTATTGAGTTTGCACGCAACGTGCTGGGCTACAAAGACGCCACTTCGACAGAGATGGAGGTGCCTACCGAGCACCCCGTTATCGACCTTATGGAGGGACAAAAGAATGTTACAGACAAAGGAGGCACGATGCGTCTGGGCGCATATCCTTGCCGTGTAAAGAGGGATTCGCATCTCTTTGAGGCTTATGGTCAGGAGGTAATCTATGAGCGTCACCGCCACCGCTACGAGTTCAATAACCAATTCCTTGCCGACTTTGAGGCTGCGGGTATGGTTGCTACGGGTGTAAATCCCGAAACAGGGCTTGTAGAGGCTGTGGAGATTAAGGACCACCCCTGGTTCGTAGGTGCACAATTCCACCCCGAGTATAAGAGTACCGTTAAGCGTCCTCATCCGCTGTTTGTGGGATTTGTGGCAGCAGCACTTAACAATCGCAAATAATTGAAAATTAAATAGAAAGAAAAAGACGAAATGGACAAAAAAAGTATTATAGGCTTTGTGCTTATTGGTCTGATTCTTTTTGGTTACAGTTGGTACCAGGGAGAACAATCCGAGAAGGCGCGTGCTGCCTATTTGGCTGCTCAGAGGGAGCAGTTTGTGGCTGACTCCATCGACAGAGCAGAACATCCCGAAAAGTATATCAATGAGGTTGTAGAACAGTATCAGGACGAGGCTCGTCAGGCTGATGCAGTGGCAGCCTACCAACAGCAGGCAGAAAAACGATTTGAGAGCGAACTCTCGCGCAACTTCGGCGAAATGTTGGTAAGTGCGCTCAATGGCGAGGAGCAGTTCTACACTTTGGAGAACGAGGTGATAAAGATGACAATATCATCGCTTGGTGGTAAGGTGTCGGATGTAACCTTGAAGGAGTACACCAAATATGCCGATGATGGCAATGGTGAACCTATCCGTATGTTTGACCCCAAGAGCGCGAAGTTCGATGTGGGTTTCTATATGCGTAGGGGCTACAACGAATCGAAACTCAACACCGAGAATTTCTACTTTACCAATGCAGGCGTGGAGAACTTTGTGGATGCAGAGGGTATTGAAGCACAAAGACTTACTATGCGCTTGGCGGTTGATGAGTCATCGGCTTTGGACTTTGTATATACAATGCGCGAGGGCGACTATATGGTCGATTTTGATGTGAGGTTCATTGGTATGGGAGAGTGGATGCGCAATGCGACCTCTTTCGATGTTACTTGGAACAACACCTCATACCAGAACGAGCGCGGATACAAGAACGAGAATATGTACACCACTATCTCTTACCTCTTCCCCGATGAGCGTAAGGTGGAGAAGTTGCCGTTTGCGGAGTATGGCAAACGTGGTAGCAGCCGCAATGAGACCATTCAGACCGAGTTTGAGTGGTTTGCATTCCAACAGCAGTTCTTCTCGTCGATTATGATTGCTCCCGAAGGATTTAGCAATGGCGAGGTGGGCTTTGATACCTACAAACCCGATAGTGGCTATATCAAGGACTTCAAAGCAAGCGTCAGCGTACCTTTCGACAGCGAGAAGAGCACCTATAACTTCAAGTTCTACTATGGTCCCAACAAATACTCGCTCTTGAAGGAGTACGACCTCGGCTTGGAGAAGGTTGTGCAACTCGGTGGTAGGCTCGTTAGCTGGGTTAACAGGTGGATTGTAATTCCCGTATTCGACCTTCTGAGCCGCTTTATCGGTAGCTATGGTCTTATCATTCTTTTGCTTACAATCTTTATTAAGCTACTCATCTTCCCCTTGACCTATAAGTCATTTATGTCGTCTGCCAAGATGAGGGCAATTCGTCCCGAGATAGCAGCCATTCAGGCTAAATATCCCAAGGCTCAGACCGACCAGAACGAGATGATGAAGAGCCAGCAGGCAACAATGGAACTCTATAAGAAATATGGCGTTAGCCCTATGGGTGGCTGTCTGCCTATGCTAATCCAGTTCCCCGTACTGATTGCGATGTTCCGCTTCTTCCCTACGGCTATTGAGCTAAGGGGTGAGAGTTTCCTCTGGATGAAGGACCTTTCGACCTACGATAGTGTTCTAAATCTTCCATTCAACATTCCATGGTATGGCAACCACGTCAGCCTTATGGCACTCATTATGGCTCTTACCTTGTTCTTCTACACAAAGATGACCTACAAGGAGCAGGAGCAGGCTACCGCAGCACCCGGTATGGCTGGTATGAAGTTCATGATGCTCTATTTCACACCTATTATGATGTTGATGTGGATGAACAACTACGCCAGCGGCTTGTGCTACTACTACTTCGTGTCGCAGTTGCTGACTATCATCCAGAACTTCGCTTTCCGCTATGGTATCAGCGAGGAAAAACTGCGTGCTAAGATGCTCGCCAAGGCAAAAGCCAATGGTGGTAAGAAGCAGAAGAGCAAATGGCAGTTGCGCCTCGAAGAGGCTCAGCGTCAGCAGGAGGCTATGATGAAGGAGCAGCAGCGTAAGCAGTACCGTTCCAAACATTAAAAAACGTATATAACAAGCATCTGCTGCGTTATACTTCAAAAAAGCGGAGTCCGCAGTTTACTTGACGTAAACAAGGACTCCGCTTTTTTATACGCTATACTTATACACCTTAGTATTTCACATCCGTTAGGAACAATCCGCTTGCGGGGGCGGAGGAGGAAGAGCGCGAAAGGTCGCGCGAGGCAACAATCTCGCCGAACTGCTCCACGCTGATTTTGCCCCTGCCGACATCGACCAAAGTACCCACAACAGCCCTTACCATATTCCTCAGAAAGCGATTGGCGCGGAAGATGAAAACCATCATACCGCACTCTATCTCAACCCATTCGGCACGATAGATGTGGCAAATGTTGTTCGTATTATTACTGCCGAGTTTTGCAAAAGTCGTGAAATCCTCGGTCGTAAGCAACACCTTTGCAGCCTCGTTCATCGCCACCATATCGAGCGGTGCGGTATGTTGCCAACTTGTCGCCTTTGTGAAGGGGTCTTTGCGGGTTTGGATATAGTAGCGATACTCCCTTTCGGTGGCATCAAAGCGAGCGTGGGCATCGTCAGCAACCTCGTAAATGCGCCTAAAAGCCACATCCTCAGGCAAGAGAGAATTCAGATGGTAGACGAAATCTTCGGGGTTGTCGATGGGGCGCGAGGTGTCGAAGTGGGCAACATAGAAGGCTGCGTGTACACCCGTATCGGTCCTGCCCGCACCCACAACGTCTATCTCTTCCCTCAGAAGTGTAGAGAGAGCCTCCTCGATGGTCTGCTCCACGGAGCGAGCATTGGGCTGTCGTTGCCAACCGCAATAGGCTGTGCCTTTATAAGAAAGTTCTGCAAAGTAGCGCATATTATCCTTTTTTGGTTTTACGAAGACAAAAATACTGAAAAAATCGTTATTTTTGTAAGTTAAAACCCGAGAAAGATATGAAAGTTGCAATTATTGGCTACGGCAAGATGGGGCACGAGATAGAGAAGGTGCTCTTGGAGAGGGGACACGAGGTCGCACTGAGGATTGACGTGGAGAACCGCGAGAGGGATATGGTGCCCGAACGCTTCGAAGATATAGATGTGGCGATTGAGTTTACTTCGCCCGCCACAGCATATGATAACATTAGGCAGTGCTTGCTGATGGGCGTGCCTGTGCTGAGCGGATCTACGGGCTGGTTGGAGCACAAAGCCGAGGTGGATGCACTTTGCCGCCAGCAGGGTGGGGCGTTCTTCTACTCCTCGAACTACTCGCTTGGTGTGAACGTACTATTCCGCCTCAATCGCTGGCTTGCAAAGGTTATGGCACCCATGGAGCAGTATGATGTGAAGATTGAGGAGACACACCACATCCACAAACTCGATGCTCCGAGCGGTACGGCAGCGACACTTGCAGAGGAGATGGCTGTGGCAAGCAAGGGAGCCAAGGTGGTCGCTAAGGAGGATATTATCTCCTACCGCGAGGGCGAAGTACCGGGTATTCATACCATAACCTATGACTCCGAGGAGGATACGCTCACGGTGTCACATAGTGCCAAATCGCGCCGCGGGTTGGCTCTGGGTGCAGTATTGGCTGCCGAATGGCTTGTGGGCAGGAAAGGTGTTTTCTCGATGGATGATTTTTTGCAAATATAGTTGATTATGAAGAAGATATTTCAGAATAGATGGTTTAAGTTTGCCCTCGTGGCTGTGGTCTATGTGCTGTGGTTTGTGGTGTGGACCGAGAATTTGTGGTTCCTCTTGGGATTGCCCATAATTTTCGACCTCTACATCACCAAACGCATCCAACGCCTGCTACGTTGGGATAAGCACGAGGAGCGCAAACGCACCAACAAGACTTACAAGGAGATTTTCAGTTGGTTAGATGCCATCGTCTTTGCTCTCGTATTTGCTTGGCTCATAAATATCTACATTTTCCAGATGTACACCATTCCCACCTCCTCGATGGAGAAAACGCTGTTGGTGGGCGACTACCTCTATGTGAGCAAGGCAACCTATGGACCTCGTTTGCCTCAAACACCGCTTTCGCTGCCTCTTATGCACCACACAACTCCTTGGGGTACAAAGTCATACTCTGAGGCTGTAAAGATGCCTTATAAGCGTTTGGCGGGTATTAGAGGCGTGGAGAGGGGCGACATTGTTGTCTTCAACTTTCCTGCGGGCGATACGGTAATTCTCGAACGACAGAACGAAACCTACTACGACATCGTGCGCCAATTCACCTCTGCCTATGGCGAAAAGCGCGGTCGCGAGTTGATGAATAGGCAGTATAGCGTAACTTCTCGCCCTGTGGACAAGAGGGAACACTATGTGAAGCGTTGTGTGGCAGTGGCAGGCGACACGCTGAGCATTAAAGGCGGTGTGCTCTATGTCAACGGCGAGGAGCAGGATTATATTGACAATCAACAATATATCTACTACGTTCAGACTACTTCGCCACTGAGTCAAAAGAGTTTCGAGAGACTTGGTATTTCACCCGATGAGGTGCACTACTCGGCTACTACGGGTATTTATGCTATGCCCCTTACGAAGTCGGCTGTGGCAGTACTCGAAGCGATGAAGAACGTGGTGTCAGTCACTAAGAACGAAAGCACCGAGCCATTCTTGGCAATCTTCCCCAATAATGCTAATTACCTCTGGACAGAGGATAACTTTGGACCCTTGTGGGTGCCTAAGAAGGGAGCAACAGTGGCTCTTACGACCGACAATCTTCCTCTCTATGAACGCATTATAAAGAACTACGAGGGCAATGACCTGAGGGTGGAGGATGGAAAAATCTTCATCAATGGTGTGGAAAGCAGTAGTTATACCTTCCAGATGGATTACTACTTTATGATGGGCGATAATCGCCATATGTCTGCCGACTCACGCTTCTGGGGCTTTGTGCCCGAGGACCACGTTGTGGGCACGCCCTCGTTCGTGTGGCTCTCGCTCGATAAGTTCAAGCCCTTTCCAAGTAACATTCGCTGGGATAGGATGTTTAAGGCTCACAAATAAACCTTTACTCTAAGTGTTATTGACGGAGGATACATACAAAACGGTTGTCGGCAATGCCGAAACCATCATCAGGGAGCGCAGTAGCAAGTTTCTCGCTCTCTCTTATCACGTCACATCGGCAGATGAAGTGCGGGAGATTATGGAGCCTCTGCGCAAAAAGTTCTACGATGCAACACACCATTGCTACGCCTACCGCATAGGTCCCAAAGGCGAAGAGTGGCGTGCCAACGATGACGGTGAGCCTTCGGGAACAGCAGGTAAACCAATTCTGGGACAGCTGCTTTCGCGCGATATAACAGACTGCCTGGTGGTGGTCGTAAGGTGGTTTGGCGGCACAAAATTGGGAGTTGCTGGACTTATTGAGACCTACCGCGAGGCTACGGCTGCGGTGTTGGATGTGAGCCGAGTGGAGGAGCGCACAATAGATAGGGTGTTGCACATTCGCTATCCGTTCGAGAGTATGAATGGCGTAATGAAGGCTATTAAGGCGATGGAACCCAAAATTTTGGAGCAGACATTTGACAATATGTGTGCCGCAAGACTCGCCATAAGACTCTCAAAGGCTGATGAACTCCTTGCAAGGCTCGAAAAGGTTGAAGGAATTAGCATAGAAGATGAAACAGAAGTATAACTCCATATACATCAGGGGCGCAAGAGTCCACAACCTTAAAAACATAGAGGTTGAGATACCTCACAACCAATTGGTTGTGGTAACAGGACTTTCGGGCTCGGGCAAATCTACGCTTGCCTTCGACACCATCTTTGCCGAGGGACAACGCAGATATGTGGAGAGCCTTTCGACCTATGCACGCCAATTTTTGGGAAGGGTTGAAAAACCCGATGTGGATATCATCAGAGGCATTGCACCTGCCATCGCAATAGAGCAGAAAGTAACATCGCGCAATCCACGCTCTACGGTCGGGACCTCTACGGAGATTTACGACTACCTTAAACTCCTCTTTGCACGCATCGGTAGAACATTTTCGCCCATTTCGGGTAGGGAGGTGGTGCGTCATCAGACGCAGGATGTTGTAGAGCGCATCTCTTCGCTCCCCGAGGGCGAGGCGGTCATCGTTGCTGCTCCTTTTGTACTCCGAGAGGGCGAGAGGGTTATCGAGAAGATTACCCTGCTGATGGAGGAGGGCGTGCAGCGTTTTAGCCTCCAAGGGGAGATGATGCTGGCGGAGGATTTTGTACAGAGCGTTGGAGCAGATGCTGAGCCTAAGGATATTATGGTTGTTGTGGACCGCCTTAGGACTTCACACGAGGAGGAATTGCTGAGCCGTGCGGGTGACTCTGTGGCAAGGGCTATGGAGATTGGAGATGGCGTTTGTCTACTTATTGTATCCGGGAGGGTAGAGGAGTACTCATCCCGCTTCGAGATTGATGGCATAACATTCGAGGAGCCCACCGAGCACCTCTTCTCGTTCAACAACCCCATTGGTGCCTGCCCCGTCTGCGAGGGCTATGGCAAGGTGGTTGGCATTGATGAAAACCTTGTGGTGCCCGACAAAAACAAGAGCGTTTTCGAGAACGCAATTGCCTGCTGGCGAGGTGCATCTATGAGTTGGTTTAGGGATAGACTTGTCGAGAACGCCCACCGCTTCGACTTCCCCGTTCACGCGCCATACTATGCGCTCACCAAGGAACAAAAACGACTACTGTGGACCGGCAATGAGTATTTTCACGGCTTGGACGAGTTCTTCAAGATGCTCGAAAAGGAGCGTTATAAGGTACAATATAGGGTTATGCTCTCGCGCTTTACGGGTAAAACATTGTGCCCCGAATGCGAGGGTACACGCCTGCGCCGTGAGGCTCTCTATGTGAAGGTTGGGGGCAGAAACATTGCCGAATTAGTGCAGATGCCCGTAGATGAACTCATTGAATTCTTTGCCTCGCTGAGCCTTACCGACCACGAACTATCTAAGGCAGAACGAGTACTTAAAGAGATACAAACCCGACTGCAATATGTTGCAGATGTGGGACTTGGCTATCTGACACTCGACCGTCTTTCTTCGACACTCTCGGGTGGCGAAAGCCAGCGCATCAACCTCTCCACTTCGCTCGGCAGCAACCTTACGGGCTCGCTCTACATTCTCGATGAGCCGAGTATTGGTCTGCATCCGAGGGACACCCACCGCCTGATTGGTGTGCTCAAACAACTGCGAGATATGGGCAATACGGTTATTGTTGTGGAACACGAGGAGGAGGTTATTAGGGCTGCCGATAGGATTGTAGATATTGGTCCAGAGGCAGGTGTGAATGGTGGCGAAGTGGTCTATAATGGCTCTCTCTCGGAGATTGCGAATGCCGAGCGCAGCCTTACGGCAGACTACCTGCTGGGGCGCAAGAGTATCCCTATGCCAACCACAAGGCGAGGATGGAGTACTTTTGTGGAGATTAGCGGTGCAAGGGAAAACAATCTGAAAAATATAGATGTTAAAATTCCGCTGGGGGTGATGACTTGTGTGACGGGCGTGAGCGGTAGTGGCAAGTCATCGCTTGTGGAGGGTATTCTCTATCCCGCACTAAGGCGTCACATCTACGAGACGGGCAACCGCCCAGGGGGATACACCTCACTCGGAGGCGACCTCGGACTCATACGCTCGGTGGAGATGGTAGACCAAAGCCCCATTGGTAAATCACTGAGGTCCAACCCCGTAACATATACCAAGGCGTACAACGATATTCGCCAACTCTTTGCATCGCAGCCCTATGCCAAGCACAATGGTATCACGCAGTCGCACTTTTCGTTCAATCGCCCCGGTGGTAGGTGCGAGGAGTGTCAGGGCGAGGGCGTTATCCGCGTGGAGATGCAGTTTATGGCAGATGTGGAACTCAGGTGCGAGCACTGCGGTGGCAAGAGGTTTAATGACGAAGTTTTGGAGGTGCGCTATCGCGGTAAAAGTATCTCGGATGTGCTGGAAATGAGCGTGGATGACGCCATAGCGTTCTTCGGAGAGGAGAGTGAACCACTGAACAAACGCATCGTGGCGACACTCTCTACGTTGCAGAGTGTGGGACTCGGATATATCAAACTCGGACAATCAACCTCCACTCTCTCGGGCGGTGAGATTCAGAGGGTTAAACTCGCCTCCTATCTGATGGGAGAGGACACTACCGAGGGCACGATGTTCATCTTCGATGAGCCCACTACGGGTCTGCACTTCCACGATATTGGCAAACTCCTTGCGGCATTCGATGCACTGCTCCGCAAGGGACACACCATTGTGGTCATTGAGCACAATATGGAGGTAATAAAGTGTGCTGATTGGGTTATTGACCTCGGACCGGAGGCGGGCGATGGTGGTGGCAATCTCGTGTTTGAGGGCACACCCGACAACCTTGTGAAATGCAAGGATAGTTATACGGGGCAATTCTTAGCCCAACACATAGCAATTTCCAAAGAGAAAGAATAAGAGGATGGCACGCGAGGAATTTTTCGTTCATACACTCCCAAACGGCATTCGCTGCGTACTGAAAACCGTGCATAGCGAGGTCTGCTACTGCTCGATGACCATTGGTGCAGGCTCGCGTGATGAGCAGACGGGCGAGAGGGGAGTGGCTCATCTTCTGGAACATACGCTCTTCAAGGGCACCACAAGACGCAAGGCGTGGCAGGTTAATTGCCGCCTCGAAAACCTCGGAGGAGAGATTAACGCCTTTACAACCAAGGAGGAGACCGTTGTGCACGCCACGGTCCTAAGGCGCGATTTCTCGAAGGCTGTGGAACTCATTGATGACATTATTTTTCACTCCACCTTCCCCTCTACGGAGGTTGATAAGGAGAAGGAAGTGATTGTGGATGAGATAAATATGTACAAGGACTCGCCCGAGGAACGCATCTATGACGAGTTTGAGGATATGCTCTTTGCGAACTCCGAATTGGGACACAACATCTTGGGTTCGAAGAGGGATTTGGCACGCCTTACCTCCGAGAAAATTAGACAGTTTGTCGAGCGCAACTACACCACCGACCGTATGGTTTTTGCTGCAATAGGCAACATTTCGCCCAAGAGGTTTGTGGCAGCCGTAGAGCGATATTTTGGTGTTGAGCGGGCTACAAAGCGCAGTGCTGAGAGAGCAAAACCAATTGATGTAGAGCAGTTTAATAGAGAAGTGTCGCATCCCTCGCACCACCAGGTGCGATCCATAATGGGTTGCAGGGCTTACTCGCTCGACAGCGACAAACGACTCGCCCTAATTCTGATGACAAACCTGCTGGGTGGTCCCTCGGCAGCCTCACGGCTCAATGTGACACTCCGCGAGCGTAATGCGCTGACCTACTGCGTAGAGGCTCTCTACACTCCGCTAAGCGACTGCGGTATGTTTTCGATATATTTCTCGTGTGAAAGGGACAAGGTAGAGCAGTGTCGCCGCATCATCGAGAACGAACTACAAAGGCTTATGAATGAGCCGCTTACTAAGCGACAACTCGCCATTGCCAAACGACAATTTATGGGACAATTTGCCATTTCGGCAGAGAATAACGAGGCTTATATGTTGGGAGTAGGCAAGAGTTATCTTGTATTTGGTGCTGTGGATAGCCTCGAAGAGGTCTATCGCAAAATTGCAGAAGTGTCGCCCGAAGATATAATGAGCGTGGCTCGCGAAATAGTATCATCGCTATCTACACTGACCTATGTATAATATGGAGTAACTATGAAAGAAGAACTCGAAAGATATATCCGAAATCTCTCCTCGCCCGAGGACTCTCTCTTGGCGGAGTTGGAGAGCGAGAGCAACCAACGTGTCGTTCAACCTCAGATGGTGTCGGGACACGTTCAGGGTAAGTTTTTGGAGATGCTTACCCGTATGATTTCCCCACGCAAAGTGCTCGAAATCGGCACCTTCACGGGCTACGCAACCCTTTGCTTTGCGGCGGGTATGCCCGAGGATGGTATTATCGATACGGTGGAGATTGAGGACGAATTGGAGGGCATACAGAGCGAGTTTTTTGCCCGCTCGCCCTATGCTCACAAGATACGTCGCCATACGGGCTCGGCACTCGACGTGGTGCCTGGGCTGGGGGAGTGCTACGACCTTGTATTTATCGATGGCGACAAGCGAGAGTATCCCGACTACTACCGTATGTTGCTCGATGGCGGTTTGGTGCACTCGGGGAGTTACATTTTGGCGGACAATATTTTGTGGTATGGCAAGGTTACCGAGCCCAACATCAAGCCCTCCGACCTGCAAACTCGTGGTATTGTGGAATTTAATCGAATAGTGAGGGAAGATCCGCGCGTGGAGAATGTGATTATACCCTTGCGTGATGGAATAAACTTGATACGAGTGAAATGAATTGAAAATTGAGAGTTAGGATACAACCTTAAACAGCTTAATAACAACACGGGCTCGGCAAAAATGCCGAGCCCGTGCCTATTGTTGGTAGTCATTAGACATTATACCAAATTGAGTTCTTTCTTCATCTGTTCGATTTTAGCGTCGAGTTGTGCAGAAACCTTGTCGTAGTCGGCAAGTGATGCAAGGGGTTCCTTCACGCCGAAGTAGAACTTAATTTTAGGCTCGGTACCGCTGGGGCGAATAGAAAGAATGGTGCCATCGGCAGTGAGGTACTGCAACACATTTGACTTGTCGATGTCGATGGGCGACTTCTTGCCGCTCTTAACATCCAATGCCTCAGATGATTGGTAATCCTTAATGGTCACGATATCCGAGCCACAAATCTGTTTGGGAGGATTGGCGCGGAAGTCAACCATCATCTGTTTAATCTCGGCTGCACCCTCCTGACCTTTGCGAACAACCGACACAAGACCTTCCTTGTAGAAGCCAAAGTCGATGTAGAGTTGTTTAATCAGACCATAGAGCGTAGTGCCGATACTCTTAGCCCAAGCAGCAGCCTCAGCAGCCAACGAGCAAGCCGAAACACCGTCCTTATCCCTCAGGAACGAGCCTGCAAGAAAACCGAAACTCTCCTCACCGCCACCGATATAGGTCTTACCCTTAGCCTCCTCTTGGCGGATAACCTTAGCGATATTCTTAAAGCCGGTAAGGCAGTCGAAGTACTCTACTCCAAAACCTTGTGCCACATCTGCCATCATCTCACTCGTTACGATGGTCTTTACGATATACTGCTTGCCATCGAGCATTCCGTTCTCTTTCCACCTACGGCACATATAATAAGTAAGTAGCACACAGGTTTGGTTACCGTTCAGCAATACGAAGTTGCCATCCTCATCGGGTACAGCAATACCGATACGGTCGCTATCGGGGTCGGTAGCCATAACAATCTCGGCACCCTCGCGTACACCCTGCTCGATAGCCATACGCATTGTGGTTCTCTCTTCGGGGTTGGGCGACTCCACAGTGGGGAAGTTACCATCGATGACCATCTGCTCGGCAACGGTTGACACGTTCGTAAAGCCGTAGTTACGGAGCGATGCGGGAACGAGTTTGTGACCACAGCCGTGGATAGGGGTATAGACAATCTTCATATCGTGGTACCTAGCCACAGCCTCGGGCGAGAGCGAAAGGCTCTTCACACGCTCCAAATAGATTTTGTCGAACTCCTCGCCAATAATCTCAATGTTCTCGGGATTCTTACCGCTTATGATTTGGTCCACCGAGGTAATCTTACCCACCTCCTCAATGATGTTCTTGTCGTGGGGCGCGATAACCTGCGAACCGTCCTCCCAATATGCCTTGTAACCATTGTACTCGCGGGGGTTGTGCGAGGCGGTAACCATAACACCGCTCTTGCAACCAAGTTCGCGAATTGCAAAGCTAAGTTCGGGGGTGGGGCGGAGCGACTCGAAAAGATAAACCTTAAAGCCATTCGAGGCAAAAATGTCGGCAGTACGCTCGGCAAATTCGCGCGAGAAGTTGCGGCAGTCATGCGATACGGCAACCTTAATCTCCTCTCCTTCAAAGCATTTCTTCAAGTAGTTTGCCAAACCTTGAGTAGCCATACCTACTGTATATACATTCATGCGGTTGGTGCCAACACCGAGAATACCACGCAGACCTCCGGTACCAAATTCGAGGTCCTGATAGAAACTCTCCGAGAGTTCTTTGGGGTCGTTTGCCATAAGGTTGCGAATCTGCTCCTTGGTCTTTTCGTCATAATTTCCGTCGAGCCATTTTTGCGCTCTGTCGAGAATATACTGTTCCATAGTAAGTTAGTATTTATTATAAATTTTGCTTATAGTTTTTATTTTCAATTATTCGTTTTTCCAATATGCAAATATAGTAAATTTTTCGTCAATTCTCAATATCAACGCATTAAAAAGAGATGTAAAAAGAGGTGAAATTTTCCCATAGAAATTAAAATTAAATTTGCAATAGAAAAAGATATTTTTTTTAATAAATTTATGCACAATTTTGTACTCGAATTCGAAAGTTACTTTACAAGTAAACAAGAGTTACCCAATTACATAAATGATATCGAACGCAACAACATACAGTGACGTATGGCAGAACTGCCTTGCTCAAATCAAACAGCAAACTACCGAAGAGGAGTTTGTGAAATGGTTTAAGCCCATAGTTCCCATTGGCTACGATGGTAAGACCCTGCGTCTGCGCCTACCAAGTGAGGACTGCGTCTTTCACATCGAGCGCAACTATATACCTTCGTTGCGTCCTATCATCTATGAGCATTTTGGCAACAACACCTCTCTGCGCTATTCGGTGCTTGCACCAGAGGTTTCGCCCGAGGAGCAGCAAAGGGTTGCCGAATCGAGCGTGGCAACAATCAACAAGGTTGTGACCCAAAGCGACACCACAAAGATAAAAAATCCTTTTGTAATTCCCGGCATCCGCAAACTCGAAATACCTTCGCAGCTCAACCCCAACTACACCTTTGATAACTTTATTGAAGGCGAGTGTAACCGATTGGTTAGGAGTGTAGGCATGGCGGTAGGTGTTGAGCCTGGTAAGACGGCATACAACCCACTCTATATCTTTGGCGATTCGGGCTTGGGCAAAACCCACTTGGCGCAGGCCATCGGTTTGGACATCAAACAGCGTCATCCCGAGTTGCAAGTGCTATATGTGTCGATGAACAAGTTTCAGGCACAATACACTACGGCTGTACTAAACAAGGAGCCTAACGACTTCATCAACTTCTATCAGATGGTTGACGTGCTCATTATTGACGATATTCAGGAACTCTCGGGCAACAAGGGTAGCACACAAAACGCTTTCTTCAACATATTCAACCACCTACATTTGTCTGGCAAGCAACTCATCCTTACTTCCGACAAGCGTCCTTCGGAGTTGAGCGACATTAATGATAGACTTCTTACTCGTTTCAAGTGGGGATTGGCTGCCGAACTTACTCAACCCGACTACCAAACAAAAGTAAGAATAATTCACAATAAAGCTCGCAAACTCGAAGGTGCCGAGAATATTCCCGAAGAGGTGGTGGCATACTTTGCCGAGAATATCAACGGCAATATCCGCGAGATTGAGGGTGCCCTGTCGGCTCTTGTCGCCAATGCCAAGTTCCTCGACCGCAAAATCACCATCACTTTGGCAAAAGAGGTTCTGAAAACCTATGTTAAAATCAGCCCCAAGGAGATATCTGTCGAGAACATCCGTAAGGTTGTGTGTGAGTATTTTAATATAGACGAGGCAACATTCGACTCGCCCAAACGCACTCGCGACATAGCTCAGGCTCGTCAAATTGCGATGTATATGTGCAAACAACACACCAAGGCGCCACTTTCGGCTATTGGCGCTGCCATAGGCGGCAAGAACCACGCCACAGTGCTCCACGCCTGCAAGGCTGTCACAAACCTTATGGAGACCGACAAATCGTTCCTCCAAACCATCGAGGAGATAGACCGCAGGGTAACAGCGAAATAAAAGAAAGACAAGCAGATAAAAGAAAGACAAGCACCCTATGCTTGTCTTTCTTTTATAATTGAAAATTCAAAATTGAAAATTGAAAAATATTCCCTTCTAAGTTAGAGATGCGGATTCTCAATTTTCAACTCTAAATTCTCAATTATAAATTTTGTTTTTTCCTATTTTTTCTCTAATTTTACCATAGATTTCCTAAATGTTGTTTAACTCCAAAGCGGTATGTTGAAAGTTGGTGATAAAGCACCTATGTTTGAAGGTGTTACACAAGAAGGTAAGAGTGTAAAATTGAGCGATTTCGGCTCCCGAAAGGTTATTTTGTACTTCTATCCGAAGGACAACACATCGGGTTGTACGCTCGAAGCCAAGAGCCTCAGGGACGGCAAAGCAGCGCTCGCCCAGATGGGCTTCGAGATTGTGGGCGTGAGTCCCGACAGCGTGAAATCCCACCAGAACTTCTGCACGAAGCACGAGCTGAACTTCACGCTCATAGCCGACACAGACAAGAGCATTGCCGAGGCTTATGGCGTCTGGAAGGAGAAGAGTATGTACGGCAGGAAGTATATGGGCATTGTGCGCACCACCTTCATCATCGACGAGGTAGGCACCATCATTCACATCTTCGACAAGGTAAACACCGCCAATCATTGGCAGCAAATTGCCGAGTGGGCAGAGGCTCAGCAGTAGGGTGGAGCAACAAGTACAAAGAAAACAAAAAGATGAAAAATAATAATACACAAAGAACTATGGCAGAGAAAATTGCAGTTAATCCCGACAAACAGAAGGTTCTGAGCGCTGTGTTGGACAAAATCGAGAAGGATTTTGGCAAAGGCTCAATTATGAGGATGAATAGCGAGAGTGTAGAGCAAGTTGCGGTTATTCCTACCGGTTCGATTACTCTTGACAATGCACTCGGAGTAGGTGGCTACCCCAAGGGCAGGATTATTGAGATATATGGTCCCGAGTCTTCGGGTAAGACCACCTTGGCAATCCACGCCATTGCCGAGGCCCAAAAGGCGGGCGGCATTGCAGCATTCATCGACGCAGAACACGCTTTCGATAGTTTTTATGCATCGCAATTGGGTGTGGATATAGACAACCTCTTGGTGTCGCAGCCCGACAGCGGTGAGCAGGCTTTGGAGATTGCCGAGACATTGATTCGTTCGAGCGCAATTGATATTATTGTTATTGACTCGGTGGCTGCACTTACCCCCAAAGCAGAGATTGAGGGCGAGATGGGCGAGTCGAAGATGGGCTTGCAGGCTAGACTTATGTCGCAGGCACTGCGCAAACTCACCGCAGCCATCAGCAAGACCAAGACCGTTTGTATTTTCATCAACCAGCTGAGGGACAAAATTGGCGTCATCTACGGCAACCCCGAGACCACAACGGGTGGTAATGCGCTGAAATTCTATGCCAGCGTGCGTATCGACATCCGCAAAACTTCGGTTATCAAGGACGGCGATGAGCAACTCGGCACCCGTACCAAGGTGAAAGTTGTGAAGAATAAGGTTGCGCCTCCCTTCCGCAAAGCAGAGTTTGATATTATGTATGGAGAGGGCATATCGAAGATCGGCGAGATTTTGGATCTTGGAGTAGACTATGGCGTAATTAAGAAGAGTGGCTCGTGGTACTCCTACAACGATAGCAAACTTGCGCAGGGTAGGGACGCTACGAAAGTACTCTTGGAGCAAAACGCTGAATTGTGTGCTGAGGTAGAGGCAAAAGTTCGAGCAGCACTTAAAGAAGCGAAAAACAACTAAATAGATGACAGGTGGTTGGAGCATATTAAGTTCGAGCCACCTGCCCCATGTTATTGGGACTACAACCCCACCATTGAGCATCAAACAACTCTTAACAGACAATACTTATGGCTGGTTATACCGCAGAAGACGAACAGATTATCACCCGGGAGTTTAACGAACTGCTGGCTGCCTGCAACAAGATATGCAAAAACGAGGCAGATTGGGAGATGATAAACAAGGCATTCTTCTTGGCGAAGGAGGCACACAAGGGTGTGCGACGCCGCTCGGGAGAGCCATATATTCTCCACCCGCTGGCTGTGGCAAAAATTGTTGTGTGTGAGGAAGGGTTGGGTGTAAAATCTACTGCTGCGGCACTTCTGCACGACGTTGTGGAGGATACGAGCTATACGGTAGAGGATATCGAAAACCTCTTTGGTCCAAAGGTTGCTTCGATGGTCGATGGACTCACCAAAGTTGCCGCCGCTTTGAGTGAGGATATGACGGCTCAGGCAGAGAGTTTTCGTAAAGTTTTACTTACACTATCGGATGATATCAAGGTTATTATCATAAAAATAGCCGACCGACTGCACAATATGCGCACGCTTGGCTCAATGCCCCGTCACAAACAGATAAAAATTACCAGCGAAACGATGTATCTGTTTGCGCCGTTGGCATATAGGCTCGGACTCTACGCCATAAAAACCGAACTTGAAGACCTGTCTCTTAAATACATGTATCCTGAACAATATGCCGAAATTGAGGCTAAAATGAAGGATACGGCTGCCGAGCGCAACGAATTCATAGACAAGTTCATACAACCCATCAAAGATAAATTGTCGGCAAGTGGCATTAACTTTACCATTTCGGGCAGAGTTAAGACGGTCTATTCGATATGGTCCAAAATGCAACGCAAACAGATACCATTCGAAGAGATCTACGACTTATTTGCAGTACGAATAGTATTTAAGCCCAGCGATATAGCACCTGAGAAAGCTCAATGTTGGCATATCTACTCTCTGCTGACAGATATCTACACACCCAAACCTGACCGAATTAGAGATTGGGTAAGTTTTCCCAAAGCAAATGGCTACGAAGCACTTCACGCCACATTTATGCGTCCCGACGGCATTTGGGCGGAGGTGCAAATCCGCTCGGAAAGGATGGATGAAATTGCCGAAAGAGGTTTTGCTGCACATTGGAAATACAAACAAGATCACGATGATGAAGATGAGTTTGACAAGTGGTTACGAGATGTGCGTAGTGCATTGACTCATCCCACTGGTAATGCGGGCGACTTTTTGGAAAATGTCAAAATGACACTCTATATGACCGAAATGGTTATATTTACACCCAAGGGCGAAGCTCGTAAATTCCCCGTGGGAGCCACCGCTCTCGACTTTGCCTATGACATACATACAAATGTGGGTAATACGGCAATTGGTGCAAAAATCAACCATAAAATAGAGTCCATATACACCACACTCAAAAGTGGAGACCAGGTACAAATTCTCACTGCCGAAACTGCACATCCAACCATTGAGTGGCTGGACCATGTAGCAACGGTCAAGGCCCGACAGTCCATCATTACGTACCTTAAACGAGTAAGGCAGAATAATATAGAAAACGGAATCTCAATCTTTGAAAATAGAATGCGCGAGTTTGGCATCACCCCAAGCGCACGCTTGTTCCGAAAACTTCTACCCGCCTATGACTGCACAAATAAGGACGAATTTTATAGCAAACTCGGATCTGAAATTATCAACCTCAATGATATTGATAGTATACTGAGGCAGAATGCTAAAAATAAGGTATTGAAATTCTGGACTTTCGAAATTGCCAGTAATAAACCCAAGGAATTGATTGTCAAAAACACCGATGTCGATAACCTTGGTGAGCCAAAATTTGTGGCAGCAGAATGTTGCAATCCTATACCTGGCGACAATATAACAGGTTACAAAGACCCTCGAACTGGCGACATCATTGTTCATAAAACAGATTGCCAAGACCTCATAAGCCTCGCAGCACAAAAAGGAGAGAACTTAATAGGCAATATCAAATGGTCTACATATAAGGCTGTTTCGTATTTGTCAGAAATCAAACTCAGAGGACTCGATAGGGTAGGTGTACTGCGCGACTTGGCTCAGGTTATCACAGTCGAACTAGATATAAACATCCGCGAGTTGCAGATACAGAGTCACGACGGCATTTTTGAGGGTAAAATAAGTGTCTACGTTTCCGACACCGAAAGCCTATATTCTCTAATGGACAAAGTTGGTAAGATTAAAGGAATAGATAAAGTAGAACGAGTTTAACAAATTAACATCAATCAATTATGGCAACAATTTTCACAAAGATAGCACAAGGCGAAATCCCAAGCTACAAGATAGCCGAGGATGAGAATTACTATGCGTTTCTCGACATCAACCCCCTAACAGAGGGCCACACTCTCGTTATACCCAAACGAGAGGAGGACTATATATTTGACCTCACTGACCAGGAACTCGCAGGAATGGTAGTGTTTGCCAAGAAGATTGCAAAGAAGCAAAAAGAGATTTTCGGCTGCAAGAAGGTTGCTATGGTAGTACTTGGCTTAGAGGTGGCACACGCACATATCCACCTGATTCCAATGAACACCGAATCAGACGTAGATTTCCGCAAACCCAAACTACAACTCACACCAGAGGAGTTCTCCGCCATTGCTGAAAAGATAAGGGTAGAGTAGGGACTAAAAGAGTAACTCTGCAAGGGTAGGGGACTACTCACATATATTCCAATACATCTGCGGGGCACTTGCTCCGCATTTTTACAATCACCTATTTTACAAATGTAAAATTATGCAAATTTTCAATCATTTCAACATCACAGCCTCCAAATCACCCACTCGCATAAGTTCAATCACTTAATTAATATATCGCAATCAACTGAAAACCAATATATAAAATCATTTAATATAAAGTAATTATTAATACTAAAAACACTGCGAATTAGTACATATAAATTAAGAAGATATATCAGAAAGATGGTATTTATATAAATGAGTGTATGTCAGCACTTTACAGATTATTATATAAATAATTGCTTTATACTAATGGTTGCGGTAGATTTTGCGTTTGAATGATCATTAAACTTTTGTATGATTTGGTTATTTGAAAGAATGTGTTTACATTTGTAAAACTAAATTAACTTGTATATGAAGAAAAGAATTGAGCATATAATCAACTCCGAATCGCTATCCAATATACAATTCGCACAGGCTCTTGATATCAGTCCCGCATCGGTAACTCATATACTTTCGGGCAGAAATAATCCAAGCTTGGATATTGTTACCCGCATCGCCCGCAAGTACCCACACTATAACCTACGTTGGCTACTGCTTGGCGAAGGCGCTGTATATAACACCACCGACGAGCCACAAGCAAAAACCATCGATTCGCCTAACCTATTCTCTAACTCCACATCAGAACTACAAGATAGTAGTCGTTCACAAAACAATTGCAATTCCAGACAGCAACCTCCCGCACAACCTCACATATCGGAGGAAAAACTCATTGTCTGCCTCCCCGACGGCACCTATAAGGAATATGTAAAGCAGTAATGCATTGTTATGGATTTCGGTGTCACACATCGATGTTACATATTACATAAGGGCATAACATATCGTCAACTACCCCTCTCTATACTTTACATAATGTATATATTTTGCGAATTATAAAAACTTAATATCAAAAGGATTGTATGATTGGATTTTATACCTAACTACTTAAATATAACAGGAGAATATTAGTTAAGAACAAGACAATTTATGAGCATTATACGTGGGCAATAATGGTGTGAGAAAAGTGTAAGACATAATAACAATAGATTAAAGTGAAATTTGTGAATGGAATAACTAACAAAATGTAACTCGGAAGGATAAGTATTGGCGATAATTCGTATATTTGCAGTTAGTATATTTTTAGGAAATGCAATGAAGGTTATGAGGTTGAAAGTCAATATATTAATTTACACCATCTTCGTTTGTGTTGCGGTCATGTTCGTATCATGCGACGGTGCTAAGCAGACTGATGGGCGCAAAATTGTTGTAACGATTGCTCCGCTTGCGGGGCTTGTCGAGGAGATTGTGGGCGAAGACTACGAGGTTTCAGTATTGTTACCAAGTGGCTCTACACCAGAAAATTACTCCCCAAATCCTCGCCAGATTGCACTATTGGAGGGTGCAGATATGGTTTTTATGCTTGGAACAATGGATTTCGAGCACCAGATTGTCAAAAGATTTGAAAATCAAGAGAATAACTCCTTTGTCGATGTTAGCAAGGGAATAAAATTGATTGCAGGCGGCTACTCGCACAGCCATTCACACGAACACCTCGACTGCGATTGCGAACATCATTCGCACTCGGAACACACAGAACACCACCAGGTTGGTACCGATCCACACATTTGGCTCGCACCGGGCACACTTGAAGTGATTGTTGATAACATTGCCGAGGAAATCCTCGCAAAAAACCCCGATTCTACAAAGTATTGCGCTAATTACGAACAACTTAAAGCAAAACTTCAACAGCGAAAAGAGTGTTATCGAGAGATGTTGATAACTGCCCCAAAGTCGTTTCTTATCTACCATCCAGCTCTCGGGTATCTTGCTGAGGAGTACGACTTAGAGCAGATTTCTCTCGAAAATGATGGTAAATCCCCCACCCCAGTGGCTCTGGCTGAGATTGTGGATAGGGTTAAAAACGAGGGTGTTGAGTCTATGATTTATCAACAGGAGTACCCCTTGGATATTGTTCAACCTATTGCAGAGATACTCGATGTTAATTTAGTAGAAATCAATCCTTTGAGCAAAGACATAATAACTGAACTTGACCGCATTATCGGGGCACTTACTAACAGCAAATGAAAGGCGAAGAGATAATAAAAATAGAGCATCTTTCCGTACACTACGAAGGACGCGAGGCTCTGCGGGATGTTAATATCTCGTTCTACGAAGGCGACTTTGTTGGCATCATTGGTCCCAACGGAGGCGGCAAGAGCACGCTTGTGAAGAGCATTTTGGGACTTGTGCCCTATGAGGGGGAGGTTACTTTCTGTGGAAAAGTGTCTGGACGTCACAACATTGGGTATATGCCCCAACAAAACCTATTCGACAAGAGTTTTCCCATTTCGGTTGCGGAACTGGTACTCAGTGGCTTGCAGGCAGACAAAAGACTGCATCGCTACACCGCTGAGGACAAAACCAAAGCACAATCGATACTTGAACTTGTGGGTGTGAAACACTTGTCCAACAAACAGATAGGCGAACTTTCAGGTGGCGAGTTGCAGAGGGCTCTGCTGGGTAGAGCTATCATCTCCGCCCCTGCGCTGCTCATTCTTGATGAGCCTGCTAACTTTGTTGATAACCAATTTGAGGGCGAACTCTACGCCCTATTGGAACGCTTGTCAGAGCGTATGGCTATTATTGTCGTGTCGCACGATGTGGGCACCATCACTTCGCTTGTGCGTAGCGTAGTGTGTGTCAATCGCACCGTCCACCGCCACCCCACTGCCGAGCTGACGCCCGAACTCTTGGAGAACTACCACTGCCCCATTCAGGTCATCTCGCACGGTGCAGTGCCCCACACAGTCCTGGCTCACCATGCGGAGAATGCAGAATCCGAGATTACTAATTCAAAATTATCCTGTGGATGCCGATGCGAGCACCACGACCACACCCACTAACCACTCTCCCAATAACAAACAGCGGGGCTACTCTTTGTGAGTAGCCCCGCATTATTTGGCGGAATGACTGCGCCTAAATTACCGAAGTTCTGAAAGTAGATTACTCAAACTTGCAGATCTCGCTCAGTTTGCCCCAGAGTTCCTCGGTGCGCTCAACGAGCTGTGCGCGGATGTAGGCATAGTGTTTGCGTACAAGCGAGGGGTTGTGTTTCTCGGCGGGATTGTTAACGAGTTCCATAAGGTTGTTGCGCATATCGACAGCACCCTGCATAATGGCGATAATCTCGTCCTGTTTGTCGCTGTGAAAGCCGAGCGAAAGGTAGCAATCGTAAACCACCTCGTTTACGGTGTAGTCAATCTCTTTTTTGATGTCTCTTAAACTTGCCATAATTATCTATGAATTTGGTTGTATATTAGTTTCAGCATAGCAAAGTTAGTAATAATTTCGACACTCTGCACCTTGTGGCGTAAAAATATAACTCCCCCAGCCTACTTTTGGCGTTTTTTGCCGTAGTCGTTAATCATTTTTATAACAAAAATGATGGTACTCATCGTTGCAGTGAGTCCGTTGGCGATGGCGAGGGGCACATTGCCTGTCAGTATGCCCTGCACAAAGAAGCACGCCGCACCGAGCGCCATCAGCACAAACGACCCGAGGGCAATATCATCTGTCTTGCGTGTGCGGATAGTCTGGATAGTCTGAGGCACATACCCCAACACCATAAGCACCGCTGCGCTATATCCAAAAAGTGTTGCAAAATCCATAATTACTCCGTTTAGCGGTGTAAAGTTAAGAAAAATTCCTATATTTGTAGTGCAATCAGTGGATTGTATTACATATTTTGATGAAAGTGTATTGGCTTTTTTAACTTTTGGAAATCTGGAAAATTTCTATATCACAAGAAAAGCAACACACTCGTCACTCCGTATTGATTCTTCAACAGGGGGTGTTCAGCCCCATTCTTGTAGATAAATACGAGTGTGGGGTATTGTGTTTATTTGTGATAGGGCATTCCAGAGCCTCCAAAAGATAAACAAGTGCGCTCCACACTTTCTTATTTTATTAACCTTTGGAAACATTATTTGCGACAATGGCTATTTTAGATGGAGAACATTGCTCCTATGGGGAATTGTTATTTAGACCCGAATGGAGAGAAAAACGAGAGATTATTCTCAAACGGGATAATCACACCTGCCAATTTTGTGGATCACAAGATGAATTAAGCGTACACCATCGCCAGTATCACTATATTGAAAGATTGGGAATTTTCAAAATGCCGTGGGATTATCCCAACGAGTGCTTAATTACGGTCTGTAAAAATTGCCACAGCAAAGGACACACAAAATACAAGATACCGAAAATCATCTATTAATAACACACAAAACACTATTACAATGGGACTATTTAACTTAAAAAGAAGACACTCGGCAGAAATAGCCGAAGAACTTCACCCTCAAACAACAGAAACTGATGTGGAAATTCCGAGAGAAAAATTCACAATGGAGTCCAAAGCAGTAGAAAAAAACGAATTGCCAATCTTTGATGTTTATAGGAGGTTGGGCGAAGATTGGGAAACAAAAGGGTATACTGATGCAAAAGCATTCCCTGAAACAAGTTATAGAGAGAGCAATAAATTGGCTATTGTTGAGAAACTCTCTTTGCTTGTTGAGGAAAGCCTTATTAAGTATGATGACAAAATAGTGGAGATGGAAACTCTTATTGAGCAATCCAAGAAAAATGGATTCATAGAAACACTAAACAAACAAGAGCGACAAAAAGACATACTCATTAGACACCTCAAAGAACTCGGCGAATTAGCAAAAGATATCAAGAATAAAGGTAGTAAAACCAGAGTCATATTAACATCCTACGAGATGGGATTTGCGCGAGGTATAGCCTCAATAAGTGATGATAAAGTCAATTCAATAATGGGGTAAAGCATACTATATGAAAAACATTATAACAAGATTATCCTGCCTACTAATTGGGTGGAATTACAATATTCTTCGGGAATGTTCAGAGGCAAGTCGCAAAGCACTAAATCGCTATGTAGGTGCAGTGTTGTTACTTATGACCATTTGGGCATTTATCGGATTTAGTATGGCTTCTCGCTACTTCGGATTAGATAATAAGGGCGCCATCATAACAGCTTGTGTTTTCGCATTAGTCATTCTTCTCATTGAACGTCAAATTATACTTATCGTGGGCAAGAACAGGTTTATGACCACGTTTCGTATGATCTTGGCTGGCTGTATGGCAATTATTGGAGCAACCGTAATTGATCAAACAATGTTTGCAAAAGATATCGAAGCACAGTTAAGTGAGATTATTGAGCAACGCACAGACAACCAATTGCAGTATCGCAAAAAGATTCTTGACGACAAAATAACATCTTACCGTCTCGAATTGGATTCATTAGAAATACTATCTGCTCAATTAACCAACGACATCAACAAAAAGCCATTTATCAAAACCACTATTTATAGTTCAACACCAACCGGTCAAGTAGACTCTCTTGGTAAGGCAATTATGGCGACAAGTTATCAGCAGACAATGGCACCTAATCCCAAAAACAACGAGTTAGAGCGTGTAAACAAGCGTATTGAATCCTTACGAAGTGATATTGGGGTGACTACTGATAACATTCAAACGCTGCGAGACAACTTGGTTAAGGAAAACAAAGAAAACATTGGTTTATTAACGGAATTGGAGGTAACCTTCTCCGATAAAGTTATTTTTTCCAGTTGGGCAAGTGCCATTTTTTACATAGTTGTATTTATCTTTTTCTTGGCTATTGAACTTCTGGTTGTTACGGGCAAAAGTAGATCTAAATGTGATTATGAGGCATTGGTTGAAACTCGTCAAGAAGCCGCAATCAAAGAAATGTGTGCAATTATGGGTTCAGACGCCGCAAGTATAACAAGCGAATCATAAAACGTTAGATATGTGATATTCGGGGGTGATCTAAAATTAGATTGCCCTCATTTTATATTCTATTCGGAGGTTTTGTGCATACATTTTGGATATATGGAGTTGTAATGATAATAATTTTCGTATATTTGTAAGCAAACCACCGCAGGTTTGCACCAACTTAACACGAAAAACGTATATGAGCGAAAACAAATTTATGCGAATGGCTATCGAACTCTCCAAGGAGAGTGTTGCCAAAGGTGGTGGTCCTTTCGGGGCAGTTATTGTCCGCAATGGCGAGGTTGTAGCCACAGGTTCCAACAGCGTCACAATACTCAACGATCCTACGGCACACGCCGAAGTAAGCGCCATACGAGCCGCTTGTCAGAAAGTGGGTGACTTCAACCTCCAAGGGTGCGAGATTTACTCCTCGTGCGAGCCTTGCCCTATGTGTCTCAGTGCAATATATTGGGCGGGCATAGAGCGTATCTACTACGCAAACACACGCAGCGATGCGGCAGCTATTGGTTTCGATGACGCCTTCATCTATGACCAAATACCCCTTGCCCCCACCGCTCGCACTGTTCCTTCCCTACCCCTTATGCGAGCCGAAGGCTTGGAGGCATTCCGCCTATGGGAGGCGAAAGAGGATAAGGTAGAGTACTAAAAAACGGGTTGCCAAAGTGTTTGGCAACCCGTTTTTATAGCACTGCTATGGAGTTTATACCAAACCGGAGAAACCCATAAACGCCATAGCCAAAATACCTGCCGTAATGAGCGCGATAGGTACTCCCTTAACCCCTTTGGGAACTCCAACAATCTCCAACCTTTCGCGAATACCCGCCATAATAACCAGCGCCAGAGCAAAACCAAGAGCTGTGGAGGTCGCATAAACCACCGACTCCAAGAGATTATACTCCTTCTGAACAAGCAGAAGTGCCACACCCAACACTGCACAGTTGGTTGTAATCAGAGGCAGGAATATACCCAGAGCCTGATAGAGCGAGGGGGAAATCTTTTTCAGCACAATTTCCACCATCTGTACCAATGCGGCAATTACCAAAATAAACACAATGGTCTGCATATACTCCATACTCAGGGGTACGAGTACATACTCTTGGAGCATCCACACCACAAGCGACGAGATTGCCATAACGAATGTAACGGCAGCACCCATACCTGCGGCGGTACCCACCTTATTAGACACACCCAAGAAGGGACATATACCGAGCGATTGCGAAAAAACTACGTTGTTCGCAAAGATAGAACCGATAATAATTGCAAATAACTCCATAGTCTTTATGCTTTTTTAGTGGTAAGTTTGCGGAAAACAATCATTAGGTAACCCAGAACAAAGAATGCACCTGGTGAAAGGATGAAAATGAGCGCACCATCGCCCTGCCATATGTCCAGACCGAAGATGGAGCCTCCACCCAACACCTCGCGCACCATACCGATGAGTGTCAGAGCCAACGTAAAGCCCAAGCCGATGCCCAAGCCATCCAATGCAGACTCCCACACATTGTGTTTCGAGGCGAAAGCCTCTGCCCTACCGAGGATGATGCAATTCACAACAATCAGCGGAATAAACACACCCAGAGTGTTGTATAAATCCTGCACATATGCCTGCATAAGTAACTGCACAACGGTCACAAATGACGATATAACCACAATGTAGGCGGGGATGCGTACTTTGTCAGGGATAACATTTTTAAGTAGCGAAATAACGATATTGCTCATCACAAGCACAAAAAGTGTTGCCACTCCCATTCCCAAACCATTGGCTGCCGAAGTAGTAGTAGCCAACGTAGGGCACATACCAAGAACCAACACAAATGTCGGGTTATTCTTGATTAGTCCATCTGTAAAATATCTTAAATTCTTGCCCATATATCAAACTATTTTATAGGTGAATTTTCTTGAAAACTTCGTATGCCGACTCAACAGCCTCCACATAAGCCCTCGACGATATAGTAGCCGACGAGAGAGCGTCGACAGAGCCTCCCTCCGAACTCAGTGCAAAACGTACGCGCGAGGCGCGTTTTCCCCTAAGGCTCATCACAAGTGCATTATCTTCTTCACACATTTTGGTACCCAATCCTGGGGTCTCGTTTTGCTCCAACACCTCCACATTCAGGATACGTCCGTCGGGCTCAAAGCCAACAAGCAACCTCACTATGCCATTAAAGCCGTTCTCCGAGGCTCCCTCAATAGCATAACCAACTGCGTGTCCCTCGTGGGTTGCAGTATAGACCACTACACCCTCTATCTCCGAGGCGAAAATCTCGTCACACTCGGGCAGTACTACGGCAGGATTAAACTTAGCAGCCTCCGCTTCCTCGGCAACACTCTTATAGGTCTCATAAGCCATGGCCACTGCCTCCGAATACGCTCTGGAAGAAATAGTTGCAGCCGTAAGGGCATCAACATCACCTCCATCTTTCTTGACAGTCATAGTCATCTCCGACCCCTTCTTGCCTTTGAAACTACCCAGAAGTGCATTATCCTCATTCTTCATATTGGCACCCAAACCAGGGGTCTCTGCCTGAGCAAGCACCTCTATATTGTATATCGTTCCATCAACGGTAACACCTATCATCAGCGTCACATCTCCACTAAAACCGTTGGGTGAGGTACTCTCGATGGCATAACCGACAACCTCGCCATCCAACGTAGCCTCGTAGACATAACAACCTCCACGCTCCTCTTTTGCAGGCTCGTTATCAAATTCGGGCAACACACATCTCAGTGCATTAATAACTTTTTGTTCTTGTGCCCTTTGAATGGGTTCTTTGGTCACATCATATACCACTGCCACGGCAGCCGAGCAGACCAAAGCGATGACAAAGAGCATCAAAACCATATTTCTAAGCGAACTTTTCATCTCTCATGTCCTCCTTTAATTTTTAGATTTAACCGCACCGAAACGCCTTGGACGCACCCACTTATCAATCAGAGGCACAACCGAATTCATAATCAGGATGGCAAATGACATACCCTCGGGATATGGACCCCATAAGCGAATAAGCATTGTAATCACACCAACACCAATAGCATAGATAACCATACCTTTTTTAGTCATTGGCGAAGTCACATAGTCGGTAGCCATAAACACAGCACCCAGCACTGCACCGCCACTAAGCAGGTGGAACAAGGGCGACATATACTCTTCGGGCGAGATGGCCCACGCAATTCCCGAAAAGAGTGCCATAGTACCCAAAACACATACGGGGATGTGCCACGAAATGACTCTCCTAAAAAGCAACCAACCGAAGCCCAAAAGTAGAGCCACAACCGAAATCTCGCCAAGCGAGCCGCTTTTGGCACCGAGAAACATATCAGCAAAGTTGACACTCTGCACAACCTCTGCTACGGGAACTCCTGCTTTCAGAGCCTCTTTGGCCATTGCAAGAGGAGTTGCACCACTCACAGCACCCACCGCCTCGGGGAAGGAGGTCATAGCCACCGGGAATGCCACCAGCAGGAACACTCGACCTACAAGCGCAGGATTGAATGGGTTCTTCCCCAAACCGCCGAAGGTCATCTTACCAATACCTATTGCCACTACCGAGCCTATTGCCACCAGTCCAAGTGGAATGTTTGCAGGCAGATTAAAGCCCAAAAGCACACCCGTTACAATCGCCGAAAGATTGCCGAGAGTGTTCTCTCCACGCAGCAAAAACTTCTGAGCAAACCACTCGGTAAGTATGCAGCAAGCAACTGCAAAGGCTACCACCACAAATGATTGCCAACCATATGCCACCACCGACACCACAAGCGCAGGCAACAGGGCAATAAGTACATCGCCCATCATACGCCTCGTATCATTCTTGCCGTGAACGTGCGGAGCAGGCGAAATAACCAATTTTTGATTCTCCATATCTCTATTCGTTTTTCTTTCTATACTAAACAGCCTTTACTTTTTGGCAGCCGCTCTCTCTCTGATTCGTTTCATAACTTCTGCTTTGCCAATGCGGACCCAGTCCAAAAGTGGCAAGTAGGAGGGACAAGAGAAGGTGCAGCAACCACACTCAATACAATCTGCCATCCAATGACGCTCCAATTCATCATAATCACCTCTCTGGGTAAGCTGGCTCAGCAAATAAGGTTCCAGTCCCATGGGGCAAGCATCCACACACTTGGCGCAGCGAATACATTCACCCTCTCTGTGACGAAGCGACTCCTCAGTCGGCATCAGAAGCACACCAGAGGTGCCCTTTGTAACAGGAGCCTCCAAGTTACTTACTGCTCGTCCCATCATGGGACCTCCGGCAATGACCTTACCCACATTCTCCATTCCTCCGCAGTAATCGATAAGCGCACTAATAGGCGTACCGATTCTCACAAGAAGGTTTTTGGGTTCTTTGAGTGTTGAGCCCGTAACGGTCACAACTCTCTCAACAAGAGGCTTGTTTTTTGCTACCGCTTCATAGACAGCCAATGCCGTACCTACGTTTTGTACCACAGCACCCACATCAATAGGCAACTTACCGCTGGGTACCTCACGACCAGTGATAGCAGCAATAAGTTGTTTTTCTCCACCTTGTGGATAGCGCATCTTCAATGGAACAATCTCCACCTCTAAATATGCTCCTGCGAGTTTTTCAAGATGGGCTATCGCATCTGGTTTATTATTCTCTATGCCAACATATATCTTATCCACGCCAATGGCTTTGGCCAAAATTCGAGCACCCGCAAGCAATTTTTCGCCTTGCTCCAACATCACACGGTAGTCCGCAGTAAGATATGGTTCGCATTCAACGGCGTTAATAATTAGACACTCCGCCTTTTTACCTTCGGGAATAGAGAGTTTGACGTGTGTAGGGAATGTTGCACCACCCATACCGACAACTCCCATTTTAGCAATTTTTTCTACTATCTCTTTTGGGGAGAGATTTATGCTCTTGACCAACTCAGGCGAGAGGTCAACACTTGTCTGCCACTCATCACCCTCCACTGCAATAGTGATAGAGGGTTTGGGATTACCCTGAGCATCGATAGCCATATCCACCGATTTAACAACACCCGACACCGAGGAATGAATAGGGCTTGATACAAAGCCACCAGCAGTGGCAATAACCTGACCAACAACCACCCTATCACCCTTGGAGACACAAGCCACCGCAGGTGCGCCAATATGTTGTGAAAGGGGAATAGTTACGACCTCGGGGATGGGAAAACGCTCAATGGCAGCCTCTTTGCTATACTCTTTGCAATCAGACGGATGAATACCGCCAATAGGAAATGTTTTCATACGTTCTACTCGGTTTTAGCAGTTAGAGTTTGAGGTTCAGTAGTTTCCACCTTGCGGGCAGGGAAACCAACTTCCACAATAGCACCCGTTGGGCACTCAGCCACGCACTTACGGCACATCTTACATTTTGTGTAGTCTATATAGGCGAGGTTGTTCTCCACGGTAATGGCATCGAAGGGGCACACCTTTGCGCACTTACCGCAGCCAATACAAGCCACCTTGCAAGCCTTGCGTGCAACGGCACCCTTAGCCTTGTTGACGCACGAAACATATATTTTTCTACCCTTAGGCGCCTTTTTTCTCAGTTCGATAATCATCTTGGGGCATGCCTTGACGCAAGCGCCACAAGCAGTACATTTCTCTTCGTCCACTTCGGGCAGTCCCGTTGCAGGATTGATATGCAGAGCGTCAAATTCGCACTTAGCCACGCAATCTCCCAATCCCAAGCAGCCAAACGAGCAACCCGTATCGCCTGCATAGAGCGAAGAGGCTACAAGGCACGAAGAGGCACCATCGAAGCGGTTTATCTTGGGACGCATTTCACACGAGCCACCGCAGCGTACAACAGCCACCTTAGGTTCTTGCTCGGCAGCCGCTTTGCCAAGATAAGATGCCACACTCTTCATGCACTCAGCACCACCTACGGGACAATATAGTGCAGATATATCATCCTGTTTAACAAGAGCCTCCGACATAGCCCTACATCCCGCGAAGCCGCATCCGCCACAGTTGGCACCAGGCAACATCTTTTCCACCTCGTCAATGCGAGGATCTTCCTCAACCTTGAACTGTTTTGCCACGACAAACAGCAAGAGTGCAAGCAACGCACCCAGTCCGCTCACCACCAATACAGTTATTCCTAAACTTCCCATAATCCTATCTTCTTAAAAGTATTTATTCCTAACAGAAAAAACAATAACCTTTTCGAGCCTCTTGCGGAAAAAAGCAAGCACCACAAAATAGATAGCACAAGACCCCAATGCTGACAATCCTGCAATCAAGTCGCCATAGCGACTATGAGTCAGCAACAATGTCAGCAACATTACAACAAGTGGTACAATATAGGAGAAAATTATCGCCTTGAAACCCATAATCTGCTCAATAGCAATTGTAACCTCATCACCCACCTTATATATTTCGGGGTGGTCCGTGTAGGCACTCACTTGGCGCACTTGACTCTCGCCTCCACCACACACGGCTTTTGCCTTACAATTGCCACAAGCACTACTGACCATCATCTCAGCCTCTACCCTCTTCTCGTCGGGGTAGACAGCCACAATGCGGGCTTCGTGTTCCATTATCTTTGCCATAAACTTAACTATTCTAACCTTATAAATTTACTTTGCATTCTCTTTCTATTCCTACTAAAACTCTCTTGTCGACGTTGGTAAATCCACATAACTCTTATCGAGTGGCACTCTCGACACCTCCAAAACAGGGCAGAATTGTTGCATCTTTTCCAAGGCCGAGTAGATAAGTCGTCGTACCATCTTCACATCTCTTGCCTCAAAGCCAGCATCAATAATCTCGTCTTGTTCCTGCCAACATTCAAGCATTCGGTAGAGAATAGCATCAATAACATCGTATGGGGGTAATGCATCCTCGCCTGCCTGTTCAATCTGCATCTCAGACGATGGTGCTTTGAGCATAGTTTGTTCGGCAATAACCTCTTTGCGAGAGTTGATGTAACGAGCCAAAGCGTAAACATCGCTCTTATAGATATCACCCAACACACCAAGCATACCGCTTGTGTCACCATAGAGCGTAAGCGCACCGACAGCGAGTTCGGTCTTATTTGCACTATTGATAGGCACATACCCTCTTTGCTCACATACCGCCATAAAGAGCGCAGTACGAAGTCGTAATTGGAAGTCCACCTCCAACTTTGGATGGTCAGGTGCACCAATTGCGTCGATAATAGTTGCCAGGCTACTTTGATAGATATCGCTCAGCGGAATAGTTACAAGTTCAATTCCCAACTGCTTTGCCAACATCTCGGCATCCTCGGCAGAGTGATCGGTGGAGTAGCGCGAAGGCATTTGCAAAGCCACCACCCTATCCCTACCCAGGGCATCCGTAAGAATGGTTGCAGCCACCGAAGAATCAATACCTCCCGTCAGTACAATACAAGCCTTCTTGTTCAGATTATTTTTGACAAAATAGTCGCTCACACCAAGTTTAAGAGCGCGATAGACATTGGCTATTTTGTCCTGATATGGTACCTCAACTGTCTGTTCGGTTTGCTTTGTATCCACATAAGCAATCTCCTCCACAAAACTACCCATCAAAGCGATCGCCTTACCCTTGGCATTGAAAAATGCAGAAGAACCATCATAGACTATCTCCAACGAGCCACCAACATGGTTCACAAATAGTACGTTAGCATCAGCAAGATATGCTTTTTCGCCTAACTTATCATAGCGTTTTTCAATGCGTCCTTGTTGATAGCGGTCAGCTCCCATAACAACAATGGTGCTCGCATCGGCAAAGTCGTGGTCAGCAAGGAAGTCGCTACCGATTGCCACTGCCAACTTTTCGCCTGCCACGTTTATATATTCATGTCCTCTACCTGTCACAAGATAGGCGGCATCCACATCGGATTGGAGCGTACGCTTAGTTATATAACGTCTTATACGTCTATTTTGGATAAAAGCTGCGGCACTCACCGTACCGCCATTACGATGAATGGGCAAACCCACCAACACCGCAATGTTTTCTGTAAAGGCAGCAATCTCTACAAGAGCCTCCTCTGCCTTATCAAGAAAGCCACCTCTTACGAGTAAGGAGTGCGCAGGAACGCCACAAATTGCCTCTTCGGCAAATACCACAAGGTCGGCATGCTGCTCTTTTGCCTGAGTAATCGCATTGATGATTTTGAACTTATTGTATTCAAAATCGCCACACACATAGTTTAATTGAGCTACTGCAATTTTCATATCTATTTATACAAATAGGAATAATTCTTGCAAAGATACGAAAATTTGGCAATCCTATTCTCGTTTACTCTTTTTTATATCCTATTTTATTCGATTATTTGTAGAAATAAATTAAAAAATCGCAGATTCCTGTCTCAGAAATCTGCGATTCAAACATTTAATACTGCAATTCACCCTACACAAACAACGCCACGAGCATATAGAGCCAATGGGCGACAATAGCAGCAACCAAACCGCCAATGGTGTGTGCTCCAATAGCCTTAGAGGTGAGGCTGCGATAGCCGAGCGTGTCGAGCATTGCGGTATGGGTGCTCAGATAGCCGCTCCAACACATACCAATAGCCGTAAACACTGCAATGGCGTTACCATCTACCCAGCCTGCATCTATAAAGTTAGGTACCAGTCCCAGCGCAGCACCCACAGCACCCAAAGCGGTAATAGGGAATGCCACCAAGTGCGGGTCCTCAAAACCAAAGAGCCAATCAAACAAGAAATTCACCTTGCCTGCCAACCAAGGCAACAGTTCCGTACCCTCGTATGCAGCACCTGTATATTCGCCCGATGCCGAAGGACCAAAGGTAAGAATCATCACGAGTGTAGAGATTATAAGCACACCGGGGATAATTGCCAAACCAACATCCACACCCGTGCGCCCACCATCAAGCAGCGAGTCGAGAATGCGCTGGAACATAGGTTTTTTATACTCCAACTCCTCCTCTTTCTTCTCTTCCTGTATCACAACCGCAGGCTCGTATTGGTAGTGGGGATATGCCTTTATAACCGAACGCTGCATAATGCGAGTAGAAACAAGGCAACCTACCATCGCTCCTACAAAACCCACAAGAGGCTCCACAAAGAAACCCTGACCTACCATAAAGACAATGACCAACAATCCCATACCGAACGCCGTACCGAAGTTAGTAAGAGAGATGTATTGGTATTTTTTGAAGTAGGATGCAAATTGTTTATCCTGAGCCAGCGAGATAATTGCAGGGTTGTCCGAAAGGAATGTCACAACCGCACCAAGCGAAGCCACTCCGGGCAGGTTAAATAGCGGTTTCATCAGTGGTCGAAGGAGTTTCTCAAAGAGTTTTACAACGCCAAATTCTACAAAAATACGTCCCAACGCACCCGTAATCACACATATTGCCATAAGGTAAAAAACCGTATTAAGCAATAGGTCGTGCGCTGTATTCATAACCGTATTGAGCATATTGGCGGTACCCATCTTCGAGCCGAGATAGCCAAAAATTAGAAAGATAACAAGCAAGCAAGCTATACCACTTGGCATTTTCAATCTATGTTTTGGTCGAGGTGTAGCCATATTGAAGTCGATTGTAATTAATTTTTACTCAAAAGATTAACCCTCCAAGTCAAACCTGCTTGGAACAAAAGGTGCCCATCTTGCAATGCAGCCATAGGCACTGCATTGCCGAAAGTATAGGCTGCGGCAGCGTGGAAGCGCACATTTTTCTTTCCTGTTGGAAAATACTCCAAACCTCCGCCAATGCGCCAAATATTAGTTCCCGGGAGAACTGTGGGCTCGAACATCTCTGCACCGCCTTCATTGATATCATAGGAAGCGTGCGAGAAAACATGAAGTTTTTCATTCATGGCCCAATTAACATCCAACATTGCCGAAAAACTATCGCCGGATCGCAAATCATTAAGGTCATTACGATACATCAAATCCCACTCCAACGACACATTCCCAAACACCTCGCGATAGCCAAGAGCTATATAGCCTGCAAACTTACCAGGAGCATATTCCAAAAGATTTATCGAAGAGAGTGTATCATCGTTTATAACCATAAGGTTATAGGCGTAAAGATTCTGATTTGCAAAGTCATAGGGACTTTGACACACCTGCCCCAACAATTTGGTGTTACCATACTTATACGCCGCGCTAACGCCAAACTGGTAGCAAGCAATCTGGTGCCAATACTCCGAAGCAAAATAGATATCGATAGGGGCTCTATCATACTCATAGCCACCGATAGCCACCACCTGCTTACCTGCTGAAAACTCCCAACGGTCAGTGGAGTAATTAAGGGTTGCCCAATCGGTCGCTGCGAAAGGATCACTCTGCACCTTATGCACCCTATAACGAATCGAATAGGTTAGCCCATCCAAGAGCGAGCCATCCATACGGAAATTAAGGAATTTGCCTTCGAAGCCCGATGTGGCAGGGAGCGTTTCTCCTTTGAGGTTTTCGTACTGCCAATCGCCTCGCACCTCCACATCAAGGCGACTTAGTTGTGCCGAAAGTGTGGAAACAAAAAGAGCAAAGGTGGTCAAAAGAAGTAGTTTTTTATTCATATTGGGTTGTTTTAGTAAATAGTTTTTCGGTTTCACAAAGACAAAAATAGCAAAAAAAAGGAATTTTCGCTACACTTGACTGACATTTCACTCTACACGAAGTAATTGAATGTCGAAAATGAGGGTGGAAAATGGCTTAATCACACCAGCGCCCCTTGCACCATAGCCCAAATTGAAGGGTATGACCACCTCCCAACGCGCCCCTTCGGGCATCTCTCTGAGCGCTGTACGCCACCCCTCAATGAGTCCCCTTAGAGGAAATGTTGCAGGACGACCTTTCTCGGTTGCATCAAAGACTTTTCCGTTAATGAGCATTCCTTTGTAGTGCACCGTAATGATACTTTTTGGGGTTGGCTTTTGTCCCTTGCCCTTAGTAATTTCACGCACCAAAACTCCATTAAAAAGTCGTCTTACACCCGCCCTTTGGGAGTACTCTTCGAGGAACTCCAAATTGCGTTCTTTGTAGGCACTATTATTGTTTACCAAAGCCATTTTAATTTGCTTTTTTAAGTCCTCTCTCGGCTGCGATTTTCTCCATCAGAGCGAATGCTGCATCGTACTCATTTGGGATTTCTCCATCAAGTATTGCCTCCTTTATAATTGCTTTTATCTCACCCACTTGGGCGCAAGGTTCTAAACCATAGGTTTGCATAATGATTTCGCCAGTAATAGGGGGTTGGAAATTGCGCACTCGGTCCTTTTCCTCAATCTCGCGCATCTTCACCCTCACAAGGGCAAAATTGCGCAAATAGCGTTGCACCTTAGCGTCAATTCCGGATGTGATATCTGCCTCACAGAGTGTCATCAAATCCTCCACATCATCTCCCGCCTCGAAGAGCAAACGGCGTACTGCCGAGTCGGTAACCTCATCCTCCGAAAGAATAATGGGACGCAGATGCAGAAAGACGAGTTTTCTCACATACTTCATCTTCTCGTTCAGCGGCAGTCGCAACTTGCGAAAGATGTCGGGTATCATCTTGCTACCAACCACCTCGTGGGCGTGGAACGACCACCCTACCCTGCTGTCGAACGACTTTGTGCGGGGTTTGCCGATATCGTGCAGCAGTGCTGCCCAACGGAGCCACAAATTATCACTCTTCTTTGCCACATTGTCGAGCACTTTCAGGGTATGTATAAAGTTATCTTTGTGGGCTTTGCCATATTTAACTTCCACACCTTTGAGAGCCTCTAATTCGGGGAAGATATAAGGTAGCAAACCCGTAAGACTCAGCAGTTCAAAACCTATGGAGGGGACAGGCGAAGCGACTATTTTGTGCAACTCTGTGGCTATTCTCTCTTGCGATACGATTTTTATACGCTCGGCATTGCGGACTATTGCATCAAAAGTCTCGGGCGCAAGGTCAAAACCGAGTTGAGTGGCAAACCTAATACCCCTAATCATCCTCAGAGGGTCATCCGAGAATGTCACATCAGGGTCAGTGGGGGTGCGAATAATACAAGCCTCCAAATCCGCCATACCTCCAAAACTATCCAGCAACTCGCCATAGGTATCGCTGTTGAGTGACCAAGCAAGGGCATTGATGGTAAAGTCACGCCTTAGTTGGTCATCCTCAATGGTGCCCTCCTCCACCGCAGGTTTGCGAGAGTCGGGCGAGTAGGACTCCTTGCGGGCGCCAACGAACTCAATCTCGCGTCCCTCCCCATCGTGCAACATAGCCGTACCGAAGGTTTTGAATACAGATACCTTTGTTTTAAGGCGTTTGCCGAGCACCTTTGCGACCTCAATGCCGCTACCAACCACCACCACATCTATATCTGTGGAGGGGCGGCGCAGATAGTAATCGCGCACATAGCCTCCGACAACGTATGCACGCAGTCCGAGTTCTTCGACAATGTCGCGGATATCTTCAAAAACAGGGAGTGAAAGCGGATTTTGTTCTCTCATTGTGTTGTTTCTATTTTCCTAACCGTGCAAGATACTCCTTCACGGTCTTTTCCAAACCGAGATAGAGAGCATCGGAAATAAGTGCATGACCTATGGAGACCTCGTCTGTCCAGGGAATACGCTCTACAAAATATGCCAAATTGTCAAGATTGAGATCGTGACCTGCATTAAGCCCCAAACCGCACTCGCGAGCTGCCTCGGCAGCCGCAACATAGGGGGCAATAGCGACCTCGCGGTCGGTGTGATAGCCCGAAGCATAAGCCTCGGTATATAGTTCCACCCTGTCGGCGCCACACTCTTTTGCACCCCTAACCATCTCGGGCACAGGGTCAACAAACACCGATACGCGAATGCCCTTTGCCTTGAATTCGGCAATTTTCTTTGTCAGAAATTCGCGATTGGCAATGGTGTCCCAGCCTGCATTTGATGTTATTGCATTCGCTGCATCGGGCACGAGAGTTACTTGTGCGGGCACCACCTCCAACACCAAGTCGGTGAAGGAGTCTATGGGATTGCCCTCGATATTGAGCTCGGTGGTGACGATTTTTTTCAGTTCACGCACATCATCATAGCGGATATGCCTACCATCGGGACGAGGATGAACGGTGATTCCCTCTGCCCCAAAACCCTCAATGCGGCGCGCTGCAAGTAGTACATCCGGCATATTTCCGCCACGCGAATTGCGTATGACCGCAATTTTATTTATATTTACGCTCAACTTTGTCATACATTAACTTGTTTTAATGTTTTTGGTTTAAGGAAGTTTTAGGTATTTTTGCAGGGTGTAAAGTTATCACAAAGTTTTGTGAAATGAAAATAATTTTATTTTCGCGCCCCTCGGCGGGTGCTTCCATAGAGCGTTTTAGCGCACTGATTGAGAGCATTAGAAGTCACTCAATCCCCTTTGTTGTAAACAATTCCGCAGCCGAATGGTTTACCGAAAAAGGAGGTTCAACAATTTCTCCCATGTTCTGCTACGAGTCGATGCAGGAGGTACTCACCCCCGACTCGATTGTTATTTCCTATGGCGGAGATGGCACACTACTGAGCGCTGTAAGACTATTGGGAGGCAAAAACATCCCTATTTTGGCCATAAATTCGGGAAGACTTGGATTTCTTGCCACCATATCCCAAGAAGAGGTTGTACAAGCCATAGATGCACTTATTGAGGGTAGATTCACAACCGAGAAACGAGCACTTTTACAAATTGAAGGAGATGTTGAGGATGACGTATCTTTCCCGCTTGCATTCAACGAGTTTTCCGTTCAGCGCAGACATATGGGAATGATTGGTACGAAGGTAGAGATTGATGGCAGAGTGGTTGCCAACTATTGGAGCGACGGAGTAATTGTTGCTACTCCTACGGGCTCGACCGCCTACTCTCTGAGTGCGGGCGGTCCCATACTTGCTCCCGAGTGCCATTGTATGGTCCTCACCCCCATTGCTCCCCACAACCTCACGATGCGTCCACTTGTGGTACCAGATAGTTGTAACATAAGACTCACAATAGACACCCGCGATCCCCAAGCGGTGGCGGCCATAGATAACGAGAACTTTACTATCCACAACAACGCTTCGTTTACCATTTCGCGTGCAAAAGAGGAAGTTTTTTTGGTTAAGTTGCAAAATATATCCTTCTACGACACGTTAAAGAATAAAATGATGTGGGGGCTTGATGGCAGAGAGTCAAAATTTTAGCCCTTCGTAGCGTTTTTCCTCTATACTATACCTCTTGTAAAAAAGAGAAGTAAGTGTTATATTTGCGCGTTTAATTGAGAGAGTAATGGCAAACAAAGGCAAAGAATATAAGATACCCACCCACGTTGCTATCATTATGGACGGTAATGGCAGATGGGCAAAACAGCGTGGATTGGAGCGCCCCGAAGGACATGTAGCAGGTGTGGAGGCGGTACGTCGCACATTGAAAGCAGCCGTAAAGGAGGGTATTAAGTATCTAACACTCTATACTTTTTCGACCGAAAATTGGGGACGTCCCCAAGAGGAGGTTGACGGTATTATGGAACTCTTCTGCCGTAGCGTTGTTGCTGAGACTCCCGAACTGAAAGCGCAAGGCGTGAGGGCTCGCATTATGGGCGACAGGAGCGCTTTCTCCGAGAAGGTCAATCACTACATAGACAAGATTGAGAGCGAAACTGCCGAGGGAGAGCGCATTACGCTTATCTTCGCAATGAACTACTCTTCGCGCCACGAACTGACCGAGACCTTTAAGAGGTTGGCTCACGAAATTTCCGAAGGCTCTTTGGCACCTGAGGCTATTACTGCCGACCTTATTTCCGACTCTCTCTATTCGAGGGAGTATCCCGATCCCGACCTTATAATTCGCACAGGTGGCGAGTACCGCCTGAGCAATTTCCTCTTGTGGCAGGCTGCATACAGCGAGCTCTATTTCACGCCCGTTTTGTGGCCCGACTTCAACCACGAAACATTTCGCGAGGCCTTGGAGGCATACGCAGGACGCAACCGCCGCTTTGGACTTGTTGAACCAACCGAATAATCATCATCTTCAAGAGAGATAAGACAATATACGATGCTAAGAAAGTTCCCCATATTACTTGCCCTGCTCACACTATCGCTCGGATTGTGGGCACAGACCAACCCAGCCATTGTGGCCATAGATGCACCTACATCGGAGAGCGACTCCATCAGCGTGGATCTTAATAGCCCCATTGCAGACTACTCTTCACCCAAAAAATACACCATCCGCAATATCACCGCCGAGGGTATCAAATTCCTCGATCCACAGTTGCAAATCAACTCTTCGGGCTTGGCAGAGGGCGATGAGATTACCATCCCCGGCAGGGAAATTTCGGATGCAATATCAAAACTGTGGTCTAAACAGTACTTCTCTGATGTGCAGATATTTGCCACTCCCGTAGGCGACAGCGTGGATTTGAACATCGTGCTTGCGGAACGCCCCCGCATCTTCCGCTGGCTCTTTGAGGGCATTGGCAAAAGTGCTACCACAACCCTCACAGATGAACTCAAACTCAAACGCGGCGCGGAGACACTGAGTGACTACAACATCGAAAAACGTGTAAACCAAATCAAAGACCACTACATCCACAAGGGTTGGAGGAATGTGGAGGTCACACCACGTATCGAGAATGATAGTGTCATTCGCAATGCCGTAAATGTCACTTTCGTCATCAACAAAAATGAAAAGGTACGCATCGGTGAGATTAACTTCGAGGGCAACGAGGTTTTTACGGATAAGCAACTCCGTAAAGTTATGAAGAAGATACACCAGAAGAGTATCAACATCTTCCATAATACCAAGTTACGCGAGGACGAGCTCCAAGAAGATTTCGAAAATATCATTGACTTCTATAACTCGAAGGGCTATCGCAATGCAATGATTGTGAGCGACTCGGTATATGTCATCAGCCCCGAGCGCATCGGTCTTACGATTACCGTAAACGAAGGTAATCAGTACCACTACCGCGACATCAAGTGGGTGGGTAACAGCAAATACTCCACCGAGCACCTGAATAGTATTCTCGGCTTGAAGAAGGGCGACACCTACGACAAAAAGACCCTCAATGAGCGTCTGGGCGTGGGTAAGGAGGACGACCCCGAAGATGTTTCGACCGTCAATGCTCTCTATCAGAACGAGGGCTACCTTGCATCGCAAATCTCACCCACCGAGATTATCATCGGCTCGGATAGTATCGACCTCGAAATCAAAATCTTCGAGGGACAGCAATATCGCTTCAATAATGTGGGTATTACGGGTAACAATAAGGTCAACGACGAGGTTATCCGTAGGGAGATTTACACCCGCCCCGGCGAACTCTACAACCGCGCTCTGCTGATGCAGACTATGCGCCAACTTGCGGCAATGGGACACTTCGATGAGACTCAAATCCGCCCCGACATACGTCCCGTAATGGGTTCCAACGACCAAGTAGATGTTACTTGGAACCTTAGCGAGAAGGCATCCGACAAATTCGAGATTAGCGGTGGTTGGGGTGCCGGTATGTTTGTGGGCTCACTCGGTGTTGTGTTTACCAATATGAGTATGCGCAACTTCTTCAATAAGGATGCTTGGCGTCCTTATCCTCAGGGCGACAATCAACAATTATCTATTAGAGGTCAGACCAACGGAACCTATTATAGCTCCTTCTCGGCAAGTTTCACGGAGCCTTGGCTTGGTGGCAGAAAGCCCAATTCGTTGACAGTAGGTGCCTATTGGTCGGAACAGACCACCAACTACTACTCGGCGTATACGGGATTGGTGGACAATGGACAGTATTTCCGTGCTATGGGTGCAAGCGTGGGCTTGGGACGCAGGCTTTCGTGGCCCGACCAATACTTCACCATCTACAACGAACTTGCATACCAGGCATACGAGATGAACGACTGGGACTACTTCCTCATAAACAACGGCAGGGCAAATATCATCACCTTCCGCACCCTCATCTCTCGTAACTCCGCAGATTCACCCATCTATCCTCGTAGGGGTTCGGAGTTTACCTTCTCGCTGACACTGACTCCTCCCTATTCGCTCTTTACACCCGACAAAGACTATTCGTCGATGAGTGATGAGCAGAAGTATAAATGGATTGAGTATCACAAGTGGTTGCTCAGTTACAAGTGGTACTACCCTTTGACCAACGATGGCAAACTTGTTGTAATGACAAGGGCAGAGATGGGCTATCTGGGCAACTATACGCCCGAGAAACAGTCGCCATTTGAGGGATTTGACGTTGGTGGTGACGGTATGTCGGGATATAACGTCTATGGTGTGGATATTATCTCGCTGCGTGGTTATGAGGATGGAGCTCTCACGCCCAGCCAAACCCACTACACCTACGCCAACGTCTATAATAAGTATACCGCCGAGTTGCGCTACCCGATTATTATGGAGCCTCAGTCGCAAATCTACGCACTGCTCTTTGCAGAGGCTGGTAATGGTTGGCTTTCGTGGAGGGATTTCAACCCCTTCGAACTCAAACGCTCGCTCGGTGCCGGTTTGAGGATATACTTGCCCGTATTTGGTCTGCTTGGTATTGACTGGGGCTATGGTTTCGACAGGGCTTATGGCAGCAGTAACGCAAGCGGCAGTCAGTTCCACTTTGTGATTGGACAACAATTTTAACTAACTTAATAGATTTACGACTATGAAAAAGAGTATCATTCTCGCCATTGTGGCATCCGTATTTACCCTTGGCGTATCGGCACAGAACTATGCAGTGGTGAACACTCAGAAGGTCTATCAGTCCATCAAAGCCTACGCCGAGGCAGTGGAGGAGATTGACGCATTGGCGACCTCCTATCAGGAGAATATTGACGAGGCTTACGCAAAGGTCGAGGAGATGTACCAGAACTATATGGTTGCCAAAGCAGGGCTTACTTTCGAGGAGCAGCAGGCAGAGGAACAGAACATCATCGCCAACGAGCAGAAAATAACCACCTACCAACAGAATGTTTTTGGTACGGATGGCGTGTTGACCAAGAAACAGGAAGAACTGCTCAAACCTTTTCACGAGAAAGTTGCAAAAAGTATTAGCGACTATGCTGCGGCGCAGGGCTACCAGATGGTCATTGATATTGCCACCACCGCACTACCCTACTACTCGCCAGCAATAGATATTACCGAACAAATCATAAAAATAGTTAATCAATAATCATTATCACATCTATCACTTATGAAATTTATGATGAAACTTTCGCTTGCAGTAGTAGCACTCTTGGCTGCCACCACCGTAGGCAATGCACAGCCCAAATTTGGTTATGTAAACTCGCAAGAGATTATTTTCTCCATGCCCGAGATTGCCGACGTTCAGGTTAGCCTCGAAAAATTGCAGAAGGATTTGGAAGAGCAGTTGGAGATTATTCAGGTGGAGTACAACAACCGCCTTGTAGAGTATCAGAAGAACGCCACCTCATACTCCGATGCTATTCGCCAGAGCAAAGAGCAGGAGCTTATGAGCCTTCAACAGCGTTACGAGGAGCTGGGTAAGGCAGGTTCGCAGGATTTGCAGAACCAGCAGGCAAAACTGATGCAACCCGTCATCGAGAAAGCTCGTGCCGCTATCGACAAAATCAGTGCCGAGGGTGGCTACACCGCCGTATTCGATATGGCAGCTCAGTCGCTCGTCTACTACGACAAGACTCAGATGACCGATATTGCACCCGCTGTTCGCAAGGAGTTGAACATTCCCGAGAGTGGAGCCACTCCCGCAGCAGCACCTGTGCAATAACAAATAAGTAATATATAGGTAAGAAGGTCGAACACCTTATGGGTTGTTCGACCTTTTTGTTTGGTATAGGGTTTGGATAGAGGTCATAGAAAAAGGACACTCTATGAAAAGACAACTCCTACTATTCTTGGTGTTTGGATTGCCGTTTATTGCTTGTGGGCAAAATTCGCCTTTGCAACTCTCCCTTGAAGAGGCGTTGCAGATGGCAAACAGGAGTAATCTATCGCTAAACATTGCCCGCCAGAGAGTGGAAATGGCAAAGGCTGATAGCCGAGCACTCAATTCGTTGTGGTACCCTACGGTACTAATTACAGGAGAATATACCCACTCCACCACTCCCATCGAAGCCGTAACCACGTTGGGTGAGATAGGTGGCGAACTACTTGACAATCTCGGAGCCATAGCGGGTAATAATCCTCTGCTTGCGGGGCTTGTTGAGAGTGTTGCGGGTAGTTCGTTACGCCTTCCGCTTGTGCCACGCAATACGGCAGAGGTGGGAGCAGAGGTCGCTTGGACGGTATTCAGCGGAGGTCGTAGGGTGGTAGCCACAAAAATTGCCAAGCAAATGGTGGAATTGGCAAACCAGGGAGCAATTTCTACGGCTAATAGCATAATGGCGAGCGTTGCAGCATCCTATATGGGTGTGGAACTTGCCGAGAGGCTATTGGAAGTCCGACAGTACTCCTACTCCCTCTTGGGTGAGCATCTGCGCGAGGCTCAGAGGTTGGAGTCGGAGGGTATGATTACTCACGCCGAGAGGGTTGCTGCCGAAGTTGCCCATAAGCAGAGTGGTGTGTTGCTCACAAGTGTGCAAGGCGACTTAGAGGTTGCACAACTAACACTCTCAACCCTGCTTGCCATAGACAGCATTACAATCATCCCTACAACCCCACTCTGCCTGCCTTCCAACATCCCAACCAAGGAAGAACTTTTGATGCAGTTGGAAGGCTCGCCAACGCTCTCTTCGCTCAGGGGGATAACGAATGTTGCCTCACTCAAACTCCAAGCCGAACGCAGTCGCTATCTGCCCTCGATTGCCCTTATTGGACACCAGCAATTGTGGTCGTCAGGACTCGACAAAAACCTCTTTCCAAGGACTTTTGTAGGCGTGGGGGTGTCGTGGACACTCTTCGATGGTCTCTCGCGCGAGAGTGCTATTGCAAGTTCCAAATCCGCACTGCGCAGTAGCCAAATGACGCAAGAGAATACCCAAAGGGAGTTACATACAGCCATAGACAAGTACTACTCCATTATGACCACCTCATTGGGGGAGTATGAGGTACATCAAGCAACCGTTGACCTTGCCGAAGAGTTACTCAGAATGCGCCATAAGGCTTTTGTGGAGGGTGTGGCAACATCTGTGGAGGTTGTTGATGCCACGCACACACTCTCTGAGGCAAGGCTCGCAGCCTTAGCCTCACTCTACACCATCAACACCTCACTTGCCACACTGCTGATGCTCGTAGGCAAAGCCGATACCTTTACAGACTATTTCATTCAAACCACCCCATAATACTATGAAACGTAAAGAGAAATATCTGGCACTTGCCTTTGTAGCGATTGTTATTGCATTGGTCATATTTTCGGTCGTAGGGCTTCTTACAGCACGCAATACACCCCCTCTTTTGCAAGGAACCATTGAGGCTCCCGAGGTGCGCATTTCGGGCAAACTGCCGGGAAGAGTGTCAAAGATATATATCAGCGAGGGCGAATGGGTTACAGAGGGCGACACACTCATATCCATCCACTCTCCAGAGGCGGAGGCAAAATATCGCCAAGCACGCGCCATTGAGGATGCTGCCCGAGCGCAGAGCGACAAAGTTGACAAAGGCACACGTCACGAGATTGTAGCCTCAGCAAAGGAGGCATGGCAGGGGGCAAAAGCACAGCGCACACTTGCCGAGAGCACCTATCGCAGGCTCGAAAGGTTGTGGAAAGATAGCGTAGTATCTCTCCAACGCAAGGAGGAGGCAGAGGCTCTCTACCTTTCTGCTCGTGCTGCCGAGAGGGCTACATACGAGCAATACCAAATGGCAAAACAAGGGGCACAAGCCGAAGACAAAGAGAGTGCTCGATATATGGCAGATGCAGCAGAGGGTGGCACTATGGAGGTGGAGGCGGTGCTGGGCGACTCTCACCTTGTGGCTCCCTCGTCGGGTATTGTTGCCGAGATTTACCCCGAAGTGGGCGAACTTGTCGGCACAGGCACCCCTTTGCTCAGCATTGTGGAACTCTCGGCTCCCTATGCTGTTTTCAACGTGCGAGAGGATATGATGCCCCACTTTTGGCTCGGCAGGACTCTGAGGGGTGATGTACCCGCCATAGCAACTACCGACATAGAGTGGCAAGTATTCTACATTGCCCCGCTGGGTAGTTATGCCACTTGGAACACAACACACCCCGACAAGGAGTACAATATGCGCACCTTCGAGATTCACGCCCGCCCCGTAGGCGACATCGAGGGGTTGTATTCGGGTATGAGCGTGCTGATAAAGACCGAAAACATTGAGCGATGAGAGGCTTGGGAAGAGTCTTGTGGCGCGAGTTGGGTATTATCTCTCGCCGCCCATTATTGTGGATTGTCACTTTGGGAGTGCCGATTTTTTCAGCACTCCTTATGACCACTATTTTTGGTAGCGGACAGATGCACGAACTGCCTATCGGAGTGATAGACAACGACTTTTCCGCTTCTTCGAGAGCACTCATTCGCACCATCGACTCTTCTCCCACCCTCTCCGTAACGCACCATTTTACGGAGCCTTCTGAGGCTCTAAGAGCCGTAAGGAGTCGCCAAGTGTATGGCTATGTGGTCATTCCGCGTGACTTTGCACGGGATATGACAAGCGGCTCTCGGGTGGAGATACCCTATTACTACCACTACGCACTGCTGAGCATCGGGGCACAAGTGGAGTCCACTTTGCGCACTCTACTCACTATGGCAACCCTTAGACCGCTCATTCTCACCGCACAAGAGATGGCAACATCGGAGCAGATGGCAGAGGAGTTCTTGGCACCTCTCAACACCTCGCCCTACCCGCTCGGCAATCCGCAACTCGACTACCATACCTACCTCTCGGAACCATTCTTCTTCGTGATGTTGCATATTGTGGTTATGCTTACGGTAGTCTATGTGGTCGGTTCGGAGGTAGAGAGCGGAAGTGCCAAAGAGTGGCTCGAAAAGGCTCGGGGCAATATGCTTGTGGCTCTTGTCGGAAAACTCCTCCCCTATGCTGCGGCATTCGTTGCCACCTCGCTTGTAGGGCTTTGCATCCTCTACCTGCCCTCTCCACCATCGGGGCACGACACTCTCTTGTGGCTGGGAGTGGCTACCATCGGGCTTGTTGTGTCGAGTATGGCGTTGGCACTGTTCATATTTTCGCTCTTTCCTGCTATGGGATTTGTAATCAGTGCCGTTTCGATGATTGGCTCGCTCGGCGCAACGCTCTCGGGCGTAACTTTTCCTCTCGCCTCCATGTATCCCATTTTTAGATATATGGCACTTGCATTGCCCATACGCCACTTTACTCTCATAAGCCAACACCTGCTCTACACCGATGGTGATATGGGTTCTGTGTTGTGGAACGTGGCTCTGCTTGCGGGTTTTACACTCCTGCCAATACTAACAACCAATCGCTTGAAGAGGGCTATCAGCTCGGGTAAATATGAAAACTATGCGTAATACCTTACGACTTTTTGCTCTCTCGCTACGCAGGGAGTGGAGGGATATTGCCACCTCAAAGACATCGCTGCTCGTCATCGTGGGCGGTGTGGTGATGTATGGTCTGCTATATAACTTACTCTACCGCCCCAACGAGGTGGAGGAAGCCCCCGTAGTAGTTGTGGATGAGGCTCATAGCCACCTCTCACACCGCCTTGTGTCGCTCTTGAATGCCTCGCCAAAGACGGAGGTGGTGGCTGTTGTTGCCAACCGATCAGAGGGAACGGCTATGCTCTCTGAGGGCTCGGCTGTGGCGATGCTCTACCTCCCCCACGACCTAAGCCAACGAATCGGCAGGGGCGAGAGGAGCACCTTTGTTACCATCGCCTCTACTGCCTCTTTTCTCTACTATGAGGCGGTTGCAGGGGCGGTCGTGGAGAGCATGTTGGCACTTGATGAGGAACTGCGGAGGGATATGGCGTGGCTACTGCCTGCACCCTTGCTCCTCGCCTATGAGGGACGCGAGAGTGCTAAGGTGGTGGGGAATGCACTCTTCAACCCCACGAAAGGGTATGCCGACTACCTCGTGCCGGTCGTCTTGGTGCTCATTATGTTCCAAACTATGGTTATGGTTGTGGCTATGACAAGTGGCGGGCGTAGGGCAAAGGGTATTACTCCCCTGAGGGGCAAGAGATTGCATTGGGGTGCAAGAGCGACTATTACCTTCGCAAGAAGTGTGTTCTATTGTGTCATCTACGGCTTGCTTTCGCTCTTTTTGTTGGGGCTGCTGCCACGCCTCTTCGACCTTCCGCACCTTGCAGATGCACGCACAATGATAACACTGCTGGTGCCCTATATGCTCGCCACATCGCTCTTTGGGCAGGCTTTCGGTCGGCTCTTTGGCGACCGCGACTCGCCACTGCTGCTGATTACCTTCTTCTCGGTAGGACTTATATTTATTAGCGGTATTTCCTATCCCCTCGAACTATTGCCCGAGGGGTGGCGAGTTGCGCACTACCTACTTCCTGCCGCCCCAGCCACACTCGCCTTTGTGGAGGTCGGCTCTATGGGCGCATCCGTTGCCGACATCGCCCCTCAACTCACTGTTTTGTGGTCACAGACAGCACTCTACTTCCTGCTTGCCTCTCTCCCTTTGCGTGGCTTTCGATAAAGTACCACAAATTTAAGGAATATCGTTAGGCGAATGCAAAGCTTATAAGAAAACTCCCTCCGAGTTTACTAATCGTAAATGAGGAGGGAGTTTATCGTAGCACAACGCCAAAAGTACCAGCGAGATGGGGTTTTATTCCCATTCGATGGTAGCCGATGGCTTTGGCGACATATCGTAACATACACGATTGACGTTTGGCACCTCTTCCAAAATACGTTTGGTGATTTTGTCCAAGATTGCCCAATCAATATGCTCGATAGAGGCGGTCATAGCGTCAATAGTGTTCACGGCGCGGATGATTACGGGCCAATCGTAACTGCGGGCGTTATTCCTCACGCCCACCGACTTGAAGTCGGGCACGATAGTAAAGTACTGCCAAACCTTCTTGTCCAAGCCCGCAAGTGCGAACTCCTCACGCAGTATGGCATCGCTCTCGCGCACAGCCTCCAACCTATCGCGTGTGATAGCACCAAGGCACCTAACACCCAGACCGGGACCTGGGAATGGCTGACGATAGACCATCTCGTAGGGCAAACCCAACTCTACACCGCAAGCCCTAACCTCGTCTTTGAAGAGTTGTTTGAGGGGCTCCACGAGTCCGAACTGCATATCTTCGGGCAGTCCGCCTACGTTGTGGTGTGACTTGACCATCTTGGCAGTCTTGGTGCCGCTCTCAACGATATCGGGATAGATAGTACCCTGACCGAGAAAGTCTATACCATCGAGTTTGCGTGCCTCCTCTTCGAAAACACGGATAAACTCGCCACCGATGATTTTGCGTTTCTGCTCGGGGTCCTCTACGCCCTCCAACTTAGTAAGGAAGCGTTCCGTAGCATCTACATACACAAGGTTTGCATTGAGTTGCCTGCCAAAGACCTCCACCACGTTTTCGCTCTCGCCCTTGCGCATAAGTCCGTGGTTGACGTGCACGCACACAAGGTTGTTGCCGATAGCCTTCAAGAGAAGTGCTGCCACAACCGAAGAGTCTACACCTCCCGAAAGAGCCAAGAGAACCTTCTTGTCGCCTACCTGCTGACGGATGAGTTCCACCTGGTCGCTCACAAAGTTTTTCATATTCCAGTTAGCCTCTGCTTTGCAGGTGTCGAATACAAAGCCCCTAACAGCCTCTTTAATAGCCTCTTCGTTGTCCTCAAAGGCAGCAAGTTTCACGTCGCAGAGAGCCTTTGGATGACCTGCGGCAATAACAGGAAATCCTGCGCCATAAATCTCGGGCAGTACGTCAATTTCCACACCGTCAATCACATTATTCTCACCACCATTGATAATCACACCTTTCACGTTGGGAAGAGCCTTCAACTCCTCGGCTGTGATGTCGTGGGGATATATCTCGCTATACACGCCCAGAGCGCGGATAGCCCTCGCGAGTACCGTATTGTGGTGGCTACCGAGGTCGAGGATTACAATCATATCTTGTTTCATATACCTAACTTTTGAACTTTGAATTTCGTATTTACTTTTTATTCGCCACGAGTGTAGTTGGGAGCCTCCTTGGTGATGGTTACATCGTGGGGGTGGTTCTCCACAACGGCTGCCGAGGTAATCTTCACAAACTTAGCATTATGAAGAGCCTCAATATCTTTCGCACCACAGTAGCCCATACCCGAACGCAAACCGCCAATGAGCTGGTAGATTGTTTCGCTCAGAGTGCCCTTATAGGGAACGCGGGCAACGATACCCTCGGGCACAAACTTACTACTATCGCACTTCTCGCTCTGGAAGTAGCGGTCCTTAGAGCCTGCCTGCATAGCCTCAATGGAGCCCATACCGCGGTAGGACTTGAATTTACGACCGTTGTAGATAATGGTCTCGCCGGGCGACTCCTCTACACCTGCGAGCATCGAGCCCATCATAACGCAGTCGCCACCTGCTGCAAGAGCCTTCACAACATCGCCCGAGTATCGCAAACCTCCATCGGCAATAACAGGTACATCGTACTTATGAGCCACTTTTGCGGCATTGAAAATTGCCGAGAGTTGTGGAACACCCACACCTGCCACAATTCGGGTTGTACAGATAGAACCGGGACCAATGCCGACCTTAATACCATCTGCACCTGCCTTGATGAGGAATTCGGCTGCCTCGGCAGTGGCGATATTACCCACCAGCACGTCAATTTGGGGGAATGCAGCCTTCACAGCTTTCAAGGTATTGGTTACGTTTGCCGAGTGACCGTGTGCTGTATCGATAACCACAGCATCCACTCCTGCCTCCACCAGAGCCTCTACCCTCTTTAATGTGTCGCTCGTTACGCCCACACCGGCAGCAACCCTCAGGCGTCCCTTATCGTCCTTGCAGGCGTTGGGATAGTCCTGAATTTTGGTAATGTCGCGATAGGTAATAAGACCTATGAGTTTATTATTCTCGTCCACAACGGGGAGTTTCTCGATTTTATTCTTTAAGAGAATTTTCGACGCCTCCTGCAAGTCGGGGTTATTGGTCGTGACAAGGTTTTTGCAAGTCATAACCTCCGAGATGGGTAACGACATATCGGTTTGAAATCTCAGGTCGCGGTTTGTAACAATACCGATGAGTTTCATATCGCCGTCCACAACGGGAATTCCACCGATACGATTCTCCTTCATGAGCCTCAATGCATCGCCAACGGTTTCCTCTTTGGAGATGGTAACAGGGTCGTAAATCATACCGCTCTCAGCACGCTTAACCTTTCTTACCTGCGCTGCCTGAGCCGCGATGGACATATTTTTGTGAACAACGCCTATACCTCCCTCGCGAGCGATAGCGATAGCCATCTCAGCCTCTGTAACCGTATCCATTGCTGCCGAAACAACGGGGATATTCAGACGAATGTTGCGCGAAAAGCGGCTGCCAAGCGATACCATATTGGGCGTCACCTCCGAGTAGGCGGGGATGAGCAGCACATCATCGAAGGTCATACCCTCTTGTGCAATTTTCTCTTCAATAAACGACATGGTAGTTTTGTATTAAAAGTTCCTCAATTTCTCGTCAATAATAATTGTCTTCGAGCGGTCGGCACCTACCGAAATAACGCCCACCTTAACGCCCGTAACCTCCTCAATCTTCCGAACATAAGCCTTGGCCGCTTCGGGGAGTTCATCAAACGATTTAACATCCGATATATCCTCCTTCCAGCCCTCCAACTCAATCAATACGGGTTTGCAACGCGAGAGTTTGGCAATCGTTGCGGGAGGATTTTCGATAACCTCTCCATCCACCTCATAGCCCACGCAAATCGACACCTTATCCAATCCCGAGAGGACATCGAAGAGCATCAAAGCCCACGAGTCGATACCTGCCAGGCGGCTAACGTAGCGTGCCACCACAGCATCGAACCAACCCACCCTGCGGGGACGCCCCGTAACGGTGCCATACTCGTGACCACGCTCTCTTATCTCCTCTGCTCTATGGTCGAAGAGTTCGGTGGGGAATGGTCCCTCGCCAACCCTTGTGCAATATGCCTTCGCCACACCCAGAACATTATCAATCCACTTGGGCGACACGCCCGCACCTACGGGAACGCTCGCCGAGGAGGGTGTAGAAGAGGTAACATAGGGATAGGTACCGTGGTCGATGCAGAGCATCATACCCTGGGCACCCTCGAAGAGTATCTTTTTGTCCTCCAAAAGTGCCTTATTGATTAGTGCCGAGGTATCGCAAATCATACCGCCCAACCTCTTAGCAAGAGCCATATACTGCCCATAGAGAGCATCGAACTCAAAGGTAGGCAACCCCAACATCGCGAGTTCCCTATTTTTAATCTCCAAAGCCTCGCGGAGTCGTTCAGCAAAGTATTCTGGCTCCAAAAGGTCACCCATACGGATACCCACCCTGCTATACTTATCAGAATATGCAGGACCTATACCCTTCTTGGTTGTGCCAATCTGGAAGCCGCCCTTGATAGCCTCATATGCACCATCCAGGGCTGCGTGGTAGGGCATAACAACGGCTGCTCTATCGGATATATAGAGTTGATAGTCGGTAATACCCTGAGCGTGGAGTCTTTCCAACTCCTCCACAACCGACACAGGATTTACGACCATACCGTTTGCCATAACATTTATGGTCTTGGGGTTGAAAATACCCGAGGGAATACTCTGCAAAGAGTATTTGTGACCATCGAAAACTACCGTATGACCTGCATTGTTGCCACCCTGATAGCGCACCACCATATCGGCACGGCAGGCAAAGTAGTCGGTTATTTTACCCTTGCCCTCATCGCCCCATTGCGAACCTATAACAACCAATCTTTCAGACATTTATTCCTCAATTTTATTGCGTTTATAGATATAATCGACATTTTTCATATAGTATTCCAGAGTAAAGCACGACTCCAACTCCTCCTCGCTGAGGGTTGCCATAACCGTAGGTTCCTCCTTCAAGAGTGCCTCATAGGATGCACCCTCTGCCATAGCCCTCATAGCCACAGGCTGTACGGTATCGTATGCTTTCTCCCTTGCAAAGCCCTTTTCGATGAGAGCATTCATCACCCTTTGGGCAAAAATCACACCGTTAGTGCGGTAGATATTCGCCTTCATCTGCTCCTCGAAGACCACAAGGTTATCCAAAATACCCATCATACGGTTGAGCATATAGTCCAGGAGGATTGTTGCATCGGGCATAATGATACGCTCGGTTGCCGAGTGCGAGATATCCCTCTCGTGCCACAGAGCCACATTGTCGTAGGCGGTAGCCATATAGCCCCTCAGCACCCTTGCGCAACCGCAGATATTCTCGCTACTGATGGGGTTACGTTTGTGGGGCATAGCGCTCGAACCCTTCTGACCTTTGCCGAAAGCCTCCTCCACCTCGTGCACCTCGGTGCGTTGGAGATTGCGAATTTCGAGTGCCATCTGCTCCAAACTTGCGCCAATAACTGCCAGCGTAGCCATATAGTATGCGTGCCTATCGCGCTGGATAACCTGAGTGGAGATATTTGCCGAGTCGATACCCAACTTCTCGCACACATAATCCTGCACAAAAGGAGATATGTTGGCAAAGTTGCCCACAGCACCACTTATCTTGCCCACCTCTACACCTCTTGCAGCACTCCTAAAACGCTCCAAGTTGCGCCTCATCTCCTCGTACCAAAGTACCCATTTCAGACCAAAAGAGGTAATGTCGGCGTGGATGCCGTGAGTACGACCTATGCAGGGAGTGTATTTGAACCTTTTTGCCTGCTTTTTCAGAACCTCCATATATTTCACAAGATCCTCCTCAATTATGCGGTTTGCCTGCAAGAAGAGGTAACCATTGGCAGTATCCACCACATCCGTACTCGTCAGACCATAGTGCACCCATTTGCGTTCCTCTCCAAGCGACTCGCTAACGGTGCGTGTAAAGGCTACAATATCGTGGCGGGTTTGCAACTCAATCTCTTTGATGCGGTCGATATTGAACGAAGCCTTAGCCCAGAGTTTCTCAACATCCTCGGCAGGCACCACACCCAACTCTCGCCACGCCTCGGCAGCCAAAATCTCCACCTTCAAATAGGCGTTAAACTTATTCTCTTCGGTCCAGACTTGGCGCATCACATCGCGCCCATATCTCTCTATCATAACTATTTAGCAACTTGATTAAGATAACATTCGATAGTATTCTCCATAAGACAAGCCCTTGTCATAGGACCACAGCCACCGGGTACGGGAGTGATTACGGAAGTCTTCTCGGCGCAGGCAGCAAAGTCCACATCACCACAAAGTTTGCCCGTCTCGGGGTCGCGGTTCACACCCACATCAATAACGGCTGCACCCTCGCCCACCATATCGGCAGTAACGAATTTTGGGCGACCAATAGCAACAACCAGAATATCTGCCTCGCGTGTAACCTCAGCAAGATTCTTGGTACGGCTGTGGCACATCGTAACCGTAGCGTTCCTATCCAAAAGGAGTTTCGACACGGGTAGACCTACAATGTTGCTCCTACCGAGCACCACTGCTTTCTTACCCTCAATCTCAACACCTGCCTTATCGAGGAGTTTAATAACGCCCTTGGGGGTGCAGGGCAGGATACACTTTTGTTTCTGCCACAGAGCAGCAACATTCAGAGGATGGAAGCCGTCTACATCCTTCTCTTTGCTGATAGCAGCAATCACTTTATCCTCGCTAATATGCTTGGGCAAAGGAAGTTGTACCAATATACCATCTACCGTCTTATCCTCATTGAGTTCGGCAATAAGTTCCAACACCTCCTGCTCGCTGACCGTTTCGGGGCGGCGGATGGTGGTATTCTTAAAGCCTACCTCTTCGGAGTCCTTTGCCTTGCCTGTTACATACGACACGCTTGCGGGATTTTCGCCCACAAGAATTACAACCAAGTGTGGCTCCCTGCCATACTGTTCTTTATACCTTACAACGTCTGCCGCGATATCTCTCTTTATCTCGGCAGCCAAATCTTTGCCACTGATAATCATATAATTGGGTTTTATCTACTAATCCAATACTTTATGTCCAATATCTCTCCTATAAAAGAGTCCTTCGCTGCCTATTTTGGCAATGTCCGAAAGGGCTTTTTCGCGTGCCTCGCCAAGCGTCTTGCCACGCCCTACGACCATCAGCACCCTACCGCCCGAGGTCACTACTGTACCCTCTTTTTTGGCTGTACCCATATGGTAGATGGTGCCTTCGACACTCTCCAAGCCTTCCAGCCTAACACCTTTCTTGTAGCCTGCGGGATAGCCATCAGAGGCGAGAACAATGCCCAAGAGAGCCTCATCGCTCCACTCGGTAACGCACTCCCTGCCGTCAATAGCCGCATCAAAGAGTTCATAGATATCGCTCCTAAGTCGAGGGAGAACCACCTCTGTTTCGGGGTCGCCAAAACGAGCATTAAACTCAATAACCTTAGGACCCTCGGCGGTGAGAATAAGTCCGCCATAGAGCACTCCCACGAAGGGTACGCCCTCGGCAACCATTGCCTTTGCCGTAGGTCGTATAATCCTCTCCAAGGCAAACTCCTCCACCTCGGGAGTGACGAAAGGAACGGGGCTATATGCGCCCATACCACCCGTATTAGGACCTTTGTCGCCCTCATAGGCACGTTTGTGGTCTTGTGCCATAGCCAGCGGATAGACCTTCTCGCCCGACACCACGCACATAAACGAGAACTCAGGACCTGCGAGGAAGTCCTCTACCACCACTCTTCCCTTGCCAAAACTCTCATCGAGAAGCATATCCCTAAGGGCGTTCTCAGCATCCTCGTAACTCTCGGCAACAACCACACCTTTACCTGCTGCCAAACCATCATATTTGATAACTGCGGGCAGAGGGCGAGCCTTAACATACGCCCAAGCACTCTCGAAATCATCGAAAGCCTCATAGGCAGCCGTAGGAATATGGTATTTTGCCATTAGGCGTTTGGCAAACTCCTTACTACTCTCAATCTGCGCTGCCGCCCTTGTGGGACCAAAAATTCTCAGTCCCTTCTCGGTAAATCTATCGACAATTCCGACAGCCAGCGATGCCTCGGGACCTACAACCGTAAGGTCTATACCATTCTTCTCGGCAAACTGCAAGAGAGCCTCCACATCCTCCACGCCAATCTTCACGCACTCTGCTTGCTGGGCAATACCTGCATTACCGGGTGCGCAGTATATCTTATCTACTTGTGGCGAGCGCGAAAGGGAGTCCACAATGGCGTGGCACCTGCCACCGCTGCCCACAACCAATACTTTTTTACTCTTCATACTCAACATTTTAGTGCTTAAAGTGGCGCATACCCGTAAAGAGCATTGCAATGCCTTTCTCGTTTGCTTTGCGGATTGCATCCTCATCTCGAATGGAGCCACCGGGCTGTACAATAGCCTTCACACCATACTTCGAGGCGAGTTCCACCGTATCGTCAAAGGGCAAAAAGCCGTCAGAAGCGAGCACCAAGCCCTCCGTAGCACCCGCAGCCTTAGCCTCATTAAGAGCTATCTCTGCCGAGCCTACCCTATTCATCTGCCCTGCGCCCACACCGAGTGTCATACCGTCCTTAACAACCACGATAGCATTACTCTTGACGTGTTTTACTATCTTCCAGCCGAAGTTCATATCCTGCAACTCCTCTGCCGAGGGTTTACGTTCCGTTACGCACATATCCTCCGAGATGGTCTTGCACTCCACATCAGCGTCCTGCACCAGCAAGCCGCCCGTAACACCAACATACTGCCTTTGGGGCTGTTTCGTGCCGTCCATCTTAACCTCCAAGAGCCTGAGGTTCTTCTTTGAGGCGAATACCTCCAATGCTTCGGGCTCGAACGATGGAGCCATAACAATCTCCAAGAAGATGGGTTTCATCATCTCGGCAACTGCCTTCGTGAGAGGTCTGTTTATAGCCACTATACCACCATAGATACTAACCTTATCTGCCTCGTAAGCCCTCTGCCAAGCCTCCTCGATGGTCTTGCCAACGCCTGCACCGCAGGGATTCATATGTTTCAGACCAACCGCAAAAGGTTCTTCGGTAAACTCCCTCACAATCTGCAATGCGGCATTGGCGTCTTGTATATTATTATAGGAGAGTTCCTTACCACCCAACTGTTTGGCATAAGCCACCGAGTAGGCAACCTCCTCGTCCGCGCGGTAGAAGGCAGCCTGCTGATGAGGATTCTCGCCATAGCGCAAGCCTTGAACCTTGTCGAACGAGAGGAAGAGTTTTTCGTTCAGACCTGCTGCCCTGCGCATATAGGTTGCGATGTGGCTATCGTAGAGAGCCGTATGAGTATAAGCCTTAGCCGAGAGCATAAGGCGCGTTTCGGGCTTGGTATTACCGCTCTGGCGTATCTCTTCGAGCACCATAGCGTAATCATCGGGGTCGCACACAACGCTCACCGAAGCAAAGTTCTTGGCAGCCGAGCGCAACATCGAAGGACCGCCGATGTCGATATTCTCCACAGCCTCCTCCATCGTTACACCCTCCTTAGCAATAGTTGCCTCGAAGGGATAGAGGTTTACGCAGACCATATCAATGGTTTCGATACCATTCTCGGCAAGTGCTGCCATATGTTCCTCCTTGTCTCTGCGAGCCAGCAAACCGCCATGCACCTTGGGGTGTAAGGTCTTTACTCTTCCCTCGCAAATCTCAGGGAAGCCCGTAACATCGCTGATGTTGGTAACTTTCAAACCACTCTCGCGGAGGGTTTTCATAGTGCCGCTTGTGGAGATAATCTCCCATCCCAACTCCGCAAGGGCTGTGGCAAACTCCACAACACCTCTCTTATCGCTAACGCTAACTAACGATCTCTTTTTCATCCTATTATCTTACTAATTGTTTCTACATACAGTTTGTGTTCTGCCTTGTGGATAAGGCTCTCCAACTCTTCAATATCATCTCCCTCATAAGGGACAGCCACTTGCGATATGATACGTCCGCCATCGAGCGAAGAGTCCACATCGTGGATTGTAACACCATAGACCTTCACGCCATATTCAAAAGCGTCCCTAATGGCGTGTGCACCCTTGAAAGCCGGCAACAGTGCGGGGTGGATGTTGATAATTCTACCGCCATATCGTGACAGCAACTCCTCGCCCACAATACGCATATAGCCCGCCAAACAGACCAAATCTACCCTCTCGGCATCGAGTCTATCGGCAATCATACGCTCGAAATCCCTCTTGGAGTCGAACTCCTTGGGGTTAAAGACCAAAGTGGGTACACCGAACTTATGGGCCCTTTCGAGCACATAGGCTCCTGCCTTATCACAGACACAGAGCACCACCTCAGCACCCTCTATCGCGCCACTCCTACATCCCTCGGCAATAGCCTCGAAATTGGAGCCGCTACCACTCGCAAAAACTGCCAATCGTTTCATCTACAAGAGTTTTACGCCTTCTCCTTCAACAACTTTGCCGATAATCGTAGCCCTTTCGCCACACTCGTTCATAATCTCCATTACGCGTTCTGCATCCTCGGTACTCACTGCCAGCACCAAGCCTACACCCATATTGAAGATGTTGAACATCTCCCTATGAGGTACGCCACCGTACTCTTCGAGCAAGCGGAAAACGGGGAGTATCTCCCAACTTCCTTCGGTTACCTCAACGCCCTGTCCATCTTTGAGGATGCGGGGAATGTTCTCATCAAAGCCTCCGCCCGTAATATGAGCAATGCCGTGAACGTCCACTTCGGCAAGAACTCTATGTATCTGCTTAACATATATTTTGGTAGGTGTAAGCAGCATTTCGCCCAGCGTCTTATCGCCCGTGAGGGGATATTTCTCATTGAGTTGAAGATTGTTATCGCTGACGATTTTCCTCACAAGGCTAAAACCGTTGGAGTGAACACCACTCGAAGCCACGCCAACCAGAACATCGCCCACCTTCACTTTCGAACAGTCGATGAGTTTCGATTTTTCCACAGCACCTACCGTAAAGCCTGCAATATCATACTCGCCCTCGGCATACATACCTGGCATCTCGGCAGTCTCTCCGCCTACGAGTGCACAACCTGCCTGACGGCAACCCTCAGCCACGCCCGACACGATAGCCTCCACTGTTGCGGGGTGGTTTTTGCCCACTGCCACATAGTCAAGAAAGATGAGTGGTTCGGCTCCCTGTGCCAACACATCATTAACACACATTGCAACGGCATCAATACCGATGGTATCGTGTTTGTCCATCTCGAAGGCGAGTTTCAACTTAGTACCCACGCCATCCGTACCGCTAACCAATACGGGGTGTTCATAGCCGAGCGAGTCCAAGTCGAACATTCCGCCAAAAGAGCCAATGTTACCCATTGAGCCCTTGCGGGTGGTCGATGCAACGTGCTTTTTGATGCGGCTAACAACCTCGTAGCCTGCTTCGAGATTTACACCCGAAGCCTCGTAACTTTTTGCCATAGAATTACTTATTTCGCTTTAATTTTGTATCGTTTGTAGAGTGTTGCATCCTCGTCCGTAAGGTAGAGGTCTGTTGGGTATTTGCCATCGAAGCAAGCCATACACATCTCGCACCTGTTACCCGAGAGCATAAGCGACTCGGTTGAGAGAAATGCCAACGAATCGGCACCGATATACTCTTTTACCTCCTCCACGCTCTTCTGCGCCGAGATGAGCTCCTCATACGTGGAAGTATCAACACCATAGTAGCAAGGGTGTTTCATTGCAGGCGAGGCAATCCTAACATGCACTTCCTTGGCTCCAGCTTCTTTCAGCAGTCGTACAATCCTCTTTGAGGTCGTGCCCCTGACAATCGAATCGTCTACCATAACAACCCTCTTGCCTCCCACAATACTCCTTACTGCCGAGAGTTTCATTCTCACACCCTTCTCCCTCATACTCTGCGAGGGCTGGATGAAGGTACGAGCAACATATTTACTCTTAACCAATCCCATCTCATAGGGGATACCGCTCGCCTCGGCATAGCCAATGGCTGCACTAAGGCTCGAATCGGGAACACCGATAACAATATCTGCCTCAACGGGCGACTCCTTATAGAGGAGTTTACCACTCTCCTTGCGGAATGTGTGCACATTGCAGCCGTCTATATCGCTGTCGGGACGGGCAAAGTATATGTACTCCATAGAGCACATGTTATGGTGTTTGTAACTCGAAAAGTGGTTGCTACGAATGCCGTGGTGGTCAATAGAGAGTATCTCGCCGGGCTCAACATCCCTCACAAACTCCGCACCTATCACCTCAAAAGCGCAAGTCTCACTCGACACAACCCAACTACCATCCTTCAACTTACCAAGCGAGAGAGGTTTAAGACCATGTTTATCCCTGCACGCATAGATGCGTTTGCCTGTCATGATTAGGAAAGCAAATGCTCCTTCAACCATATTCAGAGCCTCCATAATGGAGTGAATCCTATCGACGTGGGCTTGTGCAGCATCTTTTTTGATAAGGTTGGCGATGAGTTCACAATCCGAAGAGGTCAAAAAGAGGCTACCCTTATCCTCCAAAAATTTGCGCAACCTATCGGCATTTACCAATTTACCATTGTACGAAATGGCAAAGTCGCCTGTGCGGTGGTGGAACACAATGGGTTGAACGTTTTCCGCCACACCTCCATCTCCCGCATTTGTATAGAGCACCTGACCAACGGCAATGTTGCCTTCGAGCGAAGAGAGATTACTCTCGTTGAAGACGCCATTAACAAGTCCGGCACCTTTAATGTAGTGGAGTACTCCATCCTTGGCGCTCACTATACCAGCACCCTCCTGACCACGGTGTTGCAACGAATGCAAACCATAGTAGCAGATGTTGGCTGCCTCGTCAGAACCATAAATGCCAAATACACCACACTCTTCGTGCAATTTGCTCATTGTTGTATTGTTGCTTAAAATGTTGTATTGAATGTATGGTTTATTTTACAGCACCCAAGCGAGCATCAATCTCCTCGTATGCCTCGATAACCTTACCCATATCTCTGCGAAAACGGTCTTTATCGAGTTTCTCACCCGTAGTAGCGTCCCAAAGGCGGCATGTATCGGGGCTAATCTCGTCTGCCAACACAATTTTACCATCGGCGGTCTTACCAAACTCAATCTTGAAATCCACAAGGCGGATATTAACCTCCGAGAACATAGCAATAAGTTCCTTATTAATGCGCTCAGTAAGGGCATATATCTCAGCAAGTTCCTCGTATGTAGCCGCACCCAATGCCACAGCATGGTGATCATTAATCAGTGGATCGCCAAGAGAGTCGTCCTTGTAGCAAATCTCGTAGATGGTATTGGGAGCTGTTGTACCCTCCTCAATGCCGAGGCGTTTTGCCATCGAACCTGCAATCACATTTCTTACGATTACCTCCAAAGGTACAATAGATACCCTAAGGCACAATTGGTCACGCTCGTTGAGAGTCTCAATGTAGTGAGTAGGAATACCTGCTGCTTTCAAGCGATGAAAAACAACTGTCGAAATTCGGTTGTTCAAAATGCCTTTATTCTCAATGGTTGCCTTTTTGATATTATTGAAAGCAGTTGCAGCGTCCTTATAGTGGATAATTACTTTATCCTGTTCGTCTGTTGCATAAACCTGTTTTGCTTTGCCCTCGTAGAGCATATCTAACTGTTTCATTCTATGATATATTTATGTGTTTAACTTATTATTTCTTCTGAAAGTATCTTACTGCATTGCGGAAGAGGTTTTGCTCCTTATTGCCCGCAATGTTCTTCATAAGTCCCTCCTCGTAACGCTCCGAGTGTCCCATCTTACCCAAAATTCTACCATCAGGCGAGATGATACCCTCTATTGCCATTGTTGAGCCATTGGGGTTCTCAGGCGAGTGCATCGTGGCATTACCCTCGGCATCGGCATATTGGAAGGCAATCTGTCCTGCATCGTAGAGAGCCTTTGCCAACTCTTCGTTTGCCACAAACTTACCCTCACCGTGCGAAGCGGCAATCGAGTGCAACTCGCCAATGGCGAAGCCTTCCAACCAAGGCGATGCCACCGAGCCAACCCTCGTATTAACAATCTGCGAAATATGTCGGTTTACATCGTTATGGAAGAGCGTGGGCGAGTCGGTGGTCAAGTCGCCTATCTTACCATAAGGCAACAAACCCGACTTAACCAAAGCCTGGAAGCCGTTACATATACCAAGTATCAGACCGCCTCTCTGTTGCAGACGCTCAATAGCCTCTCTAACACTCTTATTAAGCAATACATTGGCTATGAACTTACCGCTTCCATCTGGCTCGTCGCCTGCCGAGAAGCCACCGCTCAGTGCCAAAATGTGACACTCGTCAATATGGCGTGCCATCTGCTCTGTTGAGCGGGTGATATCCTCTGCCGAGAGATTGCAGAACACCGAAGAGGTGACCTTTGCTCCCTCTCTTGCAAAAGCCTTTGCCATATCGTAGTCACAGTTGGTACCGGGGAATACGGGAAGATACACAACAGGGCTCTCGACTGCCTCGCCCACATAGTGGGTGGCGTTATTGCCCGAAGTAGCATTCTCGACTGCACCCTCCAAGCCGCTCCTATCGGGATATACCTCCGTAAATTTCAATCTATTAGCCTCTCTCAACTCCTCAATGGTCATACTCTCGCCATTTACCCTCAACACAGGCTCTGAGATAGTCCTACCAAGAAGTTCGAAGTGAGGATGGTCAAGCGGGCGGCTACACTCAACGACAATGGAGCCATAATTCCAGCCGTAGAGGTCCTTTTCCGCTACATTTACCTCTGCGCCAATCTCGTTACCAAAACTCATCTTAGCCAAAGCTTCGGCAACACCGCCAAAGCCCACAGCCCAAGCACTCGTTACGGCACCTGCAAAAATCTTGTGACGTACAATCTCGTAGATGTCAATGAGGTTTACCGTATCGGGCATATAGTTCGTAAGAGGTGTATGGCGAGCAATGTAGATATAGTTGCCGGCACTCTTAAACTCGGGACTAATCACTACCCTACTATCAACCGTGGCGACACCAAATGCCACCAACGTAGGAGGTACATTAATCTTGTCAAAAGTACCACTCATTGAGTCCTTACCGCCAATCGAAGGCAATCCCAACGACACCTGCATCCTCAGTGCTCCAAGCAGTGCAGCAAGAGGTTTGCCCCACGCCTCGGGCGAGGTCATCTTCTCGAAGTACTCCTGATACGAGAAACGCATATTATCATACTCAACGCCCGCTGCCACAGCCTTAGCCACCGCATCAACAACAGCATACGCCGCACCGTGATAGGGGCTCCATTTGCTCAGGTAGGGGTTGAAGCCGTACGCCATAAGGCTTGCCGTATGAGTTGTATGATTGCCTACCGGCAGACGTTGAACGCTAACCTGTGTTTCGGTTGTCTGGGTCTTGCCACCAAAGGGCATAAGCACCGTAGAGCGACCAATGCTCGAATCGAACATCTCAATCAAGCCCTTCTGCGAGGTTACATTGGTATCGGATAGTATGTTGCAGAATTTCTCCCTTAGAGTATCGCCCTCTACCTCTCGCTCGAAGGGGTTACGCTCCTCAATGGTGCCTATTTTAGCTTTTGCATAGTGTTTGGCACCTGCCGAGTCGATAAACTCTCTTGAAAGGTCAGCCACCACTTCGCCCTTATAGAACATTCTCATTCTGCCGCTATCGGTAACATCGGCAACGTGCGTAACCTCAATGTTCTCCTCGTGGCAGTAACGCTCAAATTCCTCTCTATCCTTAGGTTCAACAACAACCGACATACGCTCCTGCGATTCGCTGATGGCGAGTTCGGTAGCATTCAAACCGCTATATTTTGTTGTAACTCTATCAAGATAGATATCCAAGCCATCGGCAAGTTCGCCAATAGCCACACTCACACCACCAGCACCAAAGTCATTTGACTTCTTAATGAGTCGTGTAACCTCGGGACGGCGGAACAGTCGTGCAATTTTTCTCTCCTCGGGGGCGTTACCCTTTTGCACCTCGCTGCCGCACTCCTCAATCGAAGAGGTGTTGTGCTCTTTCGATGAACCCGTAGCACCACCTATGCCGTCACGTCCCGTTCTACCTCCGAACATCAGTATGATATCCCCGGCTTTGGGGCTTTCGCGCCTTACATTTTCAGCTCTTACGGCACCTACCACGGCACCTATTTCGAGCCTTTTGGCAACATAGTCGGGGTGGTAGATCTCCCTAACGTGAGTTGTAGCCAAACCTATCTGATTGCCATACGAAGAGTAGCCCGCAGCTGCACGCAGGGAGATAACCCTCTGTGGCAGTTTGCCCTTCATAGTCTGTTCAACAGGCAGGTATATATCGCCCGCACCCGTCACTCTCATAGCCTGATAGACATAACTCCTACCACTCAGCGGGTCACGAATTGCACCACCCAAGCAGGTCGAAGCACCACCAAAAGGCTCTATCTCGGTTGGGTGATTGTGTGTTTCGTTCTTGAACATCAAAAGCCAGCGCTCCACTCTATCATCCACATCAACATCGACGTAGATACTGCAAGCATTATTCTCTTCACTCTGTTCCAAGTCGTCCAAGAGTCCTTGTTTCTTCAAATACCTTGCGCCAATGGTTGCAAGATCCATCAAACAAAGGCTCTTATTCTCTCTGCCAAGACGTTTGCGGATGCTCTTCCACATCTCCACAGCCTCAGCAATATCATCGCTTGCAAAGGACTCATCTACCTCAACGTCGGTAAGTTCGGTTGTGAAGGTCGTATGACGGCAGTGGTCGCTCCAATAAGTATCCAAAATGCGGAGTTCGGTTTCGCTCGGAACCCTGCCTTCCCTTTTGAAGTAGCCCACTACCTCCATAAGGTCGTCGCCATTCATCGCCAAACCCCTCTCTTTGCAGTAGTGGCTCGCATCCTCCACCGTAATATCCAAAAAACCTTCGAGCATCTCTACGGGTTTTGCCGTAGCCCTCTCAGAAGGGGCAAGCACCGAAAGATCCTTCTGGCGCGACTCCACAGAGTTGATGGTATAGCGGGCAATTTTTGCCAACTCCTCCTCGCCCACACTCTTGTCAAAGATGAGCAGTTTTGCGCTGCGAATCTCTACCTTAGCCTCGGGGGCAAGCAATCCGATACATTCCTCTGCCGAAGCAGCCCTTTGGTCGAACTGACCGGGCAAGCACTCGATAGCAAGATGTGGCAAATTGCCTATCTCAACCTCCTCACTCACTGTGTCCGTCGCCTTCTCGCCAAAGACACGATACTTGCTCTCCTCCAATAACTCACGAGAGAAGCCAAATAGGTCGTAGACGCACAAAAGACGCAACGAACCAATTGACAAACCAAGATTGGAGTTGAGCTCTCTACGGAGGCTTTCTGCCTCCACCCTAAAAGATTCACGTTTTTCGACAAATATGCGGTAGGTATTCATTTGCGGAATTTGTTTTGGGTAGTAACTTCGATGTTTGCAATGGGTTAAATCTCTGAGGCAAGCACTTTTTCTGCTTGCTCACGGCGAAAGTCGTCAAGTTTGGTTTTAAGTTCTTGGTCGGTGACAGCCATCATTGCCACTGCGAGTAGTGCAGCATTTTTTGCTCCATCAATACCAACCGTAGCAACAGGTATGCCCGAAGGCATCTGCACCATCGAAAGCAGCGAGTCTAAACCCTCCAACGAACGAGACTTAATGGGCACACCAATGACAGGCAGAGTCGTGAATGCTGCCACAACACCTGCCAAATGGGCTGCTCCTCCTGCTCCGGCAATAATTGCTGCAAAGCCACGCTCTCGCGCACTGCTTGCCCACTGCTCCAACTCGTGGGGAGTACGGTGTGCACTCAGCACTTTCTTCTCGAACTCCACACCAAACTGCTCCAAAATAGCAGTAGCACCCGACATAACACCCCAGTCGCTTGTCGAGCCCATAACAACACCAATTTTCATATCTATCTATTGACTATTTATCATAAAAGCGTGACCGCCAACACTCTACGTTGACGGTCACATTCTCCCTATATTATCTCTTTGGTCGCATTTTTAGCCCTCTTCTGAGCACACTTCTCGGCAGCAAAAGCCTCTTGGGGTCCCCCAAAGACACGGCACACACTCGCAGTGGATGCCACACAATGCCTCGCTCGATATTTGGCAGATATGTTCAGCGCTAATCTACTCATAACTCTTCACATCATTCTAATGCGCAAAAGTACTCTTTTTTTTGAAACCAAAGAAATGAAGTTTTCAATAAATTATTAACAATTTCACTCTAAAATTTCACACTACAATTTTGCCTTCGACTCGCAATAGAGGCAGCGATACTTACCAGGCTTGTCGGTGCGAGGACGGAAGAGCGAATCAACGTTTTCCATATTAGAGATGCAGCGTTTATTACCGCACACATATTCATTGCGAATAACATCCTTGGGTATAAGGTCAATAGTCTTGCTGTCATCCTTAGCCCATTCGAGCAATTTCATAATCAGAGCCATGCGCACAAACTTTCCATTCTCCACCTGACGGAAATATGCAGCCCTTGGATCGGCATCCACTTCTACGGTAATCTCATTCACACGAGGCAGAGGATGAAGAATGCACATATTGGGGCGAGCATTGACAAGTTTTGCAGGGTCAAGGATGAAACTATCCTTAACTCTATCAAACTCATCTTCGTCCAAGAAACGCTCTTTTTGCACACGAGTCATATAGAGAATGTCGAGCTCACCCATAACCTCTTCCATCGACGACACCTCCTTATAGGGGATATTGTTCTTTTCGCACACCTCGTGGCGCATATAGCTGGGCAAACGCAACTGCTCGGGGGCAATCAGCACAACCTTAATACCCTCATAGCGCGACATTGCTTTAATGAGTGAGTGAACAGTACGACCGAAGCGCAAGTCACCACAAAAACCGATGGTAAGGTTGTCGAAACGTCCTACTTCTCGTTTGATAGTAAGAAGGTCTGTTAGAGTTTGAGTAGGATGGCTATGGCTACCGTCACCTGCGTTAATCACAGGAATACGTGAGTTGTTAGCGGCAACAAGTGCTGCACCCTCCTCAAAGTGGCGCATAGCAATAATATCAGCAAAACAGTTGATGGTTTTGGTCGTATCAGCGCAGGTCTCGCCCTTGGCAACCGAAGAACTCTTTGCATCCGAAAAACCGAGAACCGTGCCACCGAGCTCCAACATTGCCGATGTAAAACTCAAACGAGTGCGAGTACTTGGCTCATAGAAGAGAGTTGCCAATTTCTTGCCTTTGCAAGCCTCCGAGTATTTCTCTCGATTTTCGATAATGTCCTCTGCAAGAGCAATAATCTCATTAAGTTCCTGCATCGAAAGGTCGGTGGGGTCAATCAAGTGTCTCATTTTCGTATTATTATTTAGTTTGTGTTAAAGTTTTTGTGTAACTAACCTATTTATCTGATTTTTTATTTATTCATCCAACTCTCATCCGAAGGATTTGCCATAAACTGCCTAAGGCGAGCCTCGTCTTCGGGTGCAATATAACCCTGCTCGGCAGCCACGCTTACGAGTGTATCGAAGTTCGAAAGCGAGTAGTTCGTAACACCCGCCGCAGCGAGCCTTTCGATGCCTTTTTTCATACCGTAAGTAAAGATACTAACAACACCCAGCACCTCGGCACCAGCCTCCCTAAGAGCCTCTACGACATCTATACAGCTACCACCCGTAGAGATAAGGTCTTCGACAACAACCACCTTTTGTCCTTGCTCCAAGCGTCCCTCGATGCGGTTGCCCCTGCCGTGGTCCTTTGCACTACCGCGAACATAGCCCATTGGCATATCCAAAATATCGGCAGCGATGGCGGCGTGCGCAATACCAGCAGTACTTGTACCCATCAGCACCTCTGCCTCGGGGAAACGTTCCTTGATAGTCTGTGCAATGGCACTCTCCACAATTTTACGACTCTTAGGTGCAGTCAGAATCAGCCTATTATCGCAATAAATGGGGCTTTTGATGCCACTTGCCCAAGTGAATGGTTCGTTGGGGCTAAGGAATACCGCCTTTATGCTTAGCAACTCGGCAGCGATTATCTTCTCGGTTGTCATATTCTATCGCTTATTAATTGATGTTCAAAAATTCGTTTACACACTTACGATAAGCCGCAACAGGGTCTTCGGCAGCCGTAATGGGACGTCCTACCACAATATAGTCCGAGCCCAACTGACGAGCCCTTGCCGGCGATGTGATGCGCACCTGGTCATCGGCAGCCGACTCGGCAAAGCGGATGCCGGGTGTGATAGTCATAAACTCGTTACCGCAAGCCCCTTTCACAATGGTGGACTCCAAAGGCGAGCATACAACACCGTCCAAACCTGCCGCTTTTGCATTTTGAGCGTATTTGATGATGGTGTCGCCGATGGTGGCATTAATAAGGAGTTCGTCCTGCATAGTCTGCTCCGATGTGGAGGTGAGTTGTGTTACGGCAATAAGCAGTGGGCGCGAACCATCCTCGCGAGTGAGCCCCTCTTTGGCAGCCCTCATCATCTCCACCGTACCTGCGGCGTGGACATTTACCATATCCACATCCAGAGCCGAGAGTACCTTCATAGCCTTGCGTACCGTATTAGGAATATCGTGCAGTTTCAGGTCGAGGAAGATTTTGTGTCCCCTGCGCTTAATCTCCCTAACAATGGCATTTCCCTCTGCATAGTAGAGTTCCATACCGATTTTGAGGAAGGGTTTGCGCTCCTCGCCCTCAAACTTGTCCAAAAACTCCATAGTCTGTGCCCACGAAGCAAAGTCGCAAGCAATAATCACATCTTTCGCATTAATCATTCGACAATACCAATTATATCAGTTAATCTCTCTATTCCAAGCCTTTGCATAACATCGGGCAGTGCCTCCACAATCTCTTTCGATGCATAGGGGTTGCGCAGGTTTGCTGCTCCGACCTCCACAGCCGTAGCACCTGCCATCATCATTTCCACCACATCCTCGGCACTCTCCACGCCGCCGCAACCGATGACAGGAATCTTACACGCCTTCGATACCTGATAGACCATCCTCACCGCCACAGGAAAAACCGCAGCACCCGAAAAGCCTCCCATTTTATTGGCAATAACGGGTTTGCGGGTGCGAGTATCAATCCTCATACCGAGCATTGTATTAATAAGGCATATGCCGTCTGCACCCGCCTTCTCTGCCGCCTTAGCAATAGCCACAATATCGGTCACGTTTGGCGTGAGTTTCACATAGAGCGGTTTTGTGATGACCTTCTTCACAGCCTTCACAACCTCTGCAACACTCTCGGGCGAGGTGCCGAAACTCATACCTCCTCCGTGCACATTGGGACACGATACGTTGAGTTCTATAATCTCCACCTGCTCCTCTTTGTCAATCTTGGCACAGCACTCCACATACTCATCAATCGAAAAACCACTAATGTTGGCGATGATGGGTTTGTGGAATTTTTCGCGCATCTTGGGAAGTTCCTCAGCAATGACAGCATCAATACCGGGATTCTGCAAGCCCACAGCGTTAATCATACCCTCTCTGCACTCAGCCACTCGGGGCAGAGGATTGCCATAGCGAGCCTCACGGGTAGTGCCCTTGAACGATATGGAACCCAGAATGTCGATGTCGTAGTACTCCGACATACCATAGCCGTAGCCAAAGCAACCGCTGGCAGGAATTACGGGGTTATCGAGCCTTACACCGCTCAATACCACACTCGTATCTCGTTTTATTTCCATATCAAATCCTCCTTGCTGAATACGGGTCCCTCTTTGCAGATTCTCTTTGCACCGCTTTTGGTTTCGATGCTGCAACACATACAAACGCCAAAGCCACACGCCATACGCTCATCAAGACTCACTTCTCCTGCCCATTCGATGCCGTTGCACACTGCTCTCAGCATAGGCATTGGTCCGCAAGCGTAGAAGTAGTCACACTCCAAGCCCTTTTCCTTTATAACATCGGTCACGAAGCCTTTGGTGCCCTCCGAGCCATCCACAGTGGCGATGTATGTTTCCACTCCGAGTGCCTCGAACATATCTTTACTAACCACATCTTTGGCACTATTAAAGCCCAAAATAACAACGGGTTGTGCGCCTTTGGCGAGGAGTTTCTTAGCCAAATTATAGAGTGGAGCACAGCCTATACCGCCTCCCAATAGTGCGGGGCGATGACACTCCCTATTCTCCGAAAAGCCATTGCCCAAGCCTGTGAGCAAATCTACCTGTTTGCCCTCAGCCCAAAGACTCATTGCCTTAGTGCCCTCTCCTACGATATCGTAGAGCAGCGTTATGCTCTTCTCGTCATAGTCGCACACCGAGATTGGACGGCGCAGGAACTTTCCCTCCACCTCCACATTCACAAATTGTCCTGCGGCAGTAATATACTGAGTATCTCCCTCCAAGACCATCTTCATAGTCTTTGCCGAGAGGGGCTCATTGGACAACACTTTATATATATTGCGTTTATACATACTCCTATTTTTCGTACACAATTTTGCCATCGACAATAGTCATGAGTACCTCACCTCTAAGGCGCATACCTTCGAAAGGTATACTCCTACCCATAGAGAGAAACTCCGAAGTCTCCACATTATACTCCTTATCGAAGTCTACGAGCGTTGCATCTATCCTCTCTCCCAAGCAGATACCGCCACCTATGCCGAGCAACTTGCGGGGCGTAAGCGACATTATCTCCACCAACCTTTCGAGCGAGATGATACCCCCGCCAACCATAAAAGTGTAGGTTGCCGCAAGCGAAGTCTCTATACCTACAACACCCATTGCACTCTTTTCCAAACCTCGGGATTTCTCCTCTGCCGAGTGGGGCGCGTGGTCGGTGGCAATAACGTCTATTGTACCATCGGCAACACCCCTGCGAAGTGCCTCCATATCTTCTCGTGTGCGGAGTGGCGGGTTCATCTTAAAGCGTCCCTCCTCTCTCATATCTTCCTCACAAAGAGCCAAATAGTGAGGTGCAGTTTCGCAAGTTACCCTCACACCCCTACTCTTTGCCTCTCGGATGAGTGCTACACTCTCTTTGGTCGAGATGTGGCAAACGTGCAAGCGGCAACCTGTCTTCTCGGCAAGCCTGATATCACGCTCCACCTCTTTCCACTCACTCTCGGAGCAGATGCCTTTATGGTTGTGCGCCCTGCACCACTCACCATCGTGGATATAGCCGCCCCTAAGCAGACTTTCCACCTCACAGTGTGCAGCAAGAAGTTTTCCCGTTGGAGCAATACCCCTCATAGCCTCCTCCATAACATCCTCACTCTGCACACCCGTACCATCGTCCGAAAAACCGGCCACATAGGGTGCAAGTGTCGCGTAGTCGACACATTCATCGCCCTTGCGAGCCGTTGTGATGGTTGCATAGGGCAATACTCCTATTACCGCATCGCGTTCAACGATAGCGAGTTGCTCTTTGAGGTGTTCGAGATTGTCGGGTGCGGGATTGAGATTTGGCATAGGGCATACCAACGAGAAACCACCCCTTGCGGCAGCCTTAGTGCCGCTGGCGATGGTCTCCTTGTAGCCATAGCCAGGTTCTCTTAGGTGGACGTGCATATCCACAAATGCGGGCAGCAGGTATTTACCCCCTGCCTCCACAATGCTCACACCCTCGCAAGGAGCGATATGCTCGGCGACCTCGCGGAGCACACCATCTATGATGAGCACATCGCGCACCGCAAAGCCATCCTCGTACCACACCGTAGCACCCGTAATCAACATCGAAACTGCTTGTTTGCAACTCATTTCCACTCCATTTTGTACCCCGATAGAGGCATAAAAAAAGAGGTAACTCGCAAAGCGAATTACCTCTGTATCAACGAAAACGACAAAAGACAGCGCGACCTCACTTGGCTTACATTGCGGCTTTTGTCCACCGCCACGCTATGTTTCATGCAAATCATTATGGCTTCTTTTGTCATTTATTTGCCTGCAAAAGTAGTTACTTTAATTCAGAATTCAAAATTCAAAATTCAAAATTATTCTTTTTTTGTAACTACCACTGCCCAACCATCTTTGTAGTCGCAACCCTCGAAGGCGAGACCGAGCGACTCGGCACGGGTACGGATAGCCTCCACATCGCCCTCCAAGATACCACTCATTATAAGTTCGCCACCATCATTAAGACACTCTACATAGTTAGGCATATCGGCAAGCAGTATATTGCGATTGATATTGGCAAGAATGGCATCGTAGTGCTTGTCCTTTATTGCCGAGGCATCGCCCAAGATAGGCGTAACCCTGTCACTAACACCATTTTCGCGGCAGTTCTCCACGCTATTTTCGTATGCCCACTCGTCAATATCCACCGCATCGACACTCATGGCACCGCACTTGGCAGCAATGATTGCCAACACACCCGTACCACTGCCCATATCAAGCACTCTCTTGCCCGCAAAGTCGCGCGAAGCGGTTGTGCGGCTCATAAGGTATGTGGTGGCGTGATGCCCCGTGCCGAACGACATCTTGGGCATAATAACAATGTCGAATCGGTAGTCGGGATAGGGCTCGTGGAAGGGGGCGCGAATAGCCACGATGCCATCCACCTCTACGGGCGGGAAGTTACTCTCCCACAAGGCGTTCCAATTCTGAGCCTCGATGACCACATAGTGGTGCTCGCCCACGCCATAACGCGCCAGCAGAGCCTCCACCCTCTCGTAGCAGTCCGCCATACGCTCGTGGGGTATGTAGGCTTTGAGCACCCCAAATTCGGTAGCAAAACTATCGAAAGGATAGTCTGCCAACTCGGCAACCAAAATGTCCGACAACTCCTCCGAGCACTCAATGCTCAATTCAACATAGTTCATTATTCAACTCGCAACTTTACAAAAACCTCTATTGCCTCATACTCGGGCATTCCGAGCCTATCGTAGAGGCGTGCATTATTCATAGTTCTCTCTTCGGTCTGCATCCACCAATCCCGTTTGTAGGCTCCATGTGCGGGAAGAAGGTCTTTCTGCGAAAGATGTCGGTAGATGGCATAGCGTTTGGCAAGCAGTTCACCAGGACTCAGCGGTACAGCCATATCCACCAATCCCAAGTTCCAATCCTCTGCACCACCGCGATAGAGCCAAACATCACACTCCTTCTGCCAATCCTCACCCGAAGTGCGATCAAGAGCCTCCAAAACAGCAGTAGTACAGAGTTTGTGTGTGCCATGGGGATCCGAAAAATCACCCGTCATGTATATCTGATGAGGCTTAATAGTTTGTAGCAACTCCACAACGAGTCTTATATCCTCCTCCGAGAGTTCCCCCTTCTTGATTCCTCCTGTTTCGTAGAAGGGCATCCTTAGGAAGTGTGCGTTGGTGCTATCGTCAAGACCTATCGAACGGCAAGCAGCCTTAGCCTCTGCCCGACGTATGCCCGCCTTTATATCCAATAATTCGCGCGGTTCGGGCATACCTTTGACCTTATTGGCTATTAGTTCTCTTACTCGCTCGTACATATCCTCACATCCCATTTGGCGGGCTGTGTCCACATTTTGCAACACCACATCGTCACTAACTGCCACATCTCCCGATGTCTGATATGCAACATGCACATCATTTCCCTGAGTTATAAGGCGATGGAATGTACCTCCCATACCTATCATATCATCGTCGGGATGGGGGGAAAAAATCACAACTCTCTTGGGGAATGGCAGGCTTTTGACAGGACGTGTACTATCATCGGCATTAGGTTTACCACCAGGCCACCCTGTGATGGTATGTTGCACATCATTGAATACCTCTATGTTGATTTTGTCATAAGGACCTTTCTGCTCGATAAGTTCACTCAGCGAGTTCTTAACATAGTCTTTGTATGTAAGTTTCAAGATTGGCTTATCGACCTTCTCACAGAGCCACGTCACAGCTTTACGCACAAAGCGAGGAGTCCACTCACACGACCCCACAAGCCAAGGCGACGAAAAACGCGTGAGTTTCGAAGCCGAAGAGGCATCTGCATAGACCGTAATGTGTTCGTGTTCTTGCAAGAGTGAGGCCGGAATATCGCTCGTTATCTCGCCCTCTACAATGCGCCTCACAACTTCGGCTTTCTCCTCACCCCATGCCATCAACAAGAGACGTTTGGCATCGAGAACGGTGCCTATACCCATAGTAATAGCCATGTGTGGTGTATTTTTCACCTCGCAATCAAAGATTTTACTCTGGGTAAGTCGGGTATGATGCGAAAGTTGCACAAGGCGCGTACGGGAATTGGCATTTGAACCCGACTCATTAAAGCCAATTTGTCCCTGCTCACCAACACCAATAACCATAAGGTCGAGGTTGCTCGCACTCTTATCGTAGTAGTTGCAATAGTCCGTAAGATCATCGGAGTCTACATCTCCGTCAATCAAATGGACGTTCTCGGGACGAATATCTATGTTGTTGATAAACTCTTCGAGTATACGGTGATTGCGACTCTGCTGTTCGCTCGATAGTATGGGGTAGAACTCGTCGAGCGAGAATACAGACACGCGTCTAAAACTAACCTTGCCAGCCCTATGTCGTGCAACAAGTTCTCGATATAACCCCAATGGAGTGCGCCCGGTTGTTAAACCAAGCGAGAATGTACGCTCCTCGATACCCATATCATCTACGGGACTTTGAGCAAAGTCGTTGATGGCATTAACTATGCGGTCGGCAATATCGCTCACAGCCGAAATCTCATCGGCATACACCCTTGTAGGGATTTTCTCAAAGCGATGAATAATGTCATGGGGGGTGCCATTCTGTTTGAGTCCACCCTCGGCTTTTAACAATGTCTTGGGAGTAATCATACTATCTTTATTGATTAATGATTTGCCTTACATTTTGCAAATATACCAAATTGGATGCAAAAATCAAAATTTTCAATTCTCAACATTCGGCATTTAGTCACCAATTTCCAACCAACCCTCCTATACAACCACCCAATATCACCACAATCATATTCAAACAAATTCAAGCAACTCCTCAATAGGTCGCAGCCTCTACTCCATGGGGTTTGTCGGGAGCAAAGTTTGCCTCTATATAGTCACCAAGTCCGAAGTCACTCTCAGCCTCTGGGAGCGCAGCATCTTTCACGCGCTGGTGGATGAGCAGGCGTTCACCACCAAAGACCATCCTCTGGGCGAACATCTCAATTTCGGGGCGCAGGAAGTACATGGGTCGCCACGAGAGATTATGGTCCATATTTTCGGCATCATAGAACCAATAGGGCGACTCCAACTCGCGGAGCGACTCGGCAATAACCTCCGAGCCAAAAAGGCTCACACCAAAGAGCGATTGTTTATCATAGGGCACATTCCTATCCGCATCGCCGTGAAAGAGCAACATAGGGCAAGGTGTACGTTGCCACTCCAATTTCCTACCCTTAGCGCAAATTGCCCCCGCCATAGCTACCACACCAGCATAGTTGAAGTCGGCAGGCAGAAGGCTTGCTACGGGTTTTGAGTTGCAGATGGACCACTCGGCTTGCAGGGCAGTGATGGCACCCGCGCTCGACCCAAGCGTCACAATTTTCGTAGGGTCTATGCCGAGTGTTTCGGCATTACTCACAAGGTATGCCGTAGCCTCCACAAGGTCCTCCGTAGCAATATCTATGGCGTTGATAAGCATAGTTCTAAAATCGAGCAAACCTCGTTTAACCTCAGGTTCTTCGAGCAGTGGCAGCAGCCCCAAGCGATAGTCGATAGCCACCACCTTCCACCCCCTTTGGGCAAAATACTCATACACCTCCACCACCTCCTCCTCGGCACGCGAGCCAGCAAGAAAAGCACCGCCAAAAACATACAGCAGGCAAGGTTCCACCTCATCACTTGCAGAGTAAACATCCAGACACATAGCTCTTTCACCTCTATGTGTAAAAGCAAAGGTTTGCATCGTCACCTCTTGCGCCAACACAGGCTCCATCAAAAGCAACAACGTCATTGCGCACAACAAAACACCTCTTTTCATTTTTGTATGATAATTTAGTGACGCAAAAATACCAAATCGAGTTGAAAATTGAAAGCCAAAACCCCAAAAACACAAACGAAGAAAGATATAATTTAACAAGAATCAACTCGCATGTAGCAAAATCGCAACATCGGGGAAGTCGACGACGGGAGGAGTTGATAATTTGTTAATAATAAATAAGGTATAGCAGATGGATTGTCCAAAAAAAAACATACATTTGCACGCTATGAAAACAAAATTGACCAAACTTCTTTTTGCAACACTCCTTATGTTGCTTGGTTTGCCATTGTATGCGCAAGGGCAGCAAGTAGTAATTAGTGGCAAGGTGGTCGATGCCTCCGGAGGCGAGCCTCTGATTGGTGTCACTATCCTGACCGAAACATTTAGTGGTACAACAACAGCTGTTGATGGTACCTACACCATCAAAGCCGCAGCCGGCACCACCCTAACCTACTCCTATATGGGATACAAGGAGGTTGCGTGGAAAATTCCTACCGACTCGGCAGAGGTGATGCACGATGTGAAGATGCAGAGCGAAAGCGAAGTTATTGACGATGTCGTGGTTATTGCCTACGCTGTGCGTAAGAAGGGTACCGTTGCGGGCTCGGTTTCGACCGTCAAAGCAGAGAAGGTGGAGAATACTCCAACAGCCGCTTTTGACCAGGCGTTGCAAGGACAAGTTGCGGGTCTGTCGGTACTCTCCAATTCGGGCGAGCCAAGCGCATCGACAACGATGACCATTCGTGGTACCAACTCCATCAACTCGGGTACTGCCCCACTCTACATCCTCGATGGAGTACCCATCTCGGCAAGCGATTTTAATACTATCAACCCTGCGGACATCGAGTCGCTCTCGGTGCTCAAAGACGCCTCATCGACATCCATCTATGGTGCAAGGGCTGCAAACGGTGTTATCGTGATTACTACCAAACGTGGTAGAATTGCCGACCGTCCCCGCATTGAGTTCCGCACTCAGCTCGGCTTTTCGCAAGCAGATGACAGCAAGTGGGATTTGATGACAACTCCCGAACGCATCGCCTACGAGAAGCAGACAGGAATGACAGAGGGACAAAACTACGCACTACTGAGTCAAACCAATGTAAATTGGATGAACGAGGTCTTCAACTCTTCGGCTCCATTGCAGAACTACGAGGTTTCGGTGTCGGGTGCAGATGACAAGACCAACTACTACCTTTCGGGTGGCTACTACAACCAGCAGGGTACGGCAGTGGGTAGCGACTTCGAGCGTTTTTCGCTCCGAACGAACGTGCAACGCAAGGCGGCAGAGTGGCTCACATTGGGCACCAACACAATGCTCAACTATCAGAAGATACAGCAGGCTGATGAGGGTGCTTATACGCTCGTAACCCCCATCTCGGCAGCACGTTTTATGCTTCCCTATTGGAATCCCCGCCGAGAGGACGGTTCTATCGCCTCTATCGAGGACGGTTCGTGGAAGGGTAATGGTCAGAACCCTCTCGAATGGCTCGAAGCACACCCTGTGCATTATCAAAAGTACAAACTCCTCTCCACGATATTTGCAGAGGCTAAACCCATCGAGGGTCTTGTGTTGCGTTCTCAGTTCGGCGTGGATTACTCACACACCACAGGCTATGGTAAATCCTATCCAAGTTACGCTCCCAACCAAAACAATGGCTCTGCATCGCGTTCTTCGACCGATGGTTACAGCCTTACGATTACCAACACTGCAAACTACACTTTCGACATAGATGGCGACCATAATTTCACTTTCCTGCTTGGTCAAGAGGGTGTAGACTACCACTACGAGGCGTTTAGCGTGCTGGTGGAGGGTCAGAACAACGACCGCCTGACAAGTATCTCTACGGGTACAAGGGCTACTTCGTGGGATGACACGACCGACTCCGATTATGGCTTCCTCTCGTTCTTCTCGCGTGGCGAGTATAACTACGACCGCCGACTCTATGCCGAGGCAGCCTTCCGTTTGGATGGTTCTTCGAGGTTTGGTAAGTCCAACCGCTGGGGTGCCTTTTGGTCGGTGGGACTGATGTGGGATATGATGAAAGAGGACTTCATCCTACCCTACACCGATTGGCTCACTACCGCACAAGTATCCCTCTCTACGGGTACGAGCGGCAACTCTTCTATTCCCAACTACGAACACCTTGCACTTGTTGGCGGTGGTGCCGACTATATGGGTGATGCGGGCGTAGGTTTGGCTCAGCCAGGTAACGAAAATCTCGGATGGGAGAAACCCTGGACAACCAACTTTGGTCTGCACGCAGGTTTTTGGGGCAGGCTCAATGTGGATTTCGAACTCTATTATAAGGTCACGAGCGATATGCTTATGCAAGTACCCACTCCCTACTCCACAAGTGGCTTTGGCTACTATTGGGACAACGTGGGCGAGATGGTAAATGCGGGTGCCGAATTGAACATCAATGCCTCGCTCGTTGCCACTGATGATTTCTTGTGGACCGTAAATGCCAACGTGGCATACAACCACAACGAGATTACCGAGCTCTACAATGGAGTGACGGAGTATGAACGCTCGGGCACCAACACCAAACTTGTTGTTGGTCATCCTCTGGGCGAATTCTATATCAACCGCTATGCGGGCGTAAACCCCGCCAATGGCGATGCTCTGTGGTACGATAAGGAGGGCAACCTCACAACCGAGTTGCGCGATGAGGACAAAGTCTTGGTCGGCAAGACCTACATTGCTCCCTGGCAGGGTGGCTTTGGCACAGCACTCTCCTACAAAGGCTTGTCACTCAGCACACAGTTCAGCTGGGTGGCAGATAGGTGGATGCTCAACAACGACCGCTACTTCGATGAGTCGAATGGTCGCTTTGCAACCTACAACCAATCGCGCCGCCTTTTGGGATGCTGGCAGAAGCCCGGCGATGTTACCGACATTCCCCGCTATGGCGAATATACCGAATTCGACTCGCGACTCTTGGAGGATGCATCATTCCTGAGACTCAAAAACGTAATGCTCTCCTACTCCCTTCCCTCCGAGTGGCTCAGCAGACAAAATGCGGTACGAGGTGTCAGGGTATATTTTCAGGCACAAAACCTGCTCACTTGGACTCGTTTCTCCGGTCTTGATCCCGAGGGCTCAACTAACCTCTATGCAGCGCAGTACCCTATGGCTCGACAATACACTTTTGGTCTTGATGTAACCTTCTAACACCACAAGCGAGTATGAAAATGATGAAAAAGATGATATATTTTGTGGTAGTACTCTCGTTGATGGTGTCTACCACCTCGTGTTTGGACAAGATGCCTCAGTCGGCAATTCCCATAGATGAGGCTATGCAGTCCTATAACGATGCCGAGCAGACCGTGACGGGTATCTATTCGATGATGAAGAGCAGTGCTCTATGGAGTGGTGCACTAACCCTTTTACCCGATATCCAAGCCGACCTCGTATATGCCGTTGATGGCTATTCAAACACCTATGGTCAGCATTGGCTGTGGGACATTCGCTCCACCAATAGCGAGGTGGAGGCTGTCTATGCCTCGCTGTATAGCATAATCAGTAATTGTAACTTCTACCTCGAACGTATAGACTCCATCATCGCCAAACAGACAGACGATGAGAGGATTACCATCTTGGAGCAATACACCGGTGAGGTCTACGCCATTCGCGCACTTTGCTATTCGGAACTACTGAAAATTTATTGCAAGGCTTACGACCCCGCCACCGCCGACAGCGAACTTGGTGTGGTGCTGCGCAAGGGTTACTCCACCCCCGAAAGGAGCATTAGGTCTTCTCTTAAAGCATCCTACGAATTTGTGGTGGAAGACCTCCGTAAAGCAGAGGAGATACTGGACCCCGACTATGACGTTTACAGCAGCTACTATATGACCAATGCTGTGGCTCACGCCCTCCACGCAAGGGTTGCACTCTATATGCAGGATTGGGAGTCGGCTATCGAGCACTCCTCGGCAGTTATTGACCACAAGGAGGGAATGTACTCTCTCTCGGCAGCCAATCAAATGTACACCGCCGAGATGTCCTTCTTCGACTATATGTGGAACTACGACCTTGCTACCGAGTGCATCTGGCGAGTAGGCTTCACACCAACCTCAATGGGAGGAGCACTCGGTCAAGTATTTCTCAATTTCAACAACGACTACACCTACTACTACCCCGACTATGTGCCTGCTCAGTGGGTTTTGGACCTCTACACTTCAGGCGATTTGCGCTATAACAGTTATTTTGCCACCCTATCCACAGGCTACGACCACGGCTTACAGTGGCCCTTGCTTGTAAAATACTATGGCAACCAAGACTTTATTAGCAACTACATCTACCACGTTTCGATGCCCAAGCCATTCCGTTTGGCAGAGCAGTATCTGATTCGTGCCGAGGCTTACTGCCGCAAACAAAATCCCGACTTCTCGAAAGCCTCGAAGGATATTAGCACACTGCGAGAGAGTCGCTTGCAGAATGGTGGTGGTTTGTCGCTCACTGCCGACAACTTCATTGAGCAGATTGCCAACGAAAGGGTTAGGGAACTCTATATGGAGGGGCACCGATTGCAGGACATCAAGCGTTGGGGCTCGCTTTATAGGAATGGCGAAGGCTTTACCCGCACTCCTCAGAAGAGTTCGCTTGCCGAGGGTAGCAGTCTGAGTATTAAGGCAGACGATCCACGCCTGGTATGGCCCATTCCACAACACGAATTGGAAGCCCCTGGCTCGGAAGTAGCACCAAACGAGAGTAACAAATAAGAAACAACCGAAAAACAACCTGACTATATGATGAAACACTCTCATATTATATATATTGTGGCACTGTTGGCAACCTTGTGTGGCGTTGTGGCTTGCGATGAGCAGTACATAACCCTCAAAGATGCCGACTATGTAATGTTTGCCGAACAAGAGCAGTACTTCCTTGTGGAGCAAGATCAGGACTATTTCAGCGTTATGGTGTCGGCTACCGCCAAGAGCAAGAACGACCGCACGTTTGGAGTGGAGGTCATCGACAAGGGCAGCAATGCCATCGAGGGGCTACACTACCGCCTGCTGTCAAATAGCGTAACCATCCCTGCGGGCGAACTTGCTGGCGAAGTGAGGATTAAGGGTATGTACGACAACCTGGCGGCTGCCGACTCACTCGGTTTCATTCTCCACCTTGTTGTTCCCGAAGAGATGGAGTGGAATGACCTCTATGTAGATGGCACTCAAAGCAAGGTGGTAATGTACAAATACTGCCCATTCGATATTAACAACTATACGGGCTACGCCATCGTTAGTTCGATGATGTTGCAGAATTACCCTGGCGACAATGTCTCCTATCAGCGCATCATCGAAACAGAGTTACACCCCACCGAGGAGAATACTATCATTCTCAGGGACTGCTTCTATGATGGCTACGACCTGAACATTAAGTTGCAGGCTGGCGACCCCGAAAATCCGCTCGTAAGGATGGAAGAGCAGGTGGTGAGCGATGAGGGCTCAGTGCTTGGTATGTTCCACGGCGACAATAGGATACTCATCAGCCATAGTCCCTACTACACTTCTTATTTCAATACCTGTGAGAAGTTTGTGGTGCTGTGGTCGCACGTCTATGTGGAGGACTTGGGCGAAGCAGTTGGCACTATCGGTCACTTCTATAACATTGTAGAATGGATAAGCGACGAGGAGGCTGAGGATCTCCGCCAACAACTGAGCAGATAGAAAATAATAATACAACAGAAAGAATATAACTATGAAAAACAGAATTCTCAACACTTCATTTGTGCTCATTATGAGTATGATGCTCACTCTGGTCGGTTGCCAAGAGCCAACAGTAGAGCCCACCCCTGTATTTCCCGAGAAAGTATCGGCAGTGGTAGAGGCTGGCGAGCAATATGAGTTTACGATTGATCCCAACATGGCATGGACACTGAGTATTCCCACCGAAGTTGCTACTTTCTTCAAATTTATTGTGGGTGAGAGTGAACGTTACTCGCTTAGTGGTGAGGCAGGCATCCACACCATCACAATCGCCGTATCCAATATCGAAGAATTCGATGTTGTGAGGGTATGCCAAGTGGCTATGACAATGGGTGGCGAAACCAAAGTGGTGGCAGAGATAACTCGTGGTGCCAAAGAGCGCTCTATGGCTCTCTACATTGCCCAATACGACACAAATGAGGAGATGTTCGCCACAGATGCCGATGGCAACTGGGTATATAACACAACCCCGGCCGAGCGTATTGATTGGGTATGGAATCAAGAGCAGTGGATGCAAAGGGTAATGATTGAATCCAACTTTGAGTGGTATCTTTCACCCAATGCTCCCGAGTGGCTAAACATCAACATTACAAATGGTAAAGCAGGTCGCTCGGAACTTTTCATAAGGGTTAATAAGGAGAAGTTGCCTCTCGAAAATGTCACTTGCAATATCGAATTTGGTACCATCTCCATTGCCAATAGTACCGATGCCGGTTTTGAGCCTATCGGCAGCTATCCCACCGAGATGGAGGGGTGTGCAAATGTGTGCGAATTGAGCATTTCAGGAGTGCTCAGTTTTAACTCCAATGGTGACTACTACCAAGCATCTTCGGACTCCTACGTGGAAAAGGTCAATGGTCGTTTTAGCTCACCTCGTGGAGCCGAACTCGTATTGCTGTCCAAAAAAGCCGATGGTACTTACTCCAACACCGCAGAAGAGACGAGATGGATGAGAATAAAGATGGACGACTTCCCCGAGGAGGCAGGAGATTATGGTGTGTGGGAGCGCTCATTCACGTTCGAGGTCGGAATAAACTCTACGACCGAACAAAGAGAAGGTGCAATTGCAGCCATTGCTAAACCCATTGCAGAGAGCGGCAACTACAACCCTGCCGACTACATTGTCTGCACCGTTGAGCAAGAGGCAAAGAGCCTTGAAGAAGAGAAGGGCGCAATCTATCCTAACGACGAAACTGTCATGGCTGCCTACAACTCAAAATTCGAGAAATTAACAAATGGCTCATGGCCCTATGTTGGTGCTTGGAGTCAGGTTCCCTATGCTTATAAACTCACCTACCAAGGCAATAATTCGGGCGACGATTTGATTTTTGTAAAGTCCTTCACCAATTACAAGATTTATGGTTTCAATGAGTCGTCTGTATACGATAACGACACTTGCTGGCTTACCATAGAACCAAGCGAAGAACACAAAGATTTGGAGAACGGCTATAAGATTAAGAGCCGTTTGGGAGAGACAATCGAAGACTATACCTACACAAACCCCTACGCTGGTGATGGTGGCGAAAACGAGGCATTCATCTTCTTCTACGAAAGTGAAGAGGCATTCAACAAAGATGAGGCTTTTGCATTCATCTATTTCATCCTCGATCCCAACTACACCACGCCCGTAGACCGCCCCGAGGGCTCGGTAATCTTTGCGAGCGACAAGGATTATGGCGCACTTGGTGCGAACCTCACGGAAATCACCAAAGATATGGCTGAATACTCATCCGAGATGGCTTATGCGGGCACGTTGCAGTATATGCTTACCCTAAACGAGAATTGCCAGGAAGCAACTCTGATTGTGCCAAACTATCTCATATCCTATCCCTATGCATCGTGGCTCTACACTACCGATGGAACGGGTAGGATTACAATCCACATCGATACCGCAGAGTTACCAGAAGTAGAGGCAGGTGTGACAGAGGTACGCTCAAATCTCACACTCTATGGCGAGGGATACGTTCAGGCTGTACAATTAACCGTGGTTTATCAACTCTAATCCTCACGCTTACAAATCCATACTATCATGCGACTTGGAATAATAATAAAAGGGGTGACGATGGCACTAATAGTGGCAATTATGGCTTCGTGTGCCAGTCCCGAGGAGGTTGCATTGGACGATGGTTATGGTCACGTTCAATTCAAACTCTACAAGCAGGCATCCTACACACCTCCCACTGAGGCTGACAACACAAAGGCAATTGTTCCCCAATTAGAATGGCTATCGGAGGCTTACAAGGTTAAGGTTACACTTAGTTATGGCACAATGACCATTGCCCAAACACTCCGCCTTAGTGGAGGTGAGGGCGATAGCGCCGAGTGGGGACTCCGTAGCGATAAATTAAAACTCGTTGAGGGCGACTACCAACTCATCACCTTTATGCTCTACGATGCCGAAGACAAAGAGTTATATAGCGGTGGTCCAGAGGGAGATGGAAAGTTCAGTGTAACAAGTGGTGGACTTACTATCCACGATATTACGGTCAATGTCACTCCTCGTGGTAAGGTTCAATTTACACTGCGCAAAAATATAGAGGCTCAGGAGGGTACGCGAGCAGCAACCAGAGAATATACTTTTGACGAAATCAAAAAGGTGAACATTAGTGTGCGCCATATAGGATTCAACACCACAACCACCCTCAGCGGTCTTCCTTGCACATTCGACATCCACTACAACGAAGAGGACGAGGTAGAGGACGGATACAAAACCTCATCCATCCTGTGCGATACGCTCATGTGGTTGCCGGCAGGAGATTATGTGGTATCTAAGTACGAAACCTTCGATTCGCAGGGCGTACTGCTCGAAACTAAAAATAACCCCATCGAAAGCCCATTTTCCATTAAAGATAACCAAATAACCAAAGCCTCGGTGGCAATCACTCTAAGTGAGGCAGATGCCTACATTCAGGACTATTATGCACTAAGGTCTATTTGGGAGAGTCTAAATGGCGAGGAGTGGTACTACGTTGGCGAGGAGTTCCCTCAGGGTAGCAATTGGGACTTCAACAAGGATGTGGACTTGTGGGGTGACCAGCCCGGTGTCAAACTCCACTCCAATGGTCGTGTGGCATTCCTTGATTTGAGTGGCTTTGGTTTCAGGGGTGATCTCTCGCCTGCCATTGGTAGACTGACCGAACTTGTGGAACTCTACTTGGGTACCCACAACGACCTAAACCACACCTACTACGACCCCACTCTCGACCACACAAAGAGTCTTTCAGAGCGCACTCGCAATCGTATGGCTCTGCACGGGGAGCTGCTGCACAACATCCACACACCCATACAACTCTCTGAACCCTGCGCAAGGGCATTGGCAGAAAACAACATCTCTATTGGTGCCACTCGCCTATATGAGAGTATGAGCGAGGAGCAGATTATCGACACTAAGAATGGCTCGCAGCGCGAAATTACGCTTATGGACTCTTCGCACGGCACGCTGTGCAATGGTCTAAGAAGCCTTCCCGAGGAGATTGGCAACCTCTCAAACCTCGAATACCTCTACATTGCCAATAGTGCCATTGAGAGTCTTCCTGAGAGTTTGGCAAATCTCAAATCGGTCACCGACTTGGAGATTTACAATTGCCCCCGCCTTGTGGAATTTCCTATGGGCATAACAGAGATGCAAGAGTTGGTGTCGCTCAACATTGCCAACAATGCCCAATGGTCGGCAGAGGAGATATACAAAGGACTCAATGGTTTGGCAACGGGTCCCAGCAGAGAGAAGATACAAATTCTCTACTGCCGTCAAAACAACCTCGAAGAACTCCCTGCCTCTTTTAGCAATATGAAGAAACTTGGACTCTTGGACTTGGCGTACAACAAGATATCCAAAATCCATCCATTGGGCAAAGACGTATCGTTGGTGCAACTCTACTTGGACAACAATCTTATCACTGAATTACCCAAAGACGAAGAGGGTTATTTCTGTGGTTACGACGATGTGGAGACCTTCTCGGTAAACTATAATCGCCTGACGAAAGTACCCAACATCTTCAATGCCAACAGCACATTTACTATAGCATCGGTAAGTTTTGCAGGAAACCTCATAGACGGCTTCGAGGGCGAGGAGGACGGCTCCTATAAGGGTATCAAGGTAGAGACCTTCACGCTCACTCAGAACAAGTTTACGAAATACCCCAAGGTGCTAATGGATAGCGGCTCTACGGTGGCTTATATCATCCTTAGAGCCAACGAGATTAGCGAAGTCCCCGAGGGCTCGTTTACGGGTAAAAACAGTGTCAATCTGACCTCTATGGACCTTTCGTACAACAACATATCTAAATTCCCCAAGGATATGAATGCCCAAAACCTCCCCTACCTCTATGGAGTGGATGTTTCGTTCAACTCATTCAGCGAGTTCCCCTACGAGCCTCTCGATAGTTCGGGACTCACGGTGTTTGCAATTCGTAGCCAGCGCGACCAAAACGGCAAGCGTTGCCTGAGTGAGTGGCCGTTGGGAATCGGCAACCACAGAGGACTCAGAGGTCTGTATCTCGGTTCCAACAATCTCGGAGTAATTGATGATACCATCTCGACGCTCATCTACTACCTCGATATTAGCGACAATCCCAACATCTATTTGGATGCTTCGGATATCTGCTATGCGTGGAGTGTGGGAGCCTACATACTCATCTACGACAAGACACAAGAGATTGTCGGTTGTAGCGCAATGATGGAGTAATCATATACCAAGCAAGAGAGTTAAGACGCAAAAATATAGAGACAGTTCTTTTATGAAACAGTTTTTTAGACATATAGCATTGGCACTTGTTGCCGTGGTTGCCATCGGTTGCGTAGAGGAGCCCGCAGTGGAGTTCGCTTCGGACATCAACGAAATCCGTATTGATGCAGTGGGCGGCAAGCGCAAAGTGAAGATAGCCTCTGAGGATAGGTGGCTCGCATCCACCAAGGCACCCTGGATTACCGTATCTCCCGCCAATGGCAACGGTAGCACAACGTGCGAGATTATCATCGACTCGGCACTCTACGACGAGGCCCGCTATGACGAAGTACTCATCCAAAACCTCTCCACCAAGGAGGAATACACCATCAACATCACTCAGGAGGGTTTCCCCTACTCCATTGAGGTTGAGCAACCAGAGATAGAGATAGAGAATTATAAGATACAGAGCGAGCGTAAGTTCAAGGTTAGTGTATTGGCAAATGCCGATTTCGAAGTGGAGATACCCGAGGGTGTACGTTGGATAAACAGCAAGCGCTTCGACCTGGAACTCAACCGAGGTATCCGTCCCCGAAGGGTTGATGTGGAGTTTGAGTGGAACATCAATACACTCTCTGAGGAGCGTATTGCCGAAATTAACTTCGTGCCCAAGGACAAGGATATCACCCTTGCTCGTCAGGATGGATTGAGAGTTGTGCAGAAGGCTTCGGAACCTATTGAGGAGAACACCCGCAAGGGTGACTCGGTGGCACTTGTCAGCATACAACGAACGCTCGAAACCCTTTCGAGTTGGGATGTTTCGATACCTATGGAGCGTTGGGCAGGAGTGATACTTTGGAATGAGAATCACGAAGGCTACACTCCCGACAAAGAGGGACGTGTGAGATATGCCGAGTTCTTCATATATAATACTAACGAGGAACTCCCCTTCCAAGTTAAGTACCTGACTGCTGCCGAGGAACTCTTCTTCTTCGGTAACTCCAACACCTTCCTCAAAAGCCTGAGTGTTGGCGAAGATATTCTCACCCTTCAACAGCTCAAACGCCTGACCATTGGTGCGCACGGCTTAACAGAGCTTGACAAGGATAAATTCCGCTTCGAAAATCTCGAATATCTCAATTTGGGTAGTAATAACTTTATGACCGTTCCCGAAGCGATCAATCCCGATAACTTCCCCAAATTGCGCACGCTCATACTCAACGCCAACCAGCGTTCGGTGGTTTACGATTTGAGCAACAGCACTCGTACCGATTTGGGTGGTTTTATTGACGAGGAGAAGTTCCCCGAGCACCTTCTGAAATGGAATCTCGACACACTCAACCTCTCTGTAAACTACCTGCAAGGTGCTCTCCCGACATTCGAAGACGACCCAGAGGTTGAGGTATATAGCGAAGAGGATTGGGCAGCCTCGAACGACACATTGCCTCGTAAGTTGGTTGATGAGGGTATTAAGAAGATTATGACCAAAACAAGGTTTTTCAGTATCAATCACAACCGACTGACAGGCGACCTCCCCGATTGGCTGCTCTATCATCCCAATCTCGATTGGTGGATACCCACAAGCCTTATATTCCCTCAGGAGGGCAAGGATAAGAATGGTAATCGTGCCCACTTCGACAACGAGCCAGAGAATATGAATTACTACTACGATCTCTACACTTCCAAGACCAAACCCGACATCACACTCGAATAGTATGGGTTTGAAAAACGTGTTGTGGATAGAGCAAAAACAGAATGACTAAACACCTATTTTATAGATAGTTCAGAAGTAATATGAGGATTTTTAGAGATATATCGAAATTGGCATTGGCGGGCGTAGTTGCGCTATCGCTCGGCAGTTGCCTCAATGAGATAACCCCCGCCGACACCCTCACCCCTATGGAACAGGAGAGTAGCTATGTAGAGGGCGAATTGATGGTCAAGTTCCGCCCTGAGGTGGAGCAGGTGCTGGCAACACGCACCGACCTCACACGCAGTGACATACCCTCGGTTGATGAGGTGTTGGAGGCTGTGGGTGCCTACGAGTTGGAGAGGGTATTCCCCATTGACTCCTCGCGAGAGGATATTACCCGCCAGAGTGGTATGCATCTTTGGTATGTGGTACGCTTCAAGAGCGAGAGCGTAGAGAGCGTTGCCAGCCGTCTTTCGGCTCTTGGCGAGGTGCAGAGGGTTGACCTAAACCGCAGAGTAAAACGTGCCTACAATGGCAAGGCTGTACCTCTTAGTTTGGAGCAGATAACTCGTGCCGGTGGCTCGGTGGGTGCTATGAACGACCCATTGCTCGGCAGTCAGTGGAACCTTATCAATACGGGCACTAACTTGGAGAGTAAGTGTGTCGAAGGTGCCGATGTGGGCGCCGAGGGTGCTTGGATGCTATCGACAGGCTCGGAGGATATAATTGTCGCTGTGTTGGATGAGGGTGTATGTGTTGAGCACCCCGACCTGAAAGCCAACATTTGGGTAAACGAGGATGAGATTGCTCGTTCCCACGAAGATAACGACAACAATGGCTACGCAGGCGACATCAACGGCTACAACTTTGTGCGCAAGAGCGGTATCATCACCTGGAACCACTACTTGGACTCTGGTCACGGCAGCCACGTTGCGGGTGTCATCTCGGCAGTCAACAACAATGGCGAAGGTATCTCCTCTATTGCAGGTGGCAATGGCACAAAAGGTGGTGTGAAGATTATGTCGTGCCAGATATTCTCGGGAAATACAGGTACGAGTGTTTTGGAAGTTGCAAGGGCAATGAAATATGCTGCCGACAATGGTGCCGTAGTATTGCAGTGCAGTTGGGGTTACGTTTCGGGGGCAGCCAATATATACGATTGGGGAGAACAAGGCTTCCACACCGAGGAAGAGTGGAAAATGGGTTCTCCGCTCGAATATGAGGCTCTCGACTACTTCGTACACAATGCCGGCTCGCCCAACGGACCCATCAAAGGTGGCGTTGTGGTCTTTGCGGGCGGCAATGAGAGCGCACCTGCGGCAGGCTACCCCGGTGCTGCCGACTTTGCGGTGTCGGTGGCTGCTACGGCAGCAGACTTTACCCCTGCGGTCTATACCAACTATGGTCCAGGCACAACTATTTCTGCCCCCGGTGGCGACCAAGACTACTATTGGGACTATGTGGACGATGACCACAACTATGGCGAAGTGGGTTGTATCCTCTCCACTCTACCCACCAACGTCAGCGAGAGCGGCTATGGCTGGATGGAGGGTACCTCTATGGCTTGTCCCCACGTTTCGGGTGTGCTGGCACTTGCCATTTCGCACGCTGCCGAGAAGGCTCTGAGCCTCACTGCCGAGCAGCTCAAAGAGGCTCTCTACTCCACCGCCAAACCCATAGACGACTACTGCGTAGGCACTAAGTTCTATCACCGCTACGTTGCCGACATTGGTCCCTTGCAGCCTATGCAGATGGACCTTAACCTCTATAAAGGTCAGATGGGTGCAGGTCAGGTGGATGCTGCGGCACTACTTGCCAAGATTGAGGGTGTGGGCGTACCTATGCGCTTCCCTAATATATATGTTCCCGAGGGCTCGGAGTTTGCCATTAAACCCTCTCGCTACTTCCCCGCCGAGGAGCAGAATACTTTTGAGGTAAGGATTGAGAACGAGGATATTGCAACCTGCCGTCAGAGCGAGGATAAACTCATCTTTGAGGGCAAGAAGAGTGGCTCGACAAATGCAACACTCATAGTTAAGGGCGCGCGCACCGAACAACACACCATTGTGATTACCGTTCGCAAGGGCGCAGGCTCAAATGGCTGGATGTAAGACATTATGAAGAGGGGATTATTGATACTCTACTGTGTCGTCATCGAAGGGCTATTCACCCTCTCCGATGGGTGCTTTGCGCAGATGGTTATCATTCCCCAAGAGATAATACAAGAGGCTGCCAACCCTTCGACCATTGGCAAGAGCGTAATGCTCTTTGAAGAGGGCTCTAAGGTGTCGTTTGGCACCATAAGCGAGGACTCTGAGCCGTGGCGCACAAGGCTCCATTGGAGGAGCAGTGAGGGACAAAAGGTTACCATAACGCATATAAAGACGAGTTGTGGATGCCTGGTTGCCGAATGGGATAGACGCCAATCAACCAACGCCACGAGTGGTACTATGGAGGTAGAATACCGCCCCAAGGGGCACATGGGAGGGATTGTGCAGCGCATCTTCATCTACACCACACTCTCGGAGAGTAAGCCCACAGCCATCGTGGAGATTGTGGGCAAGGTAGAGCCCTCTGCCGACCACTCCTCTCTCTATCCACACATTGTGGGCACGTTGGGATTGCGCACCGTCACTCTTAGGATGCCTGCCGATGGTGGGATGATGGAAATTGCTGCGATGAACTGCGGCAGCCAGCCACTGAGAGTGACGCACGATGAGCGTATGAGCATAGGAGGTGTTTGGGCATACACATTGCCCGAGGTGTTGCAGTCGGGCGAGGAGGGTGTACTTGTTGTAGAGTTTGAGCCTACGGATGTAGCACCAATGCTCTTTTTGGGTGGCGTCAATGCCCCACCCCGCCAGAGGAAAATAGAGATAGAAATTGAAAAAAGATAAAGTAACGTAAGATGAAAAAACTTGTTAAACTTTTGGTAGTTGGAGCCTTGATGTTCGTAGGCTTCGCTTGCGAGCAACCCACCGCAGAGCCTTCGGCACCCCCACAGTTGGAGGTTACCCCCAACAACATCTCGGGTAGTTGGAGCCTTACTCAATGGAATGGTGCACCGCTTGCCCAGGGACTCTATGTCTACATTGACTTTGTGCGCTCCAACCGCACCTTTACGATGTATCAGAACACCGACAGCCACTCTCCACGCGCTATTACGGGTAGGTACTACATCTATATCGACGAGGAGTTGGGAGTTGCTGTGCTGCGCGGCGAATATGACCACGGAGCGGGCGAATGGAACCACCGCTACATTGTCGAGAGCCTCACGTCAAGGCGTATGACCCTCGTGGCGAAAGACGACCCCTCGGAGCGTTGCGAATACACCCGCGTGGAAATTCCTGCGGAAATAGTTGGGAATTGAGAGTTGAGAGTTGAGAATTGAGAGTTGAGAGTTGAGAGTTGAAAAAATTAATCTCGCTCGACAGAGATATTTGGAGCAAAAGGCTAATCAGTTGAAAGTTAGAGTGCGCCCGTGTGGCGCACTTTTCTTTTGGATTATTGTGCCAAACAAGAAGGCGAGGCGTCAGAGTGACGCTTTTGTGTAGGTGGTTTCCTCCCTGCGAGTAGCAGATTGTGGAGGAAATTTTGTGCCAAACAAGAAGGCGATTCCGCAGTTTACTGAACGTAAATGAGGAACTCGCCTTTCGCAGTGCGGTGCAAAATTTACCCGCAAGATGCGCTCGCAGCGAGATTCGCGAGCAGCGAGTAGAATATCGTTGAGGGATTTTTGTGCCAAAAGAAGGAGCGACACCGGAGTTTGCTTAGCGCAAATGAGGATGTCGCTCTCTGAATTTTGGTGCAAAAAGCACCAACGAGATGCACTCGCTATCTTCGGATTATGGGGTATTGCAAATAAACAAACCTATCGCCATTGCCCGTGGCAGTGGAGCGCAGACGGATGTGGCGTACGGGCTTGTTGAGTGTAATGGTGGCAGAGCCGTTGTTGAGCTGGGCAACCTCTCGGTAGGTCTTGCCATCGGTGCTAACCTCTACAACACCAAAGGGGAAGATGCCACGCGGAACGTGTCGGTAGCCCGTAGTAAGTTCAACGGTCACATTATTAATCGGTTGCGAGAAGGAGTAGAGTATCCAATCATCCTTGTGGCAGGTGCGCGAAGTGCGGTAGCCATAGTCGTTGGCGTAGGCTGAGAGTTTTGTAAGAGCCTTCTCGTTTGTGAGCGGCAAAGAGGTTGTAACCTCCATTGCGGGGGTTATCTGCCTGCCCTTGGGTGCGGGTGGCAGACCTCGGCGATAACTGATACCCATCGCATCCATACGCCCCTTGTGGCTCTCCAAGCGAGTTGAAAAACTACCCCACTCTCGCCTACTCTGGGACATCCAGCCAATCTCCGCAAGGGCACAGATGCGTGGAAAGGTTTGGTATTCGAGGTAGTTATCGTATTTGTGACTATGGGGCAGGTAGAGTTCGCTCCAAAAAGCACCCGAAAAGCCCACAACATTGCGTTGAGCCCTCTCAGAGTAACCCAAAGCGTCAAGATTGACCGAGTAGCACTTTTCGAGCGTCACCACACCAGCCCAATTATGCCCATCCTCTTGGGGACTTTGACGCATATCGAAATAGAAATATGGACCGGGCATCACGACCGTAGGGTAACCCAATTCGGCAACCTCGCGGCACTCTTCGAGTCCCTCCCAGCCGTGTATTCTCACCTCGTGCGAGAGTTTACCACTTTCGGCAGCCTCATTCCACATCGCTACCTTCCTGCCACGCCTCTCCAACATATCCGCCACTCGTTCCATAAACAACGCTTGCAGTTGGTGGTAGTCACTGAGCCCCAACTCCTTGTAGAGTGCCGAGCAATGGGGGCATCGTTTCCAATAGGAGGTATCGACCTCATCGCCGCCAATGTGGATATACTCCGAGGGGAAGATGTCGCACAACTCGCCCAATATATCCTCCAACAAGCGGTAGTTATCTTCGCGAGCCACGCACCACACATTACGTTTGTCGTAGCCCGCAGCCGCCTCGGTATTCATCTCCACAGGACACAGCACTTCGGGATAGATTTTCCCTATCGTAAGGCTATGTCCTGGCAAATCTATCTCGGGCACTATGGTAATACCTCTCTGCCAAGCGTAATCCACCAAATGGCGCAACTCCTCTTGGGTATAATAGCCGCCATAACGCTCGCCCCAAGCACCATAGACCGACCAGATGGGCGAGTCGCCACCACGCCAACCTCCCACCTCGGCAAGTTCGGGATGATATTTTATCTCCACTCTCCACCCCTCGTCATCGGTAAGGTGCAAGTGGAGGGTATTAATTTTGTGGTGTGCAAGGTGGCTAATAAACTCTTCGAGTTGTTCCACCGTAGAGAATGTGCGGGCTACGTCTAAGTGTTGTCCGCGATAGTGATAGGCGGGATAGTCCACAATCCTCAGACAAGGCAACACGCACGCCCTGCGGAAGCCTCCCTCGTAGACATCATTGGGGAAAAGTTGCAGTAGCGTATGGAAGCCGTTGAGCAGTCCTGCCCTATCCACACCCTCCACCATCACGCCACGCTCGGTAATCTCCAAAGTGTAGCCCTCGGCAGGAAGTAAGAGGTGTGGATTGTGGCGCAAGACCACCTCCGCAGCACCCCAGCCACTTGGCAGATACTCTGCGACATAGTCCGCAATACTCTCCTCGCACACGACTCTCACAGAGGGAGCATAGCGATATTCGCCACCCAGCATTTCCACCTCTACGGGTAGTGGCAGAAGCCCAAACTCTTCGGCAGGTGTTGACGCCCAAGAGCACATAGCAAGCATAACCGCCAAAATAGTAAGGTAGTATTTAATACTCATATATAAGGTAGGGTTTGCGTTTTACAACAAATCTCTCCACGTCATCTCGCCACACTTGCTCAATCTCCTCTGCCGAGTAGCCGAGCACAATCATCTCGCGCACATAATTCACCCCAATCTGCTTATCAAAGTCCTCGCTCACAAAGAACTCTTCATTATCGGCACGTAAGCGGTGTGCTTCAACAATCTGCGTTAGGTCTATTGAATTATTACTCACAATGGGAATGTCCATACAAAGTCCGGCAGCAATCACCTCGGTATTCTCACTTAGGACATAGTTACCATACCCCAAACATGGCACAACTATCAATCGACACTTCGCCCCACCTCGAAGCCACCCTTCGCCATTTACCATGCGTGCTACCTCTCCAAGCGTCATACCATACATAAGTGGCAGCGACAATCCACTCTTACCTCGTAATTGCGGCTCCACAATAGGACCATCAACAACATTACCAAACGGGTTTGGACGGTCAAGAATGACAAATTGCACTCCAATGTCGGCACACACCTGCATCATCCTCATAAGTGACACCAATGCGGAGCACTCTCCCACTCCAATACACTGTATATCAAAAACAACTACATCGCACCCAAAAACATCGTTTGCTTTGGGTTCTTGATCGAGAGCAACCACCTCTATTCCCGAATAAGAGTCGTGATGGCGTTCCATGCCATCTCCACGAAAACCATCCTCGGGAGTGAAGATACGTTTGACATCCACACCACTTTTCAATAGTGTATCAACAAGATGGATAGAGTCAATGATTGCAGTATGGTTTGTAAGCACACCAACTCTCTTGCCTTGCAGAAGGTGGATATATTCGGGCAATCGCTCATCGCCCAAAATTATCGGTTCCAAGGGCTTTTGGGCATACGAGGTCACTGCTCCAAGCAGAACAAATAGTATGGTAAGAAGTCTAATTTTCATCTAATGGAGAATTGCAAGGTTTTTATTTCTCACAAAATTAAACATTTTTTTGGCGAAAAGAGTATCTTTGTGCTATTAAACCGAAACAATAAACTACAAAAAGAGATATGTACGAAAAGAAACTCGAAGCCGCAGCGCGACTTTTGGAGGTTATGGATACTCTCAGAGAGAAATGTCCTTGGGATAGGGAGCAGACCTTTGACTCGCTCAGGAGCAACACCATAGAGGAGTGTTTTGAACTTACCGATGCCATTGCGGATCACAATATGGAGGGCATACGCGAAGAGTTGGGCGATGTTCTGCTACACATTGTATTCTACTCCAAAATGGGCGAAGAGATTGGGGCTTTCGACTTTGCAGATGTCTGCAACTACCTATGCGACAAACTCATCTATCGCCACCCCCACGTCTATGGCGAGGTGCACGCCGACAACCCCGAAGAGGTAATTCACAATTGGGAGATGCTCAAACTGCGCGAGAAAGCCAAGAAGGAGCGCAAAGCCGCCGGAGGTGTTCTCTCGGGCGTTCCCCGCTCTCTCCCCGCAATGGTCAAGGGCTACCGCATAGGTCAGAAAGCCGCCTCGGCAGGCTTCGATTGGGAGAAGAAAGAGGATGTATGGGCTAAGGTCAAAGAGGAAATATCGGAAGTGGAGGCTGAAATCCGTAGTGGCAACAAGGAAGGTATTGAGGATGAGATTGGCGACCTCTTCTTTTCGCTCATCAACGCATCAAGGCTCTATGGTGTGGACCCCGAAACCGCCTTGGAGCGCACCAACAAGAAGTTTATGGCTCGTTTTTCGCATATCGAGCAGGGCGCAGCAAAGATGGGTAAAGGCATCGGAGAGATGACACTCGATGAGATGGAAGCCCTCTGGCAAGAGGCAAAACAAATGCAAAATTCAAAATGCAAAATTCAAAATTAAGTACCAAAAACACACCGCAATTTTCAATTCTGAATATAACTTAATATGGCTGTAATTAAGAGCGTTAGGGGTTTTACCCCAAAGATTGGTAAAGGCACGATGGTGGCAGAGAATGCCACAATTGTGGGCAATGTAGAGATTGGTGAGGATAGCAGCATCTGGTTCGGTGCCATCATCAGGGGCGACGTGAACGCCATCCGCATCGGCAAGAGGTGTAACATTCAAGATGGAGCGTGCCTGCACGCCACCTACGACCTCTCACCCCACCCCTCGGTAACAATTCTGGGCGACAATGTGAGTGTTGGTCACAACGCCATCATCCACGGTGCACAAATTGGCGACGGATGCCTGATTGGTATGGGCGCAACCGTACTCGACAATGCAAAGGTTGGCGAGGGTTGCATCATCGCAGCCAACGCCTTGGTGCTCTCGGGTGCTGTGTTGGAGCCCAACGGACTCTATGCAGGTGTCCCCGCCAAGAGGCTCAAAGAGGTAACACCCGAGCAGAAAGTGAACACCTTGGAGCGTACCACACGCGACTATATGCACTACGCATCGTGGTTCCCCGAGTACAATGTAGACAACAAGTAGAGAGAGATACACACCTCTGCGCAGCCAAATAACGAAAAGCCCTATTAGAGAGTATGAAACAGAGAGTAAACTATCGCAAGGTGGCTCTTAACAGCCTTATTGCCATTACAATATCGTTGGTACTCAATTTTTCGTATTTGGTATTTATGATGGTGGGTACTCACAGTGAGCCCTCGCCCGAACGCCCTGTTAAACCTCGTGTAGAGCAGCGTGTGGAGGACAAGAAGAGTACCTCCAACGAGCGACAACTCACGCCATCCGTAGAGAGCGACTCACTAAAAGGAGTTGTCATCATACGCGAGGAGAATATCGCCCAGCAGAACCGCCAGCGCAATGGATTGCACCCTATGGCGACCTCGCGGGGCAACATCTTTATGGGGCTTGACATCCTCTTCTACATCGTTGTGGCTATGGTGCTGCTAACGATTATGACGGACTCCACACGCCACCAGCGCAATGGGTTTTTAGTGAGGTTGTTGACTTGTGTAGTAGTGTTGGCAGTGGCATATATGCTTGCGCCTCAGATGACCTGGAAGGGAGAGATAATCATCACAGCCAACGCCCGCCACCTGTTCAACCCAATGACCTTGCTGAAACTATCTGCCACGCTGATTGTCTGCGCACTCTATGGCAAAATCTACGAACTACTCTACGCCAAGCAGGTGGTGGAGATGGAGAACGAGAGGCTCAAAAACGAAAACCTCACCTGGCAGTACAACACGCTTGTCAATCAAGTCAATCCCCACTTCCTCTTCAACTCACTCAATTCGCTCTCTATGCTCGTTAGGGAGCATAAGACGGATGATGCGCTGACCTACATTGGGCAGATGAGCGACACTTACCGCTACATCATCGAGGAGGGCAAAGCGGAGAAGACCACCGTAGAGGAGGAGTTGCGATTTGTGGAGGCTTACGGCTACCTTTTGGAGATACGCTACGCAGGTAAACTCCACATCAAGGTCAACGTAGGCGAGGAGTATCTATCGTGGCAAATGCCACCGCTCTCCATTCAGCCTCTTATCGAAAATGTTGTCAAGCACAACACCATAACATCCTCTCTTCCAATGCATATTGAGATTAGTGCCGAGGAGGGATATATTGTCGTAAGCAACGACTGCCATCCCAAACTCCAAGCCGAGGAGAGTACGGGCATTGGTCTGAGGAACCTTTCGAGCCGCTACGAACTCGTTGTCGGGCAAAACATTGAGGTGGTGGCTGACGAGAAACGATTTATAGTTAAACTCCCCTTAATAGCACCCGAGAAATGAGAGCCGTAATCATCGAAGACGAAACCGCTGCAAGTCGCAACCTTGCGATGCTATTGGCAGACTCTTTCCCGCAGATTGAGGTTATTGCAACGCTCGAAAGCGTGGCAGAGAGCATCGAGTGGTTCGAGAGTCACGAGGCTCCCGACCTTGTGTTTATGGACATCCATTTGGCAGACGGCAACGCCTTCCGCATTTTCGACAAGGTATCCATCACTGCCCCCATAATCTTCACCACAGCCTACGACCAATATGCCCTTGAAGCGTTCAAGGTAAATAGTATCGACTACATCCTCAAACCCATCAAGCAGCAGGAGGTAGAGAGAGCCGTGGGTAAATTCGTTTCGCTTACCCACGGAGCCCGAACCGACTATTCTCAGCGTGTGAGCCGTATGGTGGAGCAGTCGCGCCCCAAGCGACTTTTGGTGCACGTCAAAGACCGCATCATACCCGTTGGCGAGGAGGAAATAGCCTTCTTCTACACCTCCAACGAGCAGGTCAGCGTTACCACTCTCGATGGCAAGCATTACCCCATCAACGGAACTCTTGAAAGCATCAATGGGGAGTTTGCGGGAATGGAGTTTTTTAGGGCAAACCGCCAATTTATCATCGCCCGCCGAGCCATTAAGGATATTTCGGTGTGGTTTGGCAGTCGCTTGGCAGTGAACCTAACGGTCGATACCCCCGAGCGCATCATTGTAAGCAAAGCTCGCTCTCAGGAGTTCAAGTCGTGGCTCCAATAGTGGACCACTAAAAGTATTTTGGCGGTTAGTTCGCCCCACCACAAAGTCATTTCACCCCCAATTTTGGTCGCTTCACCCCCTTACAGGCTCATTATATGTGTCTGTTACACTATTTTTGCATACGAATAAGTAGGATTACATATATAATATCTAACTATAAAACATTCTCATTATGAAACGTATCTTGATGTTCGTAGTTGCTGTGGCAACTCTTACCGCCTGCTGTGGCGAAAACGACAAAACCAAATTCAACGCTAAGGAGTACGCTGAGCGCAAAACCGAGCGTTTGGACAAAATTGTGGATTTGACAGATGCACAAGAGAAAGAGGTATATTCGACATACCTCGCTCAGGGCAAAGAGATTAAAAAGAATATCAAAGCCGCCAAGAAGATGTGCGGCGAAATGAAACACCCCGATTGCACACCCAAAGCAGAGTGCAAAAAGGCTGAGTGCAACAAGGCTGAGTGTGACAAAGCAAACTGCAACAAAGCCGAGTGCAACAAGGCTGAGTGTGACAAAGCAAACTGCAACAAAGCCGAGTGCAAAAAGGCTGAGTGCAAAAAAGCTGAGTGCGACAAAGCAAAATGCAACAAAGCCGAGTGCAAAAAGGCTGAGTGCAAGAAGGCTGAGTGCAAGAAGGCTGAGTGCGACAAAGCAAAATGCAACAAAGCCGAGTGCAAAAAGGCTGAGTGCGACAAAACAAAATGTGACAAAGCCGAGTGCAAGAAGGCTGAGTGCAACAAGGCAAAATGTGACAAAGCTGAGTGCAACAAGGCAAAATGTGACAAAGCTGAGTGCAACAAGGCCGAGTGCAAAAAAGCCGAGTGCAAAAAAGCCGAGTGCAAACCTCAACACAAGGGTCGTAAACCTCATCCCAATTTTGTAACTCCTCAGATGAGAAAAGCCACGGGCGAGAGTCTTAGTAAAATCTTGACTCCCGAGCAAAATGCAAAACTCAAAGAGCATCGTGCAAAACGCCATAACTGCTGCCCCGATGGCAAGCAGTGTATGCCCACACCCGACCCTGCAAACAAATAGTCTGCTACGAGGATTTAAGGATTAATCAAACACGAGATGAAGAGAATAGTTTTGCTAATTGGATGCATTATTTTGGGCATTGGTTCCTCCTTTGCCCAAAATAGTGGTTCTCTTAAAGCAACTCTCAAAGATAGTAAGAGTGGCGAAGGAATTAATGGAGCAGTCATCGAACTAACCTCCACCACCAACGGCAAACAACAGTACTACACAAGTGGCTATAAGGGTAATGTTGAGATTAAGAATCTTGCGCCTGCAACGTATGAAATGGTCATCACCTACTTGGGGTACAAGGATTATAAGCAAAGCATAAGAATCAAGGTAGGCGAAAACCGAATTGGCAACATACTCATGGAGGAAGACGCAACCATCATCGAACAGGTTCAGATTAATGGTTTTTTGGGTACCTCCACAAAGGGTGATACCGTAAGTTACAACGCCTCAGCATTCAAGACCGTAAGAGATGCAAGTGCCGAAGGTCTGCTCTCGAAAATGCCCGGCATTACGGTTGGTAGCGATGGTTCGGTGAGTGCTCAGGGAGAAACTGTCGAAAAAGTTTTTGTCGATGGCAAAGAGTTTTTTGGCGAAGATGTTTCAACAACCATCAAGACCATCCCCGCCGAAATGGTTGCCAAGGTGGAGGTCTATGACAAACTCTCCGACAAGGCAGAATTTACGGGTTTGGACGATGGCGAGGGCTACAAAGCCATCAATATTGTGACCTCACTCGGCAAGCGTAGGAGCGTCTTTGGTAAGGTATATGGTTCCTATGGCTACCCTGACAAATACAATGTGGGTGGTAATGCAAATATCTTCCATGGCGACGAGAAGATTTCGATTATCGCTATGGCGAACAATATCAACCAACTAAACTTCTCGTTTGAGGATATTGTTGGTGCTACATCTTCTTCCAATACTGCCTCTACGGGCAGTGGAGGAGGTATGCGAGGCGGAGGCGGTATGCGTCAGGCTCGCAACTTTATGGTGCGTCCAATGTCGGGTATCTCTACCGTTCAATCGGTGGGCGTAAACTACGCAAACCAATGGGATAAGTTGGAGTTGCAGGGTAGTTATTTCTTCAACCACTCCAACACCGTAAACGAGAATACAACCGACAAGACCATCCTCAGTAGCGACTCCTACAAGGAACACTCACTGAGCAAAAGTAACTCCGAGAGCGAGAACTGGAACCACCGTCTGAATATGCGTTTGGACTACAAGTTCAGCAAAACGAGTTCGCTGATGGTACGCGCCAATGCAAGTTTGCAGCAGTACGACAACCTGTCCCAAGGCTCGGAAAATATCTCCAATGCCACAACGGGTAATATGTTGCAGAGTATGACCTCTGAAAGACACGACGAACGCATAGGTACATACGGCAACATCTTCGCTCTCTATCGCCAGCGCCTTGCAAAGCCCGGCAGAACCATTACGGTCAATTCGAGGGTTAATTGGAACACCAACGAATATCACAACATACCGTTCTATAATTACACTATTCCCACCGACTCGCTCTACAACAGCATCGTAGAAAACCTTGGCAGAGGTGGTTCGGTGAGAGCAGAGGCAACCTACACCGAGCCGCTTAACGAAAAAATGCAGGTAGATGTCGAATATGAGTTTCGTCACAACATGGACAACCAAAACAAAGTGACGCAGGTATTCATCAACGGCTTGCCTGACGAAGCACTTGGTACGCTCCTATCGAACATCTCTGAGAGTGGCTATACGATCCATAGAATGGGTCCTGGTTTCAACCTTTCGACCGACAAAGTTAAATTTAATGCGCAGGCAAGGTACCAATACTCCTCGTTGGGTAACGTGCAGACACTGCCTTATGAACTCACGCAAAATTATAACTTCCACGATATCACCTATCGTGGCAATTTGACGGTCAATTTCAACCAAGCCAATGCGCTGAGGGTTAGAATGGGTTCTCGTACCCAAAATCCCTCTATTAGTCAATTACAAGAGGCTACGGATGTAAATGGCACAAGTTATACGGCTGGTAACCCCCACCTCAAACCAAGTTACTCTCATGATATGATGGTATACTATACCAACACCAATATCGAGAAGGGACAAACATTTATGCTGCACGGTGGATTGTGGGCTACTACAAGGTCTATTTCGTCGTCGATACAGATGAATAACCCATCGTTTATCAACCCCGTAACAGGACAACCTCTTGCGGCTGGCGAAACATATAGTACCTACGAAAACATCTCCGGATTGGATAGTTGGAATATCTTTACGGGTATGAGTTATGGTTTCCCTGTGAAACCTTTGAAGAGCAATATCACCTTCACTCTAAATGCCAATTTCAACAGCACACCGAGTAAAATCAACGACCACCTGAACATTATGCTCGGTCAGTACTACACTTCGGGAGTGCAGATTGGTAGCAACGTGAGTGAAAACTTGGACTTCACCCTTGCCTACAATTTTAGTTACTCACTAAACAACAACTCTTCGGATATATACTCTCAGGTCAATAAGTATCTGAGTCATTATGCGAGAGCCGAGTTTAAGTGGGTTGCTTGGAAGGGCTTTACACTCACCGCAAACGGCACCTACAACCAATACAAAGGTATTACGGACAACTACAACGAAGAGATATTGCTTTGCAATGCGTATATTGGCAAAAAACTCTTCAAGGATGAGCGAGGTGAGTTGAGTGTTGGTATCAACGATATCTTCAACCAAAACCGCGACTTCCGCCGTTCGGTTGGAGCAAACTACATCCAAAACACCACAAACCTCGCCATTGGCAGGTATGTTGCAGTGCAGTTTGTCTACAACATCCGAGTCTTTGGTAGCGGTTCATCGGCTAAGGATTTCGACAATATGGGTATGGGAGGCGGTCGACGTATGGGTCCCCACCACGCACACTAAGACTTAATAACTAATAAAATCGCACCTATGTAAAGCACATAGTGCGACAGAGCGGAGAGATTTTTGTGGTTGCTCTCCGCTCATTTTTTATCGCTATGATGGGTGTATAAACACCTATTCCGAGCGAGTTTTATACTCTCGGCTTATTGGTAAAAACGAATAGAACACGATAGACGCAAGGCACACAAGAAAGCGGAGTCCTCAGTTTACTCTTCGTAAAAGAGGAACTCCGCTTATCGAAGTATAATAACGACTCAGATGTGTATTCTATTCGCTTTGAGTGATATTTTTCCAGTACCTAACCGAAGCATCAATCGTCTTCTCGGTCGCCTCATTGCCATATTTATCCACATCAGCAACATTTCGAGGTCCGTGGTTGATACACAAAGGACCATTCAGACAGCCACCCTCGCATATCATACCCTCAAAGAAGTTGTAGTCACTCTTGCCTACTTTGAGTTTGGCAAGATTCATACGGCACTCGTCAATACCGCTCATATAGACGGGTTTGAGTCCCTCGTAGCCACTCGCCATAGCCAAATCCAAAAGTCCCTGAACGATACCGCCCGCTTTGGCAAAGATACGACCATAGAACGAGGCGTTGTTCAGAGGGGTGTCCTCTTGCTCGGTGGTCTCAATATCACGTGCATCGAGGAATGCCTGCAACTCCTCGAACGACATTACAGAGTCGATAGCACCGCCCGTTTTTTCGAGCGTATACTCCATCTTCTTGGCGGCACAAGGACCTATGAAGACAACCTTCGCATTGGGCTCGCTCATCTTGATAAGACGTGCAATCTCAATCATTGGCGAGGGGGTGTGCGAGATATGCTCTTTGAGCGTGGGGAAATTGATTTCTATAAACCTAACAAACGAAGGGCAGCACGAGGTGGTCAGGAGTTTCTTTTCGTTCCACTCGCGAGCCTCTTTGTAGAGGGTAATATCGGCACCCATAGCCACCTCCACAACATCGTGGAAGCCGAGTTTCTTAATGGCAGTAACTACCTGCTCTATGCGACCATAGCGGCACTGGCTGATGATGGCAGGAGCAAGTACGGCATAGACTTTATAGTTCTCTTTCTCGGCATTTTGCAACATACGGATGATATCCAACAAAAGCGATTTGTCGGTCATTGCACCAAAGGGACAAGCAATCACGCACTGACCACACATAATACACTTGTCGTTGTCGATTTTTGCCTTTTGGTCGGAGTCTATGCTGATGGCTTTAACCTTGCACGACTGCATACAGGGGCGCGAGAGTTTGATAATCGCACCATAGGGACACGCTTGGGTACACTTGCCACACTCGATACACTTATCGTGATCGATTACCGAGCGTTTGCCTACGATACTGATAGCGTCTTTGGGACAAGCATCCTTGCAGGCGTGGCTGATACAGCCTCGGCAGGCGGGCGTAACAAGAATTCCCTTTGCGGGACACTCATCGCAAGCAATGTCGATAACCTCCACAACATTAGGGTTGTCCTTGTCGCCACCGCAGGCCATACGCACCCTCTCCTGCAAAATTGCTCGCTCTTTGTAGATGCAGCAACGGAGTTCGGCCTTGGGTCCGGGTGAAATTTTCTTTGGAATGTCGATGTAAGCCCTATCGAGTGTACCTTCGTAGGCACTGCGCACCACCTCTTTAAGCACGTTATATTTGAGGAGTTGCACGCTGGTATCGAAAACTTTGTCTTGCTTCATAAGTTTGTATGGAGTTTTGCAAAGAAATTGGTTTCTTAATTTGCCACAAAGGTAATGTTTTTCCCCTCTTTGCCAAAATTGCCAACCACCAATTACAACATATTTTTTCCAAATAACAAAAAAATAGAGATAAAACGAAAGTAGTAGTATATTTATTAAGATTTTTTAATAATTTTATTACCTTTGTGGTATCATTTATACATCTGCCTATTGAGGGCGAAACAACTATGGGTTAGTTATGGACAAGAAACTACATTTTGAGACTCTGCAAATTCACGCAGGTCGTCATCGTGATGACACCTGCTCGCGTGGTGCAGCAATATACCCCACCGCTGCCTACGAATTTCCAACGTGCGACTATGCTGCCGACCTCTTCAATCTGAAACAGTTTGGCAACATCTATACCCGTCTGCAAAACCCTACCAGCAACGCCTATGAGGAGAAGGTAGCGGCTTTGGAGGGGGGCGTTGGTGCTTTGGCTGTATCATCTGGCATGTCGGCACAGTTGGTGGTCATAACCTCGCTCTGCAAGGCGGGCGACAACATCGTTGCTGCTCCCCTGCTCTATGGCGGAACATTCAACCAATTCAAAATTACATTCCGCAAGATGGGCATAGATTGCCGTAGGGCTGAGAATGACTCTGTGGAGGCTTTCGAAAGGCTCATTGACGAGAATACAAAGGCTCTCTATGTGGAATCTATGAGCAATCCTGCCTGCTCGGTACCCGATTTGGAGGCTCTGGCAGCGTTGGCTCACAAGTGGGATATTCCTTTCATTGTGGACAACACCTTTGGTGCTTGTGGCTACCTCTGTCGCCCCATCGAGCACGGTGCCGATATTGTTGTGGAGAGTGCCACAAAGTGGATAAACGGTCATGGTACGGCTATGGGTGGTGTTATCGTTGATGCCGGTACCTACAATTGGAAAAACGGCAAGTTCCCCGAGTTGTCGGGTCCCTCGGAGGGCTACCACGGCTTGGTTTTGGCTGAGACATTCGGAAATATGGCTTTCATCGTTAAGTGTCGAGTTGATGCACTAAGGGATTTGGGCTGCTCGCCTTCGGCTTTCGATAGCTACCTGATGCAACTCGGCTTGCAGACCCTTGCACTACGCACACGCCACGAGGTGGAGAGTACCGCACGTCTTGCCGAGTACTTCCGCTCGCATCCCTTGGTGGATAATGTGCAGTGGGTGGGCTTCCCCGAGCACCCCTCCTACAAAAACGCACAAAAATACTTCCGCCACGGCTCTTCGGGTGTCCTCTCGGTGGTTCTGAAAGGCGACCTCGAAACAACCATCAAGTTTGTGGAGGCTCTCGAACTCGTTCTGCATATGACTATGATTGGCGACTCGGTGAGTGTTGTTACCCACCCTGCATCGACCACCCACAAACAACTCTCCGAGGAGGAGCAACGCTCGGCGGGCGTAACTCCCACTCTGTTGCGTATCTCGGCAGGTTTGGAGAATGTGGAGGATATAATCGCCGATTTTGAGCACGCTTTTTCGGTTGCATTTGAAAAGTAGAAATTAAGTGAAAGAGAGATTTGACATACCACTTGCATTAGAGTCGGGCGAGGTGCTTCCCTCGTTTGAGGTGGAGTACACCACCTATGGTACGCTGTCGCCCACAAGGGACAACGTCATCTGGGTGTGCCACGCACTGACTGCCGACAGCAGGGTTGCCGAGTGGTGGCCTCATACTGTTGAGGAGGGGCGTTTTCTGGACCCTGCAAAGTGGTTTGTGATATGTGCCAACTTTATAGGCTCGCCCTATGGCACCACCTCGCCCGTAAGCACTAACCCCATCACAGGCAAACGCTATGGGGCAGATTTCCCGATGATTACCGTCAGGGATATGGTTGCCGTACACCGCCACTTGGCGCAGCGATTGGGCATTGAGCGTGTAGAACTATTGATTGGCAGTTCTATTGGTGGCTTTCAGGCTATGGAGTGGGCAATCGTGGAGCCCGACTTCGCAAAGCGTGTGGCACTGATTGCCACCTGTACTCGTTCTTCGGCGTGGGCAATAGCCTTCAACGAGTCGCAGAGGATGGCTATTGAGGCTGACGCAACACTCTATACGGATGCTCCCGATGCAGGTGCAGCAGGTATGGCTGTGGCGAGAAGTATAGCACTGCTCAGTTACCGAGGTGCGGAGGCTTACAACGCCACACAGACCGACCCCGATGGCGAGAAGTTGAAGGGTTTTAGGGCTACGACCTACCAGCAGCATCAGGGCGAGAAACTTCGCCGCAGGTTCAATGCGCACTGCTACCTGCGCCTCTCGGAGGCTGTCGATTCGCACAACATTGCCCGAGGCAGGGGCTCTGTGGAAGAAGTTTTGCAGAGTATAAAGTCTAAGGCTCTGGTGGTGGCTATCACGAGTGACATACTCTTTCCACCCGCCGACCACGATGTTATGGTCGAAAATATCCCTTCGGTGGAATACCGACTCATAGACTCGCCCTTTGGTCACGATGGATTTCTGGTGGAGTACGAGCAACTCGATGCCATAATCAAAGAGTTTATGGAGAATTAATATACACTCGCAGACGTTAGATAAAAAATATATATGAAGAAGGAGATTAACATAGGTCTATTTGGCTTTGGCAGCGTAGGTCGCGGCTTGTACGATGTGCTGGGGGCTGTTGAAGGTAAAGACGTAAGGATTAAGCGTATATGTGTGCGCGATTTGACAAAAGATAGGGGCGTGGAGGCAGACTTCACCAACAATGCAGAGGACATCTTCACAGACCCCGAGATAAATATGATTGTCGAGTTGATTGACGATGCGGAGGCTGCATACGGCATTGTGCGCCGCTCGTTGGAGCAGAAGTTGCCCGTTGTGAGCGGCAACAAGAAGATGCTCGCCTACCATCTGCCCGAACTCATCGAACTCGGCAAGCAGACCGCCACACCTTTCCTCTACGACGCTTCGGCGTGTGGCAGTATTCCCGTCATCCGCAACTTGGAGGAGTACTACGACAACGACCTGTTGGTGAGCGTGAAGGGTATCCTCAATGGCTCGTCAAACTTCGTGCTCTCGAAGATTTTCAACGAGAATATGGACTACGCCTCGGCTTTGAAGTTGGCTCAGGATTTGGGCTTTGCCGAGAGTGACCCCTCGCTCGACTTCGATGGTTGGGATTCGCTCTTCAAACTCGTCATCCTGACCATTCACGCCTTCGGCATATACGTTGCTCCCGAGAAGATTTTCCGCTACGGCATCTCCACAATGAACGATGCCGACATCCGCTTTGCTGCCGAGAAGCAGAGGCGAATAAAACTCGTTGGTCACGTTGAGAAACTTGCCGATGGAGGGGTTTACTTATGGGTAGTACCACAGCTCATCTCGCGCGATAAATATATATATAGTGTAGAGGATGAGTTTAATGGTGTTGTTATCAAGGGGCGCTACTACTACAAACAGTTTATGTTCGGTAGGGGTGCAGGCGGTCATCCTACGGGTGCTGCGGTGCTGAGCGATATTACCGCTTGCCGCTACGACTACCGCTACGAGTATAAGCGTATGAACACCTCCTTGCCATTGCACCACACCGAGGATGTCACCCACCGCATCTACTACCGCTTCCGCACCGAGGAGGACTCCACCCTCATCCACTTCTCGAAGGTTAGGGAACGCTACGCCTCGTCGGAGTGGAACTACATTGTGGGCGATGTAAGACTCTCAGACCTTGTGGCAGTCAAGGATAAGTTGGCAGGAAAGGATATATTCCTCGCCGCCTACCCGCTGGACTAAGAGGCTGTTTGATATCTGTTTGTTTCACTCTTTTTTGGCGTTTACGGCTTCAAACAACTTCTAAACAAAAACGACCTCAATGTGTGAGGTCGTTTTTTATTGGTCCACCACACGCCCAAATTTTGCTTTTTGGTTTTAGAATCCTATCTTTGCAGTTTCTGACAATTTGAAACAATAGGAAATGAAACGAGTTGTGGTCTTTACGGGTGCGGGAGTGAGTGCCGATAGTGGTATTGCGACCTTCCGCGATAGCGACGGGCTGTGGGCAAACTACCGCATTGAGGATGTGTGCACGCCCGAGGCTCTGGTGCGCAATAGGGCTCAGGTGGTGGAGTTCTACAATATGCGCCGCCGCGAGGTACTCAGCAAGGAGCCCAATGCGGGACACTACGCCATAGCCGAACTCGAAAAACACTTCGAAGTGAAGGTCATAACTCAAAACATTGACAATCTGCACGAAAGGGCTGGCTCAACAGACGTTCTACACCTCCACGGCGAGGTTGTAAAACTCCGCAGCGAGAAGAACCCCAACCTCATAGTCCCCATCGAGGGGTGGGAACAAAAATTGGAGGACAGAGCCGAGGATGGAGCACTCTTGCGCCCCCATATTGTCTTCTTTGGCGAGTCGGTGCCCAACTTTGACGAGGCAACGAGGATTGCCCAGACGGCAGACATTATGGTTGTTGTAGGCTCATCGTTGGCGGTCTATCCTGCCGCCTCGCTTGTGAGGTATGTGCGCCCCGAGGTGCCCGTCTACCTTGTGGACCCACACCTGCCCGCAGGTCACGGCATACGCAACTTGGCGGAGTATATCCCCCTGCGCTCGGCAGAGGGCACTCCCCTTTTGGTCAAAAAATTAATTGAACAATATACCTAAAACCACTACTAAAACACTATGAGTAAACTTATTGTAATTGCATTTGGCGGCAACGCTCTGCTTCGCAAAGGCGGAGGCGTTGATTACGCAGCACAAAAGGAGAATGTAGCAGAGATTTGCGCCACGCTCGAAGGTATGGCACGCGAGGGCGCAAGGATGATTATAGGTCACGGCAACGGTCCCCAGGTGGGCAACGTGCTGTTGCAACACGAGGCAGGCAGAAAGATGTTCGATGTGGAGGCTATGCCTTTGGATTTCTGCGTTGCCGAGACTCAGGGCTCGCTGGGCTATATGATAGAGTGCGGTATGCGCAATATGATGGCAGAGAAAGGCATTGAGCGCGAGGTTGTTACACTCCTATCGCAGGTGGTAGTAGACGAGAACGACACCGCCTTCCAAAACCCCACCAAACCCATTGGTCCCTACTACACCGAGGAGGAGGCAAAAGAACTCGCAACCAGCAAGGGCGAAACCTACCACCGCGACCCCAAAGGTCGTGGCTACCGCAAGGTTGTAGCATCGCCCAAACCACTCGCTATTCACAATGTAGACCTTGTGAAGATGTTGGCAGATGCAGGCAACATTGTCGTTACCGTAGGCGGTGGTGGCGTTGCTGTGGTCAACAAGGGCGGCAAGTGGATAGGCTTGGAGGCAGTGATTGACAAAGACTTGGCGTTGGCTACTACGGCTGTGGCTGTGGGTGCCGATGAGTTCTACATCCTTACCGACATCGAGAAGGTGTGCCTGAACTTCAACACCCCCGAGGAGCGTAGGCTCGATAGGATTACCGTTGCAGAGGCTAAGCAGTTCCTCGCCGAAGGTCACTTTGCCGAGGGCTCTATGGCTCCCAAGATTCGTGCTGCGGTGCACTTTGTGGAGAATTGTGGCGGCGAGTGCATCATCACCGATGCGGCTTGCTTGGGCGATCCTGAGTGCGGTACGCGCATAGTCAAATAGCGCTTTTAGAATTGAGAATTATGGTGCGACAATGGCGTACCATAAAAACACTAAATCATAGACGTAAGTTATTGTACGTTAGACCAAACAATATGGGGAAAACTAAATTCAGTAAGGCATTCTGGGTAGCCAATATGGCGGAGATGTTCGAGAGGGCTGCATACTATGGTGTATTTGTTGTTATCACGCTCTATTTGAGCAACATTCTCGGATTTTCGGACATTGAGGCGGGTATCATCAGCGGCTTGTATGCTTCGCTACTCTACTTCTTACCGCCCTTTACGGGAGCATATGCCGACCGCATAGGCTTCCGCAAGGCTATGTTGCTGGCTTTCTCGCTCCTTACGGTGGGCTATGCGGGCTTGGCACTGTTGCCTACGGGCTTGGAGTCGGCAGGGCTGGTGGAGTATGGCGAAAAGACCATCTTCACGGGCTTGGCAACAAGTGGCTATCGCTACCTTATTGTTCCCATATTGATAATTTTGGTCGTTGGTGGCTCGTTCATCAAGGGCATCATCAGTGGTAGTGTGGCAAAGGAGACCGATGAGAAAAACCGCGCACAGGGCTTTGCGATATTCTACGCGATGATTAATATAGGTTCCTTCTCGGGCAAGTTTATTATTGATCCTCTACGCCGCTCGCTGGGCGATAGCGGACTCATCTACCTCAATTGGTTCTCGGTGGTGATGACGCTTGTGGCTCTTGTGGCGATATATATCTTCTACCGCAGCGACAACGCACAACCCGATAGGAGCAAAACAATGGGAAGTATCTTCCGCTCGTTTGGCAAACTCTGTCGCAATGGTCGTCTGGTAGCACTCATTCTCATTGCAAGTGGTTTCTGGACTGTCTACTACCAACTCTACGCCACAATGCCCAAGTATGTCATCCGCCTTGCGGGCGAAGCGAGCACCATCGGTTGGTACACGATGCTCAATCCGCTGGTTGTGATACTCACCGTAAATGGACTGACGCGAATGCTCTCCAAACGCACCGCTCTCTTCTCGATGATGTGCGGTATGTGCATCATCCCCATTTCGGCACTCATTATGTCCTCGGGACACCTCTTCTCGGCTCCCATTCTGGGACTCCACCCTGTGGTCTTTATGATGCTGTGCGGCATCTGCGTGCAGGCATTGGCAGAGGCTCTCATCTCGCCCCGCTACTTGGAGTATTTTTCGCTCCAAGCACCCAAAGGCGAGGAGGGTATGTATTTGGGCTTTGCGCAGTTGGAGTCGTTTGTGAGCACCCTTGTAGGTTTTGCGATGTCGGGCTGGCTGTTGGATAAATACTGCCCCGATCCCGCACGCTTTGCCACCCACGAGGAGTGGCTCGCTGCCTCGGCTAATGCGCACTACATTTGGTACTACTTTGCCGCCATTGCTGCTGTGGCAGCCGTTGCACTTGTCATCTACCAGAGGGTTGTAAAACGCTTGGATGCGAAGAAACAAGAGAGTAAGACGTTATTATACTAATCTCCATCACACATTCGCAAGATTGGATTCCTGCCCCTTACAAGGTAATGTTTACCCAAAGAGAACATTTGCCAAAAACCTATTGACTACTCTTTGAGAAAAATGAGTTAGGGTAACAAAAATAGTTGCTCACAATTTTGTGAGCAACTATTTTTGTCTCTAATATATTTTGCAGAGTCGCTATGCCTGATTTATTGGGCACACAAGCGACACACGACTTCTACATGGAGGCGTGAGTTCCTATACGAGTTTTAACTTCGAGACTCTTGCGCCTGCCTTCAAGGTTGCTCTGCTCAATATCAACAACCTCAACGGGAGCGATTATAGCCCTTTGAGGAGTGCGCACACCAACCTTACCTTCGTTGTAGTTATTCCACCTAACAGCCGACACCCTTGCTGGTGCATTGTTCTGAGGTGCCACAAATTCACTCACAGGCGATGCTCCATCCCTCATAAGGAAAATTCTCTCACGATATACGGGCGTATAATTGCCCTGCTTATCAATAGCCACTGCAACGACAGTCCAATAAGTATCGTAGGTTACAGGGAAGATTGTCTGCTTAGATGTAGAACCTTCATTATTGTAGATAAAGTCGTCAATAAATATCTGATCGGGATATTGAGTTGTATCGGTAAGATCGTAATAAACAATATAATAGAAGAAACCTGCATAGTCGCCCGTTATCTCTATCTCGGTAGGAACAATAGCTCCTCCCTTCTCAAACCTCGAATCTGATAATACAGCTTCATCCTTATACTCAGTATAGCCGGCATTGTAGAGTTCATCCAAGTCAAAGTATTTGTCATAGAGCACCTCTATTTGGAGGTCGGCATATACAGCCTCGGGAGTCTTGAACACCTCGCTAAATTGTACATCGGCAAGGAAGTCGCCCGTTTCGTAGTCCATAATCACGGCTGCAATGCGATATTCGGTGTCGGGAATAAGACCTCCGACCTCTTCGGACTGAACACCTTTTTTCAGCCACCACGAAGCCCAAATGGCAGCATCGCCATCGTAACTCTCATCAATAAACTCTCCAATGTATTGTTTTACATCTGCTTCGTCATAACGAGCATCGAATACACCCCAATAATAGTAGTGTCCCATATCGGAGGGCGCAACCTCTACCCATACCGACTCTTCGTAGACATTATACTCAAAATCAAAAGTACAAGCCGAAGGATCCTCTGATTTCAAGGTAGTAAACTCAACAGTGTATATTTCAGACGTTGTCATCGTTTTTGCCTTGTGACCAAATGCCACAAAAGTGTAATCGGCACTCGATTTGAGCAAAGCAAATTCGCGAGTGGTATTGCCCGAGAATGTAAATTCACTCAAATAGTAGTGTTCGTCCATATATTCAAATATCTCCTCGTTGCTCTTACCCTCCAAGAGTCTGCTCTCTACGGGATAGATGACATAGGGATCATCATTAGTTACCTTAGCCTCAACAGTGGCTGTCGATTGGGTAATGTTGCTTACCGAGAGGGTAATTTGGTTGTTGGAAGGTGCCACAGGCTGGCTGGTGTACTCGTAGAGCGAGACTTCTCCTACAAGATTACACTCCTCATCCCACTTAACTGCAAAGAATGTGTACTTGGTCGATGCCTTGCAAGGGAAGTAGTTATCCCTAATGCTACCTGTCTCATTAAACCAAGAGAAGAAATCGCTCTTATCCTCAAAGAAACCGATATTTACGAGTCCATCATAGAGTTCGCCAATGCTACCCTTCTCAATCAGCACTTTCATATCATCGGTGCCATACACTTCTTTCCAGCGTTCGATTTCCTTCTCGGTTGCATAGTGACAATAGTAGGGAACACCCGTATGAGAAGGAGTAGCAGTGAAAGTAATGACATGGTCCTCCTCGCTAACCTTAAAATCTACGGTAATATCGCCCGTCCATGCCTTTTCGGTGGTAAATGGAACCTTAACCAACTCGGTAGTACGTCTTGCATCGTAGGTAAGACCATAAGCATAGAGCACATAATCGGTCTCGGGCTCTAATCCATCAAAGTAAATATCACTCATACTACCAACCGCAAGCACTTGTTCGAGATAGAGTTCAAGACTTATTTCTTGGTTATCTGCACTATATTGCAACCACTCTATGTCGGTTTCTACCATCTGTTCATCGGTATAGTAGTCGTCATACTCTTTGGACACAACTGCGGGAATCCAAGTAAGCTCAGAGTCTGATGCTGTTACATCAAACACCACTTCGGTGGCAGTAACATCCGAAATCTCTATTGCCAACGTATTGCTGAGTTTTGACTGCTTAACCAAGAGTGGAACACTTTGTGCACCTTTATACGAGAGTGTTACCTGCACACTCCTCTCAGCACCCGTATCATTGAGCGTTGCCGAAAACTCAATGGAGCGTACTCTTGCCGTACTCACCGACAGCCAATCTGCTTCATAATCCACCGTCAGGCTCTCACCTTCAACACCATTCTCTATCATATAACCGATAGACATTGCTGTACCTTCGGCAGAGAGTACAACTTCGGTTTGTCCCAACTTGATTTGGGTATCAAACTCCGAGTCGGGCTGACACGAAACAACTCCCAAAACCATCAACACCGACAAAGCAAAAATTCTTAACTTTTTCATTTTATCCTACTCAATTATTGGTTGTTATATTCAAACGCGTGTTTCTCTCCCATTTTGCATACAGCCGTATTAACTATATCGTAGTTTCCATTGTCATCCGCAGCTGTAACAACAACCATTATTTCACAATAATCAACATTCCAATCATCTTCGAGGTCATCTATTGCCACAATATATTCACTCGTTGTTCCTTCCTCGATGGTACCGATTAGTTTGCCATAGATGCGTTCGCTCTTAGTTTCACCCGCCATTGCTCTTAGAGCATTATTGTGAGTATCTTGCCACGAATCGACCTTATTGTTCTGTTTTGCAAATATACCATCTTCCAAAAGCCATACAGCCATACGATAGTTGCCCGTTTTGGCTGCCTTGATGGCTATGTTTGCATATACAACTCCGTCATCACATGTTGCAGCAACAGCAATACCCACATCTGCGGTAGATTTATGAAGATTTACTATTTGTGCCTTTATACTCTCTTCGTCCGATTCGGTAACCTCTGTAAGATTGAAAGTCACCCAAGGATAGTAGTGCACATTCAGATGACGCGAAAGCTCATCAGCTGCCGAAGAGTGCGCATAATCTGGGTAGTTGGGCTCCAAGCCATATGAGTGAGAGGCAACATGGTTATAACGATTATTATACGCATCGTCCTCGGAAATTCTTTTGAGAATAGACATCATTCCGGGACATTGCGAGCACCCCGTACCGGTATGTTGAACAAGCAGTATGCGGTGATGAAAGTCGGTGCTTTCGGGGGCAGAATCTGTCGGCAATTCCCCTATGCCATTCGTAACCTTTACAACAACATCACTTTGCGATGTAGCATATCCATAGACGGCATAGAAAAGATACTCTCCTGCTTGTTGGCTACTAAACTTCGGCTCTGCAAGTGGTTCCGAATTGCCCTCGCAATATATTTCCGATTGGGCTGTAACATCGTGCATAAGTCCATTTCGATCCGTAAGTAGCACAGTGAATGTGGTGAAATCTTCGCCATTTGCCCTTAGTATATCACGTGTTGTTCGTAACTGCACCTCGCCAGAGAGCGTGCCACCATCGTCGGTTGTTCCATCGGGAGTACCTTCACATCCAACCAAAAGGAGTCCCCACAGCAGACTTAATACCAAAGGTAGAAATGTTTTATTCATAATAATAAAATAAGATAAAGGTTTTTGTTGATATTGACAAAGATAAAGTTTTTTTTCAATTAACACCATAGAAAAACAAAAAAAACTCATACTCTGTGGTGACACAAGGAATATAAGACTAAGTATCCCACGCAGTGGGCAAAGGGTCTTGCTTCGCAAGTCCCAATATTGGGTTTGCGGAAATGGTGCAACTGCAAATCCTTTGATAACAATAAGTTATCATTGCACCATTTCCGCAAACCTCACGTCGAATTATCTATGATTTCACTTCTGTTTTGTGCGATAGGCGCACGAGAACTTGCCTTTCGCCATAGCGTTCAACTTATTACGCAATAATGTTTTACGTAGAGTTGAAAGACGGTCAGTAAATACAAAACCATCAAGATGGTCGTATTCGTGTTGCACAATGCGAGCGGGCCAACCTGTGAGTTGCTCATCGTGTTCCACAAAATTCTCATCAAGGTAGTTGATGCGGACACTCTCGGGGCGATATACTTCCTCGTGGATGCCGGGCACCGATAGGCAACCCTCGCTAAGAAGCACCTCTTCCTCACTTACCTCGTATATTTCGGGATTGATAAACACCTTCTTGAAACCCACTGCCGTGGGGTCCTCATCGGCAAAAGGGGTACCATCCACCACAAAAAGGCGAATGTCCTTACCAATCTGGGGTGCCGCCAAGCCTACGCCATCGGTGGCGTACATTGTGGCAAACATATCTTCTATTAACTTCGCGAGTTCGGGATAGTTCTCGTCTATCTCTTGGCACTCTTTACGCAGTACCCCCGAACCATAAACATAAATTGGGTATATCATACTTTTAATTCAAAATTATCTTCTTTGCGTCTCCCATGCGAGTACGTATCGTGTCGCACCTAAGGTGCCAGATGTGCTTGCCCAAGTCTTAACTCGTCACATTTGTTTGTAGGCAAGTGAGTCCATAAAACTTTGTAGGATAATGGTGGCAGAGATTTTGTCCACCACCGCCTTGTCACGGCGTGCCATCTTCTTCATTCCTCCGTCAATCATCGCTCTATGAGCCATAACCGAAGTAAAACGCTCGTCGTGCAGGACCACCTTCACGCTCGGATAACGCTCCCTAAGGCGTGCCACAAATGGTTCAATGGCTGCCCACGACTGACTTGGCGCACCGTTCATCTGAGTGGGTTTGCCCACAACTATGATATCAACGTCATTAGACGCCATATATTGCGCCAACCACCCTTCAAGCGAGGCTGTGGGCACCGTTTCGAGCCCGCCCGCAATTATCCTAAGGGGGTCACTCACCGCAACTCCCGTGCGCCTCAATCCGTAGTCGATAGCCAAGATTCGTCCCATACTCGCCCACAAAGGTACAAAACTTCTTGCAAAAAATGAGATAAAAATTGCACCCAAGAGAACATTGTAATGAATTATGCCCTATTTTTGCGGTCGAATTTAAGGGGCTATCTCTCCAAGGAGAGATTTTTAGGAAACGTGACACAAATTTTCGCCCGCACATGAGTAGCACACTCTATAATGCGGAGTGGCGGAATATTATGCCACACAATCCACAGGTTTAGTTCAACAACATTTTTTAACACCAAAACATAGTACGTAAGGCTATGAAAAATTACACATTCCTAAGTCTTTTCAAAAAATACTCCACGGCGAGTTTTTGGCTTATTGCAGCCACTATTTTGGCACTCATATGCGCTAATACTCCGCTAAAAGAGTGGTATTTCGGACTACTCGAAAAACCCGTTTCCATATCGTTTGGCGACTTTAATATCTTTTCGCACCACGGTGAACCCTTCACATTCCAAGTGCTCATCAACGACTTCCTGATGGCGATTTTCTTCCTCTCGGTAGGTTTGGAAATCAAACGTGAGATTCTCGTAGGCGAACTCTCCTCCATCAAGAAAGCAATCCTGCCCATCATCGGAGCGTGTGGTGGTATGCTCATTCCTGTACTCATTTTTGCTCTTACCTGTCCCTCGGAGGCTGGTATGATGCGAGGTGCGGCAATCCCTATGGCTACCGACATTGCCTTCTCGCTCGGAGTGTTGGCGATGTTTGGAAAGAGAGTACCTCTGGGACTCAAAATTTTCCTCACGACACTTGCCGTAGCTGACGACTTGGGCGGTATTTTGGTTATAGCCATTTGCTACACCTCTTCCATTGAGTGGAATTGGATGCTCGTGGCTCTGTTGTGCGTTATAGCAATGCTCATCGCCAATCGCTTCAACGTAAAGAGCAAAACTTGTTACCTAATCTTCGGAGCGATTATGTGGTTTGCGATGCTCAACTCGGGTATCCACGCTACCATCTCGGGCGTTGTAGCAGCACTCTGCATCCCCGCAAGTATCGGCAAGGGTACTCGCTACTACATCGAGCGCATCCGTAACAACATAGGCGAATTCCCCATTGTGGAGGTTACCGACAAGCACCAAACGGTGGTTTTCAGCAACGATGAGATACAGATGCTCAAAAGTGTGGAGTCGGCAGCCGACCACCTCATTAGTCCTCTGCAACATTTGGAAGACGACCTGAGGGAATTCATCAACTACATTATCTTGCCTCTGTTTGCCTTCGCCAACGCAGGCGTGGATTTGAGTGGCGTACACTTTGCCGACATCTTCTCGGGCGTAAGTTTAGCAGTTATCTTGGGCTTGGTTATCGGTAAGTTTGTGGGTGTATTCTCCTTCTCGTGGCTTGCCATCAAGACCAAAGTGGCAACAATGCCTACGGGCGCTTCGTGGAAGTCGTTTGCCAGCGTATGTATGCTCTGTGGTATTGGCTTTACGGTGTCTATGTTCATCGCCGACCTCGCCTACTCGCCTCTCGGTACAGACGGCAGGCAGATGCTCGACCTAGCAAAACTCGGTATCCTTTGCGGCACTATCATTTCGGCTCTTGCGGGTGCACTGCTTCTCGATCGCACACTTCCCAAAGAGGAGAAAGAAAAATAGGAAGATAACTCATAATGGCAACCTCGCCCGACTACATAGAGTTCGTAATGGACTGCTTGGAGGCGGCTCACACCGGGCTCGACCTTTGGTATCGTCCTATGTTTGGCGAATACTGCGTCTATTCGGGCGAGAAACCGCTCTTCTTTGTCTGCGACAATACAGTATTTGTCAAGCGCATAGAGTGTGTGGCGGAGCCTCTTGCTACAGCTGAGCCTCGTCCGCCATTCCCTGGTGCCAAGGATTTTGTAATACTCGACATTGAGGATACCTCGCTTGCTGGCGAGGTACTCCTCTTGCTCGACAAGTATAAACCTATGCCCAAACCAAAGAAAAGGCGTAAATAATTCCCCTCAACACACAAATGACACAACTCCACACCGAGCACATCTTGCTACGCCCCTGGCGCGAAGAGGAGGCAGCAATTATGTTCCGTTGGGCACAAAACCCCAATGTAGGACCCATTGCGGGGTGGCGTGAGCACCACTCAGTGGAGGAGAGCAGGGAGATTATTCGCACCGTCTTTTCTGCCCCCGAAACCTACGCCATAGTTCTGCGCTCAACGGGCGAGCCAATAGGTAGTGCTGCCATAAAGAGTGGCGAGGGGGTATCGCCCTCTTTGCGCAAATTTGGCGATGCCGAACTTGGCTATTGGCTGGCGGAGCCATTTTGGGGACAAGGACTCACCACGGAGGCGGTGCGCTTGCTCATAGGCAGAGCCTTTGGCGAGTTGGGCTATAAGAGGTTGTGGTGCGGCTACTACGAAGGTAACCTCCGCTCGTGCCGAGTGATGGAGAAGTGCGGTTTTCGCTACCACCACACCGAATACAACAAACCCACGCTCTTGGGCGACACCCGCACCGAACATTTTATGGTGCTGCACGCCGAAGAACAGTAGTGTAAAAAACGAGAAAATTAACTTTTTTTCGTCAATTTTTAGTTGTCGATTTTCAATTGTCAATTTTATTTGTATCTTTGCACCCGCTAACGAGTTTTTAGCAATTCATTGAGCCATGGTGTAATGGTAACACTGCAGATTTTGGTTCTGTCATTCTGAGTTCGAGTCTCGGTGGCTCAACGACAAAGGGGAGAGTTTTACGACTCTCCCCTTTGCGTATTCTTATTCCTCGCCGCAATTTCGCCTTAGAACGAGCGGGCTACTCTGAACGAGATAAGGTGTCGGGTGGTGGACAGCCCAAGCGCACCCATCCACGTACCGCGCGAGTGCTGAGGTTGGTAGCTAACACCCCACTCCACCGAGCCATAAGAGATGGGGACCGATGAAACTTCGATACCTCCCTTTAAGCCGATATAGGGTACAAGTCGACTTTCACCAAATTTCAATCTAAGGTCAATGTATGCAGGGAAACAGTAGGGCTCCTCGAACTCTCCATACTCCTCTCGTATGTAGTACTCGCATCCTGCGCCCAAGCCCACAAAGAGTTGGCGACCAAAGTTGTAGCCAAACGAGCCTCCAATGCCTAATGTCTTCTCTATGCCGCATCCGAAATCGACCAAACCACCCCACCCTTTGGGATTTTCGCCAATGATAAGCGTGGAGCCATCGGCTTGTTGTTCGAGATGCAAGCCCCATAGGTAGAAAGGTAGCGAGGCGACAACACTCATTCCGCCAACAATCATACCCATCATACCCATACCTTGCTCCAAACTCACAATATCGCTACCCGACTGTTTGGTTTTCTCTACGCCTATAACATAGAGAATACTACTCGCTGCCACCACAGACGCACCACCCCAAGTACCCCATTTGGAGATATTATACACCGTTTTGTTTACATCAATACTTTTGCTGATATCAGACACATAATAGTTCGACAGATTTGACGAGGCAGGTTGTTGCGCCAAGAGGTTTTGTGGCGAAACTGCAACAAGGAGCAATGCCATAATCAGTAACACTCGCTTCATAAATTAGGGAATTAGTACATTTTATGTCGCAAGATAACTCTTTTATTGCAAAATAACAAGCAGTGGCGTTGGTTTCTTAACGCGCAAGTTATTTTTTGCGTGAGAGTTGGAAACTATTGATGAGGTTTTGCCACACTATGTAGGCGGCAGGAGCAACCGATGAGAGGGGGTTGAGATAACTCTGTGCGAGTAGGATTGCGAGCAGGGTATTCTTCTGTCCCACAGACTGACCGCCCGCTATTTTGTCGCCGCACCTCTTGCCCCACCATCTGCCAAGCGTGAATTGCCCCACACAGAGCACGCCCGCAACGACAGCCATAGTAATCTCCAAACCGACATACTCGGAGGGTTGCGAGAGGATAAAATTGGTGGTGGAAGACATCAGTATCGTAAGCGAGATAAGCCACAGATAGAACGACCACGATTGGTGCTCTCTCACATAGTCAAAAGTCTTGGGGGCTACCCTGCCCAGCAGTTGAGCCACCACAAATGGCAGTACAACAAGCAGCAGCAAACGCCTCAGCACCAACCAGAAAGAGGTCAGAAAAGGCATATCGGTGTGGGTGCCGACAAATGAGAAGAGGATGGGTGCCACAAGTGCCACCGACATATTGGAGAGGAGCGTAAAAGTGGTCATTGTGGTGACATTTGCACCCAGCATACCACCCACCACAACCGAAGCCATAGCCGTAGGAATGAAGACACAAATCATCGCTCCCTGGCAGATTATCTCGTTGACACCCGCCCAGCGCAACGCCAAGTAGAGCGCGACACTGCCCACAAGTTGAATCGCCAACTGTCCGGCGTGGATACGCTCCAAGCGCAACTCCTTAGCCTTTACCCTCGTGAAGGTCACAAAGAGCATTGCGGCAATAAGATAGGGCGAGAGGAAATCGAGCACACCTATGTGGTCGTGGAACAGCACGCCCACAACCATACAAATAGGCATCGAATATGTTCTCACATTGGGACTCATATCAATTCTCGTTTGGCAATTAGCACCGCAAAGGTAGCAATAATTTCACTTGCCACCAAGCCTCAACACTCATCCCCCCAAAAAGAACAATTGCACTCCTCTCGTTCACAGGTATTACATAAATAACCGCACGTGCAAGGGCGCAACACATCTTACACACTTCGCGAACTTTCTCTGATTATCAGAACGTAATACTTGTGCCGAAATAGAGTCCCACGACAGGCTCAAAGCCTTCAACACCAATCTCCACACCATCGGGGTAGGTATAATCATAACTCGGAATGCTCCAAACGTGCACACAGCGCTGCCTGATGAACTTCAAGCCTGCATAAATCGACAGTTCGTTTTTGGCATCGGCACCCAAACGATGGTTGAGACCGACATTGAGATCGGCAAATGCACTCGTAAATGGAGGATTGCTACCTTCCACCTCGTAACCTTCCCAATAATTATTTAGGTAAGCCTGTTTTGAAGCGAAGTATATACCTGCGCTTATGCCCACATAGGGCGACCATCTATGGGTTGCAAAGTAGTAGCGACCATGAAGGTAGATAGGTACTGCAACCGAGATATCTTCGTGTTCATATATTTCAACAAACCCTTCATCGGCACCTTCAATTCCTACGCCAACGCCTGCCAGGTAATTATCCGTAAAGCGGTAGGCTGCAATATAATGGACACCTACAATAGGTTCTGCATCGAAAATATCCACACCGATCTGACCATCAACAATGTGTTTCCAGCCGAGTTCTACGGGTGGCAACTCCTCTCTAATGACTGTCAGAGCTGAACTCCTAACCAACTGCGCCTCGGCAGCGATGCCCACAAGCACCATAGCTGCCAAAAGAAAAAATCTTTTCATGCCTAATTAATGTGAGTTTTGTTAAATTTTGCTGATTATCAAAAAATATAATTACCTTATTTAATTACGGTTGTATTTTTATGCCTATCGTCAAAAACATCTTCGGTGTCATTGAAGCTTTGTGCCCTGCCCTGCAACTCCACATCTTCGAGTTTAGCATTGCGGAAATTGACATACTTGACAGGGTAACCCGAGATGGTAATCTCCAATCGTCCTTCGTTATTGGTCACGACATCGACCGTTGCTGCCACAATAGCATCGGCATTGTAGTGACGTGCTGCACGCGAGAGGGCGATGTTTTTAAGTGTGGATATATCCTGCACAACATTGGACGTGATGACATAGCCTGCAAATGCATCGCTCTCAGTATAGGATATACGGTCGCCCAGAAGTTCCATATCAGCAACCAGCGGGGTAATCATCACCGCGTGCGAGGGCTCCAAACTACGAGCCGATGACTCTTGATACTGCAAACGGTCTTTCTGAGCAAAGGCACTCAACGACACCGACACAAAAAGAGCAAACAATAAAATTCTCTTCATAGAATTGACATTAGTAAGTTAAACAAAAAAGTTTTCTCCGCCAGCAGATGGCAACCGTTTAACTTATAAAAGAAAAACGTGGGTGCGCTCGTTGTAACAAGGTACGACCAAGCACCCACAAAAACACAAGCACAGCCCACGCAATGACGCATGGGCATTTAGTGTGCCTGTTGGTGTTTTTGTTAGAAAAATTGGTCGTTTTTGTTACAAAACCAACAGCCTAAATGCCATTAAAAAGAACTGCATATTCTGCAATCCAACGGCAAATATACTGATAAATTCTAAATAATCCATCAAATACCACACAAAAACACATATACTAAAAAGGATGAGGGGATTAAAGGGAAATGGGTGAGAAAGAAGAGATAAGAAGGGTAAGAACTCCCATTTTCCCAAAAAGCATTAGGTCGGCTGCCGGTCTATAAGTAGGCGAGCAAGTGGGCGCACAAGAAAACCACCCTCGTAGTTTACTAAGCGTAAATGAGAAGGTGGTTTATCGCAGTGCAACGACCTAATCGCCCACAAGGCGTAGTCGCTATTTTTGGCGGAAATATATCTGCATCGGCACCCCACAAAAATCCCAATGCTCACGAATCTTGTTCTCCAAGAAACGGCGATAGTGGTCGCGGATATATTGGGGCAAATTTACGAAGAACGCAAACGAGGGGGTAACCGTAGGAAGTTGGGTAATATACTTGATTTTAATATACTTACCCTTGGTCATTGGAGGAGGTGTCTCCTCAATGATAGGCAACAGATACTCGTTGAGTTCGCTGGTGGAGATACGGCGAGCACGCGACTCATAGACCTTCACAGCGGTCTGCAATACATCCATAATGCGCTGTTTGTTGATGACCGAAGTGAAGATGATAGGCACATCGTTGAAGGGTGCGAGTTTTGCCAAGAGAGCCTCGCGCCACTCCTTCATCGTATTGTTGCCTTTCTCTATGAGGTCCCACTTATTGACCACAATCACACAGCCTTTTTTGTTGCGGACAATGAGCGAAAAGATATTCATATCCTGCGACTCGATGCCCTGGCGAGCGTCCAACATCAGCACACAAACATCCGAGTTTTCGATAGCCCTGATGGAGCGCATAACCGAGTAGAATTCCAAGTCCTCGGTAACTTTACCCTTCTTGCGAAGACCCGCAGTATCAACCAAATAGAAGTCCAAACCAAACTTATTGTAGCGGGTGTTGATGCTGTCGCGTGTAGTGCCTGCAATGTTGGTCACAATGTTGCGCTCGGTGCCAAGCAGGGCGTTGGTAAGCGATGATTTACCAACATTAGGGCGACCAACGATAGTGATGCGGGGCAGTTGTTCCTCCACCTCGGGCTTATCCTCGGGCAACATCTCTACGATTTTGTCCATCAAATCACCCGTACCGCTACCGCTCATAGAACTTATGCAGTAGGGGTCGCCAAGTCCCAAACCATAGAACTCGTTGGAACCGTAGATAAGTTCGTAGTTATCGACCTTATTTACCACCAGCAGAGTGGGTTTCTTGCTGCGGCGCAGAACATCTGCCACCATCTGGTCGAGGTCGGTGATGCCCGTAGACACCTCCACCATAAAGAGAATAAGATCCGCCTCATCAATGGCAAGGTGCACCTGCTTGCGAATCTCCTCCTCGAAGGCATCGTCACTACCTACCGAGTAACCGCCCGTGTCTATGAGCGAAAACTCTCTTCCGTTCCAATCGGTTTTACCATAGTGGCGGTCGCGCGTGGTGCCTGCCGTAGAATCGACAATCGCCTGACGCATACCAACCAAACGGTTGAAAAATGTACTCTTGCCCACATTTGGGCGACCTACTATTGCGACTAAACTCATAACTTTTTCGATTAATTCGGCTGCAAAGATAACCAACTTTGAGAAAAAAATCATCTTTTTGCACCATTTTTGAAGAATAATACATATATTTGTAGCGGAATTTAGAATACTGAAAATCAAATTGATAATACACAAACACCTAATTCTATGAAAAAAATAATTCTTTCGGCACTTTTTGTGCTTTCATCTGCATTTACAATGAATGCCTTTGGCATCTTGGGATTTTTCAATCTTGGTGCCCGTATTGGTGTAATCTCCACAAGCGAGCAACTCCCCGTTAGTGGCGACCAACTTGCAGAGACCATATCTGCCGAAGGAACAGGTTGGACTGGTACGCTGTTTGCTCGCATCAACATTCCTAAACTCCCTATCTATATTCAGCCCGAGTTGCAATACACCAACACAACTATTGACTTTCCCTCTATCAACGACATCTTCTCCGATGAGCCAGAGCCTGAATCACACACCTATATAGACCTGCCTGTCTTGCTCGGTGCAGAGTTCGACTTGGGGCTTGCAGGTATTAGGATTAATGCCGGTCCTGTGTTTGCCATCGCCTCCGAAAAAGGTTTCAAAGACTTGGAAGAGAATGATTTCATTGCTGCATACAACGATCCCCAAATGAGTTGGACTGCGGGCTTGGCCGTTGATCTTTTCTGGCTCACTGCTGAAATCCGCTATAATGGCAACTTCAACGATGGCAAACTCAACACCAACGACATAGCCGGTAGCATCAATACTAACCGTACAAGTTGGAATCTGAGTTTTGGCATCACGTTCTAAATTTTCCTTATCAGCCACAAAAAACCAACTGAAAAACAAAATAATAGCATTAAAAAATTGTTTTTTACAAAAAATGGCTATATTTGCGGCAAATAGTCACAACTATCGGATTTTCGAACAGAAAAATAAAGTTTAACTAATACCAAAAAGACATCATGAAGAAAGTAATTATGTTGGTAGCCGTTGCGCTCATGGCAATCACTACCGTAAATGCACAGAGCCACAAATGGTTTTGGATGGGTGCAAAAGCTGGTTTGACCTCTTCGGCTTCTGACGTACAAGTTGACGGTGAGAGTCTCCAAGGTGTTTTCGATGGCGCCATGGGTTACAATGCAGGTCTTATGTTCCGTTTCAATGCACCTATTGGTATCTTCTCGATTCACTTGCAGCCCGAGGTTATGTACAACTGGCAAAAGGGTCAACTCAAAAACGAGGCAGGTGAGGTTGAAATCAAAGACATCACTCTCAACGAGTTCAGTGTTCCCGTATTGGCAGGTGTAGGTTTCGACCTCGGCTTGTTCAATGCACGTGTTCAGGCAGGTCCCGTTGTAAGATTCAACTCCAATGCTGTCATCTCCGGCGAGAACGCAAATACCGAAGGTATCAATTGGCAGGACGTATCCTACACTTGGGCAGCAGGTGCCGGTATCGACCTCTTCAACTTCATTATGGTTGATTTCCGTTACCTCGGTGGTTGGAAAGAGGGTTGCGAGCCCAAGAACATTGGCGAACTCTTCAATTTCGACAACATCAACGGTGAGACAAATACTTGGTATGTTTCGCTTGGTATTATGTTCTAAGCGATTGACTAACGTATAAATGGCAGAGAAGAGCATATCTATTGACGGTATTGAGCTTCTCGACTTCTATGGGGTCGCAAATTCTAATTTCAACAGGATTTGCGACCTTTTTCCTAAACTCAAAATTGTTGCTCGCGGCAACGCCATAAAGGCAATCGGTGCCGATGAGGAGATTGAGCGTTTGGAAGAGAGGTTAAGAGCTCTTGTGCTATACTATAATAAGTATGGTCACATCTCCGTCAGTGTCATTAATCAGATTTTTCAGGGGGGACTACCCCATATTGTGGGCGAGCCCGAAGATGCAGATGTTATCGTCTACGGCAATAACGGACTTATCATCAAGGCACGCACTAAAAACCAACAACGACTCGTTGAACTATATAAGTCCAACGATTTGCTCATGGCAGTCGGTCCCGCAGGTAGCGGCAAAACCTACACCGCCATAGCACTTGCAGTAGGTGCGCTCAAAAACCGCGAAGTAAAGCGCATCATTCTCACCCGCCCCGCTGTGGAGGCTGGCGAGAGGCTCGGCTTCCTTCCGGGTGACTTGAAGGAGAAACTCGATCCCTACCTGCAACCATTGTATGACGCGCTGAACGATATGATTCCGCCCGCCAAGTTGCAGAAATTTATGGAGGAGGGTGTGGTGCAGATTGCGCCGCTGGCATATATGAGAGGTCGCACACTCGACAACGCCTTCGTGATACTCGATGAGGCACAGAACACCACCCTGCCCCAACTCAAAATGTTCCTGACTCGTATGGGACGCAATGCGAAGTTTATCGTCACGGGTGACCTTACGCAAATAGATCTCCCAAAAAAGAGCGACTCGGGACTTGGGCGCGCAATTGGAATGCTCAAAGATATTGATGGCATAGGCATTGTGGAGTTTGATAGTAAGGACATCATTCGACACTCGCTCGTAAGCCGCATTGTGAAGGCTTTCGATGGCAAAGATAGCGCAGATGAGGCGTAACAAGAAGAGGAAAAATAGAGATACACAACATAAATAACACTAAACAAAACAGATAACACTATGGACAAAAACCTGTCGAAACTCGCTCCCGCAGCGGTTTGGAAAAACTTTGAGGGACTGACCAAATGCCCTCGCCCCTCGCACAACGAAGAGGCTGCACGCAAATACATAATCGAGTTTGTAAAGAATCTCGGCTTGGAGTACTCCGAGGATGAGGCACATAACATCTTGGTTAAGAAACCTGCAACCGCAGGTATGGAGAATCGCAAAACCATCGTTCTCCAATCTCACGTTGATATGGTACCCCAGAAGAACTCCGACAAAGAGTTCAACTTTGACACCGATGCTATCGAGGCTTACATTGATGGCGAATGGGTAACAGCAAATGGCACTACACTTGGTGCAGACAACGGTATTGGCGTTGCCGCTATGATGGCGGTTTTGGAGGCAAAAGACCTCAAACACGGTCCCATTGAGGCTCTCTTTACTGCCACAGAGGAGACTGGTATGGACGGTGCATTTGGTCTTAAAGCAGGTCTGTTGAAAGGCGAGATTCTGCTGAATATGGACTCCGAGACCGAGGGTGAGTTGTATGTTGGTTGTGCAGGTGGTATGGACTTCAATGCCACCCTCCGCTACGGCACTGGTCGTATTATTAAGAGCGATTTCAGCGCATATAGGCTCGAAATCAAGGGTTTGAAAGGTGGTCACTCGGGCATGGAGATTATCCTCCAAAGGGCTAACTCCAACAAACTGATGGCGCGTTTCCTCAAAACCTTTATGGATAAATTCGGCATCCTGCTGTGCAACATTGACGGTGGCGGTCTGAGGAACGCTATTCCAAGGGAGGCTTTCGCTACTGTGGCTGTGTTGAAACAGTATGAGAAGAAATTCCTCTCGGCAGTTAAACGCTACGAGAAACTCTATCAGGCTGAGTTCAAGGGTATTGAGGATAGCATTTCGTTCAAGGCCATACCCGTTAAGTGCCCCTCGAAGTGCATCGACATTTTCGACACTCAGGACCTCATTGATGCAGTATTAGGTCTGCCTAACGGCATCGTCAAGATGAGCACCACTATGCCCGGTTTGGTACAGACTTCGACCAACCTTGCAAGAGTCGTATCGGAGAAAGGTAAGTTCACCATCCTCTGCCTCTTGCGCTCATCGGTACGCAGCGAGAAGGAGGCTTTGGCTCAGCAGATGAAGACCATTTGCGAGATGGCTGGTGCAACCGTAAAACTCAGCGGCGCATACGATGGTTGGAATCCCAATCCCGAATCGGCTATTCTCCACACTATGCAGGAGGGTTATGAGGCTCTCTATGGCAAGAAACCCGAGATTATGGCTATCCACGCAGGCTTGGAGTGCGGTATCATCGGTGGTGTATATCCCAAGATGGATATGATTTCGTTCGGTCCCACCATTTGCTATCCCCACTCGCCCGACGAGAAGGTTAATATCGCTTCGGTGGAGAAGTTCTACAACTACCTCTGCTACACCTTGGAGCACGCCCCCTTGAAGTAGTAGAGCCAAGGGATATAAATAACCCAACACAAAGCGGTGCGCTCCTTTCATAGGAGCGCTTCGCTTGCAAAAGAGAATAATTGAAGAAAGTAGGTTAGAATGAATAAAAACAACAGGTGGCTCGCCATTGTCAATCTGCTCTCGGGCAGTGGCAGATGCGGGCGCGACTGGGAACACATAGCCCGAATGCTCTATGCCAAAGGCATCGACTTCGACACCGTCTTTACGGGCTACCGCTACCACGCCATAGAGTTGGCTCGTCGGGGTATTGTAGAGGACGGCTACCGCAACCTTATAGCCATTGGTGGAGATGGTACGGTTCACGAGGTAGCTAACGGCATATTGTCGCAGAGCGAGGTTCCCTCCACAGAAGTTAGGATGGGGATAATCCCCGTAGGTACGGGTAACGACTGGATTCGCTCGTTTGGTATTCCAAGGGAGTATGAGGCTGCTGTGAACATCATTGCAGAGGGGAAAGAGTTTCTTCAAGACGTTGCCAAAACAACTTTTGTTGGACGCAATGGCAATGAAGAGAGCCGCTACTGTGTGAATGTCAGCGGAGCAGGATTGGATGCCTTCGTAAACCTTAAAGTTTGCCAGAGGAAGGACAAGGGTAAAAACGGCAAATTGTCTTATATGACAGGGCTTGCCAAATCCGTATTGGAATATCGTTCGTGCCGTATGGCAGTTAGGGTCGACGGTGAAAACGAGGCCAAGGGGTTGATTATGAGCACTGCCGTAGGTATAGGACAATACAATGGTAGCGGTATGCACCAACTGCCCGAGTCGAAGGCTGACGACGGTTTGTTGGACGTTACGGTCATTGAGACAATGTCAGTACCTCGCATTTTGACCGTTGTGGGCAAACTCTTCAATGGCAAAATATACTCCGTCAAGAGAGTGCATAACTACAAGGGACGTACCATTGAGATTAGTTCTGACGAAGTGCGAGAAGTGGAGATTGATGGCGAGCCTCTCGGTACTACTCCCGTAAGATACACCATCGAGGACAAAAGACTCAAAATCCTCATACCATAATAATCCTCACTCGTTGGTATATAATAAATAAAAGTTTCGCGAATCTCGGTCGTATATTGAGATTCGCGAAACTTTTTATATTAAACGCTCATTTTGTTCTTTGAGGGTTAATTATAATATGGACTATTTGAGAAGTTCAGCAAGCTTGGCTCCCAACTCCTCGCCACGCAGATTTCGGGCTACGATGGTACCATCCGAGGAGATGAGGAAGTTGGAAGGGATGCTTCTTACGGCATATTGCTTTGCAGCCTCATCGTCCCAGAATTTCAACTCACTAACATTTACCCATACAAGACCTTTTGTTTCGATTGCTTTGAGCCAAGGTTCGCGAGCTCTATCGAGGCTCACACCGTAAATCTCGAAACCTTTCTTGTGGTACTTGGCGTAGTCGTCCACAAGATAGGGTACCTCACCCATGCAGGGTCCGCACCACGAAGCCCAAAAGTCCAAAAGAACGTATTTATTCTTTGCAAGCACATCGCTTAATTTCACGACATTACCCTCTGCATCGGGTAGGCTGAGGTCAATGAATTTCTGTCCCACATCTACCCTCTTAATACCCTCTGCGTGGTTGCGCAAAGTGATTGCCGTATGTGATTTTTGCAGCTCTTTGGGCAAGGCATCCACTGCCGCCAAGATCTCATCTGGCGACATTGTGTAGTATATTTGTGTTGCCAAGAGATATAAGCCAAAAAGGTTGTCCTTATTAGCCTCATAAGCGTTGAGCGTGTGCGCATCGTAGGCTCTCTCTATCTCTTTGCGGGTTTGTTCATCGGTAGCAGCCATATAGGACTCAAAAATAGCAGCCTCCTCGGCACGGTATATTCTGTTTGCATCATTCGACTCAGTACCCGTAACAATCACATCACCCCACTCTTCCAAAGAGCCTGTAACCACAACCTCGCCCTTCTCCACAAAGAGCACAAGTAGTTGATTACCCACCATAAGATTTGCAAAAGTAGGTGCATTCACATCCGCCTTTATCTCGAACGAACCATCCTCGGTAGTAGTTGTCGAGCCGAAGCACTCTTGACTCTTGTTAGCCATCAGTTTCACCTCGCCCGAGTAGCCCTCGATGGTACCTTTGACAATATAGTCGCTACCGCAACTCATCATAATAAAGGCGGTTGCGAGAACAAATAATACCCTTTTCATAACTTCATTTATTAGTTTAAGTCAGTACGTTTATTTTCTTATTACTCAAAAAGTTCGGCAAGTTTCTCAACCAAAGCCTCGCCACGCAGGTTCTTAGCGATAATTTTACCATCAGCACCAATAAGGAAGTTTGCGGGAATGGAGTTTACCGAGTATTCCTGAGCGGCAGCGGTCTGCCAACCTGCCACCTCGCTAACATTCACCCACTGCATGCCCTGTTTTTCGATGGTCGCCTTCCAAGCCTCGGCATTGTCATCAAGGCTCACACCGTAAATCTCAAAGCCCTTGTCGTGGTAGGTTGCATATGCCTCCAAGAGGTAGGGCATCTCGCCCATACAGGGGCGGCACCACGAAGCCCAAAAGTCCAAAAGCACCACTTTGTTTGCCTCCACAATCTCTTTGAGCGACACCTCTTCGCCCTCAGCATTGGGCAAGGTGATGTTGGTATAATCCTGCCCTACATCGGTTTTGAGCATCTTTTCAGCATACTCCTTGACGAGTTTTACCTCTTCCACCTTCTGCAACTCTTTGGGATAAGCCTCCACGGTTGCCAAAATCTCCTCGGCAGAGCACTCCTGGAATTTGCCGCTTACGAAGAGGTATGCGCCCCAGAGGTTGGTCTTATTGACCTCATAGTTCTCGTCTACAAGAGTGCGCATAGTAGAAAATGCATTCATAAACTCCTCCTCGGAAACATCGTCACCCATAAGGGGCGCCAAAAGTTCTACCTGAGCTTTGTTGTAATCGGTATAAGCCTGGTTGGACTCTGTACCTGTTGCAGCAATACTCTCAACTTTCTCCATACTACCGCTCACTACGATAGGCGAGCCGTCGAGGAAGATGGGAATAACGGGGCGTACGCCATCACCTGTGTCGATAGACAACGCTGCAAAGAGAGGAGTTGCGCTCTCCACCTCTACGGAGAATTTACCCTCCTCGGCGGTAGTCGAAACGATTACCTCGTCGCCATCGACATTCGTAATGGCAACCTCGCCATTGTAACCTTCAATCTGACCCTCAACAACATAGGTTTTGGTACCATTACAAGCAACCACCATAAGGGCAGCAGCTACAATCATCATCAGTTTTTTCATACTCTTATCTTTTTTATTGGTTAATTATTTGCCTTTCTTTCGCTCCGACACCACCCTATCGGGGTTGCCCGCCACAAACTTCTCCCACGAGGCACTGCGCGAGGTACCCCTCTTTACGGCAACCGTCTGGTGCGGAATGGGCGACGAGGTCTCGAAATAGTGGCACAGAGCCACTGCTAAACCATCCGTAGCATCCAACCTCTTGGGGTTATACTCCACGCCAAGCATACTTTTGAGCATTGCAGCGACCTGCTCCTTGGCGGCACCGCCATTGCCCGTAATAGCCTGCTTGACACGTCTTGGGGCGTACTCAAAGACCCTATGCCCCCTACAAAGTGCCGCAGCCATAGCCACTCCCTGCGCTCTACCCAATTTGAGCATACTCTGGACATTCTCACCAAAGAAGGGCGATTCCAAAGCCACCTCATCGGGCTTATACTCATCCACAAGAGCGAGTACCCTATTGAAGATGTAGCGCAACTTCTCGTAGGGGTCTTTCATCTTCTGCATCTCGATGTCGCCAATGACCACCGCACGCAACTTATTCTTGCCCAGCACCTCCAACACGCCATAGCCCATACGGTTGGTGCCGGGGTCGATACCCATAATTATGCGGTGCTCTGTACTCATTTGGTCAAACGCCTAAGGTCTAATATCAACAGTCCGAAGTCGAAAATTCGGAATTTTTCCTATCGGTTTTTCAGCTCCTCCACCTCTTTTTTAAGGCGACTAACGGTGCGTTGCAGTTCGGGCAGGTTGCGGAATACGGCATTTGCCCTGCGGAATCTTGCCGCGTCAATACCAAACGAGCCCATAATCTGCGAGCCCTCGGGCACCGAAGAGCTAACACCGCTACTCGAACCTACAATGGTGCGGTCGCCAACGGTGATATGTCCCACAATGCCTGCCTGACCGCCAATCATACAGTTTTTGCCGACCTTTGCCGAGCCTGCAACAGCTGACTGACCAGCCATAACCGTATTGGCACCCACAACAACATTGTGTCCTATCTGCACAAGGTTATCAATCTTCGTACCCTTGCAGATAACTGTCGAGCCCATAGTTGCCCTATCAATGGTCGTATTGGCACCTATCTCCACATCATCTTCGAGGGTAACTATGCCAATCTGAGGTATCTTGTCGTACTCGCCCTTGGCATTGGGGGCAAAGCCGAAGCCATCAGAGCCGATAACTGCGCCCGAGTGGATGATGCACCTCTCGCCAATTTTACATCCCTCATAGACCTTCACGCCCGAGTAGAGGGTACTCTTTGCGCCTACCTTTACACCATCGCCCAGATAGACGTGGGGGTAGAGTTTCACACCATCGCCAACCTCGGCACCCTCGTCAACCACGACGTATGCACCGATATAGCAGCCCTCGCCCACCTTGGCACTCTCCGCCACCACTGCGGTGGGGTGAATGCCACTCTTTTGGGGTTTATAAGCCACATACATCTCCAAGAGTTTGGCAAAGCATCCGTAGGCGTCATCCACCTTTATGAGTGTAGCCTTAACGGGCTCTTTGGGCTCCCACGAGCGGTTTACGATAACTATCGAAGAGTCGGTAGTGTAGACATAGTGTTCATATTTGGGATTTGCCATAAACGACAATGCGCCGGCGTGTCCCTCTTCAATTTTTGCAAATGTGCTAACTGTGGCATCTTTGTTGCCAACAATATCGCCACCCAAACCGGCAGCAATCATCTCAGCCGTAAATTGCATCATTTCTTTTTGTATTTTATAGTTGTGGTTGTTTTTATTATATCTCTTACTTACAGATACTTCTTGATATCAATACCCTCGGGCATAAACTGCGCCACATCGCCATCGAAACTAAGAATTTCCCTAATGACGCTGCTCGAAACTGCCACATACTCCGAAGGAGTAAAGAGCAGCACAGTGGTAATCTCGGGGTAGAGCCTCTGATTTATCTGCATCATATTACGCTCATAGTCAAAATCGACAGTATTGCGCATACCACGCAGCACAAATTTCAACTCCCTATCCCTACAATACTCGCCCGTCAGTCCGTGGTAGCTAACCACCTCCACACGGGGGTCGTCTTTATAGAGGTCGGCAATGAGTCGCTTGCGATTCTCGGTGGTGAGCAGCCCGTGTTTGTCCTGATTCTCGCCCACGGCAATCACAAGCCTATCAAAAATCTTCAAGCCCTCCTCAACAAGTGCCTGATGTCCCGAAGTAAATGGGTCAAACGACCCGGGAAAAATTGCAGTTTTCATTTCAGTAATTCAAAATTCAAAATTACTTCTTCCAACCCAGCGAGTGGGCGTTGTGTATGCGCTACCTCTCCCAACCCGCGGGTGGGTGCTACGTTTGCGCCCCCCAACCTGCGAGTGCATATCGTGCCGCAGATGCAAGGCTTGCGAAGGGCGAGGATGCGGAGTTTACTTTGGCGTAAATGAGCATTCCGAGCCCGAGCGTAACGCAGCAGATGTGGTGCGATATGCGCTCGTTATACTAATTTCTCAAACAACTGACGCATACCCACCTTCTCAGCCACGATAGCCTCCAACTCGCTGATGCTCACGCGGTACTGTTTCATTGTGTCACGCTCACGGATGGTTACGGTGCCGTCCTCCTTAGTCTGGTGGTCTACGGTCACACAGAAGGGGGTACCGATAGCGTCCTGACGGCGGTAGCGTTTGCCGATAGAGTCTTTCTCGTCATATTGCACATTGTGGCTGAATTTGAGCTTATGCACAAGGTCCATAGCAATCTCCTGCAAGCCATCCTTCTTCACGAGGGGCAATACAGCAACTTTGACGGGAGCCAGAGGTGCGGGAATGGAGAGTACGGTGCGTGTTTCGCCATTTTCGAGAGCCTCTTCTTTGTAGGCTGCCGAGAGAACCTGCAATACCATACGGTCTACACCGATAGAGGTCTCGACAACATAGGGAACATAACTCTCGCCCGTTTCGGGATCGAAATACTGAATCTTCTTGCCCGAGAACTGCTGGTGGCGACCCAGGTCGTAGTCGGTACGGCTATGGATACCCTCCACCTCTTTGAAACCGAAGGGGAAGTTGAACTCCACATCGGTTGCGGCGTTAGCGTAGTGGGCAAGTTTCTCGTGGTCGTGGAAGCGGTAGTTGTCATCGCCGAAACCAAGTGCGCGGTGCCAGCTCATACGAGTCTCTTTCCACTTGTTCCACCACATCATCTCCTCGCCGGGGCGAACAAAGAACTGCATCTCCATCTGCTCGAACTCCCTCATACGGAAGATAAACTGACGGGCTACAATCTCGTTACGGAAAGCTTTACCAATCTGTGCAATTCCGAAGGGAATCTTCATCCTACCGGTCTTTTGCACATTCAGGAAGTTCACAAAGATACCCTGAGCGGTCTCGGGGCGCAGATAGACGGTGTTGGCACCCTCTGCCACCGAACCCATTTGGGTGGAGAACATAAGGTTGAACTGGCGCACATCGGTCCAGTTGCGCGAGCCTGAGATGGGGCACACAATCTCGCAGTCGAGAATAATCTGGCGTACCTCGGCAAGGTCGTTGGCATTCAGAGCATCTGCCATACGTTTATTAATCTCATCGCGGCGAGCCTTAATATCCAACACGCGGGCGTTGGTCTGCAAGAACATCTCCTTGTCGAAACTCTCGCCAAAACGCTTAGCAGCCTTTGCACACTCTTTCTCGATTTTCTCATCCTGCTTGGCAATCCAATCCTCAATGAGCACATCGGCACGATAGCGTTTCTTGGAGTCCTTGTTGTCGATAAGGGGGTCGTTGAATGCGCCAACGTGACCACTCGCCTCCCAAACCTTGGGATGCATAAAGATGGCAGCATCAATACCAACGATATTGTCGTGAAGTTTGGTCATCGAATCCCACCAATAGGTCTTGATGTTGTTTTTGAGTTCCACGCCGAGTTGTCCGTAGTCATAAACGGCACTCAGACCATCGTAAATCTCGCTCGAAGGGAAAATAAAACCATACTCCTTGCAGTGTGCAATCAGTTTCTTAAAGAGTTCTTCCTGTGTCATTTTTCTATATTTTTATGTTTTGATTAATTCACAATTATTCAATTTACAAAAATAAGAAAACAAATTGACAAAACAAAGTTTTGTCTAAAATGCTCCACCAACTTAGGGAGGTTAAGGACATTAAGGTCGTTAAACTCCTATAATCCCTATAAGCCCTATAAGCCCTATAAGCCCTATAAGCCCTATAAGCCTCATAAGCCTTAGGACTATTGACGTTAGACGTTAGACAAAGAGCAACCACTGAGTGTGGAATAATAGGCGGAGGGATTTTTGTGCCAAACAAGAGGGCGACCTCCGCAGCACAAGAAATAACAAAATAGAGAGATGAATGCAAGGCAGCGTCAGAATGACGCTTTTGTGCTGGTGGTTCTCTTGACAGTCACCACAACCACTGAGTGTGGAATAATAGACGGAGGGATTTTTGTGCCAAACGAAAGGGCGACCTCCGCAGCACAAGAAATAACAAAATAGAGAGATGAATGCAAGGCACACAAGAAAACTCCCTCCGCAGTTTACTTTGACGTAAATGAGGAGGGAGTTTATCGCAGTGTAACGCAGCAGTCGCTCTATATTTTGTTATTTCACACCGCCGCCAAGAGCATAGTATAGCTGTATAATACCTTGTATCTCGGAGTAGCGGTCGGTGGACTCAGCCAACTCGGCATTGTGGAGGTTTTGCTGTGCTGTGAGCACCTCCAAATAACTTGCCGAGCCGTATTTCATAAGCAGTTGGGTGTTCCACACTGCCGCACGCAGGGTAACGATTTGTTTGAGGTCTATATTGTACCTCTCACGCGAGGTCTGCCACATTTTAAGTGCCGAATTAACCTCCGCACCGGCATTGAGCAGTGCTTGACGGTATTGCAAAAGTGCCGCCTCCTGCTGCGCCAAAACCGACTTCATTCGAGCCTTATTTTTACCCTGTGCAAAGATGGGTTGCACAATGCCTCCCACAAGGCGAAGAATAAACTCTCCGGGGTTGGAAATAGCATTACCCATAGCATCCTGCCATCCCAATGAGCCACTGAGGGTTATGGAGGGGTAGAATGCCGCACGAGCCTCATTTACAGCATAGAACTTGGTTGCAAGATTAGCCTCTGCCTGCAAGATATCGGGGCGCAATGACACGAGTTCGAGGGGCACTCCGATGGAGAACTCTTCGGGGAAGGTCTGTTCGGCAAGTGTCCCGCGCTTTATCTCGAAAGGAAGCACTCCCATAAGTGTTGCCAAAGCCTCCTCTTGTTCAACAATTTGTCGTTCGAGAGTCAGCACCTGACCTTCCACGCTGAACTTGTTAGCCTTAGCCTGCAACACCGCCGCCTCGGTAGCCTTACCTGCACGTTTCAGAGCCGTAAGGGTGCGGATATTCTCTTCCCAAGTTGTGAGCGTATGTTGGCTGGTTTTGAGTTGTTCGTCGAGCATCAGGAGAGTGTAGTAGTTGTTAGCAATTGTAGCAATGAGCTTGCTCTGCACTGCCTGCTCCACAAGGTAACTCTGTTGGAGTGCCACTTCGGCACCTCGCTCAGCGTTGCGCAACTTACCGAAGGCGTCTATCTCCCACGAGGCAGTAGGCACAAGGCTATACGAGAATGTCGCCCCATCGCCATTACCACCACTGAGTGTCGATTGAAGCGATGCAGTCACAGAAGGCAGAAAGGCAAGTTTTGCAGCCTCCAAAGCCGCCTCAGCCTGAACAATGTTGAGTCTTGCAGTGCGCATATCTATGTTATACTCCAAACCTCGCTCAATGTACTTTTGGAGCAGAGTGTCGGTAAAGAACTCTCTCCAAGAGTAGTCTGCAAGACGAGTGTAGGTGGTGTCTGCATCGTAGAGTTCGTGCAGATTGCTCACCTCAGGACGCTCGAAGGCAGTATAGAAACTACACCCCACCGACATCGCAGCGACCAAAACAACCAAAATATATTTCTTCATACTCTTCATAATTAACTAACTGATTATTCAATCTCTTTCAGTTGGCATTTTCTCATTTTATTGGGACTTAAACGCTCCTCCAATGATTGGAAAATAACAAAGAGCACCGGCACCACAAAGAGCAGTGCTATGGTACCCACAAGCATACCGCCTACGGTACCCACACCAATCGAGATGTTACCATTTGCACCCACACCCGTAGCGAACATCATAGGCAACATACCAAAGACCATCGTAAGCGAGGTCATAAGAATAGCCCTAAGACGTGCCTTGGCAGCCGATAGTGCCGCACTGACAATCGAAGCTCCCGCCTTGCGTCTTTCGGAGGCGTACTCGGTAAGCAGAATGGCTGTCTTTGCCAGCAGACCGATAAGCATCAACAGACCGATTTGCAGATAGATATTGTTCTCCAAGCCAAACATATTGGCAAAGAGGAAACTACCCGCCAAACCGAAGGGTATTGAGAGGATGATAACGATAGGTATCATAAGACTCTCATACAATGCGCACAGGATAAGGTAGATAAAGACAATACAAATAACGAAGATTATCGCCGTACTGCTACCCGTTGAGGCTTCCTCGCGCGACATACCACCAAACTCATAGCCGTAGCCCGCAGGCAGACGCTCCTCCATAACCTCCCTCACAGCCTCAATAGCCTCGCCCGAAGAGTACCCGTTGGCAGCCTGACCATTGACGGAGATTGCCGAGAAGAGGTTAAATCGCGAGATGGACTGAGGACCATAAATCCTGGTAAGGGTTACATATTGCGAAATGGGCGACATCTCTCCTCCCGAGTTGCGAACAAACATATTATCCAGCGCATCGGTATCGAGTCGGCTCTCGGGATTTGCCTGAATCATAACACGATAGAGTTTCGAGAAACGGTTCATATTTGAGGCGTAACTACCGCCTACATAGCCCGAAATGACGCTCAGAACATTCTGTGGCGACACACCATTACGTTTACATCTTGCAGCATCTACCTCAATGAGGTATTGAGGATATTTGGTATCGAACGAAGTGGAGGCACGAGCAATCTCGGGGCGCTCGTTGAGTCCTTCGATAACATCATCGGTAACCATTTTTAGGTTGTCGATGGTGCCACCCTTCTGGTCCTGAACATAAATCTCAAAACCGCCACTTGCACCATAGCCGGGAATCATACCGCGCGTAAAGACAAGTATCTTGGCAGAGGTAATATCCGATGTGAGGTCATAAATTGTCTCCATAACCGAGTCGATATCATCGCCCTCATTCTCGCGAAGTTCCCAATCGCGGAGTTTGACGGAGAACATACCACACGAAGAACCTGCACCCGACATCATACCATAGCCCGTTGTGTAGGAGTAGGTTTCAATTTGGGGAATTTGGTTCAAGCGCGAGGCTATCTGCTCCATAACAGCAACCGTTTCTCCAAGGTTCGTACCCGGAGGTGTCTGCACATCAATGTTGATAGAGCCCATATCCTCCTTAGGCACCAGACCCGTCTTGGTATTGTCCATCATATAGAAAAGACCAGCCGCAGCCACCACAACGAGCAGTACCGAGAGCCAGCGACGACGGAGCATAAACTTAACACCTTTCTTATAGTGGCGCACCACACCCCTAAATCCTGCATCGAAAGCAACGTGGAAGCGAGCCGAGAAACTAAGTTTTCCATTCTCATCGGGGAGGTGGGGTTTCATCAAGATAGCACACAGAGCAGGCGAGAGAGTGATGGAATTGAGGAGCGATATACCCACCGCAACTGCCATAGTAAGACCAAACTGGGTGTAGAACGTACCCGTCGTACCACCCATAAAGCATACGGGGATAAACACCGCCATAAAGACAAATGTTGTGGCGATAAGTGCTGTGGAGATACCCTGCATAGCGTCCACCGTAGCCTTATAGGGCGAGGTGTAGCCACTATCGAATTTCGCCTGCACAGCCTCCACAACCACAATGGCATTATCCACCACCGTACCAATCACAAGCACCAGCGCAAAGAGTGTAATCATATTGAGGCTGAATCCTGCCACAATGAGGAATGCAAAGGTACCGACAAGCGATACCACAATGGCAATGGTAGGGATAAGCGTGGAGCGGAAACTCTGCAAGAAGATGTAAACCACCAGCACCACGAGGATAATTGCCAGCACAAGCGTTTCGATAACGCTCGCGATGGAGGCATCCAAGAAGTCCTTGGTACTCATCAGGTCGACAATCTCCATACCTTTTGGCAGAGCCTTGCGAATTTCGGCAACCTCCTTGTCGATAGCCTCAATAATCTCGTTGGCGTTAGAGCCCGAGGTCTGTGAAATCATCAGCGTAGTACCCGGATGACCGTTCACCTTACCGATATAGTCATAACTCATAGAGCCCAACTCCACCTCGGCGACATCTTTGAGCCTCAATACCGTACCATCCGCCTCAGCACGAATGACCATATTGGCGTAGTCCTCTTCCTTTTCGTAGCGACCGCGATATTTGAGCGTATAGCGAAAAGTGTTCTTAGAATCGGCACCGAGCGTACCCGTAGGAGCCTCCAAGTTTTGTTCAGCAAGCACTGCCGAAATATCCGAAGGCATAAGCGAGTATTTCGACATTTTGGCAGGGTCGAGCCATATACGAAGCGAGTAGTCGGCACCCCTCACATCCACTTCACCCACACCGGCAATACGCGAAAGGCGAGGCTCTATGTTGATTTTGAGGTAGTTGCTCAAAAACCTCTCGTCAAACGAATCATCGGGAGAGTAGATAGCCAGCGTCTTGATACGGCTCGTCTGGCGTTTGCGGACACTCACACCGCTACGGGTAACCTCCGCAGGCAGCAAACCCTGAGCCGAAGCGATACGGTTCTGCACATTGACCATTGCCATATCGGCATCAGTGCCCTGTCGGAAGTATATCTGAATACTTGCCGAGCCATTGTTGGTTGCCGACGAGGTCATATACATCATATTCTCCACGCCGTTAATAGCCTCCTCCAAAGGAATAACCACACTCCTCTGTACAGTCTCGGCATTGGCACCCGCATAGTTCGCCGACACGCTAACCGTTGGAGGTGCAATCTCGGGGAACTGCTCGACGGGCAGTTGTGTAAGACTAATAAGTCCCACCAATACGATAATCACAGAGATAACCCCCGCGAAAATCGGTCTATCTATAAATGTCTTAATGTTCATAATCCTCTACCCTACTTTTCGTTAGCAGTAACACTCTCTTGGGCAGCAGCCTCTGCTTTTGCCTTCTCGGCAGCCTCGCGAGCCACATCCTCTTCGGTCTTGATGGTTGCGCCCTCGCGCACCAAGCCTGCGCCCTCAGCAATAATCACGTCGCCAACCTCCAATCCGCTTTCAACGATGTACTCCACACCATTGTTTTGAGGCAAAACGGTAATGCCGGCAGACACAGCCTTGCCATCAATCACCTTGTAGACAAAAATCTTCTCTTGCAGCTCGTAGGTGGCAGATTGGGGAATAACAATTGCCTTTTTCAACACCGTAGGAATCACAACCTTACCACTACCGCCGTCGCGCAAAAGGCGGCTTCGGTTGGGGAAAGTAGCACGAAGACTCACTGCACCCGTAGTTGCGCTAATAGTACCACTAATAGCGTTGATACGTCCCTTCTTGGCGTATTTCTTACCGTTACTCATAACGAGCTCCACCTCAGGCATCTCACGGATAGCCTCTTTAAGCGAGCCATACTCCTGAATGAGGTCAAGCATTGTATTCTCTGCCATCGAGAAGTAGGCGTAAACCTCGCTATCGTCCGACACCGTAACCAATGGTGTTGCAATGCTACTACTAACCAGCGCACCCACACGGTATGGAATCATACTTGCCACACCATCCACAGGCGAGCGCACCTCGGTATAGGAGAGGTTGTTGGTAGCGTTAATCTCCTCTGCCCTTGCCAATGCCAGGCGAGCCTCTGCATCCACAAGGTCGTTGCGAGAGGTCATAAGGTCGAATTCCGACACCACGCCCTGTTCGAAAAGTTCCTTGTTACTATCGAGAATGAGTTGTGCGGTAGAGAGTCCTGCCTCGGCACTCTTTACGTTAGCCTGAGCAATTTCATAGGCGGCCTTATATGGTGTTTGGTCAATGACGAACAGCACCTGACCTTTCGACACAAGGTCACCCTCATTGATGAGAATGTCGGTAATCATACCACTCACCTGAGGACGGATTTCTACGGTCTGACATCCACTGATGGTTGCAGCGTAGCCCGTGGTGAGTGTACGGTCGGCAGCCTCGACAGTCATAGTCTTGTAGATTCTCTCTCGCGAGGTCTGTTGTTTGGGTGCCTCTTTGCACGATGCGAGCACGCAAAGGCTCGCCAAAAGGAAGATAACTCGTTTCATTTTTCTATATTATTTTGTATATTTGCAATCATCACATTTTGCGTACACTCTGCGCAAGGTGTAGCACAATGCCCCTCGGATGCTTTTGCACGCGCAGCGTGCAAAGTTAATATTTTTTACGAAAATACGGCATATTTCGGATGTAGAATTAAACATTATTGGAGAAAAAAACACTTATTTTCATAGAGAGTTTGGTAATATAATTGATGTTATGAAAAAAATATCGAAAGGTTTACGCACATTTTTGGAGTGCGTGGTAGTCATTTTGGTGGGAGGCTTGGCAATACGAGGCATCAACAATTGGCTCGGTGACGAGGAGCCTCGCGTGGAGCGTATCATATATATGATAGGTGATGGTATGGGCATCGCACATATCTCTGCCACTCAAATTGCGCAAGACTACAAGCCTCTGGCTATGGAGCGTGCCGAGTATGTGGGGCTTTGCAAAACCTACTCCGCCAACAACCGCATAACCGATTCGGCGGCAGCAGGTACGGCTCTCGCTACGGGCTACAAGACCAACAACGGAATGATTGGCGTCACACCCGACAGCCTACCCCACCCCTCTATTCGCGAGAAGGCAGAGAGAGCAGGTATGGCTACGGGAGTTGTGGTTACCTACCCCGTAACCAACGCCACACCCGCAGCCTTTGTGGCACACGTTGACAATCGCCACAAGGAGGACGAGATTGCCACCTACTACCTCTCCAATGAATTGGATGTATTTATGGGCGGTGGTAGCAAGCGTTTCGACCAACGTGCCGACTCGCTCAACTTCTTCGACACACTCCGCGAGAATGGCTACACAATCGCCACATCACTCGCTGACATTGAGGAGGTTAACGAGGAGAAGGTGGCAGTATTACCCACCGAGGACTCAATGCCCTCTATGCTCAGCGGTCGTGGCAATTTCCTGCCTGAGGCTACCGCCAAAGCACTCGAAATACTCTCCAATAATGCCAAAGCCGACCGCACGGGCTTCTTCCTGATGGTTGAGGGCTCGCAGATTGACGGCAAGGCACACGGTCACGACTTGGAGGGTATGATTGCCGAGATTAGGGATTTCGATGCAGCCGTAGAGGTTGCTTTCGACTATGCGGATGAACACCCCGGAACACTCGTTGTGGTTACTGCCGACCACGAGACGGGCGGACTGACAATTGTTAATGGCAACCGCCGCTTCGACCTCCACGACCATCAAGTGGACTACTCCTGGACAACGGGTGGTCACACGGGCGCAATGGTGCCCATCTTCGCCTACGGTACCGGTGCCGAACATTTCAGCGGAGTATTCGAGAACACCGACCTCCCAAAGATCATGTGCCATCTGCTCGGCTTGGAGGAGTAACCAACAATCAGCAACTTACAGATTGGCAATTTGCAGTCAATAAAAATCTCGGGTATCTTTTTCGATACCCGAGATTTTTTGTGGGAGAGATGAGAGGAATGAGAATTGAGTATTGAGGCAAATGCGATTAAGCGAGGGCAGAGGGCACTTGTGCACTATGCCGAGCGAGAGCATTTTAGAGCATCCGAAGGCTGGTTAATTTAGAATTTCCCCATTCATCCCATAACTCCCATAAGCCTTAGGACTCTTGACGTTAGACGTTAGACGTTAGACAAAATAACGCATAGAATCGGATGAATTATAGGCGCACAAGAAAACCACCTCCGCAGTTTACTTTGGCGTAAATGAGGAGGTGGTTTATCGCAGTGTAACGACTAAATCGCCGCTTATATGCGTTTTTACTTTTTGTAGCGAGCGTAACGCTGCATAAACTTATCAACACGACCTGCGGTGTCAACAAGTTTCATCTTACCGGTGTAGAAGGGGTGCGAAGTGTTCGAAATCTCCATTTTGTATACGGGGTACTCAACACCGTCCACTACCAAGGTCTCTTTGGTGTTCACTGCCGAGCGGCAGAGAAAAACGTGATCGTTGGACATATCCTTGAATGCAACGATACGATAGTTCTTAGGATGGATATCTTTTTTCATCGTTTTGTCTGTGTTTAAGATAATTACTCTGCTACAACCGAGAAGTGAATGGTTGCTTTAACCTCCCTGTGGAGTTTAACGGTTGCTACATACTCGCCGAGGGTCTTCACTGCCTCAACCTCGATAGCCTTGCGATCTACCTCTACGCCCTTCTCTGCGAGAGCAGCTGCGAGGTCAGCCGAAGTGATGCTACCAAAGATTTTCTCCTCCTCTGCTTTTGCGCTGAGGGTAAGGGGAAGATTCTCGATTTTCTCTGCAAGTGCCTGAGCGTCTGCGAGGAGTTTAGCCTCTTTGTGAGCCCTCTGACGAAGGTTCTCTGCCAAAACTTTCTTAGCCGACTCGGTAGCTACCTTAGCGTAGCCCTGAGGAAGAAGGAAGTTGTTTGCATAGCCGGGTTTTACGTCTACGATATCGTTAGCGTAACCCAATTTCTCAACGTCTTTAATAAGAATAATCTGCATAGTATTGTCCTCCTTCTAAAAATTATTTCATCAAATCGGTTACGAAAGGCAAAATTGCAAGGTGGCGAGCACGCTTAACAGCCTGAGCCACTTTCTTCTGGTATTTCTGCGAAGTACCGGTCAAACGGCGGGGAAGAATTTTACCCTGCTCGTTGAGGAATTTCTTCAAGAATTCGCCATCCTTGTAGTCGATGTATTTGATGCCGCTCTTTTTGAAACGGCAGTATTTTTTCTTCTTAACGTCAACCGACACGGGGTTGAGGTAGCGGATTTCGCTATCGTTTTTTACAGGTGCTGCCATAGTTTATGCCTCCTCTACTGCTACGGGTTCAACATTAGCCTCAGTCTCTACAACCTCAGCGTTAACTTTGCCTGCGAGTTTGTTGCGGCGTTTGATCGAGTACTCTACTGCGTGTTTGTCCTGACGGAACGAGAGGAAACGAATAACGCGCTCGTCGCGGCGGTACTGTTTTTCGAGAGTCTCGATGAGGTTGCCCTCGCCGGTGAACTCAATGAGGAAATAGTAACCGGTGGTCTTCTTCTGGATAGCATAAGCGAGTTTTTTCAAACCCCAAGCCTCTGCATTTACGATTTGACCGCCGTTCTCGGTAATTACACCCTGGAATTTGCCAAACAACTCGTCGAGCTGAGCCTCCGAAAGAACGGGGGTGGCAATGAAAACGGTTTCGTAATTGTTCATAATGTTTTGTTAATTAGTTAAAAATGTTATTTGCATACCAAATGCGGGCGCAAAGATACGAATAAAATTGAGAATTGAAAATTGAAAATTGAAAATTTCTCTATTTTTTAGCAAAATACCGATAAAAAAACGACAAAATACTTACTACGGGGAGATTTTATAATAAAAATATTTACCACATTGCAAGATTTGCCTAATATTATCATAAAAAATATGCGCCGCAAAGTTTGCAGCGCACCATAATTTTCAATTTTCCATTTTCAATTTTCAACTCATAAAAAGCACTCACAAGATGCGTTTTATCTATCGAGTTTGAAGTCCTGTCCCAAATACACTCGCCTTACCTCCTCGTCATTTGCAAGGTCCTCGGCACTACCTGCCTTCAACACTTTACCCTCGAAGAGGAGGTAGGTGCGGTCGGTAATGGAGAGGGTTTCGTGCACGTTGTGGTCGGTAATGATAACACCGATATTTTTATCTTTGAGCGTGCGCACGATGCTCTGGATATCCTCCACAGCGATGGGGTCCACACCCGCAAAAGGCTCATCGAGCAGAATGAACTTGGGGTTGATAGCCACTGCTCGCGCAATCTCGGTACGCCTACGCTCGCCACCCGAAAGTTGGATACCCTTATTCTTACGCACCTTCTGCAAGCGGAACTCATCCAATAGTTCCTCCACCCTTTGGCGTTGGTACTCCTTGGAGTATCCGGTCATTTCAAGCACCGCTTTGAGGTTATCCTCAACCGTCAGTCCTCGAAACACGGAAGCCTCTTGTGCCAAGTAACCCACACCCATTTGGGCGCGTTTATAGACAGGCATTTTGGTAATCTCTGTTGTGGTGCCATCCTCGTCTTCGAGGAAGATGCGACCATCGTTTGGTTTTACGAGTCCCACAATCATATAAAAAGTGGTGGTTTTACCCGCGCCATTGGGACCCAGCAGACCCACAATTTCACCCTGCTTAACATCTATCGAAACGTGGTTTACAACCGTGCGGCTCTTATACTTCTTTACTAAATCGGAGGTATATAACTTCATTATCCAAAAAATTTTCCACAAAGTTAGTTTAATTTCCGAAAAAAGTACTATCTTAGTATTGCGAAAAGTGAAAAAGAGAGATTAGTTATGGAGGTAAACAACATCAAGAGTGAGGTTTTACTCGCCAAATTGAAAGAGTACTTTGGTTTTAATGCGTTCAAAGGCAATCAAGAAGCCGTCATTCGCAATGTGCTTGCGGGTGGCGACACCTTTGTTCTGATGCCTACGGGAGGTGGCAAAAGCCTTTGCTACCAACTGCCCGCGCTGATGATGGAGGGTGTGGCGATTATCATCTCTCCCCTGATTGCACTTATGAAAAACCAAGTAGATGCAATGCGCACTTTCAGTATGGAGGAGGGTATTGCTCACTTCCTCAACTCCTCGCTCAACAAGGCTGCCGTCACACAGGTCAAAAACGATGTGCTGGCTGGCAAGACCAAACTCCTCTATTTCGCTCCCGAATCACTCACCAAAGAGGAAAACATCTCTTTCCTTCGCAAAATCAAAATCTCGTTCTATGCCATAGACGAGGCACATTGTATCTCGGAGTGGGGACACGACTTCCGCCCCGAATATAGGCGCATACGCCCCATCGTAAACGATATCGGCAGGGCTCCTATTATAGCACTTACGGCAACCGCCACACCCAAGGTGCAGTTCGATATTCAGAAAAACCTCGGTATGATGGACGCCAAGGTTTTCAAATCATCGTTCAATCGTCCCAACCTCTACTACGAGATTCGCCCCAAGAATGATGTAAACAAAGATATCATTCGCTATATCAAACAAAACGAGGGTAAGAGCGGCATCATCTACTGCCTCTCACGAAAGAAGGTAGAGGAACTTGCCGAATTATTGGTGGCAAATGGTATCCGTGCCCTACCCTATCATGCTGGTATGGATGGTGTGACTCGCGCCAACAACCAAGACGCTTTCCTCATGGAGCAAGTGGATGTTATTGTGGCAACGATTGCCTTTGGCATGGGTATTGACAAGCCCGACGTACGCTACGTTATTCACTACGACATTCCCAAGAGCCTCGAAGGCTACTATCAGGAGACGGGACGTGCGGGTCGTGACGGTGGCGAAGGAAGGTGTATTACCTTTTATAGTTATAAGGACATCCAGAAACTCGAAAAGTTTATGCAGGGTAAGCCTGTTGCGGAGCAAGAGATTGGTCGTCTACTACTAATGGAGACTGTGGCATATGCCGAGAGTTCGGTGTGTCGCCGCAAGAGCCTGCTGCACTACTTCGGAGAGGAATATACCGAAGAGGATTGTGGTGCATGCGACAACTGCCTGAATCCCAAACCAAAAATCAATGCCCAAAAACCGATGCAGACGGTTCTCGAAACCCTCGAAGCCATCGGTCCCAAGTTCAAGGCCGATTACCTCACCTCTGTTATTGTGGGCAAGAACAACGCCATCATCAAGTCCTACAACCACCACAAGTCGGAGTTCTTCGGTATTGGCGATGACCACGATGAGAAGTTTTGGGGTGCTGTAGTACGCAAAGGTTTAATCGAAGGTCTTATTGATAAAAATATAGAGAACTACGGTCTGTTGTCGCTCAGTGCAAAGGGTGAAGAGTACCTCGACAAACCCTATCCCATTACCATAACCCTCGACCACAACTACAACGAGGATAGTGATGAGGAGGCCATGGCTGCCGCTGCTGGCAAAGGTGCGGTGGCAGACGAGGAACTCTACGCCATGCTCAAAGACCTGCGCAAAAAGGTCGCCCAGCGCAACAACCTACCCCCATTTGTAATCTTCCAGGACCCCTCGTTGGAGGATATGGCAATTCAGTATCCTATCACCATTGAGGAGTTGCAGAATATCAGTGGTGTGGGCGTAGGTAAGGCAAAGAAGTTTGGCGAGGAGTTCATAAAACTCATTGCCGCCTATGTGGAGGAAAAGGAGATTATCCGCCCGCAGGATATGGTCGTGAAGAGTGTCGTGAACAAGAGCGGCAACAAGGTATTCATCATCCAGAGCATAGACCGCAAGATGGATTTTGAGGATATTGCCCACGCCAAGAACCTCGAAATGGACGAGCTGCTGAGCGAAATTGAGTCCATTGTCAATTCGGGTACGAAGCTTAACATTAGCTACTATATCGACCAAGTTGTCGATGAGGACAAAGCTGAGGATATCTACCTCTACTTCAAGGAGGATGCCGAGAGCGACAGCCTCGATGAGGCAATGGAAGAACTCGGTAGCGACTATACCGAAGAAGAAATCCGCCTTGTGCGTATCAAGTTCATGTGCGAGCAAGGACACTAAGAGAATTCGAAATTGACAACTATTTATGAGAGTTGTGGAGAGCCACAGCTCTCATAAACAATAACTACCACCCACAATATGTCACCAATCATTTTAGTACTTATTGTCATCATCTCCTTAGCACTCGGAGTTACTATTACCATATACTTACACCCCTCGCGCCGTATGCTCTTGGAGCGTAGCGAGCGACTTTCGGAGGCTGAGGCTCAGGTGGTGCAACTGCGCAGTGAGAATGCACAGCACAGCGAGACTAAGGCTCGTTTACAGGAGCGCATCGTATCGCTCGAACCACTTGTGGAGCGCACCGACAAACAACAACGCGAGATAACCGCCCTCTCTACCGAGAATGCAAGGCTCCGTGAGCAACTCCGCCAGGAGAGTGAACAAAGAACCAACCTGCGCCGCGAGAGTGAGCAGAACTTCAAGGAACTCGCAACCGCTATCCTTGAAGAGAAATCGCAAACCTTCAAGAAGAACAACGAGGAGCGACTAACGGAGATATTGGCACCCTTCAAGGAGAATTTGGAGGGACTGAGGAACAAAATCGACAAATGCTATACAGACGAGGTTAGCGAGGTGAAGTCGTTGCGCGAGAGCCTGAAACAGCTCACCGAACTCAACGCAACAATCTCTCGCGAGGCTCGCGAACTTACGGATGCACTAAGGGGCAACAGTAAGGTGCAAGGCGATTGGGGCGAGATGATACTGCGACAGATACTCGAAAAGTCGGGCTTGGAGGAGGGCGTGAACTTCACTATGCAGGCTACACACAATGCCGATGGTAGTAAAATTGTGGGCGAGGAGAGCAACCTTCTGCGCCCCGATGTCATCTTCCATCTACCCGAGGGCAAGCACATCGTCATAGACTCCAAGGTGTCGCTTACGGCATACGTCAACTATGTCAATGCCACAAGCGAAGAGGAGCGCGAGGCTGCACTTGCGGCACACGTTGCCTCGGTTACTCAGCACGTCAAGGAACTAACCTCCAAGCAGTATCAGCGATATGTCAAGGACGCCGCCGACTTTGTGATGATGTTTGTACCCAACGAGGGAGCCTATATGGCGGCAATGAATGCTGATACGGGGCTGTGGGAGAAGGCATACCAGCAACACGTTGTCATCATCAGCCCCACACACCTCATATCGGTGCTGAAACTGATGTACCAACTCTGGACACGCGATAAGCAGACCAAAAACGCACTTTCGATTGCCGAAGAAACGGGTAAACTCTACGACAAACTCTGCGGTTTTGTGAAGGATTTGCAGGATGTAGGCTCGGCACTCTCGAAGGCTCAGGAACGCTACGACGAGGCGTGGGGCAAACTCTCCACAGGCAAGGGCAACCTCTTGAAAAAGGCTGAGGATATTAAGGCACTGGGCATTAAGACCTCCAAACAACTCCCCGCAGCGGTTACCGAGCAGTTGGAGGAATAGAAAAAAGAGAAATCTCAATACAATCAAACAAATAATACCAAACTCATGAACGAAGAAAAGAACTTCGCAGGCGCAGGCGCAGTTGCTCCCAAAGTGGCACGCACACAAAAGGTTGCTTGGTGGCTGATGCTCGTAGGTGTGGTTTTGGGAGCAATCTCATCGCGCCTGCTCTTTATGGAGCCGCTGCTGATGTTGGTGGTATTCCTGATGCTACGCAAGGTTGCATCCAACCACGTTGTTGAACTTGCCTGCAAACGTATGGTGTGGGTGCAGGCTGTGATTGCTATTGCGTTGCTTGCACTGTCGCTTATGTGGATAGATTTGGGCGAAGGCGATATGCTGGCGATGGATTGGGCTGTTGCTCTTTTGTGGGGAGTTAATGTGTGGTGCTATGCAGCCATTGCCCGTAGCAAGACGCTTAGCAATGAGAACTTAGGCTGGCTCAATGTTATCGCCACTCTGCTCATCGTGAGGATCGTGAGCGTAGCCTTTGGCTTCATCAACTTCTATGAGGCATATAGGATTATTCACCTTGCTTGGGCAGTTGTGCTAATCATCGCTTGGAAGAAGGTGCTGAGTAGCGAGGCTTTTGCGGGTGCGGGATTGACAATCGCCACCGTTGAGCCCCGAGAGGCTTTCAAAGTATTTACCAAATACACCATCCTTTGCCTTGTACCCATTGTGGTTGCGGCTTTGGTATTGTTGTTCGAATAAAACCGCTGTGAGATATGAAAGAGAAGATTAAGAATATGATTAATTGGCTCCGCTCGTGGGACGAGAAACTTTGGGGCGAAAAGTTTACAGGCTCCTCGTGGCTGGGTGTCATAACTATTATTGTTGCCGCCGTTGCGGGTGCGCTGCTCACAATCTTTGAGGGCGGTCTTGACGACAGTTTCATACCCTACATTATGGTCATAGCACTTGCTAATATCGTGGAGTCGATACTCTCTGCCAAGAGTGCAAAAGTTGCCGTACTGCGCTCACTGCTGATGACAGTGGCTGTTGTGGTGGCAATGTTTGCGGGCGTTGTAGTGGTAGTAGTTGTTGCCCTTGTGCTACTTGTGATGTTTGCCGGCTTCCTTATGAGCCTTGTTGGCGAGGGCGGTAGCGGCAGTGGTTCTTCGCACAAACGCAAAATTAAAATCGACGGCGAAGAAGTTGTCGAGAGCAAAGACCTCTTAGGTTTCGATACGACCTACAAATCTAAGGAGAGCGACCGCAAATGGCGCTCCACCGATGGCGGTACAACCGCTTCGGAGGAGTAGAAAGAATGAAAATAGAGATAACAATACAAAAAAATTTGACAATTGGCATACAAACAGCACAATAGTAAAGTCAGGGACGGTAGACATAACCACTCCGAACAAAGGGGTGGCAACTCCAACTATGTACGTCCCAAGAAGGCTCTCGGACAACATTTCCTAACGGATATGGGTGTGGCACGCAGTATTGCAGAGGCTATGAGCGAGGGCGGCAACGTCTTGGAAGTGGGATGCGGCACGGGAGTGCTGACTCAGTTTCTCTTGGCTCGCAAGGATATATGTACTTGGGGGGCTGAGGTGGATGGCGAGAGCGTGGAGTATCTCCACCGTCACTATCCCGACTTCACACCACGACTCATCTATGGCGATTTTCTCAACCTTCCACTCGATGAGATGTTTCCCGAGGGTTTGAAGGTAATCGGAAACTTCCCCTACAACATCTCCTCTCAGATTTTCTTCAAGGTCCTCGACCATAAAGACCTCATACCCGAAGTGGTTGGTATGGTACAGAAGGAGGTAGCGCTACGCATAGCCTCTCCCGCAGGCAACCGCGACTATGGCATATTGAGTGTATTGATGCAGGCGTGGTATGATATAGAGTACCTCTTCACGGTGCACGAAAACGTTTTTAATCCTCCGCCAAAGGTAAAGAGCGCCGTTGTGAGGATGAAGCGTAATGGTGTGAGGGATTTGGGTTGCGACGAAGTCCTCTTTACGAAGGTGGTCAAGGCAGCATTCAGCCAGCGACGCAAAATGCTCAAAACACCTCTTAGGGCAGCCTTTGGCGACTTTGGTGGTGCCGAACACGAGTTCTTCTCGCTCCGAGCCGAAGCCCTCTCCGTGGCAGACTACATTACCCTAACTAATTGGGTTTCAGAAAAAATGGAAGGCTAAACAACATAGCCTTCCATTTCTGGTATCACAGCCAACAAGTGATATCAACATCAAAGATCCAACCATCCAATCCTCTTTGGTAGCACAAATTCTATTCCCTCCGAGGAGTTCTTTTTGTCGTGCTGCATAGCCTCACTGAGCTGTTCGTCCGTAAGGGCGCAATCGGTGGGTAGACCATAGCGGGCAATGAGACTCTCGATGCGCTCGGCATCTTCGGCAGAGATTGTGCCCCTCTGCAATGACTCTCGGGTGGCACGAATGGTGCCGATAGCCACCGCCTCGCCGTGGGTGTAGTCGGTTGTGAGGCTCTCTATGGCGTGTGCCCAGGTATGCCCAAGGTTGAGCACTCGGCGTTCGCCCTTCTCGTAGGGGTCGCGCTCAACGATGGCGCACTTCACTGCCACACTGCGACTTACCGCCTCTTCCAAAAGCGCCTCATTACCTCGCAAGGTCGCAAGGTCGTTCTGCTCAAAGAGCGTAAAGAGTTGCTTGTCGCCAATAATTGCCGCTTTAATCATCTCGGCAAGCCCCGAGCGAAATTCCCTCTCGGGAAGCGTAGAGAGTAGCGAAGCATCGCACAGCACAAAGTCGGCAGGTGCAAACGCTCCGACCATATTTTTGTATCCCCCCATATTGACGCCACATTTGCCCCCAATGGCTGCATCGACCTGCGCCAGAAGCGTGGTTGGCACAAGTCCGAAGCGTACACCGCGCATAAAAGTCGCTGCCACAAAGCCAACAAGGTCGCATACTACACCTCCTCCAATACCAAGCAGGAAGGTCTGCCTATCAGCCTTACTCTCAATGAGTTCCTGCCACAGCATTGTGGCAAGTTCGAGGTTCTTGTTCTCCTCGCCTGCGGGTATTACGACACTTTCGGGAATCAACTCCGAAAGGTTGTGCAGAGCATCCACTTCGGCATCGACAAATGCAACAACACGCCCCTTGGGGAGTACTTCGACCAATGTTTTGCGCACCGAGCCCACCACAATACGAGTGGACGAAGAGCGGGTAAATTGTATATCGGAGAGAATTTTCATCATTTTCATACCTTAATTTTATACAAAGGTAGTACAAAAAAGGGTATAATTTACTACCTTTGCGACCAAAATAATAGGAAAACAGATGCAGAAACTACGCAACATCGCAATTATCGCACACGTTGACCACGGAAAGACTACACTCGTGGACAAGATGATTCTCCAAGCCAACCTTATACGCAATCAGGAGGCGCAAAACACTCTTGTGTTGGACAACAACGACTTGGAGCGCGAGAGAGGTATAACCATTCTCTCCAAGAACGTGTCGGTAATCTACAACGGCTACAAAATTAACATTATTGACACCCCTGGTCACTCCGACTTTGGTGGAGAGGTTGAGAGGGTACTGAATATGGCAGATGGCGTAATCCTCTTGGTGGATGCCTTTGAGGGTACTATGCCCCAAACTCGCTTTGTGCTCCAAAAGGCTCTCGCGCTGGGCAAAAAGCCTATCGTGGTGGTAAACAAGGTCGATAAGCCCAACTGCCGTCCCGACTTTGTGCACGAGCAGGTCTTTGACCTTATGTTCACGCTCGATGCCAACGAGGAACAACTCGACTTCCGCACCATCTATGGTAGCGCAAAGCAGGGCTGGATGAGCCACTCCTACAAGGAGAAGACCAACTCCATCACACCTTTGCTCGATACGATTATTGACGACATCCCCGAGCCCGAGAAGGTGGAAGGAACACCTCAGATGCTCATCACCTCGCTCGAATACTCACCCTACTTAGGTCGTATTGCAGTGGGTAAACTCACTCGTGGCTCACTCCGTTCGGGTATGAACGTAACGCTCGCCAAACGTGATGGCTCGCTCATAAAGACCAAAATAAAAGACCTTATGGTCTTCGAGGGTTTGGGTAAATCGAAGGTGGAGAGTGTGGAGTGTGGAGAGATATGCGCTTTGGTGGGTATTGATGGTTTCGAGATTGGCGACACCATCTGCGACTACGAAAATCCCGAGCCACTGCCTCCTATCGCTATTGACGAGCCTACGATGAGTATGCTCTTTACCATCAACGATTCGCCCTTCTTCGGCAAAGATGGTAAGTATGTGACCAGCCGCCACATCAAGGAGCGTTTGGACAAAGAGTTGGAGAAGAACCTCGCACTAAGGGTTGTGCAGGGCGAGAGTGCCGACAAATTTATAGTCTATGGTCGTGGTGTGCTGCACCTCTCGGTACTCATCGAGACTATGCGCCGCGAGGGCTACGAGTTGCAGGTAGGTCAGCCTAAGGTCATCTTCAAGGAAATTGATGGTGTGAAGTGTGAGCCCGTGGAGGAACTTACGATTGATGTGCCCGATGACTACGCAGGTAAAGCTATTGAGCTCACGACCAAGCGCAAAGGTGCGCTCAAAAATATGGAGTCGCGTAATGAGCGCACAAGGCTCGAATTTGAGATACCCTCGCGTGGTATCATAGGTCTGAGGAGCAACCTGCTGACCGCCACTGCCGGAGAGGCTATTATGGCTCACCGCCTAAAAGGTTTTGAGCCCTACAAAGGCGAGATAGAGATGCGCTCGGTAGGCTCTTTGGTGGCTATGGAGACGGGGCAGGCATACGCCTATGCACTCGGCAAGGTGCAGGATAGGGGACGCTTCTTCGTGGAGCCCGGCGATGAGATATATTGCGGACAGGTGGTGGGCGAGAATACCCGCGACAACGACATCTGTCTGAACCTTACCAAGAGCAAGAAACTCACCAATATGCGTGCCAGCGGCTCGGACGATAAAATTATTCTTGCGCCTGCTGTGAAGTTCTCGTTGGAGGAAGCACTCGAATATATCCGCGAGGACGAGTATGTAGAGATTACGCCTAAGTTTATGCGTATGCGTAAGATATTGTTGAGCGAGATTGACCGTAAGCGTGCCGAGAAGGCGCAACAATAGCTCTCGATTGAAAGTTGAGACTCAAAAATAGTGAGCGGACACCTTATAACAAGGAGCCCGCTCACTATTTTTGAGGCTATCTATGCTCTATGACATAAGAAACAATACCCAAATCATTCCAAAGAATGAGTTTCATCGCACCTCTATGGTGTAGTTTGGTCTATAATTAACCACTACCCATGCATCATTCACCATATTACCTCCCTCCTCAGTGAAGCTATATGGCATTTGAAGCAACGGAACGACCGAGCCGTTGAGTTCGGCTGCGAGGTCGCCTCCGGCAAAAATGGCGTTAGCAAAGAGCCTCACGGCATCATAAGCACGATAGGCAAACATCGAAGGTGCCCTACCAAACTCTCGGATGAAACGCCTGTCAAACTCTCTCACTCTCTGGTTACTCCTATCGGCGTGATAATTGGTCACATAACTAACATCGAGTTTGAAAAGCAGGTTTTTGTCCATATTCTTGTACTTAGCCCACGCAGCTGAGCCCACAACCCTTACAGGCACCCTACGGCTACCGTATTTGGGTTGGCGTGAGTTCATAATGGAGGAGATGATAGCCAACGAGCGGTCAGTATCTATCTCATTGTCGGAAAGCACCACAAAAAGGTTATCATCCTCTGCCATCAACTCCTCTATGGGGCGACTTTGCAGCGAATCCAACTCGAAAGATTTGTTATAAATAACCTTACCAAAGGGATGATCGCCAAGCAAGCCGAGAATCTCTCGCTCCATTTCCTCATCATTAGATGCTGTATAGACCATTATGACGTTGGTTTCAGGAGCTATCATACCCGCAAGTTTATCAGTGCGGGTAGTTGCTGTCGGTGCAAGGCGGTAGTAGTGTCTGCCGTAGGAGCCTTGGGTGGTGGTTGCAAGAGGAGATACCACAGGTACACCCATCTCTCGCGCCAACTCTACAACAGCCTCACTATTTCGTTCATAGATGGGACCAACAAAGAGATCTGTCTTCTCCAACAACTTTTCGTGCTCGACCAACACATCCACATAGGCTGCCGAGTTTTTAGTATTGAAAAGTTGGATATCTACCGAGCGTCCCTCAGTCTTGAAATCCTCGGCTGCGAGCAATGCGCCCTGATAAAACTCCACAAAACTACCTCTAACCCTATCGAGAGTATCGCTCAATGGCAGCATCAACGACACCGTAAGCACATCCTTATCGAAGGGACGAAACTTAACATCACTCATTGAGAGACTATCCAAATATTCGGCAATATCGCTTTTAATGGTGGGCTCATATCCACCCTCCACAATTTTGTCACCCTGGCGGGGAGTTTTCAGCACCATACCCTCATAAATGAGTTCGGGATTTCCGTTATCATCGGTCAAATCTTCCACATCAACGCCTCTCTCCACAGCCAACGAATAGAGCGTACCCCCTTCGTTCACGGTGAAATAATCCCATTCGCGCGATAGCGAACTCAATAATTCTGCATATCGAATACTCTGTTCTCGTATGGTTGCCAATTGTGTTTTACCCGAAGCCGAACGACGTATATAGAGTGAGGTTTTACTCTTTAAGTTAGTAATGTCAACTCCCGCGTTATCCTCCACAAGCGTATCCAAAGCGATGGCAAAATCAACAGCTACTTTAAAGAGCGACTCGCCACCCTTAGTACGGTAGCGGTCATAACGCTCATCACCACGTTTGGGTTGCAGGCGGCTGATACGTTCGTAACAGGGTACCCTCAACACCCTCCCCTCCTCTATGGCAGGAGCCACAGGATCGAGGTCATTCTCCAACACAATTTCGTTGTCCGAAAGCGAGTAGAGGGCAGCAATGTCTGCCACGCTCTCGCCCGCACTTACCCTATGAATGTAGTAATTATTGTCATCTATACGCAACACCTCTGTGGAACGTATCGACTGAGCCGAAAGCGACATCACACATCCACAAAGCAACGTCCAAACGAGTATAATCTCTCTTCTCATTAGTCCAAATCAATAAGGTTTTGGGGGGGGTTGAAATTGCACAACCTCAACAGCACCCCGTACACTATTTGCAGCGGGTTTTAATCCTTGTAATGACTTGTTTGGTATAAAGGGGAAACTCACCCTCCATCATCCAATCATAGTATGATGGCTCCTTGCGAAAAACCTCCTCCACGAGTTTGCCTTTGTGTTTTCCGAAGCCGAAAATCTCCCTATCCTGGTCGTCGTAGAGAATCCTACCGGCATAATCGGCAGTGCGAGTGTGCTGGCTATACTCGGCAAGTGCAGCTATATCGTTGGGTAGGTCATCATAGCGATCGAGTTGTGCTTTGAGAACCTCATAAGTAGCCAACGTGTCCGCCTCTGCCGAGTGTGCACCCTCCAAATCCTTGTCGCAATAGAATTTATATGCTGCCGAGAGTGTGCGTTGCTCCTTCTTGTGGAAGATGGTCTGCACATCGACAAACTTGCGTTTTTTCAGGTCCACATCCACACCTGCCCTCAAAAACTCTTCGGCAAGCATCGGCACATCAAACCTATTGGAGTTGAAACCGCCAATATCGCACCCTTTGATGAGTTCGGCAAGCGATTTGGCAATCTGGCGGAAGGTATACTCCCCTGCCACATCCTCATCGGTAATACCGTGTACTGCCGTAGCCTCTGCGGGAATGTGCATCACCTCGCCATTGTCGTCAATGGGTTTTATTCGGCGAGTCTTAACCATTGGTGTATCGCTACCGGGGCTTACCTTCACGAGCGAAATCTCGATGATGCGGTCCTTTACGATATCTATACCGGTGGTTTCGAGGTCGAAGAATACAATCGGGTTTTTGAGATTCAGTTCCATATTCTACGAGTTAATCATCATAGGCATCAAGAGCATCAAAGTATTTGCGCTCTGAGGCTCATCGTAGAGGGGTTTGAAGACACCTGCACGAGTGGAGTCTGCCAACTCTACAACAACGCTGGGAGTCTCGATATTCGAGAGAATGTCTACAAGGAAGGTCGATTTGAAACCAATGACGATAGGCTGACCCTCGTAGGCGCACGAAACGCTCTCGCGTGCCGAGTAGGAGAAGTCGAGGTCTTTGGTTGCAAGGTTGATGGTGTTGGCACCAATGCTGAACTCCACAAGGTTGGTAGCCTGATTCGAGCAGACTGCCACACGTTTAATGGCATTGAGCAACTCTACCCTATCAACAATAACCCTGTTGGGGTTGGCTGCGGGAATAACTGCGTTGTAGTTGGGATATACACCCTCGATAAGACGGCATACCAAAGTACTGTTCTTCAAGTAGAAAACAACATTCTTCTTGTCGAAAGCCACCTTCACAGCGTCCTCCTCTTTGAGCAGGATACCACGCAGCAGGTTGGAGGGTTTCTTGGGCATGATGAACGAAGCCTCTGCCGCCACCTCAGCCTCGGCGGTGTGCTTAACGAGTTTGTGGGCATCGGTAGCAACATAGGTAACCAAGCCCTGTGCAAGGTTTACATAGATACCGTTCATCACGGGGCGCAAGTCGTCATCGGCAGTGGCGAAGATGGTCTTGTTGATACCGCCAATCATCATATCCACGTCCAGAGCGACCTCAATTTTGTCCTCTGCGAGTTCGGGAAGTGCAGGATAGCCCAAGCCCGAGGTGCCGGGAATGTTGAGCGAACCGCTCTTCCAACTTACGGTAATCTCCCAAGTGTCCTCGTTTGCCTCGATTGTGAGGGGCTGCTCGGAGAACTCTTTGAGCGAGTCGAGCATCAGTTTTACGGGGGCTGCGATGATACCCTCGCGCTCTACGCTCTCAACAGTAATGCTGCCCACGAGAGTGGTTTCGAGGTCGGAAGCGGTAACTTTCAGAGTGTTGCCCTTCAAATCGAAGAGAAAATAGTCGAGGATAGGCAGAGTGTTCTTGCTGCTTACCACCTTACCCGTTGTCGAAAGGAGCGACAAGAGTGCCGAAGAGGAGATTGTAAATTTCATAATGTTCTGATTTTTATTGTTTTACGTTTACTATTTATTCTACTTTCGAGGTTCGCTCGCACGCGCACCCACTCGCGTGCGCACACAAGTACCCTATTTAATCTACAAAACTAAGAAAAAAACTTGAAAATAGAAAATTGATAATTGGGAATTATTGTATTATCTTTGTGCTAACATATTAATTTTACGCGGAAAGTGTAAGTTTATTCTCGAATTACGAACGTAGGAAATTCGGACAACAGAGAGAATAGGCACTATGCTTGCCACGTCATACCCTGCATTGGGGTATAGGCGTGGGCTGTTGCTTGTTTTATCTGTTAGGTTTCCTACGACCTGTAATTCTAAAATAAGTCTTTCAGCACCACGCTTTCTTTTTGTTTATTAATCACTATTGGGGTGCGAATAGTAATAATTGGGGACACAATAAATTAACCCAAAATAATTATTACTAAAATGAAAAAACTTTTACTAATGCTGAGCACAGCCCTGATGTTGACATTTACGGGCT